>JAHFRQ010000011.1 GCA_023266215.1 Gammaproteobacteria bacterium | reverse complement strand
AATAAAATACGCGCATCAAAAAGAATCCGCTTATTTCGCCTTGATTACAAGGCTACATGCGCGGTTCCTCCAAACCAATAGTAAATAAAAATGCTTTTCCTTTCTTATTGCAGAGGATTTGCAGAAAAAATCAGAAATTTAATTTTTCCTTAAGGGAGAAAAAATTAATTTTATGATAGCCTCTGATTTAAATAAAAATCAGAGTAAATAAATATGCGTGACAAATCACCAGAAACTTACCAGAGATTAATAAACTGCTTGCAAGGAAAAACAACCAGGTGGATTGAAGGTGAATCGCCCGCGACTGGTTTATACACGGGTGGTGTTTTAACCTGCAAGATTTTTGTTTTGTTTGGTAAAAATTCGGATGGGAAAAAAGTTATTTCAATGACGCATTTAGATGAGTATACAAATCTTTCTGTGTTGGATGAAGAGTTTGATTGGGTAAAAACTATAATATATTGCAGGATTATTGTTAAATCTGAAATTGACGTAAGCGCTATCACCTCTAAATTTCAAACTGCTCAAAAAATAGAAATACCTTTTTTGAGGGATGCAGTTGTTGTATATTATGATACTGATCAAAAAGTCAAAATTGATATTATCGCATCAAGCCAGCTTGAGGCGCTTAAAATTGTCTTGCTAAATCACCCTGATGCCGCTTCTTTGTATTCATATTACATGATTAACGCAGCTTTATCTTTTCTCCAAAGAGGGTTGAAACTGGGTAACGGCGATTCCTTTTTGCATCAGAAAATCATTTTTGATGGAAATGGTTTTTCCAAGCTGATGCCGCATGATTTGGCTTATTCAGACTTTGTGTCGAAATGCCAAGATTTAAGATTGGATTTGCTTTCTCACGCTATCAGCATTAATAAAATTGAATGCTATCCAAAATTTAGTAAAAAAATAACTAGCATAATTTACAATTCTCTAATTGCGCCCAATACCAAAAAAGAGAATGGGCCGTTTAAAGAAACCGCATTTGAAATATTGCTTTCTCTGGATTCAATTTGGATATCATTTGCTTATCTTTTAAATCTCACACAGCTTATTCCAGATCAACTCAGGTCGATTTTTACAGATGAATTAAATAATGTTTATCAGCGGAATATGGAGCGACGGTTTTTATTGTGCGGGCTAAAACCTACGGGGATTTTGATTTATGGTGAATCAAGATTTTTTAGTCGCAGTCAATTTGCAACGCGACAGCAACCATTTGGGCCTTATGCAGATCGATTCTGTTCTGATAATGGTGATTTAGAAACACAAGTATGCCAAGCCTTGGGCCAGCAATAAAATTTTATAGACAATGCCATTGTGCGCATATATTCTAAGTTATGACTCCAACAATTTCGCCCCACATTGCCCAACACGACTGGTTGATTACAATCGGTTTGATTCTGCTTGGCATGATTATTTTTCATTGGATTTCCCGCATTACTTATCGATTTTTAATTCGCAAGATAGATCGGCATAAACATCCTTGGTGGGTGTCGTTGATTGAGTCAACGCATGTGCCATTTTTAACTTTTTTTTGGTTGATAGCCGCAAGCTTCGTTGTGTTTTTTTTCATGCTGCATTTTAAAATTGATTTACGCAATTTGTCTGGCTTAAATACCATTCGAAATCTACTGTTTCTCGCGACTATTTATTGGACTTTGCTTAGATTTATTACTTTGATGGAAAATGAAATTGCGCCGCGCTCGTTGCATTTGCCGGTGCGCGATAAAACAACGATGCGCGCGCTGGCGCAATTATCTCGCGTGGTTGCAACCATTCTGTTTGCGCTGAGTATTCTGCCAGAATTAGGATTTAGAACGAGCAGCTTGGTTGCCTTTGCAGGTGCCAGCGGTATTGGGTTCGGTTTTGCCGCAAAAGATACGTTTGAGAATGTTTTAGGCGGCATGATGATTTTTTGGGATCGGCCGTTTTCAGTCGGCGATTGGATTTCATCCCCAGATCGTAATATTGAAGGCACCGTTGAGCATATTGGCTGGCGTTTAACACGCATTCGCACGTTCTCAAAACAGCCGTTATACGTGCCTAATGGCTTATTTTCATCGATTGTGATCGTGAATCCCTCGCGCATGTCAAATCGTCAAATCAATAGCATGATTGGCGTGCGCTACGATGATGTGAATGTGGTCGCCCTGATTACAAAAGATATAGACGATATGCTGCGAAATCATCCTTCGATTGATAAAACACAGACAATTATGGTGCATTTTACGGAGTTTGCAGCGAGTTCTTTGAATATTAATGTATATGCTTTTACCAAAACGACGGATTGGGCAAAGTATCGTGAAGTTCAGCAGGATGTTTTTCTAAAGTCTATTGCAATTATTGCAAATCATGGTGCAGAATGTGCGTTTCAAACGATTACGCTACAGGGAGATTCACATGATTGCGACGCAGAAGCCAACCCCATCTCAACCTGAAGTGCTCCCAGAGCATATTCGTGAAGTATTAGCCAAATCCACTTGTATTTATTCTAAAACGCAGGTCAACAGCGCATTAGATAAAATGGCCATTGAAATCAGTGCGCGATTATCGCACGATAACCCGATTTTTTTATGCGTCGTCATTGGTGGTATTGTGCCGCTGGGTAATTTATTGCCGCGCTTAGATTTTCCATTAGAAGTCGATTATATTCATGCAACGCGCTATCAAAACAAAACATCAGGAAGTCAATTGGTTTGGAAAGTGACACCCAGTATTTCACTTAAAAATCGCACTGTTTTAATTGTCGATGATATTTTAGATGGCGGCATTACGCTCGCTGAAATTGTGAAATATTGCAGAGAACAAGGCGCAAGTGATGTGTTAACCGCCGTATTGGTTGATAAATCAAAAGCAAGAATTTCTGGCGGAATTCCACATGCTGATTTTTCAGGATTACACGTTGATAATCATTATGTGTTTGGCTATGGCATGGATTATAAGGGCTATTTGCGCAACGCACCGGGTATTTATATGGTAGCACCGGAGCATGAATAACCCATTTATTGTCATTAAATTTGGCGGCACAAGCGTTTCTACAAAAGAGACTTGGCAAAGTATTCTCACCATTACCAAAAGGCATATTGAGGCTGGTTTTAGGCCGATTATTGTTTGTTCTGCCATCACGCAAATAACAAATTCTTTAGAGCAATTAATTTTGGCTGCGCTTTCAAATAATAAAACAGATGCCGCAGATATTATTTTAAATCAAATTCAACTGCGTCATCAAACATTGGCACAAGATCTTAATCTCGATTTTGATGCATTATTAAAAAACGATTTTGAGTTGTTATCGCATTATATCAAGGGGATTGTATTATTATCTGAAGCCTCACCCAGAATTCAAGCACGCATTTTATCATTTGGCGAATTATTATTAACAAAATTAGGCGCTGCTTTTTTGCAAAATAATGGAATAGCTATTGCCTGGCAAGATGCGCGTAACATATTAATTTCAGAAAAAAATGCTTTTGCAACAGAGGCTGATCACTATTTATCTGCAACCTGCGAAATAAAATATAATCCAGAGATTGCTAAACAATTAGAAAAATTATCTGTCGGGATTATCACGCAAGGATTTGTAGCAAGTGACTTAAAGGGTGAAACTGTTTTGTTGGGACGGGGTGGCTCAGATACGTCAGCCGCTTATTTTGCAGCATTGGTGAATGCAAGATGTTGTGAAATTTGGACAGATGTTCCCGGTATTTATACTACTAATCCAAAAGAAGTGCCGAACGCGCGATTACTATTACAGTTAGATTATGCCGAAGCGCAAGAAATTGCCTCGATGGGCGCTAAAGTGATTCATCCCAATTCAATTGAACCTTTAAAAATACAGAAAATCCCGCTTTACATTCGCTATACAGAGCAAATTGATTTGCCTGGTACATTGATTTCTGATGTATCTGATCAAAATGGCACGCAAATTAAAGCGATCGTAAATAAATTGAATGTGCTGTTGATTAATATTGAAACCGTTCGCATGTGGAAGCAAGTTGGATTTTTAGCCGATGTTTTTACGCTGTTTAAAGCACATGGTATTTCTATCGACTTAATTTCAACATCAGAAACAACAGTGACGGTGTCTGTTGATAATAATGATGTCAAAAGAAATCAAACTTCTCTCAATAATTTGCTAATACAATTAAATAAAATGGCGACCGCTAAAATAATTGGCCCTTGTGCATCAATTAGCTTGGTGGGTCAGCATATTCGAATGATTTTGCATAAAATATCAAGCGTTTTTGATTTGTTTGAATCACAGCAAATTTATTTATTATCGCAATCTGCCAATGATTTAAATCTAACTTTGGTGATTGATGAAGACAGGGCGGTTTATCTAACAAAAAAATTGCATGCTTTACTAATCGAGCAACATCCGCGCAATCATTTTTTAGGGCAAAGTTGGAATGAATTATTTGGAACAAAAGAGCCTGAGGTCTTAACCTGGTGGAAAATAAAGCGTGATCAATTATTAAGTATTGCCTCAACATCAGGTCCGCTTTATGTGTATGATCAATCAATTATTGCTGAAGCTGCGAATCAATTAAAAAATTGCAGCGCCATTAATCAATTATTTTATGCTATCAAAGCTAATTCTAATCCCGCTGTTTTAAAAATATTATATGATTTAAATATCGGCTTTGAATGCACGTCTATTTATGAAGTCAGACATATTTTATCTTTATTTCCAGCAATAAATCACAAGCGAATTTTATTTACTCCTAATTTTGCACCTAAATCAGAATATGAAGCTGCTTTGACATTAAATATTAATATTACACTTGATAATTTATTTATTTTAAAAACATGGGCGGCTATTTTTTCAGGTCGTGAAATATTATTGCGCATTGATCCAGGTTACGGTGCAGGGCACCATAAATTTGTTTGCACGGGCGGTGAAGAATCTAAATTTGGTATTTTTATATCTGATTTAGAAGAAGCCGCTGGTATTATCAATAAAAACAATATTAAAGTAATCGGCCTTCATGCGCATACGGGCAGCGGCATTTTGCAACCTGAAATTTGGCAAGAAAATGCCTTAAAATTATTAAGCGTGCGACATTATTTTCCCAATGCAAAAATTTTAAATATCGGCGGTGGTTTGGGTATTGTTGAAACACCAGGACAAACTGCATTAGATTTAGCGGCTTTTAATTTATCGCTGCAAAAAATAAAAGACGCGCATCCTGATATAACATTATGGCTTGAACCAGGACGATTCTTGGTTGCGCGTGCAGGTGTTTTATTAGCTAAAGTCTCGCAAATAAAACAAAAAAATGAAACGCATTTTATCGGCATTGAAACGGGAATGAATTCTTTAATTCGGCCTAGTTTATACGGCGCGTATCATGAAATTGTTAATTTAACGCGCCTTGCTGAGCCTAAAAATCAAGTCGCCCATGTGGTTGGCCCCATTTGCGAATCAGGCGATGTATTGGGCTATTCGCGCAGACTGCCAGAATCTTTTGAAGGCGATGTATTTTTAATAGCAAATACAGGCGCTTACGGCCGATCTATGAGTTCACGCTATAACTTGCGCGAGCCTGCGGAAGAGTTACTTATTTGACGTAACTATTCACGCCTCACATCAACTAACTAGAAAGTTCCCTCGCCCTTGTAATCAAGGGAGAGGGTCAGGGTGAGGGTTTTTCAGGCGATCGATTTTTAATTTTTCAACTTCGTTGACAATATCATTCATTACGCTTTCTAACTGCATTGTTAGCTCATTGTTCCAATAGCGCAATACTTTAAACCCTTGCTGGTTTAAAAAGTTGGTGCGATTGTTATCATATTGTTGACGTAAGTTGTGCTGTCCGCCATCTAATTCAATTATAAGCTTAATGTCTATGCAAATAAAATCAACAATATAATTTCCGATTAGATGCTGTCTTCTGAATTTACAATTTAATAAATTTCTATTTCTCAAAAAATACCACAGTATTTTTTCAACGTCAGTACTATTTTGACGAAGCGCTTTGCAAAACTGAATTAATTCTTCTTTTGTTTTCATAACAGACATGCTACGAAATTATTTTGAAAAAGAAACCTCGTGTTTTATGATTTCTTTTCAAGAAACCCTCACCCTGACCCTCTCCCTTGATTACAAGGGAGAGGGGACTTTCTAGTTAATTGCTGTGTGGGCTGAATAATTACGATCTCTTTAAATCAATAACAAAACTCACCTCACCCGACTCAGTAGAAAAACTTGTCAGAAACTTGTCAGACAAGCCTTAATCGCCTTAATTTGCATAAATTTTTTTCAACCTGTATCACTTTAATTTACTATTGGTTTGAAGGAACCGCGAATATAGCCTTGTACTCAAGGCGAAATGAGCGGATTTTTTTATTCGCTCAAATTCAGGTGCTCTGAAAAATCAATTAAGGCGGTGAAATAATCATTCTCTTTCAAATCTTGTGTCACACCATTAACGTGAATTAAAACGGGTCGGCAAGAGTAGCCTTTGGGGAAATTCAAAGCATCTATTTTTTTCTGAACATCATTAATCACAGATGAATCAATTTGGTTTTTAGAAAATTTAATTTCACAAATATATAATGTGTTAAATTTCGTTTGAATCATATAATCAATTTGACAGCCTGAAAACCGGTCAGTTTTACGTTGATAAAATGGATTTTCAGAAATAATATCGTCAGGATTAATATTGAGCGCGTGATGAATAAGCGATCTGTTATTTAAAATCAGGTTTTCAAATTGCAAACCCATTATACTATTCCATTCTGGCAGTGAATTTAACGATTTAAAATTAAAGTTATCACGATTAATTTTCGTTAAATTTTTACCGATGTATCTTAAATAAAATCGCAAATAATTATCGCTTAATCGATACTGACTTAATTTTGCATCACTGCCCGATGCGATATCCCACGTGTAATCTCGAGAAATAAAGCCTGACAGCTCAAGCTCCTCAAGATAATCTGATATTCGTCCGCCCGGATCAATATTTAATAAATTACAAATCTCATTTCTTTCTTTTGGACCAGAAACCAGTGACTCAATAATCTTTTTGTACAGCGGGCTTTTACGCATAAAAAAATCGGAAAATATCTGCTCGAATTCTTTTACCAAAATGGCGCCGCGCGTAAAACAAAGCTGCTTAATATTTTCTTCGGCAGATAATTTTGCATTTATTTCCTCTAGATATTTTGGAATGCCGCCCGTTATGGATAGAATTTTTAATTTTTCGTAAACGGCAATATTTTTTGGCCAAAACTGAATGCAGTCTGATAAAAGCAATTCTTTAAGCGTTAATGTATATGAAATACGTCCGACAAATCCGGTGCTGTTTGAAATATTTTTTTCAATCCAAGCGGAAGCTGAGCCACACACCACAAACATAAGTTGATCATTTTTTTTGAGGTATTTATCCCAGCAATTTTTAATTTTCGGCAAAAAGGTAGGCTCATCCATGCCCATCCAAGAAATCTCATCAAATAGTATTAAGATTTTTCCAGTTTTAACGCGTTCTCCCATCGCCCAAAAAGCATCGCTCCAGTCATTATAGATGGAAAAAGGAAGTGCAAACTGCTGAGTCATTTGCCTTGAGAATTCTTCAAGCTGATCTTTTGCTGTGACACCTTCTTCGGGCGCCAAGCCTTCAAAGCTATAGTAATGATCGAAATGCTGACTGATTTCATCGATTAACCGACTTTTCCCAATACGTCGTCTGCCGCGCAGAACAACAAAAGAAGCCGTTTTCTTTTTTGTGAGCGCTAAGAGCTTGTTTATTTCATCTTTTCTGCCGATAAATTTTGCCATTTGGATCCGTAAATTAACAAATGTCGATTTGTGGATCCATTTTACACCCTATTTTTGGATCCGTAAATCCACAAATGTCGATTTGCGGATCCGATACAACTTTAATTTACTAAAATTTCCCGGGAGGAATCCGCGTACAAGGCTATATTCGCGGTTCCTTCAAACCAATAGCAAGCTTTACGGTTATTTTTAAAAAAACTCACCTTACCCGACCCAGCAGCGCGAGAAATATGACGAGAAAAATCAGCGTGGGTGTTGCGGCGGCAAGTATGGGCGGAAATTGATAAACCAGCGATATGGGGCCAAAAAGTTGATTCAACATATAGAAACCAAAACCTAAAATCACGCCCATTAAAACACGCGATCCCATGCTGGAACTTCGCAGCGCACCAAAAACAAATAATACGCCTAAACTAATCATAATCAGTGAGGTAAGTGGCTGGAATATTCGCTGCCATAATGAAAAAATAAGTTGATTCGCGCTCAATCCAATGGATTGACGATATTGAATCGTGTGATACAAATCAGTGATGGATTGCTCTGTTAATCCCATTTCCATTTGCACTTGTAGATTTGGATTTAATAATAATTTTAAATGCGCTTGAGATTGCGCGTAAGATGTCGTGTGATGCTTGTGAAAATCGGTCGTTTTTAAATTTTGCAATTCCCACTGATCATTAATTAATTTACCCGCGTCAGCATAAGTTGCTTTTTGCATTAAGCCTTGCGCATTAAAATGATAGCGCGTTAATCCTGAAATTTTAGTATCTGTTTCTATTTGTTGAATATGCGTGAAAACATTATCTTCACGCAGCCACACCGATTGCACCAAGCCCGTGCTTGAAATCGTATGCAACGCCAGCTGCCGCATCAACTCAGATTTTTGCTGCCAAATCGGTCCCAAGCCTTCGCCAATCACGGTCACCACAATAATCATTAAAACAGCTGTTTTAATAACGCTCCATGCAATTCGCGCAATCGAAACGCCTGAGGCACGCATCACGATCAGCTGACTACTTTGCGCCAAACGGCCCAGACCGATTAAACATCCTAAAAATCCTGCGATGGGAAATAGCTGATAAAACTGAGTTGGCATTTGCATCGGCACGTACATAAATACTTGAAACAAGCCATATTGTTCTTGCCCCAGATCGTGCAATTGCTGCATAAACATCAAAAAACTCTGAATCGCAATTAATACAAGGCTCACAAATAACGTTGCCCAAATGACTTCGCGTCGAATATAGCGATCCAATAATATCATTTATGTTTTCCCGCGAAAAAAGCTTTAATGCGATGCCAGCCAATATGATACAAAATCAATAACAGTGCCAATAAAAACATGCCGCCATGAATCCAAAACATGCCAGGCTCTGGCGCTAATTTTCCAGTACGAATCCAATCACGCGCTAAAAAAATTAAATCCGCGTAGGTGACATAAATTAAAATGGCAGGAAATAATTGCGTAAATTTCCCCAATCGCGGACGTACTTCGGACAACGGCAATGCCATCAACGCAAATATTAATACAGACATGGGCATTGCAATTCGCCATTGCAATTCAGCGCTCGCAGCCAAATCTGTAGGGCTCGCAGCCCATAATTGTGAAAAAGAATAATATTGCACCGAATTATAAGCCGGCACTTGATTGGTATTAATTCGAAATCCATATTCATCAAATTTCATGACTTGATAATTTTTATCACCGGGTGAGCCAAGATAACGATAGCCGTGATCAAAAATTAAAAAATTACCATTGTGATGATAATTTTTTTTCTCCATGGCTGTTTTTGCCACAACCACTCCCCACTTTTCTGTGTCGCCATGCGCGCCGTCATTAATTTCTTTTGCTAAAAAAACATTGTGCATCACGGTGTGCTTCTCAACGCTTTCGGCATAAAAAACAATTTGCTGATCGCCTTTTCCAAAAGTCATAAATCGACCCGGAATCACTTGGCTCACTGAAGCTGTCACCGCTGCGCGACTCGTGATGTAATTAATCTCGCCTTGCGCCTTAGGCACAACGGATCCCATCAGCCACGTAACTAGCAGCGCAACACCGAGCGCTATCAGCATTACCATGCCGGCTAGCTTTGCGCGACTCATGCCGCAAGCAGAAAGCACAGTCATTTCAGAATCTAAATGCATGCGACCCAATGTTAATAAAATTCCCAAATACAAGCCCAGCGGTAATAAATAAGGCAATAACAGCGGAATTTGCAGCATAATTAATTGCAAAATAGCCGTCGCTGGCAATTGCCCCGCTGCTGCATGCTGTAAAAACTGGACAGACTGATTCGTAATAAAAATGACGAGTAGCACCATAGTCGCCGCCAAAAGCGTTGCCAGAATTTCTTTAGAGAGATAACGAAAAATGATCACTGACAAGACACGCCTTTTATGGAACAATATCGGTCTAATTTTACCAGAATGATTAAGGTGTGGCACTCAACATGAGCGATATTGAACTAGAAAAAACCTACCAACCAGCAGAAATCGAATCCCATTGGGCAAATTTTTGGGAAAAAGAAGGATTTTTTGAGCAAAGTGGCTCCGGCAATCCCTATTGCATTATGCTGCCACCACCGAATGTGACTGGCACGTTGCATATGGGTCACGGTTTTCAGTGTACTTTAATGGACGCTCTGATTCGTTATCATCGCATGCAAGGTGACAATACGCATTGGCAAGCCGGAACGGATCATGCCGGGATTGCCACACAGATGGTGGTTGAAAGACAGCTTGCCAAAGACAATATTTCTCGCCACGACTTGGGTCGCGATGCATTTTTAAAAAAAGTATGGTCATGGCGTCATCAATCAGGCCAAACCATCACGCAGCAAATTCGTCGTTTGGGCGCATCGATGGATTGGACGCGTGAGCGCTTTAGTATGGACGATAATGTGTCGCGCGCAACGATGGAAGCGTTTGTCAGATTATATGATGAAGGTTTGATTTATCGCGGTAAAAAATTAGTCAACTGGGACCCCCAATTACAAACCGCTATTTCGGATTTAGAAGTATCCAGCGAAGAAGAAGCGGGACACTTATGGCATATTAAGTATCCGATTGAAAACACCAATGAAATAAATAATGAAATTATTATTGTTGCAACCACGCGTCCTGAAACGATGTTAGGTGACACCGCCGTTGCCGTGCATCCTGAAGACGCAAGATACAAGCATCTCATTGGACAAAAAATAAAATTGCCACTAACAAATCGTTTTATACCTATTATTGCAGATGATTATGTCGACCCTACATTTGGAACGGGCTGCGTTAAAATTACGCCTGCGCACGATTTTAATGATTATCAAATGGGGCTTCGTCATCAATTAGAATCAATTAATATCATGACGCCTGACGCAAAAATAAATAATAATGCACCTGAGAAATATATAGGCTTAGATCGTTTTGTTGCGCGCAAAAATATTATTGCTGATTTAACAGCGCTTAATTTATTGGAAAAAACAGAGGATTATCGACATAAAATTCCGCGCGGCGATCGCTCTGGCTGTGTTGTTGAGCCTTTATTAATGGATCAATGGTTTGTCAAAATGGATGGCATGGCAAAAGAAGCTATTAATGCACTGAAAGAAAATCATATTGAATTTATTCCAGAAAATTGGAGTAATACTTATTTGCAATGGCTCGAGAATATTCAAGACTGGTGCATCAGTCGTCAATTATGGTGGGGACATCGCATTCCCGTTTGGTACGATGAAGCAGGAAAAATTTACGTGGCACATCATGAAAAAGCAGTGCGCGAAAAATATAAATTATCAGATGATTTTAAATTAACTCAAGATAACGATGTGTTAGATACCTGGTTTTCAGCTTCATTATGGCCTTTTGCAACATTAGGCTGGCCCGAAAAAACACCTGATTTTAATACTTTTTATCCAACCAATGTACTGGTCACCGGCTTTGATATTATTTTCTTCTGGGTGGCGCGCATGGTCATGATGGGAATAAAACTAGCGAACAACATACCATTTAGGCAAATTTATATTACAGGATTAATTCGCGACAGTTTAGGACAAAAAATGTCGAAATCTAAAGGTAATATTTTAGATCCGATTGATTTGGTCGATGGCATTTCACTTGAAAATTTAATTGAAAAAAGAACCTCGGGTTTAATGCAGCCGCAAATGGAAAAGAAAATAAAGCTGCAAACTGAAAAAGAATTTCCAGATGGTATTTCACCGCACGGCACTGATGCACTCAGATTCACTTTTTGTGCTTTAGCAACACCGGGTCGCAACATTAATTTTGACATGGGTCGATTAGCAGGCTATCGAAATTTTTGTAATAAAATTTGGAATGCCTCGCGATTTGTTTTAATAAATCTGGGTGAGCATGCAATAACAGCTAATCACGTCCTAGAAACAATCGCCGATCGCTGGATTGTCAGTCAATTGCAGAAAACTATTCAAGCGGCGCACGAGGCTTTTGTTGATTATCGCTTTGATTATTTGGCAAAAGTTTTATATGAATTTGTGTGGAATGAATACTGCGATTGGTATCTGGAATTATCAAAATGTGATTTAGCGGCGGAAAATTCAGACGGCACGCGCTATACACTTGTTTTTGTTCTAGAAAATATGATGCGATTGCTGCATCCATTAATGCCTTTCATAACCGAATCCATTTGGCAAAAAGTCGCGCCTGTATTAAATATTAAAGGCGGAACCATTATGTTGCAGCCTTATCCTGCTATTGATACTACTAAAATAGACGTTGAGGCCGATACTGCCATGGCATGGATTCAAAAAGTAATTATTGCAATTCGCAACATTCGTGGAGAAATCAATATTTCACCCGGAAAAAAAATTACAGTGATTTTAGACAAGGGAAATGCAAACGATAAGATTTTGACAGAAAAATATAGCTATTATTTAAAGGCACTTGCAAAAATAGAAAATATTATTTTTAGAAATCCCGCTGAAAAAATCCCTGATTCTGCAACTGCGCTATGCGACGAGCTTGAAATTCACATTCCGCTGGCAGACTTAATTGACAAACAGGCTGAATTATCGCGACTGCAAAAAGAAATTGATCGACTTGAAAAATCGCAACTACAAACACAAACGCGATTGAATAACAAAGCCTTTGTTGATAAAGCACCAGAACAAGTTGTTTTAGATGTAAAAATGCAATTTGATACCAATCAGAAGTTACTTGAGAAATTAAAAACGCAGTGTGACACTATTGAAAAGTTATAATCGCTTAATCTAACTTTTCAATTCCCACTGCCTTTAACCATTCTGGCGTGGGCGAAACCAACTTGCGTTCCGCTACACTAAAAAGACTGATCTTCAATTCTGCTTCGCAACACACTTCGTTATCGCGAATCATTTTTTGCGACAACACGCCTATTTTCTTTTGGTAAGAAATCATTTTTGTCTCAATAATAATTTTTTCACGCAATCTTAATTCTTTTATAAACCGCAATTTGATTTCAAGAATTGTGGGTCCTAAACCTGTTTCTTGAATTTTTTTCATCCCAAAACCATTTTTAGTCACCAAATCCCAGCGCGCCTCTTCAAATAAAACAAGATACATTGCATTATTCACGTGTCCAAATGTATCTAAATAACCTTCTTTAATCGTGATGGGATATGAAAATACTGTGGATTGCATGGGAGATTCCTAAAATTTAAATAATTAAAATTTAATTTTCCTTAGTTTTGTACAAGCCAACAACCGTAGCCTTATCTAAGATATGGCCTTGCATTGCTTTTAGCAAATCATTCATATAAAACCCGCGCTTTAAATTAAGTGTTGTATCCAGCGCATAAACATCAACTGAGTATTCATGCGCTTTATCAGGTGGCGCACATCCACCAAAACCTGCATCGTCCTCTCTACTGAGCTTGAAGTCTGCCGGAATAATCGGTGAGCTCCAGCTCGTAACGCCTTCTAATAAATTTTTTTCAACGCTTGCATTTTCCGACAGCTCACCCAACGCTGGATCAATATTTGCAACGGTCCAATGTATCCACGGAAAACCACAAACAGGAATGGCATCGTAATCGATAAAAATCACGGCCAATGTTTTTGTACCCGCTGGCAAATCACTCCACCCTAATTGAAATGAACGACTTGGCTTTATATTTTTTAAAAATTGCTCACCGCGATGACCAAATCGATCATCAAAATATCCATTTAAAATTCCTGTTGAAAATACTTTCATCACTGCCCTCTTGAATTCTCAAAAATTATTTTATTGCTAATAATGCATGAGTTATGTGCGTAAATCTAGTGATTTTTATTGTCGTGGGTGCCATGTTAACTCGGTTTTAATTGATTAAAGGTAATTATTCAGCCCCTCACCCTGTCCCTCTCCCGCTGCGCAAAAAGCGCTTGCAGGAGAGGGAACTTTCTAGTTAATTTCTGTGAGGGGCTAAATAATTACGATAACCCCTGATAAATCCTTTCAGTCAAAAGACCGGGGAAATTCATCAATCCATAGACGGCATTGTTAGTCAAAATGACGACTGTCAATTCTGACCTGGGATCGACAAACATTTTATTGCCATACACACCACCCCACTCAAAAGTGCCTAATTTTCTAGGAGTGCCTGCTTTTTCTGAGTCTCGCAAAACTGCAAATCCCATTCCAAAGCCAAAACCAGGTCCTGCTGCACCTACTTCAAAATCTGGAACCAAGTCGGTAGTCATTAATTCAACCGAGTCTGCTGAAAGAATGCGAACACCATTTAATCCAACGCCATCATTTCGAATTGCTTCTAGGAATTTTAAATAATCTGCCGCTGTTCCTGCCATGCCCGCTCCACCAGATGGATAAGCATGAGGGTTGCTGATTCGACCGGGTGTATAGCGAATTTCAGGACCAAAAAATATAACCGCATCTGAATCCAGCATTTTTCGCACGTTTTCAGCATGGTCGTGATGATTAGCATAAGCTGTAGCTAATCTATTATCGCTCGCGTCAAAATAGAATTTAGAATTTGTCATGCCGAGAGGTCTCGTGACTAATTCTTCTATGATAATCGGGAGGGATTTTTCACATGCTTTTTCCAATACTGCACCTAAAACATCTGTTGCTAATGAATAATCCCAGCTCGTTCCAGGCGCTTACTTTAATGGAACACTCGCTAATTTTCGTAAATTTTCCGCTAACGATAATTCCACAACATCCAGGCCATCAGAAATACCGGCTGATGCATATGGCTCATTGTTCGGAGACAAAAATCCATACATCAATCCAGAAGTGTGGGTTAGTAGATGATGCAATGTAACAACAGGCTCTTCACCACTGGCTAATTTTGGCCTGAAATCAGGCAAATATCGAATAACCGGATCTTCGAAATTTAAAATGCCCTTTTCGATTAACGCTAACGCAGCAGCACTTACAATTGGTTTTGTTAAACTAGATAAACGAAATATAGTTTCTTCCGTTACGGGTTTTTTCATTTCGCGATCAGCAAGACCTGCATGCTCTTCGTGAATAACAACACCGTTTTTAGCGACAATCACGCTGGTTCCAACAATGCGGCCATCTGCAATTTCTTGTCTAATTAATTCAGATACTTCAGTAATACAACTCATATTTTATCTCAAAATTACTTTACTATTTTCATTTGTTTTAATCCAAAAATACCTTGCGCATCCAACCACTTATCATGCAAGAACATTTGTGTTTCTCGGCGAAATTCTTTAAAATTCCAAAAAATATTTCTTTCAAATGTTTCAATTTCACCGTTTTTATCAACGATAACCCACGCCCATAAATTAGTTAACGGAATAAACATTTTTACTTTCATGCCATGCACTGCAATAGGTTGAGCTTCAATGATAAGATCTTCTTTGTGATCATCAATCCAGTGAACTTCAACATTGCCTATTTTAAGTTCGGGTGAAAACTCATAGCGCGAGCCTGAATGTAAACTATTAATTTCAGGAATAACGACATCATGCGGCACTAAATCTGCAGCTGCTAATTTTAAAAATTCAATTGCTTTTGTTAAAGCTAATTGATGACTCACAAACGCATCGCCTAATAATTCAGCTTGCATGCGAGTAAATCCCATTATTTTATGTTTTGCAACATCAATTGTCGCACTAATATGCTCGCCCATGATTCCATTATTTTTTTTATCAGCCCTTTCAAATCGCAACCAAACTAATTGCAATGCATCTAAATTTTTTCCTTGATAATGTTTAATACCGCCCGAATTTTTTAACGCATAACCCGTTAAATTAACATGTTTGGTTAATATTCCAACTGCTGTTGCAATTTTTTCAATCGATAATTGCATGATTATTTCCGCTGGAAATAAATCTGTATTTTCAGCAAGACCCCAAGTTGGATAGTCGAAAGCGGAGTGATGATTGTCTTCGATTTTTGTTTCGGTTGTTGTTGTGCTCATGTGTTGCTCCTGGTTTTTTGTTGTTAAATTACGAAACTACCTTTAATGCTCAGACATATTTTCCAGATATTAATACAAAAATTTTTCTTTAAAAATATTTTCATTTTAATCAATGTCAAAAAATAGCTATAACGTTCATTGCGTTCTATATTATGTTTATCAATTTAATAATTTCTGTTTTCATGCTTTTATTATTTTTTGTCATTTACAATTTTTTAGAACTACGCTATTGAATCGCACACGAGCGCTTTGACTGCTCTATTTTCGGTACTTGATATGCTGTCTCAGGTTGTTTCCGTCTCTCATATCCACAAAAGAATCCCGAACCGCAACATATGCCAAATTTTACGTAATCATTTTTCTTCTCTTCCGGCTTTCCCGCTACTAATAAACTTAATTCAATTTCTTTCATTATCGTTACCTTCTTGATTGTTGTGATTTAATCCACCTTTAAAAAAAGCCTGAGCCATTATAAAATCCCCAAAGATGCAATCAACGGAATCAATAAAGGCACAAGCACTGTTAGTATCATGCCGCTTGTAATTGCAATAGGTACTTTTGCATCACCCAAATTTTCTTTAATAATCGGCAAAGTAAAATCTAGTGCCGTAGCACCACAATAACCTATTATTGGAATTGAATACCTTGTGCCCAACGCAGGGATTAATAAAATAGCAATAATTTCCCTGAAAAAATCGATAAAAAATGAAGTGGTTCCCATTGTGTGACTGATAAGCTGTCCATTTAAAATGCCTGATAAAGTATACCAGCCGAAACCTGACGACAACATAAGAGCTGATTTCAAATTAAGATTGAGTATTTCTGAGCAAACTATCGCCGCTAAAAAAGAGCTGATAATAATAATGAGCGCAATCACAAAACCTAATTTATTCGCAAGAATATTTTTTAATGAAATGCCTTGCAGCCTTAGTTGATGCCCAATAATAAATAAAATAATAAAAAGAATAATGCTTATGACTGTATCAAGATAAGTAAAATTGATATTAAATTTCAGAAAGTATCCGACTGTGATGCCGCCAATCACATATAAAACATATTTTCCACTGGAAAAAATAGCTGATAAAAAATGGAGATTGGGTTTTAATATGACTTGTGGACGCTTTTTAGATTGAAAGCAATCAAAAATAGCGCAAAATGAAAAGTTAAATAGCAATAAAAAAAATGTAAACGTGATAACTTGCTTTAATAATTTTAAAATTTCTGTCAACATGCTGGATGCACTACCACCAAAATCATACCCCATGATAAATAAAATAATTAAAACCGAGGCATTAAGAATGGCATTTAAAACTCCCTGCGAGACAGGGAGCTTCCGACAAGAGTGCCCTGCAATTAGTGCAAGCAAGATGGAAAATAATTGCAGCATAAAAAATCCTATATTTGTTGTTGCATATTAGAAAAATCAATCAGCATTATTTCTCTAACCCCGCAGGACAATTCTGGGTTATCAATTTTAATAGGAGAAACATAATGACTAACCATTTCATCACATACCGCGTAGCTTTCGAATGGTTCATGCAATTCAAACTTCATCAATATTTTATCTTCTGGAACATCTCCTATTTTATTATTGGCAAGCTCCGGAGTTGAAATATAATTTACGCCACCTTGAACGTTCTTGCGTTGAAATAAATGCGCGAAAGTAAAAGCCTCGCCATCTCTATGCAATAAATCAGGAGAAGAGAAAGCAATTTCATTTTTTTCCATAACTAACAATTTCACAAAATGGACGCCTACATAGATTGGCAAAGTATTGCCTGTTTTCCAAAATGTGAGATCAAAATCATGTAAAATTAAATTATTTAATAGGTTAGTGTTTTTTACCTCAGTAGATAATGGCGTAAAGCTTCTGCACGCACCCACATGCTCAGGATTAAAACCACCCTGCCAATAAGATGAAACATAACGTCCACTTTTATTTTCCAATGGCAGCCAAATAATTTTTCTGTCCCAGGGCAAAATAATTAAGTTAGAATAAGATCTAAATCTATTACTGCGCGTTTCCGAATAAGGATCCTTGGTTAAAGAATCAAAATTATTTCTAATAATTTCTATTTCATCCTGCGCTTTAGATGCTAAAAATAATGGATTAATTTTTAATTTCAAATACCCTTGTTGTTCAAATATGTTTTTCATTTTTATCTCCAGTTTTAATTTAAATTTTATTTTGCGCTGAAACTATATCGATATTACTGCCAATTTTTTTACGATTTATATATAAGATATATAATTTGTGAGACGTGTAAATAACTGCAAAGGCAATAACAGAAAAATAAGTAATAAAAAGTAATGATGGATCGGTTCTATTTCCATCTACAGTAAATATTTGCCCAAAAACAACCGCTAAAATAATAACGATAGAAAATAATGGAGCGTACGGAAAAAATGCTGATTTATATTTTAATTGTGAAACATCGATATTATTTTTAGGTAAATAATTTTTTCTAAATTTATAATGACTCAATGCAATCCCAAACCATACAATAAAACCTGATAAGGAAGAGATTTGTACTATATATTGAAATACCTTATTTCCCACTAATGAAGTAGCAAGAAAAATTCCTGATATCAGTATCGTGCCGAATAAAGCGACTATCGGAAGACCATTGCGATCAATACGACTAAAAATTTTTGGTGCTTGTTTTGATTTTCCTAAATACCATAATATCCTGCTGGATGAGTATAAGCTTGCATTCGCAGCCGATAGTACAGCAATAAGAATAACAAAATTAACAACATCTCCCGCATAATTTCCAATATAATGCTGAAATACTAATGTAAATGGGCTTGTTAATACATTATTTTGTGAAATTAATTTAGGATCATTAAATGGAATTAATAATGTAATGATTAAAATTGATAATATATAAAATAAACTAAGTCTCCAAAAAATCATTTTAATCGATTTTGGTATAACCGTTTGCGCATTTTTTGTTTCTTCTGAAGCAACTCCCACTAATTCGCTACCTTGAAACGAAAGACCAACAAATAAGAAAACGGCTGCAAAACCCGTTATTCCATTATGAAATGGTGCATCAGCGATATGCCAATTATGAGTGCCAAAATGAGGCGTTGAAAATAGCGTGAAAAAACCTAAAACAATAAATAATAATATCGCAGATACTTTAACAAATGATAATCCATATTCAATTTCGCCATATACTTTCACCATAAAAAGATTGGCAGCAACGATGATTGAAAAAAATGTAATAGTTAATAAAAATGGATTAATGTGCGGAAACCAATATTCCATTATTTGTGTGGCTGCCAATACTTCCACGGCAATCGCGCTAGCCCAACTGAGCCAGTAATTATACCCCATGGAAATCCCAAATGATTTTCCGACATATTGCGTGGAATAATCGCAAAACGATCCGGCGCTAGGTTTAAATGAGCTCATTTCAGCAAGGCTAGTCATTAAAAAGTAAACGATGATTGCCATGCAACAATAAGCAAGTAATGCACCACCCGGCCCACCTACAGATATAGAAAACCCACTAACCAGAAATAAACCAGTTCCAATGGAACCACCAAGCGCAATCATATTAATGTGACGCAGTTCTAGTCTTTTTTGTAATTTATTCATTTTTTTCTCAATTAACGTTTGATGCCCAAAGAAGCGTTATTTTTACCTCTATCCACACTTATTGACTATTTTTATAACAAGCTGATTCATTTCTCCTCCGTTCTTCCTTAATGTCACCCAATCAACTCCGATGGGAAAAACCAACTCAATGCACCACTCGCTCACCATCCGCCAAACCGCTTTGCTGATAAAGCGCATATTGTAATGTCGCAAGCATTTCAAATTCGTTTTCATTCGAGAAATCGACGAAATCAATTTCTTCTGCAATTATTTCTGGAATATTATTATTCATGCGCAAATCGCCGCGCACAGACAAACGCATGCCAGGGTGACCAAACTTTTCGACTTTAAAAGCGTCGTGTTGACTTAACACAACGCGATAATGCTCAGCTTGCTCTTCCCCTTTTCCCAAGCAAAAACGATTTCTTGTAACTACAATAGTAGTTTCGTTTGATTCGCTTGATTCATCTGGCATGGTTATTTGCGCTGCTGCTAATTTAGCGATCATCACGATGCGACAACCGGTCCCGTTATAAAGATGCATTGATAAACTCCTTGTTTGCATTTTCAAATTACGTTAGTAAAACTTGAAAGAGATATTACAACTTTTACAAGTTTAGTCAACAGAATATTTAAAATATTTTCACTTATTTTCAAGTTTTGAAAATAAATTATATTTATCAATGAGTTATTTAAATTGTGTTTTGAGCAAAAAATGTTATAATCTTGAAAAATTTATTACAATTTAGGGCGGCACCCGTGGCAAAACATTATTTTAAGCTGAGCGGAATCTTAACTAAGCTTTTATATAACAAGCATATGAACGCATCAGCGTTAGCGCGCGAAGTAAATTTGCCAACGCCAACCGTGCATCGTTTGGTGACGGGAAAATCAACACGTCCCTATGACAGTTCGTTAAAACCCATTGCAGATTACTTCGAGATCACAACCGATCAGCTCTTGGGTGAAGCGCCTTTAGATGGTATTACAGAAGAAATACCTGTAAAACAGACATTAAAAATTCCGCCACAAGTTTTTATGGTTCCGATTGTGGAGTGGGAAGACGTAAAACACCTTGAAAAGGCGAGAAAAACAACTGAAAATTTTGTGCCGCTGTTGGGTAAAAATCGCGAAAAATGTTTTGCGCTCGTCTTGCGTGATTTTTCCATGGGTACGCTTTTTCCTAAAAATACGGTTTTAATTTTTGATCCTGACATTAAATTGACGGATAGAAGTCTTGTTTTAGCTTCTGTTGGAAAATCAAATCCTCCATTATTCAGACAGTTACTGATTGATGGCGAAAAGTACTTCGCAAAAGCATTGAATCCTGACGTTGAGGCCTATAAGATGCGCGTATTATCAGGAAAAGAAGCGGTTATCGCAACGCTCTTTGAAGCAAGGGCGAGTTATGAGGTGCAGTGAAAAATGCTAAAAGTAATATCATCAATAGTCGATCGATTTAAAAATATTTCAACCGTAATTAGAAAAAGCAATCCTTCGCATCCCTATCGCTTGATTTCAATTAATCAAGATGAAACAGGAAATTATCTTGCGGAAATTCAGCTTGTTAATAAAAGCCATACATTCACTTTGCGTCCCGAGGAAATTTTAGCGAATGATAAAATGACAGATGCTTTTTCTCAGCGCGATATTAGAACGCTAACCTATTTAGGTTATCTTGAAATGAATGCACCAAAATATAAAATTTTAGCAAAGCGTCTTTCAGAAAAAGACAATAAATTATTGTTCGCCATTAAAGAGCGCGGCAATAACAAAACGATTATTCGCACTGCAAATGAAATCACACAAGATGAAAAAATCATCGCAGGATTAGATCAAAAAGATGCTCACTCAGTTGGCTATGCAACAGGTTCGGAACACGCCGCTATGGAATCGGAGATGAAAAAGGAGGCGGAGGCGGAAGAGAGCAGAAAAAATTAGTGGGTGATTATTCTGCTGCGGTTTAAAAAAACAGGTTAATTAAATCTTGATGCCGTTTGAAATATACAGAACTTGTCGCAACCATCCGTCTTTAGCAATCAAATCTGCTTCATATTCAGCTTTTACACAATCTTCCAAGGTTAAATAATTTTCTCGAATTAACTCATCTTGTACAGATTTTGCAAGCATTAACATATTTTTTTGGAAAAGTTTTAATTTTTCCGGTTCTCGATCCGTGAGCTCAATCTCGTGCTTAATTAGCTGAATTTCCTTCAAACCAATATTTGAAAATAAATTTAAAAGATTTCGTGCAACTTGGATCGAACCACGACCCGCTTGATACACAAGCCTTGATCTTGCCTGAAAAAATTTCATTAGACTTAAATTGGAAGATGCATACAATTCAACATCTGGCTCAATTGCAACAATGCGGCCGCCAGATGAAGTTACTCGTTTCATCTCCTTAAGCTGGATAATCGGATTCACCTGATGAATCAAAACAAGTCTACAAAAAGTAAAATCAAATAAGTCATCTGAAAATGGCAATTTTTTTGGGGTAGTTTCAAAAAAGGAAGCGTTTTTAATTCCCAGTTCGTCCGCCGTTAAGATGCTTTTTTGAATCTGCTCCTCCGAAATATCAACACCGGTGTAGTGCTTAACATTATTTGCTACCCATAAATTTGCGCCGGAGCCACAGCCTACTTCAAGAATATTGCTTTGCAATGATAGAAACTGTTTCAAATATTTCGCATCATCATATAACTTGCCCTGTGAAATCAAACGTCCTTGCTCTTCGGTACTTGAACCCAAAGTATAGATTTTTTTTGAATTTTCCATTATGGTCACGATCGCTAATTTTAAATTTTATTTTCGCATTTTTTTTTGAATGGATTAAATGAAAGCTCCTGAGTTTTCGCCTCTTCACAGTCAACCGATTTCAAAAAATAAACTAATAAATTTGCTGGTCCAGAAAGAATTATTGCATATACAATTTTAATTAAATATGTTGATAGGATTATTGTCAGCACACTTTGAAATGAGACGTGTCCAATAAAATAGAGCGTAAAAGCAATAACTGTAAAAACTGCTTCTCCGATCGAAGAAGAACCTATGCTTCTTACCCAAAAATATTTTCCGCGCAATAATACTTTCCATTTTGATATGAAATAAATATTTACATACGAACCTGCAATCATCGCGATAGCATTGGTTAGTGCAACCTTCGGTAACGGCCCAATCAATTGAGTAAAATAATCTGAATTATGTAGCAATAGAGGAGATGAAATATGCACCAAACCATAAAGTATTAGCGCAAACAATATTTCACAATAAAAAGAGGTGTATAACAAGATTCGCGCTACCCTGAAACCATAAACCTCAGCAATAATATCACTTAACACATAAAGAAAAGGAAACACGAGCGTCCCCACTGAAAAAATGAACGGGCCAACTTGAATAAGCTTATAAACGACCAAAACGCAAATCATCAACAGTGTGACATACAGCATCATTAAAAATATAAGAAAAGAAGAATAATTTTTAATTTTTCCTTGATATTCGCTCATTTTTCTTGCCATTTAGTTATCTTGTGCGCAGAATACCACCCATCGTTTTTTCTAACAAGTCCGAGAGGTTGTTTATGGATAAAAATACTGATATTGCGATTATTGGCTTATCGACGCGTCTTGCAGATGGAGTGGAAAATATAGAAGATTTTTGGAAGTTTATCGAAAAAAATCAGCATACTTCGCGTGAAAAATTTTTTTTACTGCGGTGTCAGCCATCAACAGGAGTGAGCGAACAGACTTCATTCCATTCAAAGAAAAACCTTTTCCTTCAGCATCATCTGATGCTTCAGGATTATTAAGACCACCCAGCAAGTATCGCGACGATAAGGGTGAGTTTTCAGCGCTTCGGCAAGTATTTGAGATAACATTTTCATTAGCGGTTAAATGCAGCATTTTCTGAAAATTTCTCTCTGAATTCTGCAATAAATCAATGGCTATTTTATTTTTTTTATCCATCTTAATTTGCACTTAAAATGAATGGGTTAAAATTTGTTCCGTAATCATAAACATCTATCTGCTCAGAGCGCTTAAGAAAGTACGTTAATAGTGATGCAGGAACAATAAATACAAAGCCATAGCAAAGTTTGAATATATAAGCGCTAATCAGAATTTGAATTACATGACTTAATGAGTTGTGCATCAATAAAATTGGAGATAGTGTAATGATAGTAAATAGCGCTTCACCAAAACCCGTCGAAGTTAAACTGCGTATCCAAAAATACTTTCCGAGACACAGTATTTTAAATTTTGAAACAAGATAAATATTTAGGAACCCGCCAGCAATTGTTCCGATTGTAAATGTAAGCGCGTATTCTGGCAAATGCGACAATAAAACATGAAAAGCACTATCGGAATGAAAAAACGGAGAAACAGGTAATTTCAATACAAAGTAAATTAGTAATGCGAAAATAAATTGGCAAAATAAGCCGCACCAAAGAATGTGGCGAGAAATTTTATAGCCATAAACTTCCGCAATAATGTCGCCGAAAAAATAAGTGAGCGGGAAAACCAGGATTCCGCCTGGTTCGAATATGCCGTGAAAATCCAAAATTCGATTCACCAAGATCGCACTTGCCAGCATTAATGTGATAAACAGCATGCTTATAAAAAGCAAATATTTATATTGTTTTTTTTCAGGTTTTGATATGTCCATTTCAACCATCCAGAATCTATTCTATCAATTAAGCGGCGATTCTATATGAAATTACTTATGAAAGAAATGATTTTAATCGAATTTCAGAATGGAAATTGAGACAGGCTTCCGATAGCTTTTCACACAACACAACCTTTTGATTATACAAATAAAAATTCATTTCTGTATTATAGGCCAAATACAAATTCACACAAATCATTTTCATTAGATTTTATTATATTCGTTATTTTATATAGAAAAACCCTAAAAACCCCTCACCCCGACCCTCTCCCGCTGCGCAAAAATGCTTGCGGGAGAGGGAGTTTTCTAGCACATGCTGTACTGATCTAAGGTTGTAAAAATATTAATTTTAAAATCAAGTGGCAGATAAAATCAAACTTTTAATGTGCATCATTGCTTGTTCTGGCGTATCAGCAATCCAAATTTTACTTGAACTTAGGCTTTTAAAAAAATTCTTGGCGGATTCTGAGCTATTAAGCAAAATGACATTTCTATTAGCTTTCAAGGCTAGCGCAATTTCTGAAGCAGTTCCCGTGCCAATTCCACAGGCCACTACAACGGTGCTTGTTAGGACATTATTTTATTCAACACCATCAACCCATTCATTTCAACTGGAAAACCACAGTAGACCGCAATGTGCTGCATGATATGTTTCATGTCATCAATACTAATTTTATTATTTTCTAACAGTATTTTTGCACAATTTTCTGTTTTTGGGATATCACCAATCACAATATGTGCAGCAAAATCAATAATGTTTTTTTCGCGTGTTTGATTTTTTATATCGATGGTAGAGAGCTGAGAAAATTCGGATTGAGTCATCTGAAAATATTCGCGCGCTGAGTCTTTTAATATTTTTGAAGCATGCTCTGTTTTGGAAATATAATTTTTTTCAATCAAATAATTTAAAATAGTTTCAACATCTTCTGGCGTGCAGCCCTGATGAAACAATCCCCATAAATGAATTTTAAGTTGTTCTGCTTTATTTGCCAAAATCAATGCAACGATAGTAATAATACTTTTTTCTTTTAATGCAATGCCTGGTTTTGCCCAAATTGTGTCATAAACATACTCCTGAACACGCACATTAAAATCTTCGCCCAGCTCTTGGCAGCGCGCATAAACTACTGCCGCTATCTTTTCACCGTAAAGTTTTTCCATCATTTTTGATTGTGTTGGCTTTGTCATTGTTATTTCTCACTCACCCAAAATCTACTCTTAAATTAAGCGCCGATTCTATACGAAATTACTGATGAATGAAATCATTTATTCTTTATGTTATATTGCACACGTTATAGAATCAGGGACTTTTCATGAAAAAAATCAATATTATCTTACCAGTCCACAATCAACAGATGCTCAACATGGCTGATTTAGCCCCTTATCAATCAGAAGAGTGTGAGTTTGTCCTATCTTACGCAGATACGACTTTAATCGAATTAAATACAATGAGTGATGCACAAGCAGTAATTCCTTCTGTGCTGGAGCGCATCAGGGAAGCTAAAAATTCAAACCCATCAGCAATTATTCTGTATGCATTTGGTGATGTGGCGATTAGCAAAGTAAATGAGCATGATGAAATACCCATTATTGGATTGGGTAGACTGGTAATAAGACTATCAAACGAAATGTGTTCTCAAAAATTCACTGTTATTCCAGCACAAATGGCTCATGTCCCATTTATTCAGGCACTTGTCTCTGAAGAAATTCTGACATTAAAATATCAAGCGGCAACAAAATCACCTGGTATGAATCCATCGGATTTAAGAAAAAATCCATCAAAAACATTAAATTGTCTGTATGACATTATTGTGTATGAATTCACACAAAATAATATTGATACTTTTACATTTGGCTGTGGTTCTTTTTTTGGGGTTGAAAAACAGCTTAGAAAAATGCTGCAAAAAACTTACGGCGATGAGATTAGCATAATTGGTTTGTTTGATGGAATTACTGGCTTTATGAAAAAAATATAATTGAACAATATCCGCTTGTTACGTTTGCTGCGCAAACTGCACGCGCGGTTCCTTCAAACCAATTGTAAATTAAAACTGTAGTTTTTATTTTGTTGTTGCAAAACCCTAAAAACCCCTCACCCCGACCCTCTCCCGCTGCGCAAAAATGCTTGCGGGAGAGGGAGATTTCTAGCTAAATCACAAAAACAAATACCCGATGCCGACATTGAATGTCACGGGATGAAAGCCGCCACTGACGGCAACTAAATAGCCGACTGATGTTTGCAGTGAAAATGATTGGTTGATCTTATATTGCAAGCCTAAAACAGGTTCAACCAATGCGCCATCGCCGATATCTAAACCTGCGCCACCGGCGGTGCCGGCTAATACTTCTGAAAAGAAATTAATGTTTGAATGTAAAATAGTGGGAGTTTGTGCGCCGATGCCTAATAATCCTGAAAAATATCCACCGGTATTTTGGCCGATATAAGCAAAAGCGCTTTGACCTGTTATATAAAAATAATGCGAAACAAAATAATCTAGATCTAATCCTAATAATTGCATGGTGGGATTAATCGTTCCGTCACTTGCTTGCGGATTAAAATAAGTTTGATTTAAAATGCGAATTCTAAAATAATTATTATTAGAATTACCATTATGATTACGAGAAAAATAATATTTCAATAAAATTTGCGCTTCTTTTGCTGAAAAATTACCTTCTGGCGCAGTAATATATCCGCCGTTTAGCTCTATTCCAAATGCTGAGTTAACTTTATATTCAAGCCCTAATAGTGGATTTAATATTAATCCGCCGCCCGTATTAATATTTCCGCCGCCGCCAGAACCTGCTGCTAATTTAATGATGCCGAAAAAATTCGAATTCAATAATGGAAATTGATACCCCAGTCCCAATAATTCATCTGCGTAGCCATTTCCATTGCCGTGCACAGCACCTGAGAAATTAAAAAAGAAAAATAGTTTTTGTGAAATAAAATGCGCAAATTCAAATCCTAAAAATTCGATATTAGAGCTTAATGCTTGTCCGTTATTATTTAAAGAATTAATATCGGGGAAATAAATTTTTGATAATGCGGCGATATAATTATTTGAATAATCACTAGATTTAAAATTAGTTGAATCAAATGGAAAAGACAGCATTAAGCCTATTTGATCGCTTGAAATATTGCCATAAACAAAATTAACATAGCTATAATAAAGCTCTGTTGCAAAATGTGAAAAATTAAATTTTAAGCCTAAATATGGCTCGTAAAATAATCCGCCGCCAACGGGTGTGTTATCACCGCCGCCGCCACCGGCGCGAATACCCGCATCTAGAAACAATTGTGAAAACAACTGTTGCTCTGCGCCTGCTTCTAATGCTAAAGCAAAAAAGCCCCCTTTATTTCCTGCAACAGCGCTATATAATCCAACGCCGCCGTAAAAATTTTTATTAAAATTCACCAAACCATGTAATCCTAATACGCCCATGGGTTGAATATTATTCGGCATCTGCCATTGTTCATAACTGATGGCAGGATTAATAGAAACAGAATCCGCTAAAATAATCGGTGATAATAATAATAAAATAATAAGCTGTTTAATTTTTTTCATAGTTTTTCATAGTATTTAATCTTCAAAATTATATCGGAGGCCGCCTGCCACAACCAATGGTGCAATCACAAAACTTAATTGAAATCTTTTAGTAATAGCAATATCAGCAAGACCCACGACGACGGGATTTAAATCATATTTAAATAAAAAAGAATTATTAAATGGGATGCCATGTACTGTTGAGAGATTGCCGTTGTAACCGTACATAACGCCTGCGCCATAACCCAGCGACAGTCTGCGCCATTGCCAAAAATACCGCTCTATTCCAGCTGAAACGACCCTTTGTCCAAAAGAATTAATAAAGGTCATTAAATAAAAGGTTTTGTATGTGCCGCCGGCTAATTGAAAAAATTTTAATCCTTGATGGCCATCCATCGTGTGCGAACCAACGGGCAAGAAAAAAATACTATCGCGAACTGGTTTTCCCCAAATGGCAGTAAATATATTGGCGCTTGCAGTGGCAGCAAAAAAAATAAAAAATACACTAATTATAATACGGCTTTTTTTCAAAATAATAATTCCATTTAATTACTTTGCACTACAGTTTTGACACACTCCATAAATCGTATGATGATGATCGGTGACAGTAAAACCCGCTTTTTGTGCAATTTCATCTTGTGCTTTTTCAATGGTTTTATCCATAAATTCTTTTACCAAGCCGCAACGCGTACAAACCAAATGATCATGATGCAGGCCTTGCTCTAACTCGAACACTGAAAAGCCGCCTTCAAAATAATGACGACGAATCAATCCTGCGGATTCAAACTGCGTTAATACACGATAAACGGTAGCCAAACCCACGTCGTCACCATGCTCTTTTAATTGCTGATGAATCGCTTCAGCGCTTAAATGATGTGGATTGGCGTGCTCTAATAATTCTAAAATCTTAAGGCGTGGCGTTGTTACTTTTAGGCCAGCGCGTCTGAGTTCTTTGTCGTTTTGCATGAATTTTCCACCTGTGCACTTCCTAAAAGTATACCCAGAACGCCAAAAATAGGCTATGATCATCAGCAATTTATGGCTGAACTCGAGGGATTTTTATGAAATTGTTACGAATAACTTTAATAACCAGTGTTTTATTATTGTCCGGCTGTGTTTACCACCCTCCTTTTTCGCAAGGTAATATTTTATCACCCACTAAAATAGCGCAAATTCGCAATGGCATGTCGCCAACGCAGGTCGTTGGCATTCTGGGAACGCCTGTTCTAGAAAATGTGTATTACAATAATCATTTAGTCTATGTCTATACTTTTAAACCCTCGCATCGCACCATGACCGAAAATAAAATGATTATTACTTTTGTAAATAATCGCGTATCCGATATTGAATCAGATTTTCCCCGCTCGTAATCGTCGCGCGGCTTTTGGATCAATCGTCAGCTCTCGATAAATCTCAACGCGATCGCCTTCTTGTAGGCGCGCGTCTAATTTAGCAGACTTGCTATTAATACCAACTTTAATATTCGAAAATTTGATCTCTGGAAAATAATTTTGAATTTTAGAGCGCTTAATAGCCAATTCTACCGTGCAATTTTCTTCAACTGACAAAGCCAGTTCAGTTTGTTTTTCTGGCCTGGCATAGCTCACAGTAATATTGATCATTGATTTTCACCATAAATCTCTTTTGCGCGCTTGACAAATGCATCCACCAAGCTAGCTGCCACTTGCTGAAACAAGGGTCCATACATCATTGCAAAAATCTTATTGGATAATTCAAATGACAAATCAAAAGTAATTTCTGTTTTATTATTATCACGACGTTCAAATTTAAAGATCCCATGTAAATATTTAAAAGGCCCGTCAATTAAATTCATTTCGATAGCAGTATTTGTTGTTAATTTATTTAAAGTCGTAAACGATTTTTTAATGCCCTTGGCTGAAAAAGTCAGTGTCGCGCGCATTTCTGTTTCTGTTTGCGTGTGCACAATACTATCGACACACCAGGGCACAAAATTTTTATACTCGTTAATATTATTAACCAAGTCATACAGTTGCTCGGGTGAGTAATTCACAATAGCGGAACGATGGATTGTTGGCATGATTTATTGTCCTGATCTTGGCGTTAAAGCCGTTCTTTGTTGTGATCGCTGTTGCGATAGCGCTAAAAAGCGTCTTCTAAAAAATGAATCATAAAGATTCACTGGCACTCTTGGAATGAGCCACACTGAAAATGAAATAGGACTACATTCCCCACCATAATACACTTTGATCAACCCAATATCTGTTGTATCGGCTCTGCAATCAACAATAAAATTGTTCTCACTGTCTTTATCTTCAATATGAAAAATTGGAAAGCGGTAATCACGAAAATAACGATTTATGACAGCAATTTTGTATTCACTCGCAAATACTCTATTTTTAGACTTACTATAGACCCCCAAGCAATGAACATGTCGAGATAAAATGATAATCTTTTGGCCACCAATATACGGCGCTAAAGCCTCTTGCAACATCTCAATCGCTTTGCGTGTTGTTATGTGACTTGGAAAATGGATTTCAAATAAATCATCGGGCAAACGAGAAGACACAACAATAAAATGAAATTTATCAAAGCCAAATCGATTAATTGCGTCTGCTAAAAACAATTTCAAGTAGGGATTAATCACAAATACATCGGGTGCTATTTCAATCAACATACTGTCATCCACATCCAACGAAATAATGATTTTTTTATCAGGTTGAATTTTTAGGATTGCCGCTATTTTTTTAAAAAAATGAGTGATATGACACTGATCCAATTCACCCGTTTTTCGAAACTGCAAAACGGGTAATTGCTCATCCATAGCTTCTTTTGCAAGCGATTCGCTTGATGAAAATAACATCACTTGAGCTAATGGTATGGGGTGTTTTTTAAAAAAAGTGGATAACCCTTGCATAATCGGTAACTCAAGCGATATAAAACAACCTTTCAAATAGAGAAAATGCGATGTCAGTATATTGCATATTGTAATCTCATCAATCCACTCGTTTTCTGCCAATCGAAAATAACGTGTATTGTCACCTGCTGTTTTCACGTCATTCAAGGAAGAACAAACAAATGCAATCTTTAAATTTCTTCCATCCGCAAACTGAGAAAGCTCGATGGTTTTTTCAAACAGCAAATCCTTTAAAAGAGGATTTAATTTAGGCAAAAAACGCGATCTCAATCTTTGCGTTAATCTTAAGCATTGAATAATGCTCGCTTCATTAAAAATAACGTTAATGTCAATAATCAATAATCGCGCCATGATATTAGGTCTTTTAAAAGGTGTTTGCCGTGACATCGTTATTCTCTGATAAAATAAATTAGTTTTGGTATCATACCGGTTTTTAACAGAATGAGAAAAGCTATGTCGAAAAAATCGATGGTCGAACGCTTAATCGCCAGTAACAAAAAGGCTTATCACGATTATGCGCTTGAAACACAATTTGAAGCGGGATTAGTTCTTGAAGGCTGGGAAATTAAAAGCATTCGAGACGGTCACGTGCAGCTCAAAGAAAGCTATATTATGCTCAAAAATAGCGAAGCGTGGCTAATTGGTGCGCATATTACACCGCTTAAAACAGCGTCAACTCATATCACACCAGATCCCATTCGTTCACGAAAATTATTATTAAATCGCCGTGAGCTCAATAAATTGGCATCCGCTAAAGAGCGTGAAGGCTATACCATCGTGCCGGTTGATCTGCACTGGTTTAAAAACCGCGTAAAAATTCAAATCGCAATTGCCAAAGGCAAAAAACAACACGATAAGCGCGCTGCCGAGAAAGAAAAGGACTGGAATCGTGAAAAACTGCGGATTTTGAAGCATTAAGCTTGTCTTTTTAATAAAAACACCTATAATTTCAGTGTACTTTTTGATTTCGGGGGCGACACGGTTTCGACGTCGTTTACGAGGCCAAAGGGGCATGTCGAGCGAACGTAATAAGCTCGTAAAATAAAAATTACAAATTCTAGTTGCAAACGATAGCAACTACGCTGGTGGAATGCTTCAAGCTGCCTAAACCGCAGTTAGATAGTTTTCTCGCCGCCTAAGAAACGGCACCAGTCCAGACCTGAATTTGCTTATTGGTTCAGTCATCTGGTCAGATAGATAAGATCGTTAATATAGCGTGGCCGATGTTATATTAATTAAATCGCTAGGGCTCGCTGTTAGATAATCCCGCCTGCTGGAATGCTAACAGTTAAAACCGAAGGCAGATCTAAACATGTAGATCCAATGGTTGAGATTCAGCGGACGCGGGTTCGATCCCCGCCGCCTCCATATAGTTTTATAACCATTTTGTGCTAAACTGAATGTTTTGAGACAATACTGAATGTTTTGAGACAGGGCCACAAAATGCAAAATTGCATAGAAATCGGCTACAGCTATTTAATCAAACAACTTACGCTTCAGGTCATACCGCATTTTCGTGCGAGTTACATTACCAAAACAGGTCGCGGTTCAAAACAGAGCTTAAATGATCAAGAAATAATTATTTACCCAAAATCTTATGCTTTGCCAAATCCAACTGATTTATTGGCGCAGTTGGAATTTGCTATAAAGCATGATGGCATTCATCTTGAAATTATTAAACATTGTTTTTTAGTCACAACAACAGATGCGGTGACACAATTTATTAAAAAAACACCGTCAGGAAAATATACGCGGCTTATTTGGTTTTTATACGAGTTACTAACTGATAAGAAATTAAATATACCTGATCTTAAAAATATACCTTATGTGAATGCATTAGATCCAGCAAAATACTATGTGGGCAATACTGAAAAAAGTAAACGGCACGCAGTTAATGATAATTTTCTTGGAAATAAAGAATACTGCCCGATAGTTCGAAAGACAGCTCTATTAAAGAAATTTGAGCATAAGAATCTTTCTTTGGTGGCTAAAAAATTAATGGGTGCGGTTGATCCGTCCATTCTGGCGCGCGCCACACATTATCTTTACTCCAAGGAAACTAAATCTTCATTTGGTATTGAAAAAGTGAATCCTGATATCAAGCGGACCCAAAGATTTATTGCGTTGCTTGAATCTGCGGCAAGTATGCCGAATTTGGATAAAAGCGCTTTAATTAAAATACAAAATGCTATTGTTGAAAATAATTATCGCGACAAGGATTATCGCAAAACACAAAATTACGTTGGTGAGTTAACACGCTCATACACGCAACGAATTCACTATATTTCACCTAGGCCAGAAGATTTGGAATCGCTCATGAAAAATTTTTTATTATGTGAAAACAGGCTTTTCAATTCTGGCATTCACGCTGTGATCATGGCAGCCATTTTGGCTTTTGGGTTTGTTTTTTTACACCCCTTTGAAGATGGTAATGGCAGAATTCATCGATTTATTATTCACTATGTATTATCAAAGAGAAAATTTACGCCAGAGGGTGTTATTTTTCCTGTCTCTGCGGTTATGCTAAAAAATAATAGGCAATACGATGAGATACTTGAATTATTTTCAAAGCCGCTCATGAAGATTATTAATGATTATAAATTAAGTGATGATGGTGTTCTAAAAGTTTCAAATAAAACAAAGATTCATTATCAATATATTGACTATACAAAATTTGCTGAATATCTTTTTAATTGCATTGAATTAACAATTACTGAGTATTTTAAAGCAGAATTAGATTTTATCGTGCGCTATGATAAAACAAAATTAGCTATTCAAAAAATAATCGATATGCCAGATTTAAAAATTGATCGTATTATTCGCTGCATCGGAGAAAATAATGGATCACTGGGTGTTAAAATGCGAAAAACCTACTTTAAAGAACTCAGCGATCAAGCTATCTCTGCAATTGAAAAGGTCGTGAAGAAAGAGATGTAGTCGTTAAGCGGTTTTTATTGTCGCCTATTTTACTAAATTTATTTATGATACAGTTCTAGCTGTTTGAATGTGTATCGGGTTAATTTAAATTCAAGAGACAGGCTATATTCCTTTCTGGGCTTAAGTTTCTTGATCGGATTTTGATTATAATTGCATTTTCTTGTGAAGAGCATCTAAAATTATTTTGATCACGTCACTCACAAATAATCTGTTCGAGTCTCTGGGAAAATGTTAAAGTTTACGTCTATTAAAAAATAGAAAAACAATTATGCAGCAAGCAGAAGCCCTTCACTTATTAAAAATGGGAAAAAATGTTTTCTTAACGGGTGCGGCGGGCTCTGGCAAAACCTATTTATTAAATCAATATATTCGCTACTTGAAAGAAAATAACGTGGAAGTTGCCGTCACCGCATCGACTGGCATTGCGGCAACGCATTTACAAGGTACGACGCTGCATTCCTGGTCTGGGATTGGCGTGAAAGATCGTCTGACGCCAAAAGATTTAGAAAAATTGCTGGCGAACGATCGCATCAAACGCAATTACAAAAGAACGAAGGTGTTGATCATTGATGAAATATCGATGCTCCATAAACATCAGCTGGATATGGTCAATACGATTGCGCATTATATTTTAAATTGCGAAGATCCTTTTGGCGGGATGCAAATTGTTTTGTGCGGTGATTTTTTTCAGTTGCCGCCGGTATCTTCTGGTTTTTCAAACAATGAAACACGATTTGCTTTTGAAGCTGACACGTGGGAAAACAGTGATTTTCACGTGTGTTATCTGCATGAACAACATCGCCAAGGCAATGACCCCCTGCTCACAATTTTAAATGATATTCGCAGTGGCACCGCGGGAGAACACACCAAAGTGCCTTTGCGTACGCGTTATAAAAAAGAACCTGAAGGCGCAACCAAAGCGACTCAGTTATATTCGCGCAATATCAATGTCGACGCGATTAATTCACACGAGCTTGCTAATCTTCAAGGTCAAGAAAAAATATTTAAAATGACGACCAATGGTTTTGATGCTTTGGTAGAAGCGCTCAAAAAAAATTGTTTAGCGATAGAAGAATTAAAGCTAAAAATAGGCGCTGAAGTAATGTTTATAAAAAACGATGTCACAGGCAGATATGTGAATGGCACGCGCTGTGTCGTTGTGGGTTTTAATAAAAACGAAGGCTGGCCGGTCGTTAAAACTTTCTCTAATGATATTATTACTGCAAGCCCTGAAGAATGGAACTACGAAGACAATGGCACTGTGCGTGCAACGCTTACGCAAGTACCGCTTCGTCTTGCTTGGGCAATTACGATTCATAAAAGCCAGGGCATGACATTAGATGCGGCAGAAATAGATTTAGGCGATGCATTTGAACCTGGTATGGGATACGTTGCATTATCCAGAGTGCGTAGTTTAAGCGGTTTAAAACTCATGAATTTAAATAACATGGCATTAACAGTGCATCCTAAGATTCTTCTACAGGATAAAATTTTTCAAAATAAATCTGTTGCTGTGGTTGATTATCTAAAAACATTATCTGAAAATAAAATAATTGAGCATCAACAGAAAGTACTTGCGATGCGTTTTGAGGGTAATAAAGCCAAAATAAAAAATAATAAAAACAAATCAACAAAAATTCCTACTCACATCACAACACTTGAAATGCTAAAAGAAAATTTATCGATTGAATTAATAGCTGAAAAACGTGAGTTAACCGTTGGAACTATTATTAATCATATAGAAAAGCTCCAAGGATTAAAAAAAATTAATAATACGCTGATAGAAAATTTAAAAATCGGGATTTTAAAAAATGATTTTGATCTTATTTTTGCTGCATTAAAAAAATCAAAAGATGGCGAACTCAAAGCGATTTATGATCAATTTGAAGGAAAATATTCCTATTCGTGCATTAAAATCGTGAGGTTGTTTGTGTTATCCATATAGTTTTATAACCATTTTGTACTAAACTGAATGTTTTGAGACAAGATTTTATTGCTCGCTACGAACAATCCAGTAATCTCTGCAATTGAGAAAGTCGTGAAAAAAGAAATGTAGGCGGCAAATTGACATATTTATCGACACCGACTAATCAGACTAATTACCAATTGCATTTGGCCCGGTATTAGTGGTATTTTAAAGCTCTTTCACTCATTCAAAACAATCGGGGTTTATGCTATGTCTACCACACTTATTGTTGTCATCGTCGCTATCGCGCTGGTAAGCGTTTTTGTTAGTATTTATAACAAATTAGTGGCTTACGTTGAAGCCGTTAGAAATAACGAAAAGCAAATTGATATTCAATTAGATCGCAGATACAAAGTATTTGAATCTTTGGTTGCCACCGTCAGCAAATACATGAATTACGAACAAACCACCTTAAAAGACGTGGTGGGTTTGCGCGCGCAAGCAGAATCGGCAAAAGCGGCTGGTAATTCACAAGGTCGCATTGATGCTGAAAATAAAATTTCAGGAATTTTAGGTGGCATTAATGCCGTATTTGAACAATACCCTGATTTAAAAGCGAATCAAAATGCGCTGCAATTACAAGAAGAAATTGTCAGCACTGAAAATAAATTAGCGTACGCAAAACAAGCTTATAACGACAGCATTGAAAAATATAATGCGTACAAAAAATCTTTCTTTCAAGCCATGGTTGCGAATGTTTCTCCTGCTAAATTAAATATTGATTTTACGTATTGGCAGTTAACATCGGATCAAGTCAAGCAACAAGAAAATTATACAGTGAAATTCTAACATGCCACACGCAACAGATTGGCGCGATTCTTTAAAGAAAAACCAACAGAAAACAATTTTTGTTTTGGCGTCTTTTATTTTTATTTATTTGTGTATTGGTTTTATTGTGGATTTGTATATTAACACGAGTCATTATCCGCAGGCGTCTTTATCGCAAATTGCAGCGGCTATTATTACTTTAAAAATATTTCCTATCGCAACAGTGATGGCGGGCATTGTTGCAATCATTGCTATTTTTATCACCTTTGCTTTTCACGATAAATTAATGCTGATGGGCACAGAATATCGCGAAATAACGCCCATCAATGCAAAAAATATTCAAGAAACACAGTTATATAACGTCATTGAAGAAATGAAAATCGCGGCAGGTTTACATTATATGCCGAAAGTTTTTATTATCGATGCGGATTATATGAACGCATTTGCGAGCGGTTACAGTGAGAAATCTGCGATGGTCGCCATCACTCAAGGTTTGTTAAATAAATTGGATCGCGATGAATTAACTGCTGTCATGGCGCATGAACTAAGTCATGTACGCCACAGCGATATTAAATTAACGTTAATGGCCGCTGTTTTAAGCAATATTACTTTAATATTAGTTGATATTTTATTTTGGAATGCATTATTTTCAGGTCGCGGAAATAGTGATCGTGAAGGCGGTAATAATAAAAACGCTCTATTTATTATTATCATTGCGCTGCGTTACTTATTGCCTTTAATTACGGTTTTATTAATGCTGTATTTAAGCCGCACACGCGAATATATGGCAGATAGTGGTTGTGTTGAATTAATGCGAACCAACGAGCCACTTTCTCGCGCTTTATTAAAAATTCAAAGCGATCACGAGCAAAACAAAGAGGCTTATAATCAAGCTTATGCTGCAACACCGCATGAATCTATTCGCCGTCAAGCGTATATTTTTGATCCCGTGCAAGCTGGCATTGAAACCGATAAATCCGCGAGTGATTATTTCTCAACGCATCCTGATATTAAAAAACGATTAGCTGCGATTGGGATTAAGACGCAATAAAATAAATAAAAAATACTAGGCGGCCGCTATTAATTTATCTCACCCAATAGCGTTGCAATTAATTCCGGTTTCGGCAATTGTCTTTGTATCTTCTTGGGTATTTTATTAAACAACCGATATTCTGAAACGCCAATCGGTCTTTTTGAGTCGTGAAGCGTGTACTCAACTATTGTTTTACTTTTGCTTTTGCAGAGAATAATTCCAATCGAAAAATTTTCATCTTTTAAGCGCACAGTTTCATCTAGCGCGCGCAAATAGAACTGCATTTTTCCAACATATTCTGGTTGAAATTCTCCAATCTTGAGTTCAATTGCAACGAGACACTTCATGGTACGATGATATAACAAAATGTCGATAAAAAATTCTCTTCCGTCAATTTCTAGACGGTACTGACTGCCAACAAACGTGAATAAGCCACCCATCTCACGTAGAAAATTTTCCATTTTGGTTAAAATTGCTTTTTCTAATTCTTGCTCGCTATGCTCTTCACTTAACTCCAAGAAATCAAATGTATATTCATCTTTCACAGCTAATTTTGCTTGTTGAATAGTTTTTTTGGAAAGTGTTTTTTCAAAATTAGTTTGATTAAGCAACATTTTTTCATAAGACTGATTATCGATTTGATGAATCAAAACAGTTTTTGTCCAGCCATTTTTTCGTGTCATACGAATATAAAATTCTCGCTCTAAATCATTCTTGCATTTTTCCATAATCAGAACATTATGTGTCCAGCCAATTTCTGCAACCATTGGCTGCAGTTTTTCATTTTGATGGTAGCAAAGATAAAAATTTCTCATATACCAGATATTTCTGGCAGAAAAGCCATGCATCCCTGGAAATGAGGTCTGCAAATCCTTAGCAAGCTGCTCTACTATTGATTTTCCCCACTTTTCAATTTTTTGACGTTGAGCAATCGCACGCCCAATATCCCAGTACAATCCAATCAGCTCTTTGTTTACAGTCTTGAGAGCTTCATATTGCGCATCTGCAATTCTGGCTTTAATGGTTCCAAGAAGCTCAACATATGCTTTATTTTTTATTTTTTTCACCATGAGGATTCTCTTTAATTAAAAAACCTAGCTGGTGAAAATATCATGTCGCAGAAAAATTGCAATACCGTGTTTTTGGAATTTTTTAAAGAAAAAGCTGCATCAACTCCATTCCGCCATCATGCGGCAACAAGGGTTGTCGTTGAATATCAATATGCTCAATGATTTTATATCCTTCGCGCTCGTATAATTTAATTGCTTTTGTATTATCAGTCCAAGCATGCAATATTACGCTATTAAAATTTTTTTGTTTTGCCTCGTTTGCAACATGATTTAATAATGCCGAACCAATTTTTTTACCGCGAAATTTTTCAAATATAGCAATTGAATTTAAGTAATAACTATTTGGAATGATATTTTTATAAAGCGGCTTTAGCAAATAATTAATTCTATCGGTTGGAATAAAATCTTTTTCAGAAGAGCTGGGGATTTTATTATAGTCGCTAGAATAAGCGTTTGAGATTCCGGCGATTTCGCCATCGATCTCTGCAACACTGCAGCACAAATAAGAAAATGGCAGTTCGTCGCCGCCAAATCTAAATTGCATCATTTGTTGCACAGAAAATCCAGGCATTAATCCTGTTAATAAATATTCAACAACGCCACCGCCAGCAACCAAACTCAGCTCTGCGATCATTTTCGCATCGGTTTTGGCTGCTGGCCGGATTCGTATCTCAGACATTCAGTTATTTCTTGCGGTTTTTCTTGCGGAGCTTTTTAGGACCGTGTGGACCTCTTCCTCTTGGCATCATTTTCCCCTTGCGTTGGATAAAACACTTTATACCGTATGTGGGTCTTAAAAATCAAGCAGAACACGTCTTTTGCCCTATTTTTTGAACACCCAAAGCTTATTGAGCGTGTAAGAGAGCGCGGCCATCAAAATAGTAGAAAGAAAGCCGGCAAGATAGATATTCAACCCGAGCGACAGCAGCCATTTAACGACTGAAATATTAACAATATAGATAACTCCATAAGTAATAATAAACTTATAGAGCAAATTATATTTCTGATTGTTAAAAACAAGACGCCCAAACGTATGAAAATTAAAAATGATCCCCAGGCAGGTCCCTAAAAATATAGCCAGCGTATAATGCAGGCCCAATGCAATTAAGCTTGCAAACACGATATAGCCAAATACGGTATTAATTACCCCGACTAAAATAAACTTAACGGTTTCATGCTGTAATAATGTTTTTATCATATTGCAGTTGCGTCCATGGTCACTTAAACTAAGGCATCATACACGGGGAACCAACATGGATTACAGCACTTTTTTGATGGATTTGGCAACTTTAACGATTTTAGAGATCATCCTCGGGATCGACAACCTTGTCTTTATCGCTATCGTCAGCAATCGCCTCCCTGTTTCACAGCAACAGCTTGCAAGGCGTCTTGGTTTGGCGCTTGCACTACTGGCGCGATATTTACTGTTAATGATGATTATGTGGATCGTTCAACTAAAGCAGCCGCTTTTTAGTTTTCTATCACACGAGTATTCGGGCCGCGATATTTTTATGTTTCTAGGCGGTCTTTTTTTATTGATTAAAGGCACTTGGGAAATTCACAATGAAATGGAACCGCCAAAAGAAGGTACAAAACACGTTCGAAAAGTGGCGGGGTTTTTCTTTTGGACGATTGTTCAAATTATTATTTTCGATTTAATTTTTTCACTCGATAGCATTTTAACAGCCGTAGGACTGACATCGCATATTTGGATTATGATGATTGCAATCACTATCGCAGTTATCTTAATGATTATTGCAAGCAACCCGCTCAGCAAATTTATTCAGAAGCACCCAACGATTAAAATGCTTGCGCTTTCTTTTCTGTTATTAATCGGCGTTGTTTTAATTGCAGACGGTCTCGGATTTTATATTCCTCGTAGTTATATTTATTCTGCGATATTCTTCTCATTCTTTGTTGAAGGTTTAAATGCGTATCGCAGAAAGAGGTTAGGTTGAAAATTGCTATTTTATCGAGAAATAAAGACTTATATTCGACACGTCGCTTAGTTGAAGCAGCAGAAAAACGCGGGCATAGCGTTGAAGTGATCGATTACTCGCGCTGCTATATGAATATTACCTCGAAAAAACCTTCTTCAATTCACTATCAAGGAAAACAAATCGGTCCGTTTGATGCGATTATTCCCAGAATCGGCGCTCAAAAAACTTTTTACGGCACAGCGGTTGTGCGCCAATTTGAAACGATGGGAACTTACACCATTAATCCATCCATTGGCATTACGCGCTCGCGCGATAAATTACGCGCGCAGCAATTATTGTCGATGAAAGGCGTTCACATGCCTATTACGGGATTTGCATACGCGCCAACTGATATTAATGATCTAATTCAAATGGTCGGTGGCACGCCTTTAATTATAAAATTAATTGAAGGTACACAAGGCGTGGGTGTAGTTTTAGCTGAAACGAAAAAATCAGCTGAAAGTTTAATTCAAACTTTTATGGGATTAAATGCCAATATTATTATTCAAGAATTTATCGCGGAAAGTAAAGGCAGTGATATTCGTTGTTTTGTAGTGGGTGGAAAAGTCGTGGCAGCCATGAAACGCACGGCGGAATTAGGCGAATTCCGCGCGAATATTCATCGTGGTGGCACAGCTGAAACCGTACGCATCACCAAGGCTGAGCGAGAAATGGCAATTAAAGCTTCTAAAATAATGGGTTTGCGAATGGCGGGTGTTGACTTATTACGCTCGAAGCATGGCCCGCTGGTATTAGAAATTAATTCATCGCCCGGTTTAGAAGGGATTGAAAAAACAACCAAAAAAGATATCGCGAGTTTAATTATTCAGCACATTGAAAAGCATGCTAAACCAATCACATCGAGAAGTCGCTATCAAGGATGATAACATGCGAAGAAAAATATCGCTTAAGAATAAATTACTGATTGGCCGATCAGAATGGTGCGGACTACCTGATTTAAAAATTAAAAAAATAAAAGCAAAAATAGACACGGGCGCCAAAACTTCTGCTATTCATGCTTTTAATATGCGCGTTGTTAAAAAATTAAATAAGCAATATATATATTTTGATGTGCATCCATTCCAACGCAATCAAACCAAACTTATTCATTGTCATGCGCCATTAATCGATACTCGAAAAGTAATGAGCTCAAGCGGTCACAAAGAAAATCGCTATGTGATTTTAACCACGCTGAATATGGGCGATCAATCCTGGCCTATCGAAGTCACCTTGTCTAATCGCGATCCACTGCAATATCGCATGATCTTAGGCCGTGAAGCGCTATCAAACAGAGTGTTAATCGATCCGAGTGTGACGTACTTAAAGTCCCCTCTTCCGTAGGCGCGCCCGTTGTGTGAACCAGACCATATGCTGAGAAAAAATCAAGCCCTTACAGAGCATTTCTTGACAGCGGTCAATATCGCGCTATGATCTGCATTTTATGATTTACAAAATCAGGGATGCAAAATGCCTACAATAACGATTGAAACAGTGCGAGCAAAATACATAGAAAACAAAGGTAGTCTCGCACGAGAAAGAGAAATATTTCGGAATTCAGAAACACTAACACTAAGAGAAGTATTTGAAACATTAAGATTTAACGCGCTGCTGCGCGGAAGAGGCGCATCATCAAAGACCTATTATTATTTCAAAAAAATGGAATTAGATAAGGCATTAGAACAATCGCAGTCTGTATTATCAATAAAAGAGTTTATTGATGATAGATTCTTAATTAACTTTCTTGCTATTCAATATATTGAACTGGGTGGTTCAGCAGCACGAGCGCAAAATATATTTTGCTCTTCGCGTACGATTCCTGTATCAAGAGATTTTCATTCTATTATTAAGAAATTATACGAAAGAGCAATTACAAGGCCTAAAGGCGCATCTGCCAAAACACTAAAATATTTAAATGAAATCGACCCTATATTGCTAAAGACAGAAACAAGAAATTTATTTGAAGAGCTCGAAACTTCGCACAAAAAACTCTTTTTCTCTTTTTTTCGTCATTACGGAAAAATAACCGCTCAAGGCCTAGGCGATTTTTGCGCCAAACCACCGTTTAACTATGCTCTGTCTTATTCAAATAGAACTGATAACCGGTCAGCTATTGAGTTAAGGTAAAAAAATAGAAAATGAAAATTACGGTTTGCGATAATCAATAATCCGCACATCCTGTTGCGGAAAGGCAATTGAAATGTTGTTTTCGCGAAAAGCAGCGTCGATGGCAAAATTTAGGTCACTCACGACATTATATTTTTTATTCACATCATGAATTACGCACCATAATTCAAATGCTAAACTGCTTTCATCAAATTTTCTAAACAAAACCAAAGGCGCATTGGGTTCTTCTTGCACTACCTCAGGATTTTTAGTTGCAATTTCGAGTAAGATATTTTTAACTAGTGTTGTGTCGCTACCATAAGCAACACCAATTTTACAGGTCACACGTGAAAAATGATCTCGAAACATATAGTTTGTTACTTGATGCGTAATTAAATCGGCGTTGGGGACAATCACATCTTCTTTTGATGTCGTTGAAATTTGCGTTGACCGAATACGAATTTTTTTCACAAATCCTTCGGTCGTTCCGATGACAATGCGATCGCCTGGTTTAATGGGTTTTTCAATTAATAAAATTAACCCTGAAACAAAATTATTCACAATACTTTGCAGTCCTAAACCAACACCGACTGACAATGCGCCGGCAATAATCGTTAAGCTCGTAAAATTAATTCCTGTGACAACTAATGCAATTAATAATGCAATTGCAAAAGTCACGTAAACAATGATGGTTGAAATCGCGATTTGGGTATCTTCACCTTCCGTGAATCTTCGCTTTTTCGCAATATGTGTTGCCAGCGCCCTGCCACACAACATAATCACCGCAAATGACAATAGCGCTAATCCAATTTGCAGCGGATCAATTGGAAGACCCGCAAGATTAAAGCCATTTAATAATCCATTTTGAATGGTATCAATAAAATTCTGTGAAACCGCCCAGCTTTTCATCAGCGCCATTGCAAAAAAACATAATATAACAATATTAGCCAATATTTTTAGCAGCCAAATTTCATTTGATTTTCGACTGAGTTTTAGACCAAAAAAACGATGTGTTTTGCGCGCAAGCGAATACGATTTATTATCCAGCCACTGGTAAAATATATCTACAAAGCGCCAACACATCATTGCTGCTGCGATACTAATAACAGTCATCAAAACACCTGTCATTAAGTGCCCCGCCAAGCGGTGATATCCAAGCCATTCAATGACGACCACTGCGATCAATAACAACCACAAAAATATTTTAATAAAAACCATCGCGACATGATGCAGCTTTTCCAAAAACGGGATGCGACACAGTGTCATTCCAAACCAAACAATTAATCCGCCTAAAACAGTAATAAACAGCGTTCTTGCAAATTCAATCAATGGGTGAGAAAAATCTTGAGATGCAAAAATAATGACTGCAAGATAGCCGATTAATAACCAACTCAGTAATATTATAAAACGATTATTCAAATTTTTCCCGAGATGTGCTTCAGATTCTGCAACTTGATTCATAATATAAGGCAAATAGAAAAAATAACGCGATAAGAAAAAGCATACCGTAAATAATAATAATGCATGGCTAATTAATTCAACTGTTGGAACAGGTAGTACGTTATAGTAAATACCATTAAAAAATAAGCTTAATATGGAAAATATAAAAAGTGGCGCGACAATCATCGAAAAAACAGCAATCAATGCGTGCATCGCGGGATGCGTTAAATGCTGCTGCGATAGCCATCGACGACATAAATATCGACAATAAATGGCGAGCGATAAACTCAGTAACAACACCACTATTCCCATCATCCATTCATCGGTCGATATAATCAGCATGCCACTTTCATTGGCTATTTTTCTCAAATCCGTATTTTGCGCCATTTGCAAAAAATGATTTTCATGAATATTCCAAATAGGCGTGCTGCGACTTAAAATTTCCACCGTGCTTAATTGCTGCACCTGATCTTTATAAGTAATCAGTGATTCTTGCGAGCGATAAATAAATAGTCGACACTCTGATAATTGCTTGGCATACATGAGTTTTTTATCTTGCAAGTATTGATAATCGGCTTGCTCCTGCGCTGTTAAATTACTAATCTGAGTTGCTTTTAATAATTCATCAATAATTTTTAAATGCGTCTGCGCGTTATTGACACAGGTATTAGCGATGCTTTGTAGTGATTCTAATTTTTTAATATTTGTCGTTAGTGCAGTTAAATCTCTTTTTTCAGAAAGCTTGCTTGAAATAATATTAAATTGCGCGTTGGCCTTTTCAATGTCAAATACAGATTGCTCTTGCAGTGCTGTTTGCGCAAAAGCAAAAGTTGTGAATAATATTACCACTAGAAAAATTAAGCATTGCTGGATGTGTTTCTGCATTTACATTCCTTTGCCACTCTACTTCACCCTAGAAAAAACTATATTAAGGTGAAAATTATAACTGATTGATTTTTATAGTAATTTAAATCCAAGCGGTTAATTACGCTTCGTATTCTACATTTGCGATGTAATATTACCAGGTAATATTACCATTAGGGGGCCTCAAGATCGAAAGTTTGTCACAGAATAAGGGTTATTTATAAGCGCCATACCAGGCATGACTTTTCAACCATTGTTATTCGTTTTTCATTTCCGCATTCGGTAACGCCGCTGTTTTTATTAATTTCTTTTCAGCGGCACTCACTCTTCGTTTCAATTTTTGTAAATCCCCTGCTGCAGACAATGCTTCCGGTTTGATCCCGCGCTCTCCCAACATATCGCGCACTGTTAAATTATTTTGTACGTGTTCACCTGTAATTGAGCATTCACCAAATAAATTATTTTGATCAACATTAAAATTCGTCATTTCAGTCGCAAGATTTTTCGCAGCGATGGTAACGGTGGGTAAAAAATCAGCAAGTGGACGATTGCCTGGCACACTTAGTTTTTGCTTCATATCTTGTGTATTTTTTCCGCCAAATAATGCAGTGTCACCCTTAGAGCGAATGCGAGCAAAGCCTGCATCATCAACGCCACGTTCATAAATATTTTTTGATAACTCTGTTTCTGATTTGCGAAGTTTTTCGCGTGCATCAAGGCGATCATGCAATGCCATGCGTTCTTCAAGTAACTCTTGTTTGCGGGTTTGCAAGGCGAAGTAGGTTTGCGCGAAGGCAATTGCAGATTTACTGGAATCGCCGTTTTGGGCAATCAAATAACAGGCATAACGAGTGAGCATCATGTCATTTATTTTTCGCTCAGCAGCTGATCCAATTTTGACCATTTTCGTGATATCACGAAAATGGTCAGTTGCTTCTACCTTGCTGTTTTTACAAGCTTTTTTTGCTTTGTCAATAACGATAATAAAATTTTCCCAGCGTTCGTATCCCAGCGCTTTCATTAGGTCTCGCGCATAGCAGAATTCAATTTGCGTACCTTCTGCTATATTTAATATTTGATCAAATACAAATTTTAATTGTGCGATGTTTTGTTTATTCATACCTCAGCTCCTAGTTAGCGGTTTTTTCATCGCGCAAAACGCGGCGCAATACTTTACCTACGTTGGATAATGGCAGCGTATCACGAAACTCAATCACATGCGGAATTTTATAAGCAGTCAGCGATTTGCGGCAAAATGCAATTAATTCTGCCTCGGTTAAATCAGGGTCACGCTTCACAACAAAGGCTTTTAAAGCCTCGCCTGTTTTTGAAGAAGGCACGCCAACCACGGCGACTTCTTTCACATCTGGATGTGAAGCAATAATAGCCTCTACTTCATTCGGATATACGTTAAACCCTGAAATTAATACCATGTCTTTTTTGCGATCGACGATATAAACAAATCCGCGTTCGTTCATGTAGCCAATATCACCCGTGCGAAGCCAACCATGTTCATCTAAAACGTGTCTGGTTTCGTCAGGCTGGCGCCAATACTCTTTCATCACCTGCGGGCCACGCGCGCAAATTTCGCCTTGCTGATTAAACGGTAAATCATGGCCGTCTTCATCTCGAATCACCACTTCTGTCGAGGGCACAGGCAATCCAGCGCTACCCGTGAAATGCGTTGAATTAGTGGGACACATTGTTAAAACAGGGCTAGATTCTGTTAAACCATAACCTTCTAAAACAGGAATGCCTGTCACTGCTTGCCATCGATCTGCAACGGCCTTTTGCATTGCCATGCCGCCCGAAATGGTTAATGTTAATTTTGAAAAATCAACTTTTTTAAAATCAGGATTATTTAATAGTGCATTAAATAAAGTATTCAAACCAATCATCATGGTCATTTTACAATGCTTCAGCGCTTTGACAAAAGCTCGCGTATCACGTGGATTGGTAATTAATAATGTCGAAGCACCCATCGCAAAAATAGACACGCCGCACACCATCAAAGAAAAAATATGGTACAGCGGCAACGCACCGATTAATACGCCATGATTTTGTTCTTTAATATCGTGAATCCATGAAACGCATTGCATCACGTTCGCAATAATATTGCGATGCGATAAAACAGCGCCCTTTGAACGCCCAGTCGTGCCGCCTGTATATTGTAAAAATGCGGTGTCTGTATTTTGAATATTTATTTCAGCAAAAGATAAGCTCTTTCCAAGCTGTATTGCTTCTTTTAAAAAAATAGCTTTGGGTAATTTATAGTAGGGTATTTTTTTCTCGATATAGCGCGTGACAAAATTAAACAGCGCGCCTTTAATATTTCCCAATAAATCACCTATTTTGGTGATCATAACATGTGCTACTTCAGTATGCGGCAACGCTTCTGCAAGATGATCAGCAAAATTTTCCAAAACAATAATGGCTTCTGCGCCTGAGTCTTGTAATTGTTTTACAAGCTCTGGTGCTGTGTACAGTGGATTAATATTAACAACAACTAATCCTGCTTTTAATGCGCCAAAAATACAAATGGGATATTGCAAAATATTGGGCATCATCATGGCAATGCGCGCGCCCTTTTTAAGACCCCAATTATTTTGTAAAAATGCAGCAAAATCTCGAACAGCTGATTTCATTTCAGCATAAGAAATAGTAGTGCCAAAATTAGTGTAAACAGGACGTTGTGAAAAATCTTCTGCGTATTTTTCAAAGAAAGAAGAAAGCGATGAAAATTGATCTGGGTCAATCGTCGCCGGCACATCAGGGCTGTATTGAGAGAGCCATATTTTATTTTCCATGCAAGTCTTTTTCCTTACGACTTAAAAAAATCCGGCGAAAAATCATCTACATTCACAACGCTCATGCGAGACTCAAAAACACATGTCAGCGTATTTGATTCTTCTAATGAGATAATTTTATTCTGTAGTGCTGATAAAATTAATTCTTCATTGGTTTTACCCTGAATTTTACCAAAATGCTTTGCCATCATTAATTTTTTCTCAAGCGGCTCTGCTGCGATCACTTGCAACATCACGGCTTCTAATTTTGCACCTGGATTATTATCATTCGGCGTGTAATAAATATTTTTAGCAAGTCGCGCACGAAATTCGCTCGGTTCTGTGATCAACACTGCAGCGCGCGCACCTAATTCGTCATTTGGCACACGCAAATATTGTCCCAATGGAAATACAACAACACGGCACAATCTAGCGATCCAGCGATTAGGAAGATTTATCAATAAACCATCCACTTGAGTTTGCATTTTAAATAATAAATCCTGACAAATCCATTGCACCATTGGCCATTCCGCAAGAGGACACTGCTGCTCTTCAAAATATTTCAATACAGCAGAACCGATGTATAAGTAACTCAAAATATCCCCAAAACGCGCTGATATTTTTTCTGCACGTTTTAATTCGCCACCCATCGTGATCATCGCAACATCAGCTAAAAACGCAAGGCAGGCTGAAAAGCGTGAGAATTTCTGATAAAAACGTTTCAATTGACCACTCGGCGCTTTGGCAAAATAGCCATTGGTTAAACCCAATATAAAAGCCCGCGTCTTATTGCTTAATATAAAACCCAGGTGACCAAAAATCGCCTGATCAAATTCTTTTAACCCTTCTTTTTGATTGGCATTTTGCGCCGCCATCATTTCTTTTAAAACATAAGGATGACAACGAATCGCACCTTGTCCGAAAATAATCATTGAACGCGTTAAAATATTAGCGCCTTCAACCGTAATGCCAATGGGCGCTTCTAAATAACCTTGCGCCAAATAATTTGACGGCCCCATACAAATACCTTTGCCGCCATGCACGTCCATTGCATCTACTATTGCGGCGCGACCCATTTCTGTTACGTGATATTTTGAAATCGCAGAAGCCACTGCCGCACGCTTTCCTTGATCTAAAATAGAAACGGTGAATACACGTGTTGCTTCCATCGCATACATATTCGACGCAATACGCGTTAACACTTCTTCAATGCCACCGAATTTTGCAATACCCATTTTAAATTGCCGACGAATACGCGTGTAAGCGCCCGTTGCCAATGTCGCTAATTTTAATCCGCCCGTGACCATCGATGGAATTGAAATGCCACGCCCTGCAGCCAAACATTCCATCAGCATACGCCAACCATGACCCGCCATTTTGGGTCCGCCAATAATATAATCAAGTGGCACTAACACATCTTTTCCGCGCGTCGGACCATTGGGAAATGCGCTGTGTAGTGGAAAATGGCGGCGACCTGTTTCAACATTTTTTAAATGTACGGGAATTAATGCGCAGGTAATACCAATGGATTCTTTTTGTCCCAATAGATGCTCTGGATCATATAATTTAAAAGCAAGGCCCAATAAAGTTGCTACCGGCGATAAAGTAATATAGCGCTTGTTCCAATTTAATTTCATGCATAATTGCTTTTTGCCTTCAAATTCGGCTTCGCATACAACGCCATAATCTTCAATTGAGCTTGCATCAGAGCCCGCCAAAGGACTGGTTAGGGCAAAGCATGGAATATCGGTGCCATTGGCCAAACGCGGTAAATAATAATTTTTTTGCTCATCTGTTCCATAATGCATTAATAATTCAGCAGGCCCCAATGAATTGGGAACGCTGGTTAAAATCGCTGCGCCGCAACTGGCGCTCGCTAATTTGGTAATCACTTGCGAATGCGCAAAATGCGAAAATTCTAGGCCACCAAATTTTTTCGGAATAATCATTCCCAACAAACCATTTTTACCTAGAAAATCTAACAATGCCTTGGGGATTTGCATGTCATGATTAAATTTCCAGTTATTCACTTTGGTGCAAAATTCTTCAACGGGACCATTTAAAATCGCTTGTTCTTCGACAGTTAGCTTTGAAAGGTGCATCGCTTGTAATTTTTTCCAGTCTGGCATTCCTGAAAATAAATCCCCTTCCCAGGCAATATCGCCAGCGTTAATGGCTTCTTTTTCAGTTTCAGATAAAGCAGGCGTGATTTTTTTGTAGATACTGAAAATAGTTTTGGTGAGCAGCATGCAGCGAATAAATTTTAAATTTAAGACGCCAAAAATAATTAAATAAATTAACCAGAATACAGTGAGTGTAAAATAATGGAAACCTGAAAAATAAGAACAGAGAATTAAAAAAACTCCCATTCCAATCGTCCACACTGACAAAGATGCGCGCTGAAATGCCAAAACAGTCATTGCAGCCAACCAGAAAACAATCCATGCTACTACCATCATTATTTTCTCCTTGAAAATGATGAAGTTAGTATAATGGAAAATTTTTTAAAATACGAATGATATGCCAACCACGGGGCCAAAAATATCCATATTCCATGAGAAATAATTGGTATTCGCGCCGGTTTGATAATTTTGATGCAACCAGCGATAACCTAAATAAAACACCATGTTTTTCATCATGGTCTGTGGCTTGTATCCAATGTAACCATTGGCATTAAAACTGTAATCCGAACTCGATAAACCGCCCACATCAGCAGCAAGCACAGTAAGCCACGCCTTGGTGATATTATAATTCACGCGCGCGCCCAAAATGGGATCAACCCATTGTTCGTTCAGACTGGCAGACAAATTCGTATTAGCAATACTTACCGTCGCGTCATTTAATGTATCGCGCACGCCAAGGTAAGGCTCAACAGAAAGCTCGCTGCCATTTTGAAAAGTGCGATCAAATGTTTCATACGAAACACCACCGCTGAATAAACCAAAGCCATTGGTCGTATTAATAGTGAGTGATCCCACATGAACTGTTTGAGACAACGCTGCATATAATCCATTAAAAAATATACCTAAGCCATTTTTTTTCGCTTCAAGATAGAGCATACCGCCCGCATCAAAATTCTGCATAATATCTGAAAAATCTTGAGAAACATGCTGTGATGATAAAGACGCAACACCCACGTAACCATTCATATTAATCGCCCATAAATAAGGCGTAATCGTAAATTGAATATTGTCATTGGTATCTGCTGGGGTATCTGTTGGAACTGGTTCTTGCCCGCCTGCGCATGCAACAGTAGATGCAAATAAAAGCGGTAATATTAATTTTTTATTCAACAACATTTTTATTCTCCTAATTTATTTATGCGGGCTCATTGGCTAGCGCATTCATTTCTTTGCTTAATGAGTAAGTTAATACAGTTCGGATTGCAACGATACAAGCTAAAATACCAACCGTATAATAATCTGGCGCGGTCGTTGTGCCGATTAAATCTGCCGCAACAATAAACTCTAACCCCAAAATTAAAATTCGTCCTAAGCTCAAGCGAATAGCGCTGGTATTGATTGTGGTGCTTTTAAAAAAACAGCGAGCATATTGGCACAACGCGACAATGACGCCTGTAAAAATAATAAGAATTCCGATAAAAGAAATGCAATGCTGAATAATCACGAGTAATGCGTGCATCCTTGCCCATTCCATTGAAAATCACTCCCTAAAAAGCATTACAATACCTGAGGTCGAGAAATTATGCTATAGTCGCTCTTTTGATGTTAAATATTTTAATGGGGAGTCAAGATGAAATCACTTAAGTTATTAACACTCGGCGCGACATTAACGCTAGCATTAGTATTTTCAGCTCAGGCTGCTTTTGCAAACACAACTCCTGCTGAAACAAAAACATTGGCAACCATCGCGGCGATTGATAAAAATGAAATTTTAATTGGGCTTGTTGCAAAAAACAAAAAAATCACGCATGGCGTTAAAGATCTTGCCAACATGATGATCGATCAACATAGCGCAAACCTCACGCAGATTCTAGAAATGGCCAATCAACTTCATGCAATGCCATTGACCAGCTCAACTGCAATCAAACTCACTGCGGCAGGCAATAAAGGCATGTTACAAATTGCTGCATTAAACGGCAATCAATTTGATCATGCTTATGTCAATGCGATGGTTTCTGGTCACGAAGCGGCATTAAAATTAATTGATACTCAATTAATGCAAACAGCACAATCTGCTGAAATGAAAAAATTCATGGTCAGCACAAGAGCCACAGTTGCCATGCATCTGGCTTGCGCATTAAAACTCCAGAAGAAAATGGGGGTTTAGTTTTATTGAAAAAACAAGGCGATTAGGTTTGTCTGATATCAAAGTAATTATGTAATTATTTACTATAGGCAGCGAAGGAGCCGCAAATGGAGCCTTGTATTCAAGGCGAAATGAGCGGATTCTTTCTACGCGCAGGATTCTTTGGATTTTCTGCGAAATTTTTTCTCCGCAATGACTGTAATGGCCTTTTCAAAATCGCTGTCCGAATTAGATTTTAACTTTAGCTGCTTACTATGAAATTGATCATATTCATTTTCAGCCATTTCTCTCGCTAATTCATGCGATATTTTTCCAGCGTGATTTAAAATATTTCTATCATTTAGCTGTAAAAAACCATGTAATTTTTCAATCCACTCTCTCATGTGCATAGAAATTCGTCGCATGGCCTGCCCTTCAGCAAAAATTAAATACTGCTCAACCAAATTATTCAATGCGCTCAGTTCATTTTCATCAAGATAATTTTTGGCAATCACAACGTCATCCTTTCTTGGAATAGTCCCGCGAAAATGGGTTAAACCCATATTCGGCTTTTTGCTATCTGCCCTACTCGCAATAATTTCTGCCGCTGTTTTCCCGGTGATTGCCCAATGCATTTTATTTTGCACTGTTTTAAAAAACTGAATGCTCATCTCATCGGTTGGATCATAATCAACGCTCAGCGCATAAATATCCGTAATCTTACGATAAAATCTTTTTTCAGAAGTTCGAATATCCTGAATACGACGCGTTAGCTCTTCAAAATAGTCAAATGGCAAATCAGGGTTCTTGAGCCTTTCGTCATCCAATACAAATCCTTTGATAATGTATTCTTTAAGAGTTTGAGTCGCCCAGATGCGAAATTGGGTAGCGCGACCAGAATTAACCCGATAACCCACTGAAATAATGGCATCAAGATTGTAATGCTTTATGCGATATTTTTTCCCATCTGAAGCAGTTACCGAGAATTCCTCGGTTACTGAAATCTCAGCCAATTCGCCATCTTTAAATATATTTTTAAAGTGCAGGCCAATATTGTCGGTGCTGCAATCAAGCAGCTGCGCAATCATTTTTTGCGTCAACCAAACCGTATCTCCATCCAAGCGAACGTCCAGCTTCACATCACCGCTATCGTTGCGATAAATAATAATTTGAGAATTGCTTGGTGCTGTTAGATTAGTGTTCATGTTTTATAATTCTCCGCAAAGGCTTTTTGGTTTTGTATTCTATACAAAAAACACACCCCAACGCTAATGATAACCACTCCCATCTTTGTGCAAAAACTAGACTGAAAAATGAGATGATGATAAATTAGCTTCATCTTTGTCGTTCATTTTAAAAGGAAAACCCTGCGATGACCCATTTTTTAGTTGCTGATCTTTCCCGTCTTCAATTCGCTTTTACTGCACTTTTTCACTTCTTGTTTGTGCCGATTACACTTGGCTTAACATGGATTTTAGTGGTCATGGAAGCGGCGTATTTAAAAACAGGAAAAGCCGTTTACAAAGACATGACGCGTTTTTGGGCGAAATTATTAGCGATTAATTTTGCGATCGGCGTTATTAGCGGCATCACAATGGAATTTGAATTCGGTTTAAATTGGGCTTATTTTTCACGCATGATCGGTGGTAGCTTCGGCCCTATTTTAGCGATTGAAGGGATTACCGCCTTTATGTTGGAAGCAACGATGTTTGGTTTATTCTTTTTTACTTGGGATAAATTAAGTCGACGCGCGCATTTTATAGTCACTTTTTTTATGGCCATCGGCGCAACCTTGTCAATCGTGAATATTCTGGCGGCCAATAGCTGGATGCAGCATCCGGTTGAAACCACTTTTAATTATAAAAATATGACGCTGCAATTATACAGTATTGCGGGTTTGTACTTGCACTATCTTGCGCAAATTCGTGTTGGCCACGTTGCTTTCGCAGGATTCACTGTTGCATCTATGTTTGTCATGGGCATCAGCGCATTTTATTTATTAAAAAATCGCGACATCGGTTTTGCAAAGCGCTCTTTTGCAGTGGGCGCCGCATTTGGATTAATTTGCTCTTTCATGGTACTTTTTTTCGGCGATCAAAATGGATTGGAAGTGGCAAAAGATGAGCCTGAAAAAATGGCAGCGATTGAAGCGCAATGGACAACAGCAAAAGCTCCTGCTGCATGGGCTGTCATTGCATGGCCTAATCAGCAAGCTGAAAAAAATGAATTTGAAATCAAAATTCCTTACGCATTAAGTTTAATTGCAACGCATTCTCTAACAGGCACGGTTGAAGGCATTAAACCCATTGTTGCAAAATATGAAGTGCGCGTTAAAAATGGCATTAAAGCTTATAACGCACAACAAGCAATCTGGAAAAATACGGCGACAAAACAAACTATCGCGACTTTTACGCAATATCAAAATGATTTAGGTTTTGCGTATTTACTCAAACCCTTTACGGATAATATTGCTCAAGCCACACCGCTGCAAATTACACAAGCTGCGAAAAGCGGTATTCCCAATGTACAAACTGCTTTTTGGACTTTCCGCGTGATGATTGCGGCTTGGGGCTTCATGTTGATTTTATTTTTGCTGGGATTGATTTACTCCCTTAAAAATACATTGCAAAATCATCCTTTCTTTTTAAAATGCTGTTTATGGGCAATTCCAGTGCCTTTTTTAGCGGTTGAATGTGGCTGGACGTTGGCGGAAGTCGGCAGACAGCCTTGGGTGATTCATTTTATTTTACCTACTTTTATGGGCACTTCTTCACTAGATGTGGTGTCGCTGGTCACAAGCTTAATTTTATTTGTTTTATTTTACGGCGCATTAATTTCTATTGAGTTATTTTTAATGTTTAAGTTTGCAAAATTGGGCCCCAGCAGTTTACATACGGGGAAATATTATTTTGAAAACAATAAAGTGAGCGACGATCATGTTTGATTATGAATTTTTGAAATTAATCTGGTGGATTATTATTGGCTGCGTTTTAGTCGTTTATGCTGCAACAGCCGGTTTTGATGCGGGCGTCACGATGTACATGCCATTTTTAAAAAATGAAAATGATCGTCGCCTTGTGTTAAATACCAGTGCGCCAACCTGGGATGGTAATTTAACCTGGTTAGTATTTGCAGGCGGCGGCTTGTTTGTCGTCTGGCCTGTTGTCTATAGCACTGCTTTTTCAGGCATGTACGCTGCAATGTTATTAATTTTATTTTCCATGTTTTTACGCCCACCTGGTTATGAATACCGCAACAAAATAGATAGTGCAGCTTGGCGCAAAATGTGGGACTGGGCATTGTTTATCAGCGGCGTTGTGCCTGTGTTTGTGTTTGGTGTCGCAATGGGAAATTGTTTTGTAGGCTTTCCATTTCACTTTGATCCGCACACTTATCAAGATTTTTATACGGGTAATTTTTGGCAATTATTAAATCCCTATGGAATATTATCGGGTGTTGTATCCGTATTAATGGTTATGATGCATGGCTCAACTTATTTGCAACGCCGCACCGAAGGAAGTATTCGCGCACTAGCAGGTCGCGTGCATATTATATCTGCCATTTTGTTATTAATTGGCTTTACCGGAACGGGTATACTGCTGATGTATCATGTTTCAGGCTATCAATTAATATCCTCTGCTGCCAACCCAACATTGGAACCGCTCAACAATGTCGTGCATCAAGGCGTCGGATTCTGGGTCGCTTCTTTTGATCAATACCCATGGAAATATTTACCACCGATTTTAGCTTATGCCGGTATTATCGAATCATTGTGGGCAGGCTATTACGGCTGGTACACCACCGCATTTTGGGCAAGCTGCTTTGCTGTTGGTGGCATTGTAACTACGGCAGGAACCGCCCTGTTTCCATTTTTAATGCCTTCCTCAACGAACCCAAATCAAAGTATTACAGTTTGGAATGCAGCATCCAGTCAATACGCTTTAAACGTCATGCTATATGTGGGTGTCGTGCTTTTACTGATTATTTTAGGTTACAAAATTTTTGCTTATAGTTCGATTTGGGGCAAAAAATCCACCCTCACAGTGGAAGATGTTGAAAAAAATGATCATACTTTTTATTAAAATTTTTAGGAAGTTACTATGTTTTATACAATCATTGGCATTACTTTATTAATAGCATTAATTGTCAGCTTTGCGGCTACGCTGAAAGCTGACAAACAGTGCAATGATGAATAATGGCATCTAATACAGCATATCGCTGGCTGATGAAACAATCAGCGAATTTTAAACACTCACTTATTTTATCTATTTCTTTTGGAATACTGGGCGGGCTGTTAATCATTGCTCAAGCTTATATTCTGGCTGATATAATCGATCTTGTTTATCTGCACCATCACAATATTATAAGCATCTCAAGTTTATTATGGATTTTTTTAAGTTTAATTATTTTAAGAAGCTTTGTTTCAATTTGGCGAGAAATAACAGGATTTAATACGGCTCAAAAAATTAAAAATAGTATTCGAGATGAAATTTTTAAACATTTGATGGCGTGTTCATCCACGCAAATATCAAAAACTAAAACAGGTGCATTAACCACAACACTAATCGAACAAGTCGAGGCGCTGCACGGATTTTTTGCAGATTATTTACCGCAAATGATTTTATCTGTTTTAATTCCTATTATTATTTTAATATTAGTATGGATTCAAAATTGGATCGCAGGCATTATTTTATTAATTACAGCGCCGTTAATTCCATTGTTTATGGCGCTGATTGGAATGGGTGTTGAGTCTCTTAATCAGCGCAATTTCCAAAGCTTATCTCGCATGAGCGCTTATTTTCTCGATCTTTTACAAGGTCTTTCAACACTTAGCTTATTTAATCAAAGTCGCACTCAAATTAAAAAAGTGCAAGATGTTTCAGATCAATATCGATTAAAAACCATGCGGATATTAAAAATTGCCTTTTTATCATCTGGCGTCTTAGAATTATTCGCAACTATCTCAATAGCACTGATTGCTGTTTATTTAGGATTGGGATTGCTGAGTTTTATTCATATTGGATTTCATGGTGTCACTATATCGCTTTTTTCTGCATTGTTTATTCTATTATTAATTCCTGAATTTTTTATGCCACTACGACAACTGGGCACATTTTATCATGCCCGCGCAGAAGCGATTGGCGCATCTGCAGAAATCATAAAAATATTAAATCAAGCTATATTAGAAATTGAAATAATGAATACAGGTTTCTTATTTCCAGAAAAATTTATAATAACACTTAATAATATTGATTTTTTATATCATGAAAATAAAAATGTACTTAACCATTTTAATTTAAGTATTCAATCACAAAGCTGTGTTGCGTTAGTGGGTGAAAGCGGGTCTGGTAAAACAACTGTTTTGCAATTACTTTCAAAATTAATTTATCCGATAGCAGGTGAAATTAAAATTAATGATATAAAATTAGTTACTATTTCATCTGATCTCTGGCGATCTTATATCGCTTTTTTAACGCAGCATCCGCATTTATTTCAAGGCAGCATTGCAGATAATATTAGATTGGCAAAACCAGGCGCATCTGAAACAGAAATTAATACCGCCGCTCAAAAAACTGGCGTATTAGATTTTTCTAATTTATTCCCAGACAAGCTCAATACATGCATTGGAGAAAATGGCGTTGGATTATCAGGCGGCCAAGCACAACGCGTTGCACTCGCCAGAATTTATTTAAGAGATGCGCCGATTATTTTACTAGATGAGCCCACATCACATTTAGATCACGACAATATTAAGATTATTCAAAACCTATTATCCGAGTGGAAAAATAAGAAAACCATTATTATTGCAACACATGATGAAAAAATAATGAATTGTGCAGACTCGGTGGTAAACTTTACAGTCTGATTGTTTGATCCAGCATGCTCAATAGCTTTTCGTCATGTGTCGCAATAATCACTGTTTTATTTTTAAGAGTATGTTCACAGTTTTTCCAGATTTTCAGCATTAAATGATCATCTAGGCCTGTTGATGGCTCATCCAATAGTAATACAGGTGACTTTTTAAGTAGCGCACGTGCAATTGAAATACGTCGAATTTGGCCGCCTGAGAAGTGTTTCCCAAATTCACCCATTATTGTATCTAGTTTATTGGGCAGCGATAAAATCAGTTCATCTAATTCCATTAATCTTAATACAGATATGATTTCTTGATCTAAAATATTTTTTTGAAATAGCGTAATATTGTCTCGTACCGACGCATTAAATATATGTACTTTTTGCGTGACATAACTAATATTATTTCGCAAATCCATTTCTGAAATATTTTTTAAATTAACATTGCCCAATAAAATATCACCCGATTCCGGATCATCAATTCGAGATAGTAAATTTAGTAACGATGTTTTTCCAGAGCCTGAGTTTCCGGAAATACCCAAATGAGCGCCAGACGCAATAGAAAGATTAAAATGATCAAAAATGAATGGGTTATTTTCATAAGAAAAAGAAATATTCTGAATTAATAGATTATTATTTTCAATAATTTCTAGTGTTTTATTTACAAATTCAATAGCTGGTTTTTGCTCAGAAATCGATAATATTTGTTTTGCAGAGCGCATAGTTTTACCCAAAGCTAGTCCCGCCAAGGGTAATGCCGATAAAGACTCAAAAGCTGCCATCACCAGTAAAATAATCATGGCCAATTGTGCACCATTTATTTTATTAATCATCACCAATGGAATACCCATTTTAAGCATAAAATAAATAGTCAGTCCTGATAATAGAACAAAAATTCCAGAAATAATTGATTTTAAATACATTAATTTTTTTTGCGCTGATACTAATTCACGCTGATTTTTATCAAGCGCGCTGATTCTATTGATTTTTGATGTTAAAAATAATAAATCAACAAAGCCTTGTATGTTATCTATTATTTTTAATCTTAAATGAGATGCGGCAATAATTATTCTCTCACCCCTATTTTTTCCCATAATAGCTGATGTCAATGTTAATATAATCGATATTAGAGTCATTGATAAAAGCACTAATAATGCAATCTTTTTTGAATAAAAAAATAAAAATAGCGCCACTGATAAAATAATAATAAAAGAAGTAAAAACAGGTGAAATAACGCGTAAATATAAGTGATCCAGTGTGTCAATATCTTGAACCCAACCACTTAATAAATCAGCACTGTGCTTTTTTAATAATCGTTGCGGTGAAAGCGGAATAAGCTTTTGATAGAACCAAACGCGCAAGTAACCTAAAATTCGAAATGTAAAATCGTGGCTAACTACGCGTTCGACATATCTTGATAGAATGCGAATAAGAGCAAGATATCGAATCACTGCCGCTGGTAAAAAATAATTAAAGCCCGCAGCGCCAACGATTGTTAACCCTGCCATTGCAGCTGATGAAATAAACCAACCTGACAAACCCATTAGGCCAATAGCTGAAATACTTAAAATAATTCCTAATATAAGACTTAAAGCCAAGTGCCATCGATAAGGCGATAGCTTTTTAATGAAGAAAAATAATGTGCTTATTTTATTCTCCCGAATGTATTTTTAGTATTATCTTATCAATTAATTTTTTATCAATTTCTGCATGCCCTGCCGCCATAAAATGCCGATGATCAGCAAATGGCTTACATTTGACGGCATCCTTTTCGGTCATAATAATAATCGCATTTTTCTCAAAGTCGATATCTTTAAATTTAAAATCATGGTGATCTGGAAATACAATGGGAATTATTTCTAAATACAATCCTCTGAGCTGATTAAAAAAATAATCAGGATTGCCAATGCCTGCGACAGCATAAATCTTTTGATCTGTAATATCAGTTAGCTTTAATTTCTTTGTTACATCTTTAATATTAATCAATTCATCTATCATAAATTCGGTACGCCATGGATCATCGCAATTACCGTTATTCACAACCACAAAATCAACTGATAATATTCTGGATGAAAGCTCGCGTAGAGGCCCCGCGGGTAATAAAAATCCATTTCCAAAGCCTCTTTTATCATCAATCATGGCGATTTCAATATCGCGGATTAATGCAGTATGCTGCAAACCATCATCGCTGATAATTAAATTACAATCAAAATTTTCTAGTAATTTTTTAGCATCTTCTACACGATTAGGTCCTGCGACAACGGGCAATAATGTTTTTTGTGCAATTAAAACAGCTTCATCGCCCGCTAATCTCGCGTTGCTATGTTGATTAATTATTATAGGCCATGTTAATGATTTTCCCCGATAGCCGCGGGTAATAATACCGGGCTTAAAACCCGCTTCTTTTAAAGCATTTGCTATTGAGATTACAAAAGGAGTTTTTCCAGTGCCGCCGACGGTAATATTCCCAACAACAATAACAGGCACTTTAATTTTAGTTTTTTTTAAAATATTAAATTGATATAAAATTTTTCGGATAAAAATAATGAAAAAATAAAGAAAAGAAAATGGGAGCAATAAATAACTAAGAGTATTTTTTTGATACCAGATTTTATTCATAAATTTTTATGTTTCTTTAAATTGCGCCTTGTGCAATTCTGCATACACACCATTTTGAGTAATTAATGATTCGTGCGTGCCCGTTTCCACAATTTCAGCCTGATCCATCACTACAATAAAGGATGCATTTTCAATTGTCGATAGTCGGTGAGCAATTATTAAAGTAGTTCTGTCTTTCATGAGATCTTCTAGCGCATTTTGAATTTGTCTTTCTGAATGCGTATCTAAAGAAGCCGTTGCTTCATCTAAAATTAAAATAGGTGCATTTTTCAGTAAAGCACGTGCGATCGCTATGCGCTGACGCTGTCCGCCGGACAGCAACACACCGCTTTCACCGATTTTTGAATCAAAACCATCTGGTAATTGTGTAATAAATTCTGTTGCATGTGCAGCAGTTGCAGCCTGAATGATTTGTTCGCGTGTAACAGATCCTTTTGCGCCATAGGCAATATTATTCGACACGGTATCATCAAATAGCATGGTATCTTGCGAGACATAAGCAAATTGTTCACGTAAATCAGCTAGTTTATAAAGCTGTGTATTCACACCATCAATGGTAATTTCACCGGCTGTTACCTCATAAAAACGCGGCAATAAGTTCATTAAAGTTGATTTACCGCTGCCTGATTTTCCGACGATAGCAACGGTATCTCCTGCTTTGACTGTTAAATTAATGTGTTTTAAAACAGGTTGTTTAGATGTTGCATACTCAAAATTAACGTTTTGAAAAGCAATATCGCCTTTGACTCTGGATAATGATCGCGAACCTGCATCTTTTTCAATAGTCTCATCTTCTATTTTAAAAATACTCGCAGCCCCTGCAACTCCTTTTTGAATTTCTGTATTGACCATGCTCATGCGACGAACGGGTCTTACCAACATGATCATCGCTGTTACGATGGATGCAAACTGTCCTGCTGACACATGCATCGCAGGATTGGTTGCAGCCAACAAAGTGACTGCAATCGGGATAGCAAATAATAGTTGTATTAATGATGTGCCAACGCTATTCGTGACAACAATTTTCATCTCACGCTGCAAGTTAGACTTTGTGGCTTTGTTAAATTTTTCGCTTTCGTATTGTTCGCCGCCATATAGACGCACAACGCGGTAACCATCAATACTTTCAGCAGCAACCTTGGTCACATCACCCACTGATTCTTGTACGCTGGCGCTAATGCGTCGCATACGTCCACTACTCCATTTTACAACCCAGCCAATAAAGGGTGAAATAATGATAAATAATAATGATAATTTCCAGCTCGCGGTAAACATCACGATTAATAAACTAATAGCCAAAGATGACTCACGCAAACAGGTTAATACAGAATCAGATGACGCTTGCGCAACTTGCTCAACGTTATAAACAATTGTTGATAAAATATAGCCTGAATTATTTTTATCATAAAACGTTGCGGGCAAATGCAAAAGCTTTGAAAAAATAACGCGGCGCAAATCACGCACAACGGTTCTTGCCACGCGCGTAATAAAATAAGTTGACACAAAGCTCGCAGCACCCCGAATAATAAAAATACCAAAAATTAAAATGGGTAACCAATGAATAAAAGCGCGATCCCGTTTCACAAATCCGTGATTCACAATAGGCTTCACAAGCCAAGCAAAACCCGCATCTGTCAGAGATAAAATAATTGTACCAATGACGCCGATGGCAAATAAAATCCAATACGGCTTTGCAGTCTTTAATAAGCGCTTATAAGTTTGTAAACTACCACTATTTGAGATACTCATGCTGAAACTCTTATCAGTATTATTTCGCGTCATTGTATCACATGAGTAAAAATAATCGGCAAAAAACCGACGAATCCCAGCCATTTTACCGGAAATCCCCTCGGCAACAACAATAGAAATACTCCAAAAAGACTTAGCAATAAGATTAACGGGCTTGAAATGGCATGCTGCAAGCCGCTATTGTGCCAGTACGCCATGTTTTTTAGTATTTCCCATAATGGATATAAACAATAGCCTGAGAGCCAAAATAAGCCTTTACTAATGACCATGCAGTGGCACACATAAAATAAGCTGCCAAGACAGGCCAATGGCAAAACAAAAAACCCAACCCAGGGGATCGCAATAAGATTTGCCAAAAAAGAGACAAATGAGGCTTCTTGAAAAAACCACATGGTCATCGGCAATAATCCTAATCCCAATACTATTTGCATTGGCAATAATGATTTTAAGTGCCCTGGTTGCTGCAACCGCCCGGAATAAACAAAAGATAACAATGCCACTGCCATAAAGCTTAAATAAATGCTCGCAAAAAATAATTCAGCTGGATTGAGCGCGATAATAATCAACATGGCTAGCCACAATCTATCCCAAATAGAGCTGTTTCTGTAAAACCAGGCAGTCAGCATAAAGCAAATCATCATGATGGACGCCCGCTCTGCAGGAAGTGCAAAACCAGATAATAACGTATAACCTAATGCGCCAATGACGCTGGCAATTTGCGCAGCGACAGAGGCTGGCATGCGCAAAAGTAATTTAGGAAAAAAGCGCCAAAGCTGGTCAATTAGAAAATAAATAGCAGCCGCAATAAATCCAATATGCAAGCCCGCAATTGCAATTAAATGATTGGTTCCTGTTTTTTGATAAATTTTCCAATCAGATTGCTGCATGTCACCGCGCAAGCCCACGCTGATGGCTGAAATAAATGCCGCAATCGAATGATTTGAAATGCTATTGATAATCAAATCATGAATATTTTCGCGCATCTCTGAGAGAAAATAATTTTTACTAATTCCCAATAATTTATTTTTGGTCATATCAGATTGAATAAATCCAACGGCACGAATCCCATGCAAAAAAAGCCAATGAGAATAATCAAAACCATTTAAAAAACGCTTCTTTTTAGGATTTTCTAGTCGAACTGAAAATTGCCATATTTCACCTACTTTGTATTGCGACAATCCTGCGGCTGATAATATTACTTTGGCTGAAATTTTTTTCCCGTCAAATTTTTGAATTAAAAATACAAATCGCGTTTGATTCCATTGTGTCACCGGCACAGAATTAATTTCTCCCAAAATTAACGCTACTTGATCTACTTTATTCTCAGGCAAATGCCATTGCGTTATTTTGGCTAGATAAACATGTGAAAAAATAAAGCCTATTATTAAACATGATAAAAAAATAAATATTAGTTTGGTTATTTTCTTAAAAAAATAAATAAGTAAAATAACAGACAATAATACTGGGATAATAAAAAAAATGGGCGGAGCGAGGGAAAAATAAATCCCCAGCGCGCAACCGATGGAAAAAGTGAGTGTGGTGAGAAATAATATCATCACTAATTACTTAGCGACGCTTGTGCGGTGACCACCAGCATCTCTTTGTAGTGCTTCTCGCACATAACGCGTTAAAATTTGTCGAACTAGAGGTTGATATCCAATTCCCTCGTGCTTTGCTAAGATTTTTAAATTTCCAATTAATTCTTTTTGTAATCTTATTGAAATAATAGCTAAATGAAGCGCATCATCCACCGCAAGCTCATCCTCACGTGGCAACTTACGCGCATATTTTTTTGATGCGCCTAATTTTCGGTTATCCCAACTGGTATCAATATCTTCTTTATGCTTTTTTTTCATAAATATTCACCTCTTTCAAATTAGGTTCAATTGAAACCTATTATATATACAAAAGCAATATTTGCAATGCTTGCATGCAAAATCATACAATAACGAAACGACTTTGGAACCTCGTGTTTTGAAATATATTTATTTTTTTGAACCTGTTATTTAATCTCGTGTTCTAAAACGCAAGTCGTATAACGCAAGGTGTATAACGCAGCTTGCGTATTGCGCTAGTATTTGATATAATGAGTTTTTTTTAATATTTGAGAAAAATCATGGCGTTAAAACAACCTTATTTTCCGACCGGAATCGTCACTGGGCTGGCATTTTGTGATCGCGAAGCTGAGCGTGAATATCTACGGCGTCGTCTCGACCAGAATGCGCACGTTGTATTAATGTCGCCACGACGTTATGGCAAAAGTAGCTTGATTGCGCAGTTTACGCAAGAGCAAAATATACCCTTTGCTTCTATTGATTTATTGCCTGCAACATCGAGCAAGTATGTAAAAAATGCCATTCTTGATGGTGTCACGCAGCTGCTTGATTTAATGCCGCTTAAACCTAAGAAATTAATGCAAAAAGCATTGGGGCATTTTGCAAATATGAATCCTGTAATAGAGCTTACTGCGTTTCATCAGAAAATTATTTTAAAACCTGATGAAAAAACACATGAAGAAACAATTCTTAAAGCATTGATGAATTTAGATGCGGTGGCAAAAGAACTTAATCAAGAATTAATTTTTGTGATGGATGAGTTTCAACAAATCGCAGAATTGCCTGATGCTCATTCTCTGGAAGCCAGCATTCGTCATGCCGTCGAACGAAGCAAAAATATTTTTTACATTTTTTCCGGCAGCAACAGAACATTGCTAGAAGAAATGTTCAAAAATAAAAAGCGTCCGCTCTATCACTTATGTGATGAGATGAAATTAAATCGAATCAGCAAAGCATTGTATGCCGACTTTATTCAAAAAGCAGCAAATAAAGCCTGGAAAATGGAAATTTCAGATAGCGCGATTGAATTAATATTGCAGCTGACAGGCTGTCACCCTTATTATGTTAATCGATTATGCCGAATGCTGTGGGATTTTGACGCTCCACCGAATGGCGAACAAGTCAAAAAAACATGGGGAAAATATATTGAATCGCAAAAAATGGACTGGGTTTCTGAAATGATTGGTGAGCTTTCCATTAATCAACGCTTGGTTTTAGCAGGTCTTGCGCAAGCGCCTGAAAAAGAGCCCAGCGGAAAAGATTTTGCAATTAAGCTTGAAATGCCTTCGTCCAGCATTCAGCGAACAATCAATGGACTTGTTAAAAATGATTTGGTCTACAAAGATTCAAACGGTTTTTATCATGTTTTAAATCCAGTGATTAAATCTATTTTTGAAAATGATCAGTATTTTGGGCTGTGAGCGCTCTCCTGGTTTTTTATATAAGTCAAACATCAAGGATAACCGACATTCAACTTACCGATTTGCTCAGTAGAAAAATACAACGCGGCGCCCAGCGTCCAATCAATAGCAGTATTATTAATGCTGTTACCTAATTGCAATTCATCACCGCCGCGAACACCAAAAGAATAACCCTGCGTTAATAATGCATTGAAATAAGCGCTGTTAAAGCAAGCGGTATAAAGATATTTATCACCGGGATAATTGGTTTGTAACTCGCTCCAGTTGCTCGCACAAAGACCTTGGCCTTTTTCTACAAACGTCGACAAAGTAAGCGTATCGGTAAAACCAAACGGCTTTTCAGTGCCGGTATAATAAAAACCTGAGATTGCATAGAATTTTTGAGTATTGGGTAAAAATGGCAGATCAACGTGTTGAACTTTTTTGATCAGCGATGTCGTATCGCGCAGACACGCATTATATTGCCCGACTCCATTTGAGCCATTCGGTAAAACATAATCAACTGGAAAACAATTCGCGTCATTCATATATTGCGAACGCGCAACATCTTCGCCTAATCCCAAATAACTGTGCGAATATAATTGATAAGTCATATTATTAATTTTAATGATCAGCACATCAGATGGTTGCGGAATGTGTTTTTGTGTTGCAAAAACAATTTCGGTTGAAGCCCCACCCATATCTAATATTCCGACCGTCTGTTGGCTGGGACCTGATAAAGTATTTTTTAAATAGTTCAACGCAAGCCAGTCATAAGCGCCTTCCATTTTCCCCGGAATAGTCTGCACCGTCACTTTTGCAAAACCATCTGTTAATAAATCTTGCGTTAACAAAGGATATAACGTCTTGGCAATATTGGGATTGGCTAAGCGCATGCCGGCTGTCGCTAATACATAAAAATTAATTTCGGAAGGCAGGATTACATGACCATTATCTGTGATATTTAAAACTGGATCACTTAAATTTTTTGAATACTGCTGAACTGAAGCTGCATCGGTTGATAAATTTGCGATCGCCGGTGTAACCGATTTTAAGCCTTGCGGCGTTAAATCGGTTATCTGATTGTTTTGTGCTTTATAAAAATAAACACGTGAGCTACTGCTACCGGCATCTACAATCGCAAGATATTCTGCTAGTCCAAAAGTAGAATACACGCTGCTTAATATAATTATTAAAAAAGTAATTTTATATTTTAGCGTAAACAACTGAGTCTCCTAATATTATCCCCTTCGCTAGCGCTCTGAGCCATCCCCACAAATTTTTTTATAACCGATTGAATTTACATTGAAATTGTAAGCATGAAGCATTATAAGTTTTATCACCACGATAAAATTAGGAATGGCAGCATGCTTACAAAGGA
>JAHFRQ010000010.1 GCA_023266215.1 Gammaproteobacteria bacterium | reverse complement strand
CGCCCACGCTGCCGCGATGGGCTTCGGTACTATTGATAATGGTGAGCAATAAGTTAGAAGGCAGTTATTTTTTGAACTGATTTATAAAATTTGTGGGGATAGCTCAGCGCTAACGCACGGGTTCTGAAAGAATAAAATAGATCATGCTGCTTTACCACTCGCGCTAATCCGCGTAATATTCGCTTTATTATTTCGGAGAAACGACTATGTCATACCAGAAAATTCAAATTCCTTCAAACGGCCAAAAAATTACTGTCAATCCAGATTTGACATTGAATATGCCAGATCAGCCGATTATTCCGTGTATTGAAGGCGATGGCATCGGTGTTGATATTACGCCTGTCATGAAAAAAGTAGTGGATGCTGCTGTTGAAAAAGCCTATAAAGGCAAGCGCAAAATTCACTGGATGGAAATTTACGCGGGTGAAAAAGCCGTTAAAACTTATGGTAATGATAGTTGGTTGCCTGAAGAAACCATGAAAGCGGCAGCTGAATTTGTCGTTTCAATTAAAGGCCCTTTAACAACACCAGTCGGTGGCGGCATTCGATCACTCAATGTTGCATTAAGACAAGAATTGGATTTGTATGTTTGTTTAAGGCCGGTGCGTTATTTTACGGGCACGCCCAGCCCCTTGAAAGATCCTTCTAAAACCAACATGGTTATTTTTCGCGAAAACTCAGAAGATATTTATGCGGGAATCGAATGGAAAGCAGAAACTGCTGACTGTCGAAAAGTAATTGATTTTTTGATTAATCAAATGGGCGTGCATAAAATTCGCTTTCCAGATACATCGGCGATTGGCATTAAACCCGTTTCAATTCAAGGCACACAGCGATTAGTGCGTCGCGCGATTCAATACGCCATTGATAATAATCGCGACTCAGTCACCTTAGTGCACAAAGGCAATATCATGAAATTCACGGAAGGCGGTTTTCGTGATTGGGGTTATGCATTAGCGCGCGATGAATTTGGCGCAACGTTAATTGATTCTGGGCCGTGGATGAAATTGAAGAATCCTAAAACCAATAAAGAAATTATAATTAAAGATGTTATCGCCGATGCTTTTTTGCAACAGATTTTATTGCGTCCTGAAGAATACAGCGTGATTGCCACGATGAATTTAAATGGCGACTATATTTCTGATGCATTAGCAGCGCAAGTGGGCGGCATTGGTATTGCGCCGGGTGCCAACATGAGCGACCGCGTTGCGATTTTTGAAGCAACGCACGGTACGGCACCAAAGTATGCAGGACAAGATAAAGTGAATCCCGGTTCATTGATTTTATCAGCTGAAATGATGCTGCGTTACATGGGATGGCCAGAAGCGGCTGATTTAATTATCAACGGCATGAATGGCGCGATTCAAGCTAAAACCGTGACATATGATTTGGCGCGCTTGATGCCAGGATCAAAAGAACTTTCTTGCTCGCAGTTTGGCGATCAGCTGATTGCCAATATGCTTTGAGTTTATGCATAAAGAAGTGTCGTATTCATCAGCGTTATTATTTAGCAAAACGCTAGATCAGTACGATAATATTGTTTATTTTCACAGTGCAAAACAGCATGAAAAAGTCGGGCGATATAGTTTTATCGCCCTTGACCCTTTTAAAATATGGACAGCTGATCTTCATGAATCAGATGAGCTATTTTCTTTTTTGTCAGCTGAATTAAAACAATATCAAACAGAAACTATTGCGAATTTACCGCCATTTCAAGGCGGTTTAGCAGGGTTTATCAGTTATGATATTGCGCGATCAATAGAGAATTTACCCAATATTGCAACAGAAGATATTGCTTATCCTGTATTAATATTGGGGTATTATGATTTAGTAATTTCATTTGATCATATTAAATTAAAAGCCTGGATTATTTCAAATGGCTTAAAAGAGTATGCTGAAACAAGATTAAAGCATCTAGAAGAAAAAATTTTAAACGCAACAGAAAATAAAGTATTTTCAACAATAACAATTGCAGAAAATAAAATTATCAGTAATTTTACGCGATCTGATTATATTAAAGCCGTTAATAACATCAAAAATTATATTGCAGAAGGTGATATTTTTGAGGCGAATTTATCACAGCGATTTGAATGTGAATTACCCAAGGATTTTAAACCATTTCAATTGTTTGAAAAAATTTGTCGCTATAATCCTGCGCCATTTGCCTCTTATATAAAATTTGGTGCGCTTTCCATTATTTCAAGTTCTCCAGAGCGATTTATCAAAATAAATAAAAACGCTGTTGAAACAAGACCCATCAAAGGCACGATTAGACGCTCTCTTGATTTATCGGAAGACAAAAAATTAGCAGCCATATTAGCCTCGAGTGAAAAAGATCGCGCTGAAAATATGATGATTGTTGATTTAATGCGAAATGATTTATCAAAAGTGTGTTTGCCGCATAGCGTAATAGTTTCACAACTATGTCAAATCGAAAGTTTTGAGAACGTGCATCATTTGGTATCTGTTATTCACGGAAAATTATCTTCTGAAAACAATATTGCAGATTTACTGAAAGCGACTTTACCGGGCGGGTCGATTACGGGCGCACCTAAAATTCGCGCGATGGAAATTATTGATGAATTAGAGCCTACGCGTCGGGGGCCTTATTGCGGCAATGCCATTTATATGGGTTTTGATGGCAGCATGGATTCATCCATTATTATTCGCAGCTATGTTATTGCAGAAAATAAAATCACTTTTCAAGCAGGCGGTGCTATTGTTTTAGATTCTGATTCAGAACAAGAATATGAAGAGACAATAATAAAATCAAGTTTGTTAAGACGAGCTTTAATTACATGAGCAAAAAAGTTTTAATTATTGACAATTATGATTCATTTGTATTTAATCTTGCGCGCTATGTGGCAGAATTAAATTATGAATACATTGTTTTTAGAAATAATAAGATCTCACTTGAAAAAATAGCTGAGCTAAATCCAACTCATATTATTTTATCGCCAGGGCCTTGTACGCCAAATGAAGCGGGTATTGGTTTAGAGCTGGTGCAACAATTTAAAAATCAAATTCCCATTTTGGGCGTGTGTTTGGGGCATCAAATTATCGGTCAGGCGCTGGGTGGAAGGATTATTAAAGCCAATAAACCCAGACATGGAAAATCAAGCGTGATTCAACATGATGGGTTGGGTTTGTTTGCGGGTTTGCCCAATCCGATTGAAGTGGGGCGCTATCATTCTTTGGTAGTTGAAAAAGAGAGTTTGCCAGCTAGTTTTCACATCAACAGCCTTTCTGACGAGGGAGATATCATGGCCATGCAGCATAGGCAGTTTCCCCTGTTTTCTGTGCAGTTTCATATCGAGTCTGTCATGACCCAAGAAGGCCACCTGTTTTTAAGGAATTTTCTAGATATTAAGATTACTTAAGGGTCAATACCGTGAAAGCACTGCATTTTCAATAAGATATCCCAACCTGATCCTTTTCTTTAACTTGTGACTTTAATGCAATCAATCGATGAGACAATTTTTTTAGACAAAAACTATTTTCATTTATTTTCATTTTTAACAGGAAATTATGCTGTTTTTTAGCTACAGTTATTGTGTAGACCAAAATTTGTACAAGGATGTACTAAACAATAAAGGAGGTCTGAATATGTTTAGCAAAACGTTTGAGATGACCCTAAATGATGCTTACGCAAGAGCCCGCGAAAAACAACACGAATTTATCACTATTGAACATTTGCTATTGGCTTTGGTTGATAATCCAGAAGCCGGCGAAGTCTTAACGGCGTGTGGCGCAAGCCTTGATCGCTTGCGCGCAGGTTTGGGTATTTTTGTGGATGAAACTACACCCAGCTTGTCATCGACCCATCTAGACCGTGATATTCAGCCTACCATTAGTTTTCAACGCGTATTGCAACGCTCAATTTATCAAGTTCAAAGCTCAGGTCAAACTGAAGTCAATGGCGCGCATGCTTTAGTTGCTATTTTTGGTGAGCCTGATAGTCAAGCTGTTTATTTTTTACATCAAGAAAATGTAACACGCATTGATGTCGTGAAATTTACAACACAAGGCATCATTCGATCAGAAAAAGAAGATTTTCAATTTGACACAAACGTTAATCCAATGGAAAGCGGCCCACATCCTGGCATGCGCGAACAAAGTGGCGATGAAAATTCTGCAGAATTATATACTGTTAATTTGAATGAACGCGCAAAGCAAGGTTTAACCGATCCTTTAATTGGTCGCGATGATGATTTGCAACGGGTTGTGCAAACGCTCTGTCGCCGCAGAAAAAATAATCCATTGTTAGTGGGTGAAGCCGGTGTTGGTAAAACAGCGGTGGCTGAAGGCTTGGCAAAATTAATTGTTGATGGCAATGTTCCTAAAGTATTATCTCGCTGCACAGTTTATTCATTAGATTTAGGTGTGTTATTGGCGGGCACAAAATATCGCGGTGATTTTGAAAAACGCTTTAAAGCCGTTTTAAAAGCGATGCGAAAACAAACAGGCGCCATTATTTTTATTGATGAAATTCATAATTTGGTGGGCGCGGGTTCTGCAACTGGCGGCACCATGGATGCATCAAATTTAATTAAGCCCTTTTTAAGCTCGGGTGAATTACGCTGCATGGGCGCAACGACCTATGAAGAATATAGAAATTTTTTCTCAAAAGATCATGCTTTATTGCGACGTTTTCAAAAAATTGATTTAAAAGAACCCAGTGAATCAGAAACGATTCAGATTTTACACGGCTTAAAATCACGTTTTGAAACTTTTCATGGTGTGCGCTATGCGAATAAAGCATTAGAAGAAGCAGTAAAATTATCATCGCGCTACATGACTGATCGTCACTTACCCGATAAAGCGATTGATGTGATTGATGAAGCAGGTGCTTTTCAGCAATTACAGCCCGTTAAAAAACGCAAACAATGGATTGGCGTACATGAAGTGGAAGAAATTGTAGCGAAAATGGTTGGGATTCCTATTCAACATGTCTCAGAAGGTGATCGCGATATGCTGCGCGGGCTTGATCAACAATTAAAGCAAGTGGTATTTGGACAAGATCATGCTGTCGATATGCTGTGCGAATCGATTAAATTATCGCGCGCAGGTTTGCGCCAAGAGCATAAGCCTATTGGCTCTTTTTTGATGGCAGGACCCACGGGTGTCGGCAAAACAGAGTTGTGCAAACAACTGGCTGAAAGCTTGCATGTCGATTTTATTCGATTTGATATGTCTGAATACATGGAAAAACATGCGGTTTCACGCTTAATTGGTGCGCCACCCGGTTATGTGGGTTTTGAACAAGGCGGCTTATTAACAGAAGCCGTGATTAAAAAACCTTATGCTGTTGTGTTGTTAGATGAAGTTGAAAAAGCGCATCCTGATTTGTTTAATATTTTATTACAAGTCATGGATTACGGTTTTCTAACAGATAACAATGGACGCAAAGCGAATTTTCGTCATGTGATTTTAATGTTAACGACCAACGCTGGCGCTGAATCGATGGATAAAGTACAAATCGGTTTTGCAACAACGGATCAATCAAGTGATAACATGAAAATTATTAAACAACTCTTTTCGCCAGAATTTAGAAATCGTTTGGATGGCGTCTTAAAATTTGATGCATTAAAACCAGAGATTATGCTGAAAATTGTCGATAAAAATATGGCGGAACTTACTTTAAAATTAGCAGAAAAAAATGTTAGCTTAGATTTAGATGATGATGCAAGAGTCTGGTTATCTAAACAAGGCTATGATTCCAAAATGGGCGCGCGTCCCATGGAGCGTGTTATTCAAGAGCAATTGAAAAAGCCACTGGCCAATGAATTATTATTTGGAAAATTAGCCAATGGCCCTGCACATGCGCATGTTCACTTAATCAATGATAAATTAGATTTAGAAATTGAAGCGATTGAAACAGTGCCGAATGCGTAGTGAGGCGAGATTTACTTCGCCTCTTCATCTGGTTTAGCTTGATCGGTGGTGCCAGGACGTTTTTTATTTTCCGCATCTCGAAACGTAATGCGGCCACGCGATAAATCATATGGCGTCATTTCAACCACGACAGAATCACCAAGCAAAATACGAATGTAATTTTTTCGCATGCGACCTGAAATATGTGCATTAATAATATGCCCATTTTCTAATTTAACTTTAAATGTCGTATTGGGAAGCGTTTCAATCACAACCCCGGTCATTTCAATTTGATCTTCTTTTGCCATTTTATTTTTCCTACTGATTGATATTATCTAAGTATTTTTCCGCATCGAGCGCTGCCATGCAACCAAAACCGGCTGAGGTGATGGCTTGTCTGTAAACATGATCGGCCACATCGCCTGCGGCAAAAACACCTGGAATGTTGGTTTCTGTTGCGTTGCCTGATTGTCCGCTCTTAATTAATAAATAGCCACCTTCATTCATGCTTAATTGATCACGAAAGATCGCTGTATTGGGCGTGTGGCCGATGGCAATAAATACGCCGTCTAAATCGAGCTTTTGCATGACATTGGTTTTGGCATGCTTGATATTAATTGCATTAACGCCTTTGGCATCACCTAAAATTTCATCTAAAACAGAGTCAAACACAATAGTAATATTACCGTTTTTGGCTTTATCCATTAATTTTTGAATCAATATTTTTTCAGATTTAAATTTATCGCGGCGATGTACAACGGTGACATGAGATGCGATATTGGATAAGTACAAGGCTTCTTCAACTGCCGTATTTCCGCCCCCAATCACAGCGACTTTCTTGCCGCGATAAAAAAAGCCATCGCAGGTAGCGCAGGCAGACACGCCTTTGCCGCGAAAGGCTTCTTCTGATGGAATCCCTAAATATTTTGCAGAAGCACCGGTTGCGATAATTAATGCGTCACACGTATATTCACCATATTCGCCTTTTAAATAAAGCGGCCTTTGTTTTAAATTCACTTCAGAAATTTGATCAAAAACAATATTGGTTTCAAAGCGTTTGGCATGATTTAGCATGCGTTCCATGAGGGCAGGGCCTTGCAAGCCTTCGACATCGCCAGGCCAATTATCAACGTCTGTTGTCGTCATTAATTGTCCGCCTTGCTCCATGCCGGTAATAATGGTTGGTTTTAAATTGGCGCGTGCCGCATACACTGCTGCGGTGTAGCCAGCAGGACCTGATCCTAAAATGATCAATTTATGATGTTGCTTTTGAGTCATATCTTTCCAAAATTAAAATAAGAAAGCTATATTAGCGAATATTTTTATCTCGCGGTATTTATATTTATTATTTTTTTGTATTAATTTTAAACAATATTTTTTATATAGCATTCATATATTAAAGTAAAACATGAGATATTCAAAATAATAAACTGAAAAATAACGAAAACACGGTATTGACATGTAAAAAAAGCTTATGCATACTGCGCTCACTGCTTGTTTTACGATAAGCGGATTTTATTTAATTAACTGATATAGGATTTTAGCAATGAAAAAATTAGTCGTAGGTTTGGTCAGTGCAGCTGCATTGGCAACGTTAACTGCAGGCATGGCGGCCGCTACGAATAGCATGAATGCTAACCAATCATCAAATAACAATGCTGCTGGTATTTATGTCAGCGGTAATGTGGGTTATGGTAGGGTTGATCTCAAGAACTCTGATTTTTCTTCAAGTGAGCTTAGTGGTTTTGCCTGGAACGTTGGTGCTGGGTACCAATTCAACTCCTATTTTGCTTTAGAAATGAATTACAATGATTACACAACTCCAAGCGAATCCGCTAACTACTTCGGCATTCCAGAGAATTTAAAACTACAGACATATAGCATGGATTTGTTAATGAAAGGTATCTATCCAATCAACGACCAATTCAATGTGTTTGCTAAAGCAGGTGCTGCATACATGAATTATGAGGGTATTGACTCTGTATCGTATGACGGCTTGTCTCAATCTGTATCAAGCACAACGACTAGAATTGTACCAGAATTTGGTATTGGTGCAGGCTACAACGTGACACAAAACGTTGCATTGACTATCCAAGGTTTGACGACTTTGGCTGGTTCAAATGGGGCTCCTGCAACTTACACTGGCCTTGTTGGCGCAAGCTACAAGTTCAACATGTAATTGTTCTTGTTCTAAAAAAGAAGGCGTCCAACTGGGCGCCTTTTTTTTGTTTACTTATTTTGGATACTTTCTTACAATGACTTGCTTTCCTAATATTATTTTTATTAATTACCGGATGAATTTTTATGTTTAATTCCAATTACTATATTTATATTATTATTGCTTTATTGATTTTATGTCTATTAACAGTGCTGATTATTCGCAAACGTCGCTCGCGTTCATCATCGCAAGAGAATTACCCTGCAGGTGAACAGTTATATGTGGGTAATTTGCCTTATCAGCTCAATAGCCACAACCTGAAAGAAATTTTTTCGCAATATGGTGAAGTGGCAACGGTTCGCGTGATTAAAAACACAAGAACAGGGCGCTCAAAAGGGTTCGCATTTGTGACTTATGCTGATTGCAAAGATGCCAAAAAAGCGTTATCGGCAAATGGCGAGACGATTGAAGGCAGATCGATTGTAGTCAGAATGGCAAAGCCAAGATAATGAATTATTGTGTATTATTTTTGAGCAAATTTAGTTAATCTCGACTATAGTTACTTCAGAACCTGAGGCTAAATATAGTCGAGCCAACAGTAGAAGACGCATGGAAACGAACGGCTTGGCATTGTGTGCAGACCTGGCGCTTGCTGGGGAGCCTAATGTGCCACTGTGAGTTCCCGCTTCTAGTACAAACGAGCTCGACTTATAAATAACCTCGGGTTTTTTATTGATTTAAATTTCCCGCTAGTTTACCCTTTGCAAGCAAAACTGGAGAGATGTCTGAGTGGCTGAAAGAGCACGCCTGGAAAGTGTGTGTATGCTAATAACGTACCGAGGGTTCGAATCCCTCTCTCTCCGTATCTTTACAAAAATATTTTTTCTAAAATACTTTCATACAATTCTGTTAATTGATTAATTGCTTTAATATTAGCGTGTTCATCAATTTGGTGAATGGTTTCATTGCATAAACCCAATTCAACTATTTCAGCGCCGGTAGATGCAATAAATCGTCCGTCAGAGGTGCCGCCAGTGGTGTTGGGATTGGTTTTTAAGGCACAAATATTTTTAATGGCTAGCTCGCAAGCCTGCGTTAATTTTCCGGGTTGACTTAAAAAAGAATGGCTCGATAAATTCCAGTTAATTTTATAATGCAATTGATGTTCGTCTAATATTTTTTCTAAGCGCTTTTGCAAACCATCTGGCGTGCTAGCCGGCGAGAATCTAAAATTAAAGCGCGCAGTGAGTGAGCCTGGAATAACATTATTGGCCCCCGTATCTGCATTGATATTATAAATTTGAAATGAGGTAGGGGAGAAATATTCATTGCCAGCATCCCATTCTGTTTTAGTTAACAAATCGAGCGCTTGAAAACAGCGATGAATAGGATTAATTGCTAAATGCGGATAGGCAATGTGACCTTGTTTTCCGATCACGGTTAATTCGCCGTGTAGTGACCCACGACGACCTACTTTAATGGCATCGCCTAATTTCGCATGCGAAGAGGCTTCGCCAATTAAGCAATAATTTATTTTTATTTTTTCCTGATTTAAATAATCGACTATTTTGACAGTGCCATCGGTCGCATTGCCTTCTTCATCGCTCGTAATCATTAATCCAATTTGACCTGAGTGATTAGGATTTTTTGAAATAAAATTTTCCACAGAAATAATCATTGCAGCAACAGCGCTTTTCATATCAGCCGCACCGCGGCCAAATAATTTTCCATCGCGTTCTGTTGCTACAAATGGCGGTGATTGCCATTCTTTTTCATTGCCAGCCGGCACGACGTCTGTATGTCCTGAAAAAGCAAACAGGGGTTCTGATTGATTCCCATGAACTGCAAAAAAATTGCTAACACCATTACTCGATAAATCAATTATTTTAAAACCGATTTTTTCAAGACGAGAAATTAATATTTTTTGACAGCCGTTATCATTGGGTGTAATAGATTTAATATTAATTAATTGTTTGGCTAAATTTAAAGTATCTGACATAAATTATTCTCTTAGTAAATCATTAATCGATGTTTTTTCGCGCGTTTTAGTATCGACTTGTTTGATAATAATCGCGGCATATTTTGAGTATTTTTTATTTTCACCAGGCAAACTTCCTGATATAACAACCGAATTTTCAGGAATGCGGCCATAAGAAATCTCATCTTTGTTTCTATCATAAATGGGTGTGCTTTGACCGATAAAAACGCCCATTGAAATCACCGCGCCTTTTTCAATGACAACGCCCTCGACAATTTCAGAGCGCGCACCAATAAAACAATTATCTTCGATAATGGTCGGTCTAGATTGCAATGGCTCTAAAACACCGCCAATGCCAACGCCGCCTGATATATGCACATGCTTTCCAATCTGCGCGCAAGAGCCAATGGTCGCCCATGTGTCAATCATGCATTCAGAATCAATATGTGCGCCAATATTCACAAAGCAGGGCATTAAAATCGTTTTAGGTGCAATATAAGCGCCTTGCCGCACAATCGCGCCGGGTACAACGCGCACGCCATTTTTTTCAAATTGAGATTGCGTTTGGTCTAAAAATTTCAGCGGTATTTTATCAAAAAATTGCGTAAAGACGGCTTCGACCAAAGTGCTGCATTTTATTTTAAAAGAAAGCAAGATGGCTTGCTTAATCCATTGATAAACCACCCAGTTATTATTTATTTTTTCAGCAACGCGGATTTTTCCAGAATCTAATAATTGAATGACTTCAAGAACCGCTGCTGAGATTTCTTTGGGTGTATTTTCACCTGAATAGTGAGCAATATTATGATAAGCATTTTCAATAGAATTTTTTAAGGCGTCCATTGTGGTTTTGAATCTCCTAAAAATCAATCAAAACAGAAGCGGAGCGTTAGCGAACGCGAAAATACACGCTGTAATTTTACTGCATTTTAACTCGATCTCCTAGTTTTTATATATTTCAAAACTTGATCATCCGGGTTCTATGCTACTGGTGCTGACAACCTGGCCTGTGATTTTGACTTGACTGCACAGCCGCCTGTTTTTTATTGTTTAGAGCTGCTTCTATTTCTTTGCAGAACACAGCAAGATTATTAGGATCATACTGATATTGTAATTTAATTAAATCAGGAAATCTTGAGGCCATGCTATGAAGCGCCGTTGTTTCTTCAGTAGTTCTTGGCTGGTCTGCTAATTCAATGTCGAGAAAAAATAGCTGGCAATTTTCTCCGCCGTGATACCGAGAATCAGTGCAATAATAACGAAGTTCATCAGCATCTTTTGGTATGATGATAACGGCAGTGGCACCTTTGCAGTTTAAAGCTTCTCGATTTGAACGTTCGAGACCATAGTTATAACCCACGTTATGCCAAATCTGAAGTAGTTTCTGATTAGTTAGATGTAAAAAAAAGTCTATTGCAATGGGGTGACGAATAGATCTAAAAGCAGCAGGAACAGAAGCTAGCGCTAAGTTAGCTATGCAGAGCTTGCGATGACGATCCCCGACACAAGCAATTTTTATTATCTGTTCTGAGTTAGCGGGTTGTTGAAATAAAGCTGAATTCACGCGAGGAGATGGTGGTAGCTTAGGTTTAATAGCAACAGGTGCGAGATTTACAACAGGTTGCGATGGTGGTTGCGGTGTTGTAACTACAGGCGCAGGACTTGTATTTTGTTGAGATAGCACTCGCATCTCAATATCAGTTTCTTCGGTAATGTTTCGCATCGCAAACCTCTATTAAATTTCGATAAAAGCACATTCGCGACTCTATACCACAGATATTATATTGTCCATGTGTTTTTAGAAATTAATTTATCCTTAAGTCTTCATAATTGATTGACGGGATTATAAGCTCAAAGTATGATGCTTAACTCTAACGGGGTATAGCGCAGTCTGGTAGCGCGCCTGCTTTGGGAGCAGGATGTCGGGGGTTCGAATCCCTCTACCCCGAAAGTTTTATACCGAGCAAAGTTTGTGCCTGTAGCTCATCCGGATAGAGCACCGGCCTTCTAAGCCGGGGGTAACAGGTTCGAGTCCTGTCAGGCACGTTTTAATTTTATGGTGGGCGTAGCTCAGCTGGTAGAGCTCCGGATTGTGATTCCGGCCGTCGTGGGTTCGAGCCCCATCGTCCACCCCAACTTTCATCTTGACAGCAAACCCATTGTTTACTATAATTTATTTACTTCTTCCCCTGCGAATTTTCTCGCAGGGCACAGGGCCACTTCGGTGGCCCTTGTTTTTTGTACGGATTTATCATGCAGCGCACAATTATTTATGTCGATGGCTTTAATCTTTATTATGGCTGCCTCAAAAATTCACCGTACCGATGGTTGGACCTAAAGGGTCTTTTTTCAAAATTGTTAGATAACTCCCATAAAATTGTAAAAATAAAATATTACACAGCCTATGTTTCAGCAAGAAAAATTGACGATCATTCTCGCCTACATCAAAGATATTATTTGCAAGCATTAAAGGCGTATATTCCAGAGATTGAAATTTGTTATGGGCACTATTTAACGCACACTGTTAAGGCAAAAGTAGCAAACCCACCACCTGAGTTTATTAATATTTTAAAAACAGAAGAAAAAGGGTCGGATGTTAATCTAGCTTTGCATCTGCTAAATGACGCATGGAAAAATAACTATGATTGCGCCGTTTTAGTTTCAAATGATAGCGATTTAGCTGAGTCAATGAGACTTGTTAAAGCGGAGCATCAGAAGAAAGTTGGCCTGATTTTTCCGGACACGAACTCAGCGAGAAAGCCATCAAGACAGCTGTGTCAGTACGCAGATTTTATTAAATCGATTCGGCATACAGTGCTCGCAAACTCACAGCTTCCGGAAAGAATTCCTAATACGAGCATTTATAAGCCAGTTAATTGGTGATTTGTGTTTTGCCTCTATTTTTAATGGCCTGATTGTAGGATAATCATCTAATCTCTTGATATATTGACCAGGAACGTCAAATGCCGGATCACGCAAGTCATCTTGTCAGCATGGAGCAAACCGAGGCGGGCGCCAGTTTGTCACTTCGTGGCGACTGGATTATCAGTGATGTCGATCATGTAGAGCGCACTGTTCAAAAATTAGTAGCTGATCTTTCAGAATTGGCAATTATTGATGCAACGCATATTGAACGAATGGATACAGCCGGTGCTTTTTTATTTCGCAATATCCATCAAAAATTATTAACCCAATTTCCTGCTTTAAAAATTACGGGCTTAAATACCAATTGCACTTCATTGGTTGATTTAATTTCTGCAGAAATTCAAAAAATTCAATCTGCGACTACGCAAACAATCAAACAGAGTGTTGCTTATTCGATTGGAAAAAAAACAATTGAAACAATGGGGCATTTGTCTCTTTTTTTTGCTTTTTTCGGCGAAGTATTTTTATCAGGATTGGAGCATGTTGTAAAACCATTGCAAATACAGTGGAAATCAACCATCAATGAAATTGATTTATGTGGATTTCAAGCATTGCCTATTATTGCGGTGATGATGTTTTTAATTGGATTGGTGCTGGCGTATCAATTAGGTGTGCAGCTAGAAACCTACGGCGCCAATGCTTACATAGTTGAATTATCAGGTGTTGCAATTTTGCGAGAATTTTCGCCGCTGATTTGCTCGGTTATTATTGCAGGCAGAACAAGTACTTCTTTTGCTGCATTAATCGGTACGATGAAAGTGAATGAAGAAATTGATGTGCTTCGTACCATGGGTCTATCGCCCATTGAGCGTTTGGTATTACCCAAAATAATTGGCATGATGATTGCACTGCCGCTCCTGGTTGTGTGGGGAAATATTTTTGGCGTATTGGGCAGCATGGTGCTTGCTAAAAGTATGATGGGTATTGGCTACAAAGCTTTTTTAGTTCGATTTAAGCAAGAGATTGCGCTGAAACAATTATTTCTGGGGATATTAAAAGCACCTGTTTTTGCGATGATTATTGCAGGAGTAGGTTGCTTTCAAGGATTTCAAGCAGAGGGCAGCGCAGAAAGCGTTGGGCTTCGCACCACTAAAGCCGCGGTGCAATCTATTTTTTTAATTATCGTGGCCGATGCTTTCTTTTCCATTTGGTTTAACTGGATGGATTGGTAATGAATACAGCGCTAGATAATATTATTGACGTGAAGCATTTAAAGAATTATTTAGGTGGAAAGTGGGTGCATTCTGATATTAATCTAACCGTTAATCGCGGCGAGATTGTGGCGATTATTGGCGGAAGCGGATGCGGCAAAACGACTTTGCTGCGAAGCATTTTAAGATTAATGCAACCTACGTCGGGAGAAATTTCTGTGTTTGGCGTGGATGTAGTTTCCGCCTCTCAAAAAGCACTGTTGTCCGTGCAAAAACGATGGGGTGTTATGTTTCAAAGCGGCGCATTATTCAGTTCGCTGAATGTGTTAGAAAATGTTTTATATGGTCTACACGAATATGCTGATTTATCATTGGATATGCAAACGGAATTAGCTAAAGTAAAAATTGCATTGAGCGGATTGGAGTCTGATGCCGCATTTAAATATCCCTCCGAATTAAGTGGTGGGATGAAAAAGCGTGCCGCATTGGCGCGAGCGATCGCTTTGGATCCCGAATTAATTTTTTTGGATGAGCCTACTGCAGGTTTGGATCCAAAAAGCGCAGGAGATTTAGATGAATTGGTTTTGCAGATGCGAAAAGATTTGGGATTAACCTTTGTGATGGTGACGCATGATTTAGATACATTGTGGACTGTCCCCGATCGCGTTATGTTTATTGGTGATGGAAAAATATTGGCTGCAAAACCCATGAAAGAATTATATCAAGATCCTCACCCGCTGATTCGCGATTATTTTAGCGGAAACAGAGCTTCACGTTTTCAGGAAAAACAACATGGATAGCAAAGTTAATTATACGGCTGTTGGCATTTTTGTGATTGTGCTCACTGCCATTTTTATTATTATGCTATTTTGGCTGGGTTCATTTAATGACTCAAAAAAATATGAAACTTATGTCGTGCAAGTGCAAGAAGATGTGACGGGATTAAGCACGGATAATCCTGTGCGATTTAATGGCGTCAAAGTAGGTTTTGTAAAAGCCATTCGTTTGGATCCTGCTAATTCAAGAGCGGTGGAGTTGGTGTTGCGAATTGAAGATCGCGTTCGAATTACGACTAGCACTTACGCTGTTTTAAATGCGCAAGGAATAACAGGCGTGATTTATGTGAATTTAAAATCACAAGCAGATAATGCGCCGTTACTTAAAACATTGCCGGGTGAAAGATATCCGATTATTCCATCGAGACCCTCGCTTTTAATGCAGCTAAGTGAAGTATTGCCTGAAATGACAAAAGATATTCGTCGCTTAAGCGCAAGTGTGGCACAAGTATTTGATGAAAAAAATCGCGAATCATTAAGCGAATCGTTAGCAAATATTGCTGAATTTACCAAAACATTATCGAGCAACTCTGATAATTTATCAGCGAGCTTGGATTCACTGCGCGCCTCTTTGGCGAATATTGCAAAAGCCAGCAAGTCAATGCCTGATGTGATGAATCAATTAAGCCAAACATTGACCTCTGCTACCAAAACATCCAGTGAAATTTCAACGACAATGCAAACAGGCAATACAGTCATCCGTAATTTTTCAAGTCAGGTATTACCCAATGCAGAACAGGCGTTATCTGGATTAAATTCTGCGACCAATAATATGAATCGATTAATGAATGAATTGCAGCGTGATCCTAGCATGTTGGTGCGAGGACGCGAACCTGCACCGCCGGGCCCTGGCGAATCTGGAGTAAATAAATAATGTATAAATTAGCCACCGTTTTGCTTTTATTGTTTTCAATGCTCCTACTAACGCAGTGCAGCGTATTTTCGCCGGTTAAATTACAGCCTAATTCGAATTATACTATTAGTAATTTACCCAATAGCAATAATCAAAACTTAAAATTAAAACAAACAGCTTCTTCAAAAACGTTATTTTTAGCATCGCCGTCTGCTGCGTCAGGATATAATACGAACGACATGATTTATATTACCGTGCCGTATAAATTAAAATCGTTTGCGAATAATCACTGGGTTGCACCACCGGCCGATTTATTATCAACGTTATTGGCCAATGCGCTTAGAAGGCAGCATTATTTTCACGCGATAGTAACACCACCTTTTTCAGGGCTTGCAACTTATCAGTTGAATACGCAATTGTTAGTGCTACAGCAAGAATTTTTGCAGCCAGAAAGTAGGGTGAGATTAACGCTAGAGATTACATTAATACAATCTGCAAATGGCAGTGTTTTAGCAAGTCGTGTATTTACTATTGTTATTCCAGCACCAGAAAATAATCCTTATAGTGGCGTGGTTGCAGCTAATCTTGCAGCAAATATGTTAGCAAAACAGATTTCGCAATTTGTGGTGCAGGCAGCGGCGGCCGGGAAGTAGTTGCGAAATTGTAGTTGAAAATTGTAGTGCAATCTAGTATGATCTTTCTATTCGGATTGAGCAATTGAAAATAATTATGACCAAGAAATTATCCGTATCATCTCTGCCAGAAAAGCGAGTGCGCAAGAGGCAAGAAGATATTGTATTCACAGAGAAAATGCGGGCCGAATTGGAAGCTTTGAAATATATTGAACCCGATTTAACGGATCCTGAAAATCCTGAAACAACTGATTTTTCAGGCTTTGTACGCGGGAAATTTTATCGTCCTCGCAAAGAGCAGGTAACCATTCGTTTTGATGCAGATGTATTGGATTGGTTTAGGCATGCCGACATGAAATATCAAACCTTGATTAATTTAGTCTGCAGAGAATATATGATGCGTCAAATAAAAAAGAAAGTGGGGCGAAAATAATTACGCTTTAATTTCAACAAAATTAATTTGATTGCCGCCTTTGCTTTGACCAACGGCTAATGCTGAAAATGCGGCATCAATCATTGCCTTTTCTGTGATGGGTTTTTTCTCTTCGCCTGTCGTTGCAACAACCCCGATAGACACCGTTGTTTTTCTCTGAATATCATTTACCCGCTTAGACAATGATATTTTTTCGAGGTTTTCACGCAGGTATTCTGCAACACGCATCGCTTTTTCGATATCATTGTGTGTGAGCATGACGATAAATTCATCATTGCTAAATCGTCCGACAATATCTGTTTTGCGTCGCAGACTGGATTTTAATGTGAGCGCAATTAATTTTAAAAGCTCATCGCCTTTTTGATAACCAACTTGCTCGTTGTAAGATTTAAATTGATCAATGTCGACAATTAGCAATGCAGTCGGATAATGATATCTTGCTGCGCCATCTAATTCTTTTGCGAGCAGCGTTAACATTGTTTGACGATCAGAAATGCCTGTCAGTTGATCTAAGTGAGCCAGATCGATCAAGGATTTTTCAGATTCTTTATAATTTGTCACATCGCGACCAATGGCATATAAATATTGATTATCATCATCTAGCTGACACTTCCATGAAATCCATCGTGATAAATTATTTTTGCTGCGAAAACGTGTTTCAAAATGCAGAGAGCTAACGCCCAAGTTTATTTTTGAAAAAGATTTTTCAATGATGCCAGCATCTTCTTCGGGAGCAAACTCAGAAAATAACTTTCCATCAAGATCGCTTGAATGCCAGCCGAGAATGCTTTCAAATGCTGGATTGACCTGTATAAATCGCTGGCTTTTTATATCAATAACACAGCATAAATCGATGGGTAGCGTGTAGAATGACCCAATAGAGATCTTGTCAGTATCCTTGCTCATCTTCGTCAGTCCTTGTGTGTAAAGCGCCCTCAGTTACATTTGATTTAAGTATAGCAAGTATTAAGCTGAAAAAAACCTTGTCAATTCAATGTATATGGTGTTCAATAAGGCGCATTTTGTCGAGCGAGAGTGGCGGAATTGGTAGACGCACTGGATTTAGGTTCCAGCGGGGCAACCTGTGAGAGTTCGAGTCTCTCCTCTCGTATTTTTTTCTCCTAAAATGAGGTTTATACATAATGTCCGGAACATTAGCGCAATTAGAAGGCTTAAAACGCCAACTTTCAATCCAGGTGTCAGGCGAAGAACTGAACAATGCCTACACAAAACATTTAGCTGAAATCTCCAAAACAGCCAACATCAAAGGATTTCGTCCCGGCAAAGTCCCAGTTGATGTCCTTGAGCAAAAATTTGCCAAAAGCCTATTGCAAGAAGCGGCAGTTGAGCTCATTCAGAAAAGTTTTGACGCAGAAGTTAAAAAACAGACGCTCAAATTAGCGGGTTTGCCGAGTATTGATTTTGACCCCACCGCCCTTAAAAAAGGCCAAGGATTTGAATATAAAGCCACATTTGAAACCTATCCTGAAGTTGCTCTGAAAGACTTATCAGGCGTTGCGATCGAACGCGCAGAAGGTGAGATAAGCGACAGTGATGTTGAAAATATGCTGATTAAAATGCGCACACAGCATGCTGAATGGCATGCAGTGGATCGTGCGGCAAAATTGGGCGATCGTTTGACGATTGATTTTGATGGCGTGATGGATGGAAAACCATTGGATCGCGGCAGCGCAAAGGATGCTAAATTAGAGCTAGGCTCAAACAGCATGATTCCTGGCTTTGAAGATGGACTGATTGGCGCTAAAAAAGGCGAAACGAAAGTCGTCAAAATTTCTTTTCCAGCTGAATACCATGTCGAAAATTTGCGTAGCAAACCCGTTGAATTTACCATCACGGTTCACAGCATTGAAGAGCCAAAGCTACCAGCTTTGGATGACGCTTTTGCTAAAAAAATGGGTGTTGATGCAGGAATAGATGAGCTCAAGAAAAAAATTAAAGAACGAATGGAAGCTGAAATTGAAGAAGCGGCGCATCAAGCTTTAAAAACAGCTGTTTTTGATAAGTTAATGGGCTTAAATATAATTGAAGCGCCCAGCGCTTTAATTGACGCTGAGATTCAAAATTTGCAACACATGATGCGTCAGCGTATGCGCAGCTTTAATCCAAACATGACAGAAGCGCAAATGAACGCGATGCCAATGGCGCGTGAAATGTTCGTGGATGAAGCAAAAAAGCGCGTTATTTTGGGGTTGTTATTAGCTGAAGTTATCAAAGCAAGCGGCATTACAGTGGATCAAGAGCGCGTGAAAAAGCAAATTGAAAAGATGGCGGCGAATCATCCTAATTCCGCTGAAGTGATTTCAATGTATAATAAAAACGATCGTTTGCGTTCTGAAATTGAAGCCTATATTTTAGAAGAGCAAGCAGTTGAGGCTTTGCTAGCGAAAGCGGCTGTCTCGACCGTTAAGAAAAATTATGATGCATTGATCCACAAGCAATAAATAACAGGAAATATCACTATGACGTCAAAAAAAACGGATTTTACCGCTAATTTAGTGCCCATGGTCGTTGAACAAAGTGGTCGCGGTGAGCGTGCTTATGATATTTATTCACGCTTGCTAAAAGATCGAATTATTTTTTTGGTGGGACAGGTTGAAGAGCATATGGCAAACCTGGTTATTGCTCAGCTCTTGTTTTTAGAATCTGAAAATCCTGAAAAAGATATTTCGCTTTATATTAATTCGCCAGGCGGCGTAGTAACGGCCGGTCTTGCGATTTATGACACCATGCAATTCATTAAGCCTGATGTTCGCACGCTATGTGTTGGTCAAGCAGCCAGCATTGCGGCGCTTTTGTTATCTGCGGGTACCAAAGGCAAGCGTCACGCATTGCCCAATTCTACCGTGATGATTCACCAAGTCGCAGGTGGTTATCAAGGTCAAGGTACTGATATTCAAATTCACGCCAAAGAAACGCAGCGCGTGGCCGATCAGGTTTCTGGGATCTTGGCAAATCATACAGGTCAATCAATTGATCAAATCAATATTGACACGAATCGCGATTACTTTATGCCACCTGCTGAAGCAAAAGCTTATGGCTTGATCGACTCCGTCTTTGATCGTCGCGCCAATGCTCTAGAAGTAGTCTAGAGAAGTAGCCTAGGGTCGCGTCTGGCATAAAAGTCAGGTTATAATGTAAGATAAGTTTTAAGCCAGAATTTATTGATCTATAAGGTAAATTTATGACCGATATTACGAGCACCCCTAAAAGCGAAACTTTGTATTGTTCTTTTTGCGGAAAAAGCCAGCATGAAGTTAAGAAACTAATCGCAGGCCCTTCAGTATTTGTTTGTAACGAATGCGTGAATTTATGTAATGATATTATTCGCGAAGAAGAAATCGCGGATGTGGCACCCAAGATAAAAGCACAATTAGCAAGTCCTAAAGAGCTGCACAATGAATTGAATCAATATGTCGTGGGTCAGGACGATGCTAAAAAGATTTTATCTGTCGCCGTGTACAATCACTATAAGCGCTTAAGTCATCGCGCAACACAAGCCAACGATGTTGAACTGTCAAAAAGTAATATTTTATTAATTGGCCCGACAGGTTCGGGTAAAACATTGTTAGCGCAGACACTGGCGCGCATTTTAAACGTGCCGTTTGCCATTGCAGATGCAACGACCTTGACTGAAGCGGGCTATGTGGGTGAAGACGTTGAAAATATTATTCAAAAATTATTGCAAAAATGTAATTACGATGTAGAAAAAGCACAAACTGGCATTATTTACATCGATGAAATTGATAAAATTGCGCGTAAAACAGATAGCCCTTCATTAACGCGCGATGTTTCAGGCGAAGGCGTGCAACAAGCATTGCTCAAATTAATTGAAGGTACGACAGCAGCTATTCCACCGCAAGGCGGACGTAAACACCCGCAACAAGAATATTTGCAAGTGGACACGACGAATATTTTATTTATTTGTGGCGGCGCTTTTGCTGATTTAGATAAAATTATTCAGCAGCGCACCGATGAAAGCGGCATTGGTTTTGCAGCGAAAGTAAAATCAAAAGATAAAATGCATGCGAGCGACGTGGTGAGAAAAGTGGAAAGCCAAGATTTAATTAAATACGGCTTGATTCCTGAATTTGTAGGTCGTTTACCTGTTATTTCAGTACTGGAAGAATTAAGCGAAGAAGCACTTCTAGAGATTTTAACGCGTCCTAAGAATGCGCTCACTAAACAATATAAGAAATTATTTGAATTTGAAGGCGTGGAAATAGAGTTTCGTGACGAAGCGCTCAAAGAAATTGCGAGTCAAACCATTAATCGCAAATCGGGTGCGCGTGGATTGCGCTCAATTGTCGAGCACGCTTTGCTAGATTTGATGTATGAAATACCATCGATGAATGGCTTAAAGCGCGTTATCATCGATAAAAACGTTATTAGCGGAAAATCAAAGCCGCTTTATATTTATGAGAACGATGAAAAAAAATTGGCTGGCGAATAGAGTAATTTTCTCAATCACAAGGAAAGAATATGTCATCTAAATCAGAATCAGAATTTGTTTCATCAGATGAAATGACTTTGCCGCTTATTCCACTGCGTGACGTGGTGATTTATCCGCACATGGTTATTCCTCTTTTTGTCGGACGTGCAGAATCTATTAAAGCATTAGAAGATGCGATGAACAAAGACAAGCAAGTTTTTTTGGTGGCTCAAAAGGATCCTGCCATTGATGTTCCTGCTGAAAAAGATTTATTTACCATCGGCACTGTGTCAACTATTTTGCAAATGCTTCGATTGCCTGACGGTACGGTCAAAGTCTTGGTTGAAGGCGTTTCTCGCGCAAAATTAAATTCCGTTATCAATGAAAAAACATTTATGCTTGCGTTGGTTTCACCTTTTGTGGAAGTTGAAAAAGCAGAAGATGCGGAAATTACCATATTAATGCGCAATGTGGTTGCGCAGTTTGAGCGACTCACTAAAGCTAATAAAAAAATTCCACCTGAAATTCTAACTTCTATTCGCAATATCAAAGTGCCTTCTAATTTTACGGATGGTGTTGCAGCACATTTAACAGTCAGCATCGAATCAAGACAAAAAATACTGGAAACTTTTGGCGTTAAAGAACGCCTAAATTTATTAAATGGTTTGATTGCGCAAGAATTAGAATTGCTGGAAGTTGAAAAAAATGTCCAAGGTCGCGTTAAGCAGCAAGTAGAAAAAAGCCAAAAACAATATTACTTAAGTGAAAAATTAAAAGCGATTCAGCATGAATTAGGCGAATTGGATGAAGGCACGCCAGCTGATGAATTAAAACAAATTGAAAAAAATATAGAAGCGGCAGGCATGCCAAAAGAAGCGAAAGATAAAGCAACAGCGGAGCTGAATAAATTACGCATGATGCCACCGATGTCTGCAGAAGCCACCGTTTCGCGAAATTATCTAGAAGCATTATTACAAGTTCCTTGGAAAGAGCAATCCAAGGTTACCTCTGATTTGAAAAAAGCTGAAGAAATTTTAGAAGCCGATCATTATGGTTTGAAAGAAGTGAAAGAGCGTATTTTAGAATATTTAGCCGTGCAGCTGCGCGTTCAAAAGCTCAAGGGACCTATTTTATGCTTAGTGGGTCCGCCAGGCGTGGGTAAAACTTCATTAGGTCAATCGATAGCGAATGCAACGGGTCGTGAATTTGCGCGTATTTCATTGGGTGGCGTGCGAGATGAAGCAGAAATTCGCGGACATCGCCGCACTTACATCGGCGCTATGCCCGGAAAAATTATTCAGCGCATGATTCGCGCCAAGGTTAAAAATCCTTTATTTATGCTGGATGAAGTTGATAAAATGGCAGCGGATTTTCGCGGTGATCCTGCAGCGGCCTTGCTTGAAGTATTGGATCCAGAACAAAATCATAAATTCAATGACCATTATTTAGAAGTCGATTATGATTTATCAGATGTGATGTTTATTGCAACAGCTAATTCTTTAAATATTCCTTCTGCATTATTGGATCGCATGGAAGTCATTCGCCTGCCGGGTTACACAGAAGAAGAAAAATTGCATATCGCTGAAAAATATTTAATTCCAAGACAAACTGAACAGTCTGGTTTAAAGCCAGAAGAATTGCATATTTCTGAAGGCGCTATTCGTGAAATTATTCAAAATTATACGAGAGAAGCCGGTGTGCGAAGTTTAGAGCGAGAAATTTCTAAAATTTCACGTAAAGTGGTGCGCCTAGCAGTAACGCGTCAAGGCGATAAGAAAAAAGTAAAAGCCTCGCGTACTAAAATTACAGCGCGTAACTTGGAAAAATATTTAGGCGTGAAAAAATTCCGCCATGGTTTAATTGAAGATCGCGATCAAATTGGCCAAGTTACTGGTCTGGCTTGGACCGAAGTGGGTGGCGAATTACTCACGATTGAAGCGCAAATTGTTGCAGGCAAAGGCAAATTATTGCATACCGGAAGTTTAGGCGATGTGATGCAAGAATCCATTCATGCTGCGATGACCGTGATTAGAAGTCGCGCGCCGATGTATGGCATTGATGCCGATTTTTTTCAAAAACACGATTTTCATATTCATGTGCCAGAAGGTGCGACACCTAAAGATGGCCCGAGCGCCGGCGTTGGCATGTGCACAGCGATTGTTTCTGCGATGATGCAAATTCCGGTATTTGCAACGGTTGCGATGACGGGTGAAATTACTTTACGTGGAGAAGTCTTGCCGATTGGCGGCCTAAAAGAAAAATTATTAGCAGCGCTTCGCGGCGGTATTAAAACAGTAATTATTCCACTTGAAAATCAAAAAGATTTAAAAGAAATTCCAAAAGAAGTATTAGATGTGCTGAGCATTCATCCGGTGCGTTGGATTGATCAGGTTTTTGAATTGGCACTGCAGCGTTTGCCCACCGCAGGCGTTAAAGTTAAAGCAGGGGATCAAGTGGACATTAAGAAAATAAAAAAACGCATTATTCCCAAAGCCAATAAAACAAAATATAACGAAGCGCATTAGTCCTAGAGACGCGATTAATCGCGTCTTGTGTTAAAGAGTTAAAATTATGATCTCCTCCGTTGTCGAATTAGCCTTAAAAAAATTAAAGTCACAAAATATTGATTCCGCATCGGTTGGGATTTCAGAAGAAAATGGTTTTTCTGTTTCTGTTCGAAACGGAGATGTTGAAACACTGGAAAATCATTTAGAAAAAAGTTTTGGCGTGACTGTTTATATTAACCATCAAACTGGCAGCGCTTCAAGCTCTGATTTTTCTGAAGAGTCGATTGACAAAGCCATTGCAAAAGCGTGCTCCATTGCAAGCTTTGCGAACCCTGATTTATTTTCAGGCTTACCCGATAAAGATCAGCTCGCTATCCATTATCCTGACTGCAAGCTTTATTTTCCCTGGGAAATAACACCAGCCGAGGCAATAGAGCGCGCGATTGCAGCTGAAAAAATAGCATTGAGTTTTGATCCTCGTATTCAACAATGCGAAGGCGCATCCATTGGAACGTATTGTGGAAAGCATATTTTAGCAAACACATTGGGATTTATTGGCGAATATCAGACAAGCTCGCATAATTTTGGTTGCAGTGTAGTTGCATCTCTCAATAATAAAATGCAAACAGACAGTGATTACACTGTTTCCCGCAATCCTGCGGATTTAGAAAATTTTGAATTAATTGCAAAAAAAGCGGCTGAAAAAACGATTGCGCGATTAAATTCACGCTCTATTAAAACACAATCTTGCCCTGTTATTTTTGAAGCATCCGTTGCCAAATCTTTATTGGGTTCTTTTATTGCGGCGATCAGTGGTGGTAGCTTGTATCGCAGAGCTTCTTTTTTGGTAGACTCAATTGGAAAAATAATTTTTCCGACATTTATTAACATAGCTCAAGAACCGCATTTGTTCTCAGCTATGGGCAGCGCACCATTTGATAGCGAAGGCGTCGCGACGAAAAATGTAGATTATATTAAAAACGGCGAATTAGTCAGCTATGTTTTGGGAAGTTATTCAGCGCGAAAATTAAACCTAAGATCAACGGGTAATGCAGGTGGAATATATAATCTATCCATTACGCATACGAATCACTCATTAAAAGAGCTATTTAAAAAAATGGGTCGCGGATTATTGGTGACAGAATTAATGGGGCAGGGCACTAATATTACAACCGGCGATTATTCTCGCGGCGCCGCTGGATTTTGGATTGACAATGGCGAAATTCAATTTCCCGTTGAGGAAATTACCATCGCAGGTAATTTAAAAAATATGCTGGCGGGCATTGTTGAAATTGCCAATGATACCGATACTCGCGGCAGCATTCGCACCGGCTCTATTTTAATTGATCAAATGACTATTGCAGGAAGCTAAGTTAGTATTGACAAATTCATACATTATTAACAAAACTGAGTTGCTGTATGGTGCCTGTAATTCATCTAAAAAAGAACAAAATTTAAAAAAAATTAGCTATTTTTTGTCAGAAATGACTATTCATGAGTTTTCGCATGATGCGTCAGTGATATTTGCAGAGCAAAAAGTGAAGCTGAAAAAGCAGGGGCGTATTTTGGCCGATATGGATCTCATGATTGCAAGCATAACGCTTGCTAATAATGCAGTTTTGGTAACAAACAATGCAAAGCATTTTGAACGAATTAAACCTCTTCAGCTCGACAACTGGTTTAAAGCGTAGCTTTAGCAAATTTGACATTGTGCACTTATTTTTGTTATGGTGAGATATTGCATATATTACATAAAGGTAAATTCTCAATGAAAACCAATATTTTAATCTTATCGTGTATCCCATTGATTTTATGCGCTAATCTGTATGCGGCTGAGTCACTGGTTTGCCCTTCAGTTACAATAAGCGCAAGCACGAATAATCTAACTAATCTACCTAGATTTAATTCTTATTGCATAAAATACACCAATAAAACTGCCTATGGATTTACGGGCCCGATTGTGATTGGCTCGCCAGTTTCATATTCGGGATATGCCTATCCGCCAACCAATAACAAATCTACGCCCATGTGCTTTACAGTTATCAATGGCAAAGTAAATGTTCCGACAATTACAGTAACACCCTTAACTCCAACTGCAATAACAACAAAAGATGGAAAGTACGAATGTCAGTACAGTTTTTCAATTGCCGATAAGATTCATCCACAAACCGGCAATATTTATTATAAGACACCATAAACTTAACATATCTTTTATGCTTTTGTTATACTAAGCTCAGCTGCAAAACTGAGTGTATTTATGTCAAATCAAGCTTCAAATCAAGCTTCAAATCAAGCAAAAATTAATAAATTAAGGGCAGCGCTGCGCGATCACAATCACCGGTACTATGTTTTGGATGACCCTATTATTTCAGATGCAGAATATGATATTTTATTTCGCGAGTTACAAAAACTAGAGTCAGAAAACCCTGAGTTAATTACGCATGATTCACCAACGCAGCGTGTCGGTGCAAAAGCGCTCGATGAATTTCAGCAGATCACGCACCACATCCCGATGCTTTCTTTAGACAATGTTTTTGATTCTGAGGAATTAACGAATTTTTACGAGCGCATTCAAAAATATTTAAAAAGCAGTGATGAAATAGAATTTGTCTGTGAGCCAAAATTAGACGGTGTTGCGATCAGTTTGCATTATGAGAAAGGCGAATTAATCACTGCCGCAACGCGTGGTGATGGACAAGTCGGTGAAGACGTAACAGAAAATGTCAGGACCATTAAAAGTATCCCATTAAAATTAATGAGCGATAATTATCCTGAAAAATGTGAAGTGCGCGGCGAAATTTTTATGCCTATTGCAGGCTTTGAAAAATTAAATCAATTGGCCGCAAAAAATAACGAGAAAATATTTGCCAATCCGAGAAACGCCGCTGCAGGCAGTCTGCGACAATTGGATTCTACTATCACAGCGCAAAGGCCATTGAATTTTAATGCCTATGCTTTGGTGATATTAGATAAAAAAAATTATTTCAACAAGCACAGTGCTATTTTGGAAAAATTAAAAACCTGGGGATTTCCCGTTTCAAAAGAAACAAAAGTCGCAGCAGGAATTTCTGCTTGCGAGCAATATTATCAAAACATCCTTAAAATAAGAGATAAACTAGCATTTGAAATAGACGGCGTAGTATATAAAGTCAATGATTTAAATTTACAAGAACAGCTGGGCTTTGTGTCGCGCGCACCACGATGGGCGGTGGCGCATAAATTTCCTGCAGAAGAAAAGATCACGCAAATAGAAAAAGTAGAATATCAAGTAGGTCGCACGGGTGCGATCACACCGGTTGCACGATTAAAGCCTGTTTTAGTGTCGGGCGTTATGGTTAGCAATGCCACACTGCATAATTTTGATGAAATTAACCGCAAAGATATTCGCGTGGGTGACACGGTTATTATTCGACGTGCGGGCGATGTCATCCCAGAAGTAGTTAAAGTAATCCTTGAAAAACGCCCCGACAAAACACATAAAATAAAAATGCCAACAGCGTGCCCTGTTTGCGGGTCTTTTGTCATCAAAGAAGAAGGCGAGGCCGTGTTGCGTTGTATGGGCGGTTTAGTGTGCTCTGCGCAATTAAAAGAATCTATAAAACATTTTGCCTCTCGTCGCGCAATGGATATTGATGGCTTGGGCGATAAAATAGTGGATCTATTATCTGATCATAACTTAATTCACAACGTGGCTGATTTATATTTTTTAAAACAACAAGATTTAATTGCGCTGCCAAGATTAGGCGAAAAATCAGCGGATAATTTATTAGACGCCATTGAAAAAAGTAAAAACACAACGTTACAACGGTTTTTATTTGCGCTGGGTATTCGAGAAGTGGGTGAGGCAACTGCCAGTATTTTAGCGGAAGAATTTCAAACGATTGAAAAATTACAAAAAGCCGATTTAGAATCACTGCAAAATATTCATGATATAGGCCCTGTTGTGGCAGAACATATTGTTGCATTTTTTCGTGAAAAGCATAACCAAGAATTAATTCAAAAACTAGTATCAGCAGGTATTCATTGGTCTGAAATTTCAGCATCTGAAAAAAAATCGTTGCCCTTATTTGGAAAATCATTTGTTATTACGGGCGCTTTATCCAGTATGAGTCGAGACAGCGCAGCTGATCAACTTAAAGCATTAGGCGCAAAAGTCTCTGGATCTGTTTCGAATAAAACAGATTATTTAATTGTGGGCGAGTCACCCGGTAGCAAATATACCCAAGCGCAAAAATTAGGGGTGATGTGCTTAGATGAAGACGCTTTTTTGAAATTGCTGAAATAAAACAAAAACTACTGTCTTAACTTGCTATTGGCACCGGAGGAGCCGCGCGCAAAGCCTTGTACTCAAGGCGAAATAAGCGGATTCTTTTTTCATGCGACTGGTTAAATCAATGTATTGCATGCGCAAATCGCAGCATTTTTGCCAAGATTCCTTAAGACATGATTAAATGAGCATATTTCGACCAAAAAAACAGAATTAAACTAGTGGCTGTGGTATCCTCTTTTCTGAGTAATTTTATGGTAATTAATACCTATGCGCACAGAAAAAGCTGTTATTCCAAAAAATATTAAATTAGATTTTTCATCAAATATACTGAGAATGGCTGCGACAGCAATTGATCCATTTCCTGTGATATTTTCTTTTCTTGATTTCAAATCAATAGTTAGTTTTTATAAATCAATCTTAAAAACACATGGTCAACTTGCCGCGACAAGAAAATTGACATTACAGAACATTATCAAAGCAGTGCCGAGAACACCAGTCAGTATTGCTCTTCAAGAAAAATTAATTAGACAGGGTCGTTTTTTTCAAGCATTAGATGATGATTTAATTCGTACTGTTTTATTATCACCCTATTCACCCAATGCTCTTAAGCTAAAAGTTCTGCTTGAAAATATTATTTCTCAGCACGGAGAAATTCCGGAAAAACTCAGCAAAAAGTTATTCCAGCATATTCACCTTTTATTAAAATCAGCAGAGCCTCAGACCCTTCCATATTTCCTGGTCTATTTTTCCTACTTGAAAAGGCATCATAAAATATTAGTTGTTTCTGAGGTGCTGAAAAAATCAAGATGCAATAATCAAAATCCGATGTATAAAAATTGGGAGTTCATTCTTGGTGTATTGAGCGGCATGTTTCCATATCTCTCTTCTAAGGGTAAAAAAAATTGCTTGGATATAATGCTTAGCAGATTATACGATTCCACCAATGCTTATTATAGAATTGATGCATTGCAAGTATTAAGCAATATATTTCCTTATCTCTCTTCCGAGGATCGAAAAAATTGCTTCGCTCGAATATGCAATCGGCCATGGAGGAGGGATTACGGATTTATAGAGAAAGCTGCCCTAACAACATTGGGCGCTGTATTTCCCTATCTCTCTTCTGAGGATCAGGAAATTTGCTTAAGTAAAATTAATGCGGCGCGTAATGCCTTTTGCGAATTTGCTGATGACGATTCTCTTGGAGCATTGGGCGCGATTTTCCCTTATCTTTCCCCTGAAAATAAAGAAACATACCTAACTGCAAGGTTTCATCAATTGAGTTATTATTCTGGGCCGTTTTATAATGTTTCTGGCCTGAAAGGATTGGGCGATGCGTTATTTTACCTCTCGCCTGAAGATCAAAAAAGTCCTTTTAAGGCAATCCTCAGGAGATTAGATTATTCTGATTATTGTTGTCGATTCAATGCTGCGCGAATATTGGGTAATGAATTTCCGCACCTTTCTCGCGAAAATCAAAAAATCGGTATGGAAAAAATACTTGAAAAATTTGGCGATCCTGAACAGAATGTTAATGAAAACCCCCTGAATGCATTGATCGCTATATTACCTTATCTTTCCTCTGAAGATCAAAAAATTAATTTTGATAAAATATCTCGCGCAATACTCGAAAAATTAATGGCTTCAGAGAGTTGCACTCGAATAAGCGGTTTGGAAGAATTAGCAGCGTTATTTCTTTATATCTCCCCCGAAAATCTCTCCCCCGAAAATCAAAAAATCTATCTAGGTGAAATACTTGAGAAATTAAACGATTCTGATGAATCTGTTCCAAAATTTGCCCTGGAAGCATTAGATAAAATTCAATTGGATTGTATCCGCGACCCAGCACTAAGAGATTTATTTTCAACTAATGCAACTTTTAAATATCCAGCCTTAAAAAGTTCAATAAACACCACATCAACAATCATGGGTTTTACAATACCGAATATTGAATTAACATTATCGCAAAACGATTTTCTAAGAATAAGCCGACATGCTGAAAACATGTATCAAAAAAAGCAAGAAAAAATAAATGAAGTCTTGCTATCAATTAATATTATTTTTTATGAGCACTTTATAAAACCAGATGATATTAATTTAAACGAATTGAAAGCTCAGTTTGAAAATCTGATTAAAACTGTTCAACAAAAAAGATTTTCCATTGGATTGTTTTCCCGTGCACCAGGTGATACGCATTCAGCTGCGCAATTAATCGGTTACTTTAAAACACCGCAAAGCTTGAAGGCAAGAAAGTTATTGCAAGAAACATTTGGGGAGGCGGTATTTTCAAAAAATTCAGTTAATGATATCAAAGAATTTGAAGCTAGTCTTAAAAAATTAATGGCTGGCCTTTTATTCTCTGGTCCTAATAGCGCCGCAACAGAAAAAGCACCAATACAAAGCCTGCAATTTTAATTTGCTATTGGTTTGAAGGAACCGCGCATGTAGCCTTGTAATCAAGGCGAAATAAGCGGATTCCTTTTTCATTTTTCCGGCCACTGCTTAGCCCTTAGCAAATTACTGGCAATTTCTATCAATCCCCACTATGCTAATATTGCTTAACGAATTAAATTAGCCAGGGAGGTTTGAGCAGTGAAAATCAGGAGTGTTGTCTTATCGTGCCTTTCTTTTGCTTTTTGCGCTAATCTTTATGCTGAAACGCAAGTAGCGTGTCCTTCTGCCGCTATTGTTTCGCAGCAAACCGCTACCAGAATGCCTCAATTAGATGGGTTTTGTACGTTGCGTCTTAAGAAAATGGCTTTTGGTTTTCAGGAATCGATTTCGATTATTTCAAATGGTGAGATATATCCCGCTTATGCATACCGCTTGAGCTCTCCTTCTTCAACGCCATTATGCTTTAATAAACATGTGGATAAATCAAAAATATCGATTCAGCTTGAGACGCCTTATGCGTCAAAAATAACAGGGCTTTATACTTGCCGATATTCGTTTGTGATTACAGATAAAAAAACGAAACAGTTCGGCAGTGTTGTTTATCAGCAGTTAAAACAACCCTAATATTAATTATCTATCATTTATTATCTATCAATAGGTCGAATTAAATGATGTCCGTGATACAGGCGGATTAGATAATCCAAGGACCATTTTCCTGAGCCATGGAACATCAATAGCATTAATAACAAAGCCCAGTTAATATGCTGTTCTAATCCTGCGATGCCTGGTGTTGTCCACAAGAAAGGATAAGAAACCATGCAAATAATATTGTAACAAAAGAATATAAATATACTAATGCGTCCACCTAATCCTAGTACCAATAGAACAGGCAAGATTAATTCAGCGGCTGTTCCAAAAACAGCGGCAACAAAGGGTGACATGATAGGCACATTGTAAACATGCTGAAATAAAATCATGGTGGTTGACCAGGAGTCTATTTTAACCAAACCTGAGCGAAAGAAAATCTGGGCAACCCAAATCCGAGCCAATAAATCTCCGAGCGGTGTTAATGCTTCAAATGCGCGAATAAAGGGACGGATAAAAAAAGCGAAGCAGGGCAGCATAGTTGAGTTTCCGTTTTGAAATGATTTATCAATATGATAGCATGATGTTGTCGATATTTAATCCCCCTTGATCAAATTATTAGGAGAAAGTGAAATGAAAATGAAAGCAAAAACAGCCCGCGTTATTTTGGCAACAACTTTGGCGATGGGCGCTGCGGGTATTACTACGCATGCCATGGCTGCTGCGTCATCGAAATCTAAATGCCCAGTTGAAGCCTGCTATGGCATTGCTAAAAAGGGTAAAAATGACTGCGGTACAGCAAAGCATGCTTGTGCTGCACAATCCGTTAAAGACGGCCAACGTAGCGAGTGGATGTTTGTGATGAAAGGTACTTGCCAAAACATCGTTGGCGGCTCATTGACTGCACCTGGAAAAACATTGAAGCAATCTGAAGCGATGCAAAAAAGCTAATCTGCTATACTGCTTAAGTGGCAGTAGTTTTATTGCCACTTAACGAACTTCAATTAATTTCTCTGATTAAAGGATTAATCTTATGAAAAATATAAAAAAATCGATTATTTTATTATTAACTATTTCTGCACTAGGCTTAACGGCTTGTAGCAAGCAAGCGCTTGGAACCGGCGCGGGCGCAGCAGTCGGCGGCACGTTAGGTGGATTGGTCGGCGGTACAACAGGCGCTGTTATTGGCGGTGTTGGTGGCGCAGTCGTCGGAAATCAATTAACAAAACCAGGCAACTAAACTGTTTCCCTCTCTCGTTTTTGGGAGAGGGTTTTTTATTTCAAAAATCGATTTTTGAATTTCACCGCAATAACCCAATACCAAATCCACAGCGCAATACCCAGGAATGCGAAACCGCGATCAATCGGCGGCAGAGCCAACGCACCTACTGTGATAATAATCACTTGTGCCAGACCAATTTTAAACAACAGCCTTGCTTTTAAAAGCGCTTCGGGATTATTGGCAAAGTATTTTTTTAATGTCGCCGGAATTCCAAAGGGCAGCATCATCCATTGAAAAACGATTCCAACGATGGGAACAAGGAACATCCATACAAACCAGCTTGGAAATCGGTGATTTTCTGAAGGGATTTTTTGCAGCAATCGATACAAAGTAAGGCAATAAAAGGCCATCGCGACAATGCTAGCAATAATTACAATAGTCATGCCAACTGATACATAAGTATTTTGATCCATCGCGGACATCCTGTTTTGATGAATATCTGATTTATTGTACCTTATTTTTCTAAAAGTACTACATACCCTTCGACCGGTTTATTTTGCTGTTGTCGTAAAATAGCATTGTCGAGTATTTTGATGGTAAAACCATGCCGCAAAGCTAATTCTTGCAGGTAATTTTTACTGTGCATATAACGAATCGACGGCTGGAGAATAAAATCTTGGTCAAAACAGCGCTCAACAGAAAATACAAATAACCCATTTTTTATTAGCGCATTAAAAACACGCGAAAAAATCAAATCAAGATCGCCTATATAAGTAAACACATCTGCAGCGATGATTAAATTAATATTAACAAAATCTACTATTGTAGATTCAATATCGCCCGTAATTAATTGATCGTAAATATTTTTTGATCTTGCAATTGTAATCATTTTATCTGCAATATCAATACCGATAAGCTTTGACGCATATTGCTTAAATTGTTCACCTGCCAAACCGGTGCCGCAGCCCAAATCTAAAATTCGCAGGCTAGCTGGCGCAGGCGCGTATTCAAGTTCGATTTTTTTAAGTAATATCGCAGGAACATCATAATGCAGCATTTTTGTCAGATGCTGATCATAATGACTCGCATAGTGGTCAAAAAGATGCGTTAAATATTCTGTAGGTGCCTTGAGTGAAATTGAATTTTGCGTTAATGCTGAGAGAATATGGGCAATTTCAGCATTATTCGGCTCAAGCTGATTTGCTTGTTGGTAGTATAAAACCGCTTGATCCATTTTATTTAGCTTTAAGCAAATAGCACCCAGGTTTAATTGTGTATCAATATTGCCGGGATCTTGCTCATCCGCTTTTTTAAAATAATGCACCGCGTCATTTAATTTTTCTTGTCGCGCCAGCAGGACGCCAATATTATAATACGCTTCAGCTAATGGTGATTCGGTGATTTGCCTAAAATAATAATTGAGCGCTTTTTCATGATCTCCCAGACCTAAATAACTATTGGCTAAATGCTGATTGATCTCCGGTAATTTTTTATGTTGCGTTAATACCCATTCAAAATAGCCAATTGCTTTGATAAAATCATTATTTTTAAAATAAAATTTTCCCAGTTGAAATCGCGCCAAAACCAAATTATTATTGGCATCAATATAATTATCTCGCAATTCAATTGCTTTTTGATATGATTTCTCGGCAGCAATATATTTTTCTTGTCTGTAAAAAATAGTACCTAAATTATTATAAGCAGCGGCATAATGCGGATTTATTTTAATGGCTTTTTTATAGGCTTCTGATGCTTTGTCGTATAGCTTCAAATGCAAAAAAACATTACCTAGATTATTATAAAAATTATCTTGATTAGGTTTTAAAGCAATCGCGCGGTTTATTTTTTCCAATGACTGGTCATATTCTTTGAGCTGCGCCAATAAAATGCCGAAGGCGTGATAAGCTTCGGCATCGCATGGATGCTCAATTAAATATTTTTCATACTGCGCTTTGGCAAGCGCGCAATTTCCTTGGCGATGCGCGTGCTCAGCTTCTTGTAGCGTATTCATGCTGATATTGCTTTTTAATAGCCTTGCTTAATTCGGTCACCACAGTTGCATAAGAGGTGCTGTGATTGTAAGCCAAAATAGCTTTGAAGTGATTTTTCTTAAAGCCTGCTAATTTTAAATAATTCCCAATGCTTGCAATCGCATCGTTATTATTGGTAAATAAATTAACGGTTTTGTAATCACCACCAGGCACGCCGTAATGCAAATAGCTGCTAGGCATAAACTGTGGAATACCAACAGCGCCTGCATAAGAGCCTTTTAGCGTGGTGATGGGCAAGTGATTATTGCGTGCTAGTACTAAATAGAGTGCTAGCTCTTGTTGAAAGAAATGCGCTTGCTTGGGATAGTAAAAAGCCAGTGTGTACAAAGTATTAAACACAGGATACTTTCCCATATGAGTTCCGTAAGCTGTTTCAACACCAATAATCGCAACGGCGATTCCAGGCGTTACGCCGTATTTTTTTTGCATGCGAGCCAAAGCCGCACGATGTTCATGCCAATACGTTGCGCCATTGTCAATGCGCGCCTGTGTTACAAAAAAGTTTTGATAGGATTTCCATGAGCCTTTTTCAGCGGGTTTGGTCATGCAAGCGATTACTTTGGGATCTTTTTTAGCTTGCGCAAATAAATTATTTATTTCTGCGCGCTTAAAATGATACTTTGAAACCAACAAATTAATTTCATTGTTTTTTTGCGCCTGAGTAGAAGGCGTTACAGAAGATGTTGATGCAAAAATAGCAGCAGAAAATAAGCTTAAAAAAATAATCAGCAGCAGTTTTTTTGTCATAATTAATTCCCTTATTTATCTATTTTTATCTAACTAGCCCATAGTCGTCGATGCGTTTGTATAGACATAATGATACCGAAATTAATCATGAGTATCATCATTACGCTGCCGCCATAGCTAACCAATGGCAAGGGTACGCCAACGACCGGTAAAATGCCCACAACCATGCCTAAATTAATCACGGCAGATACAATAAATGTAAAAGCTAGGCTGCCAGAAAGTAATCTGGTAAAGCTATTTTGCGCGCGAATACTGATCCATAAGCAGCGCGCAAATAATCCTAAAAAAATCAATAAAATGAGCGTACAGCCGATTAAACCGAACTCTTCACCTGAAACAGCAAAAATAAAATCGGTCGTGTGCGCGGGCAAGAAAGAAAGATGAGATTGCGTGCCATGCATAAAGCCTTTCCCTAAAAATCCGCCGGAACCAATCGCAATTTTAGATTGAATAATGTGATAGCCTTTGCCTAATGGATCGCGCGCTGGATTTAAAAAAGTAAGGATCCGATCTTTTTGATAGGTATGCATAAAATGCCAAATTAAAGGCGAGGCTAGCGCCAAAGCACCTAGAAAAATACCGATTAATCGCCAACGCATGCCAGCTAATAGCAACACAAAAAAGCCAGCGAGCGAAACCACAATAGCTGTGCCTAAATCAGGTTCTTTTGCAATTAGGCCTGCGGGAATAAAGATAAATAGCAGAGCAAAGAAAATGCTGCGATTAATGGGCGGCAAGGGCCGGTCATCAAAAAACCATGCTAGCATCATGGGCATGGCCAAAATCATTAATTCTGAGGGTTGAAAACGGAAAAAGCCAAATGATATCCAGCGTCTACCGCCGTGATCCACTTTGCCGATGAGCAAAACAGCGATCAAGAAAAACAAACCTATAAAATATAGCCAGGGCGCCCATTGTTTATAGCGTTGGGGCGAAATCTGAGCTGCTATGATCATCAAAACAAAAGAAATAATTAAATGCAATCCTTGCTTTTTGACAACCAATTGATCGCCATTGCTTGCGCTATATAAAACGAATAAGCCAACAATGGATAGTAAAATCAAGCCAAAAACAAGCAGAGGATCTAAGTGCATTTTTTGCCAACGCAAGGCTTTCATTTTTTCTTTGAGACGGGCTTCGTAGCTGTAGGGTTGACTCATAATGTATCATCCTTCATGATGCGTTACAGTATAATTCAGTTGACAGTAATTGTCGCGCAATGGTTGATAAGTCAGATGGAATTATCCCATCTTCTAGTGCTTTAACAAATAGCGAACCGATGACTACGCCATCGGCATATTTTAAAACATTGCTACACATCTTGCGATCTGAAATACCGAATCCGACAACAACAGGTAAATGGACCGCTGATTTTATGGCCTGTATTTTTTTGTCAAAATCATCAGGTAATAAATTTTTTACACCTGTGACTCCTTTTCTGCATGCGTAATATAAAAATCCTTCTGATACCGAATCAATTTTTTTGATTCGCGATAATGATGTAGAAGGCGCTACAACATTGATCAGCGCAATATTATTTTGCCTACACTGGTGATGAATTAATATCGATTCTTCTAATGGACAATCCACTAATATAATTCCATCTATTCCTGCATTTTTTGCATCCTGAAAAAAATTAAATCGCACGGCTGACAATATTGGATTTATATAACTAAATAAAACAAGGGGAATATCACTGTGTTTTCGAATTTTTTTCGCGAGCAGTAAAACATCTTGCAGCGTTGTTCCGGCCGCTAATGATCGTTCCGCAGCACGTTGAATAACAGGTCCATCGGCGACAGGATCGGAAAATGGCATGCCGATTTCTAATAAATTAACACCGCCCTTAATTAACGCCAACGCTGCATCCAAAGTACGTTGCATGCCGCCATCGCACGCCGTTAAATATCCAATAAATGCTTTTTCATGACGAAATAATTTTTCTATGCGTGATTGTGTTTTCATTTTATATCGCCTTTCTTTCTATTTCTATTAGCTGAGACAGATCTTTATCGCCACGACCTGATAAATTAACAACAACGCACTGATTTTTTTGAAGTGTGGGCGCAATTTTAATTAAATGCGCCAATGCATGAGCTGATTCCAAAGCGCATATTATCCCTTCAGTGCGGGCCAATAATTTCAGTGCATTTAATGCCTCGTCGTCGCTAACGGAGACATAACTAACACGCTTTTCTTTAAAAAGCTGTGCATGCTGAGGACCTACGGCGGGATAGTCTAGTCCAGCTGAAATCGACGCTGTGTTAGCAATTTGTCCGTTTTGATCTTGCAGCACGTAGGTATAACTACCATGCAAAACTCCGCAAGTAGGATGATAAAATCGTGCCGCATGTTCCCCCGATTGTTTCCCATGCCCACCTGCCTCCACGCCAATCATGTCTACTTTTTTATCGTCGAGAAATGCGGAAAACAAACCAATTGCATTGGAACCACCACCAACACAGGCAATCAGCAAATCAGGATTACGACGAATGTGCAGCTGACACTGCTCAAAACATTCACGTCCTATGACTGCTTGAAATTCGGCGACCATTTCAGGAAATGGATGCGGACCCAATGCTGATCCCAAACAATAATGTGTATCAACAAATGATTCTGACCAATCACGCAATGCTTCATTAACAGCGTCTTTTAAGGTTGCGGAACCATTGGTCACAGGAATCACTGTTGCGCCCATTAGCTGCATACGTACGACATTAGGCGCCTGTCGTTGCATATCTGTACTGCCCATATAGATCACGCAAGTTAGCCCGAGGCGCGCACAAGCAGCAGCAGTTGCAACCCCATGTTGACCTGCGCCTGTTTCAGCAATAACGCGTGTCTTTCCCATTTTTTTTGCTAATAAACACTGCCCCAATGCATTATTTAATTTATGCGCGCCAGTATGCAAGAGATCCTCGCGCTTTAAAAAAATTCTAGGGCCATTAATTATTTTAGAAAATAATGGAATTTCTGTTAACGCAGTTGGTCTTCCTGCATAATTTTTTAATGTCGTATTTAGTGTTTCCTTGAATGCGGGATCATATTTGGCATTATTCCAACTTGAAATCAGCTCATTAATAGGCTCCATCAAGATTTCAGGAACATAAATTCCGCCAAATTCACCATATCGACCAGGAGTTACTGTTTTATTTAGCATGATATCCTCGCACTGCAGCAATAAATTCTTGTATTAATAAAATATCTTTATTTCCTCTGGATGATTCAACACTGCTGGATACATCAATGCCATTGGGTCTTAAATCATGTATTTTTGTTGCAATATTGAGTGGCGTTAAACCGCCTGCTAATATCCATTTAAATGGCAGGTTGTAGTTAAGCTTTAGGCAATTAATTTGATTACCCAGACCCGGGTTTTGATGATCAATTAAAATGAAATCACGATCAGGATCTAAATATTTTAATTTATGATCAGATTCTAACTCGCCTTGATCTGAAATATGTTTAACATAAATTTTTGTGTATTGTGTTGGTAGTAAATGGCAATATGCGCGCGCAATATCGCCATGCAGTTGAGCGATCTGAATATCAGTTGCCTCGCAAATAGTCTGCATGTCATCGTTAGTATGATTAACAAAAATAGCGACTGGTAATGCACCTGCTTTTTTCACTGCTTTAGAAATTAAAGCTGCGGTGTGCAAATTAACAAAGCGCGGTGATGCTGAGTGAAAAATAATCCCAATAAAATTGGCACCCAATTTCGCTGTTTTTTCAGCAATAATAGGATCGCAAATCCCACAAATTTTAATAATACAATTACTCATCACGATATTTCTCTACGGCATTTCTCTATAAATTTTCTTGGTTCTTCTGATGTTACTAATGTTTCACCGATTAATACAGCATCAAATCCTGCTTGATAATACTGCTGTGCTAAAGCAGGATTGGTAATACCTGATTCTGCAACGCTAATAATCTCGCGAGGTATTTTGTCTATTATTGCTAGCGCACGATTTGTGTCGACATCAAACGTTTTAAGATTACGATTATTTACCCCAATAATTTCTGCGCCGCAATCTAAGGCAATTTTTAATTCGTTGTCATTATGAATTTCAACCAATACATCAATATTAATTAAACGCGCAAATTCAAGCAGCTGTTTTATTTTTTTACCCAGTATTGCAACAATACATAAAACAGCGCTCGCACCTGCAACATAGGCTTCTGCGATTTGAATAGAATTAATAATAAAATCTTTTCGCAAAATAGGAATAGATTCTGATTTGATTGCATTTGCCACTATTGATAAATCGTCAATATGACCGCCAAAAAAGACGGTATCAGTTAGAATTGATAATGCATTGGCGCCACCTGAAATATAGTGTTGAGCAAGATCAACGGGATCAGCGATTGGTGCAATCATTCCTTTGCTGGGTGATTTGCGTTTGATTTCTGCAATGATAGAAAGTGACGATGATCGCAATGCATTTTTGAATAAGCAGGAAGATTCATGGTGCAATTGACCTGCCAAGACTTGTGCAATGGGATGTTTTTTATTTTCAGAAATAAGCTGCTTTAAAAGCGCAATTTCACGCTGTTTTTGCAATATGATAGATTCTAATTTATTGTTCATGAGAAAACTCAATCCAGCTATTTAACAAAGTCAATGCGGAGCCATTATATAATTTTTCAGTTGCATTGATGACGCATTCAGAAATGGATGAGCCCAAGCCATACAGATAGGATGCAACAGCCGCATTTAAAATAAGCGTGTCTGCAATTGCACCTCGCTTACCCTTGAATGTTTCTAATAGTAGATGCGCATTCATTTTTGCATCACCTCCACGCAAATCTGCTATCAAGCATGGCTTTAATCCCAGCGCTACTGGATCGATTATATATTCAATTTTTTTCTGTTTATTTACCTCAATCATTTTTGTCGTACCGACACAGCTTATTTCATCCAGTCCCATGCCATGCACGACCATTGATCGATCGCATCCTGTTTGAATTAGGACATCCGCCATAATGGGTAATAATTTTTCATCGTACACACCTAAAATAAAATGTTTCGCGTCAGCAGGATTTAATAATGGCCCTAAAATATTAAAAGTAGTTTGAACATTTAATTGTTTTCGCAATGATTTTAATGCCTGCGTTGTTGAATGAAAATTGGGTGAATAAAAAAATCCAATGCCAATGGTGTCAATACTTTTTCTGATTTTTTCAGGTGTTAATTGTATGTTCACACCCAGTGCTTCCAGCACATCGGCAGAACCTGTCAGCGATGACACTGAACGATTACCATGCTTGGCTATTTTAACACCGCAGCTGGCTGCTAGTATCGCGCTCCCAGTTGAAATATTGATTGACTGTAATCCATCACCACCCGTTCCAACAATATCTAAAACAGGATGATCTGTTGATATCGAAATCATTTTTTTTCGCAATGCATTTACAAAAGCAGATAATTCATCTACTGATTCACCTTTTGTGCGCAGCAATACCAAAAGGGCAGCAATTTGCAAAGGATTAGCTGCTGGATCCAATAATTCATCAAGCACTTTTTCACACAAAGTACTTTCTAAATTTTCACTGTGCATTAATTTTTCTATACACAATTTTAATATCATTAAAAATCCTCGGCTGATTTGGTGCATAGCGCTACAAAATTTTGCAATAACAAATATCCATCGGGTGTCAAAATGGATTCGGGATGAAATTGCACGCCATATAATGGTAAGTCACGATGGTGTATCCCCATAATCAATTGATGCTTATTTTCGGCATCAATAATCAATTCAGATGGCAATGTTTCACGTTCAGTAATTAACGAATGATAACGTCCCGCCTTAAATGGAGATGACAGATTATGATAAATTCCCGCCTGATGATGAAAAATTAAATCATCTTTCCCATGACATATTTCTTTTGATTGAATAACCTGCCCGCCTAAGGCGATCGTAATAGCTTGATGACCAAGACAAACACCCAATAAGGGAATTCGAGCAATCCCACTGTTAACCATTTCGCGAATAAGATCAACGCAAATACCCGCATTTTCTGGACGACCAGGACCTGGTGATAAAATAATTCCAGCAGGATTCATTTTTTTTATGTCTTCAATTGTTGTTTTATCATTACGAATAACGCGTACTGTTTTATAAAACGGCGCAACTGTTTGGTATAAATTATAGGTAAAACTATCGTAATTATCGATAATTAGTAACATATTATTCTCCATCGGCCTTGGCAATTGTATCTAGCATTGATTGAGCTTTATAAAACGTTTCTTGTGCTTCATTGGCTGGATTTGAATCATGAACAATGCCAGCGCCTGCTCGAATAGTTGCGATACCGTTTTGCAGCAGTGCTGTTCGTATTGCAATGCAACTGTCTAAATTGCCCAATAAATCAAATCGACAAATAGCACCGCCATATAATCCACGACGAGAGGTTTCTAATTCATCAATCAGTTGCATAGCGCGAATTTTAGGCGCACCACTTAATGTGCCAGCTGGAAATGCTGCAATCAATGCATCGAGCGCATCATATTCATTCTGTAACTTTCCTGTGACTGTCGATGCAATATGACTAACATGCGAATAATGCTTTACTTGTAGAAATTCTTTCACTGTGACGCTATTAGGCTCGCTGACTGAGCCAACATCATTTCGCGCCAAATCAACAAGCATCATATGTTCAGCTACTTCTTTCTTATCGGATAGCAAATCAAGTGAAATCATTTCATTTGTTTTGTCTGGCGTTTTTTTGCGTGTTCCTGCAATGGGGTTAACTGTTATTGTTCTATCATGAACGCGTACCAATCGCTCTGGAGATGCACCAACAATAACACCGGATTCAATTGGAAAATAAAACATAAATGGTGCGGGATTTATACTGCGTAATGTTTTGTATATATCCAATGGTGTTGCAAAATAACGACGTTTAAAACATCTGGATAAAACAATTTGAAATGCATCGCCACGTAAAATTGCTTCTTTTGCCTTTTTAACCATGCTTATAAAGTCAGCATCAGAAGTTTCAAGCTCAATGGGTGATACTGTATTTGTTGATGTTAATAAAATAGTGTCTAGTATGTCAGTAGAAAGCAAAGCAATAATATCAGATAATTTTTGCTGCGCTTTACTATAAATTTTTAATAACTCTTTATTTGTTTCTACTATTAGGCTAATTAAGATAGCTTGCTTTTTAAAATCAATTACCAAACTCAATCGATAAAAATGAAACAAAAGAACTGGCAATGAAGAATTTGCGACATGACGATCTGGAATTGCTTCAAAAGAACGAATGACATCATAGGTAATAAACCCAATAGCATGAGTAACAAGATGCGCCGCTTCATCTTGCGTAGCACACGCAAGCTCTGATTGTAATGCACGCAAGGATGAAAATGGATGATTTTTGTTATTATTTGATACTGAAATAGACGAGATTGGGTCAAAACAGATATGCGCATGATTCTGATCTTCAAATATAACGCCATCGGTAGGATATAACTTGCTAATCAGCTGATAAATCAGCGGCGGTGTTAATTGTTTGCATGAGATCTCACGAATAATGGCCACGCGCTTATTAAGTTTTGCTTGTGCCTGAAAGTCACTCAATGAAGTTGGTTTAATCATTTTATATGCCTTGTTGACTTGTACTGATGTAATGCTATACCATTACAACAGTACAAGTCAACAACATGAGAATCAAGAGGCGAAAATGAGTTGCGTACGCATTAAAAAACTACCTTTGCCAGAAAAAATTATTCGACAATATCCCCTGTCTTCATCGGGACATGAAAAAGTAATCCAAGATAGAGAAGAAATAAGACGTATTTTAGATGGTCGCGATAACAGGTTGCTTATCATTGTTGGGCCTTGTTCCGCATGGCCCAAAGAAGCTGTTTTTGAATATGCAAAGCGGTTGCAGATGCTTAATATCAAGCTGAAAAAATCATTGAAAATAGTGATGCGCATGTATATACAAAAACCACGCACCACCAAAGGCTGGACGGGGCCAATTAATCAGCCCAATCCATTTTCTGAACCTGATATTGAAGCAGGGATGCATTACGCGCGTGAGATGATGGTTAAAGTGGTTGAGAGAGGGTTGCCCATTGCGGATGAGTGCTTATTTACACATAATTCACGCGGTTTTTCAGAGCTGGTTTCGTGGTTTGCAATTGGTGCTAGAAGCAGCGAAGATCACGAGCATCGTATTTTTGCCTCCGCCGCAAATTGTCCTGTTGGATTAAAAAATCCAACACATGGCTCAATTGACGTTAGTGTTAATAGTATTGTAGCAGCGCAAAGTGCGCATGTTGCAGCCATGGATGGGTATGAAGTAAAAACACTGGGTAATCCGCACGCACATTTGGTTCTGCGGGGCGCTAATAGTGCGCCGAACTATTCACTCGAAGATCTTGAAATGGTTCAAAAAAATCTGGAAAAACAAAGAATTAAAAACCCAGCTGTGCTAATTGATGTGAGTCACGATAATTGCATAATTGATGGTAAAAAAGATCATCGGACACAGCCAGAAACTATTTTTAAAGTAATGAAATATTTAAAAAATAGACCTGATTTGCGCAGATTGATGAAAGGCTTTATGATTGAAAGCTATTTAAAAGAGGGAAACCAAAAGCTAGAGAGCAGCAATGCATCAACGATTGATTTAAATGGATTGTCAATTACAGACCCTTGTCTTGGCTGGGAACAAACAGAAGCTTTATTACTTAAATTATCAGATGAAGTAAAATTGTAATGCGTAAAATATCAATAGCAATACCAGAAAAACCCGCGCCGAAATATCCGATTATAGTTGGTGCTGATTTATTTAATATTAATTCGTGGCTACCCAAAAAAAAATTCAGTCGGTTTGTAATTATCACAGATCATCAGGTAAAAAAATTAGCTGGCTTGCGCTTACAGCGCGCGTTAAAAAAAGCAGGTCATGATGCTTTATTGCTATTTTTTTCTGCAGGTGAAAAAAATAAAAATAGCAAAACAAAAGAAGCTATTGAAAATGCCATGTTACGTCACCATTGCGACAGAGATTGCTTAATACTCGCATTAGGCGGTGGTGTTGTGGGCGACATAGCGGGCTATATTGCAGCAACTTATTTGCGTGGTGTACCGTTCATTCAAATTCCAACCACTTTATTAGCCATGGTGGATAGCAGCGTGGGCGGAAAAACAGGCATTAATACACTCCGAGGAAAAAATTTAATTGGCGCGATTTATCAGCCTATTGCTGTTATTGTAGACACGCAACTACTCAATACATTGCCCATAAAACACAAAATTAATGGGCTAATCGAAGCGTTTAAAATGTTTTTAACGCACGATAAAAAAAGTTTTTATTATCTTATATCCCATCTTGAGCAAATAATTAAAAATAATAATAATAATATATTGTTAAAAAATATTATTTTTCGAGCATTAAAAATTAAATCGAACGTAGTGATGCGAGATGAAAAAGAATTAGGTGAGCGTATGCTATTGAATTTTGGACATACCATTGGTCATGCGCTAGAAAAAATGTCAAACTACACTTTACTGCATGGTTATGCAGTGGCTTTTGGCATACTGGTTGAAGCAACGATTGCGAACCATAAAAATTTATTGGCAACAGAGCAATTAATAGTAGTTAAAAATGCATTAAAAAAGCTGGGTATTATTGGAAAAAATTTGCGAAAATATGATATTGCAGAACTAATTCTAGCGACTCAAAGCGATAAAAAATCACGATATAATAAAGCACATTATGTTTTGTTAAAAGAAATAGGGTCTGCACACAGTGTAAATAATTATTATGCGCATCCTGTGACGGATATAATAGTTAAGCGAGCATTTAATAGTATTATTAGCGAGTAAATCATGGCAGGAAATTCTTTTGGTGCTTTATTTAAAATCACAACCTGTGGCGAATCACATGGCGGCGCTGTTGGAGTTATTGTTGACGGCTGTCCTACTGGTTTTGAGATTGCTGAATCTGATATTCAGCGTGAATTAGATCGACGCAAACCAGGACAAAGTGCAATTACAACGCCGCGTAAAGAGCAAGATCTGATTCATATTATGTCAGGTGTTTTTGAAGGAAAAACTACTGGCGCTCCTATTTTATTGTTAGTTTACAATACCGATATGCGTCCTGAAGATTATAATAACCTAAAAAAAGTCTATAGACCCTCGCATGCTGATTATACTTATTTGATGAAATACGGTAGGCGCGATTATCGCGGTAGCGGTAGAGCTTCTGCGCGTGAAACAGTGGCGCGAGTGGCAGCGGGCGCTATTGCAAAAAAATATTTAAAAGAACATCTTAATATTGAAATTGTAAGCTATGTTGATCAAGTTGGGAGTATTGTCTCAAATGTTGATTCTAGTAAAGTCACCATGATTGATATCGAATCGAATATTATCCGCTGTCCTGATTTTAATGCTGCAAAAAAAATGATTGCGTTAATTGAAACAATAAAAAGCGAAGGCGATTCTATCGGAGGCATTATTAAATGCATTATTCGCAATGTGCCCGCAGGTTTAGGTGATCCTGTTTTTGATAAATTATCTGCGGATTTAGGTAAAGCCATGCTTAGTATCAATGCGGTAAAAGGCTTTGAAATAGGCTCTGGATTTAATGGCGTCACACTGCGCGGCAGTGAACATAACGATGCCATGATAGTTAAAAATGACAAGCCGCAGTTTGTCTCGAATCATGCAGGTGGCACATTAGGCGGTATTTCTACGGGCGAAGATATTTATTTTAGAGTCGCATTTAAGCCTGTTGCTACGATTAGCAAGCCACAACATACTGTTACACTGGAAAATAAAGCCTGTATGTTGGAAGCAACCGGCAGACATGATCCCTGTGTTCTGCCACGTGCCGTGTCCATTGTGGATGCGATGGCAGCATTGGTTATCATGGATCATTACTTGAGAAATAAAATAATTTGAAAGCAACGATGATGCGTAAAATATTTGATCGAAAAAAGCGAAAACCGGCGATTCAGTGGGAAAGCATTTTCTCACAATTGCCTGCGAGCGTTTACTGGAAAGATAAGTTTGGATTTTATTTGGGATGTAATCTGCCCTTTGCAGAATTACTGGGTTTGCAATCTGAAAAAGAGATCATCGGAAAAACAGATGCGCAATTACCTTGGGATAAAAAAACTTGTGCTGAAATGATCGATTCTGATAAAACAGTATTAAGGCGTAAAAAAAGAATTGTCACTGAAAAATTTAATCGTTATGTAATGAAGATGCCGCTCACCAATACGCGGGGCGAAGTGGTGGGTGTATTTGGCATTTCATTTGATGTGACGCAATACAAAGGCGAAATGGAACGTGAATGGCGCACATTAGACGAAATTATTGCGGTGATGCCAGGTCATGTTTACTGGAAAGACCGACATTGTATCTTGCGCGGCGGAAATGAATTACAAGCAACTGACGTAGGCTTTGAATCACGAAAAATGCTGATCGGAAAAACAGCGCATGATTTATTAACAGCAGATCAATTAGATGTAGAAAAACAGGCGCAAGCAGAGCTGATTAAAAGCTATGATGAAGAGGTTATGAATAACGATAAAAGCTTGACGATTGAAGAGCGCATTGTGCGACCCGATAAATCGGTTGCAACTTATTTATCAAAACGCACGCCACTGCACGATGAATTTGGTCAGGTGACAGGATTGGTTGGTATTTCATTTGATATTACTGATAGAAAAAAATCCGAAGAAGATTTAATGATCGCAAAAGAGCAAGCGGAAGCGGCTAATCGCGCAAAAACAGAATTTCTTGAAAATATTCGTCATGATATTCGAACACCCTTAACCGGCATAGTTGGTTTTGCACGTTTAATTCAAAAAGAAGCAATCAGCGAAAAAACGAAAGGCTATGCAGATCAGCTTGTTGCTGCAACTACGGCCTTGCTTGATTTTCAAAATGAAATTTTAGATGCCATTAAAGTTACAACCGGTTTTGTTCCCATTGGTAATCAAACATTTCATTTAAAAACATTGGTTGAAAAAGTCATTGCGTTGATTAAACCCAAAGCTATTATTAAAGGCTTGTCCATTGCGCTCGAATATGATGAGACTTTGCCCGTGTATGTGCGAGGTGATTCCAAAAGATTATTTAGAATTTTATTAGAGCTAACAACTAATGCATTAAAATTTACTTCAAAAGGCGAAATTCAAATTTCATTGATTCCTGAAAAAATAATCGACTCACGATTTATTTTAAGATGCGTTATTTCAGATACCGGCATTGGCATCGCGCCTGAAAATCAAGAAAATGTTTTTGTGCGATTTGCGCGTGTCTCGCCTTCATCTGACGGTGTGTATGAAGGAACCGGTTTAGGCCTGACGATTGTAAAACAATTTGTTGAAGATTTGGGCGGGAAAATTTATTTAAACAGTCGATTAGGAAAGGGCTCAACATTGGTATGCATGATTCCATTTGAGATTGGCGAAGCTGCTGATATACCCAATGCTGAAAATAAATCTGCAACAGTCAATATTCAAGATAAAAAAGCAGCCATCCTGTTGGTTGAAGATCATGAGATGACAGCAACAGTGACAAAATTAATGCTAGAAGAAATTAATTGCGATGTTGATATTGTGTATGACGCACAAAATACGTTGATTCAGTGCGATAAAAAGCAATATGATCTAATCTTAATGGACTTGGGTTTGCCGGATAGTAATGGTTTTTTAGTGTCAGAAGAGATTCGACAATCAAAATCAATGAATCAAAAAACACCTATTATTGCACTTACGGCGCACATTGAAGTCGATGATCAGGACCATTATTTAGCCTATGGCATGAATGCTATTTTTCAAAAGCCGCTATTAAAATCTAACGCAGTTAATATTTTAAATACTTATATTTCAAAAGGAAAAAATATTGTGTCAACAATTGATTTAAAGCTGGGCGCTAAAAGGATAAATAAAGACGAGGCAGCCGCAAAAGAAATGCTGATTTTATTGGCTAAAAATATTGATCACGATATGACAAAAGTAACGAACGCTTATCAAGCGCGTGATTTTGATAAAATGCATGATGCGGTGCATAAAATATTGGGCGGATTATCCTATTGTGGCGCGCCTAGTTTAGAGAAAGCCTGCTTGGAATTTCAAAGCAGCATTAAAAATAATGATTTTACCAAAACTGAATTATGTTATCAAAAAGTTCTCAGCGAAGTTGAGATATTAAAAACTACTTGTTTATAGCTAAAAAGCTACTTTAAAAAATTTACTACCAATCATTGCATTCATATCGGAGCTCGGGTGAACATCATTCCAGAAAATATAGCCAGCGCAATTGTTCCTGGGAATGCTGACAGGATTGGTATAACTGCCATTATCAATCATGCATGCCTTACCTAAATTATTTTTGTAATAATCTAGTTTAGCCGCATTTTCATAAAAGTCTGATATTGTGATAATTTTTATTTTAGTATTTGAGAACCAATTGTGAATATTGGCTCTCGCTGTTAACCAAAAATTAATCGGATCAATAATCATTCCCGCTAAATTTGATATCGGTTTATGATAATAACCCGGCGTTATTGCTGGGTTAAATTGATTAAAAACATAAATTACTTTAGGATGCTGATCTTTTGGAATATTACTTAATAAATCAGAAACAGCGCTCATCACATGACTTGCCGTTAATCCCAATATTAATTTAAAAGCAGGGAAAGGATTATAATGTTTTTCTAATGCATTGCCTGCAATTATTAAATCATTTCCACCAATGTAAAATACATAAATAGTATCATGATCCACTACAATCTTCTGGGTTTTTATATCATTAATAAAAAAATTAACCTGTTGTTGCACACCCGGAATTAATAATTGCTGATAATCTTGCAAGCTAAATGTTTTTAAATATTTTGCACGCGCTGCATTAATTTCATCCTCCGTGCAATGGCCGATAGATCGATACTGCGGATTGGTGCAGCCAGAATCTGATGTTGCAAAACCCCACGCGTAATCATATGAAAAGTTTTCTGGCACAATACGTTGATTTAATAAGACACTGGGCACTAATTCTGTTGCTTGTGTTGAGTGGCTTTCTTTGGCAGCTTCTAGAAAAAATTGCGCCCAGCTAAAACTTCGATATTTTCTGTTCGATTTGCTTGGAAAAATAACCACTTGGTCTTCAGCATAGAGCTCATTGATTGCAGGCCAAGCAGAATAAGATTCCGGCGGCTTGCTGTTTGTATCAACAGGATTAGAAAATGGGACATAGAATTGTGAATTGGTATTGCTGACTATTTTTGCCGCATCGGGATTTTTAAAAGGATAAATCGTTTCAGGAAAGTTGCCGACGTCCGATAAGCTGTCTCCAAACACAATTAAATTACTAAATGCATAAAGAGGTGTGGTGAATAAAAAAATAATGACTAATAAACAACGTCGGAGTACCATTTCACCTTCCTTAATTTATTGACTACAGCGGAGTCTATCATGTGGTTTAAGCAAGCTTCAATTTATCAGTTATCAAAAGTGATCAAAGATCCATCAGAGTTGAGTCAACTATTAGAGCCGCTGACTTTTTCGCCGTGTTTGCCGTCATTGGCAAGCAGTATGGGCTGGGTTTCACCGATGCCCAATCCACACGGGCCGTTGGTGTATCGCGCCAATCAATTTATGTTAATTTGCTTACAATTTGAAGAAAAGATTTTGCCAGCGAGCGTGATTCGCCAAGCGGTTCAAGAGAAAATAATCGAGCTTGAGCAAAATGATTCGCGTCGCGTTTCATCAAAAGAAAAGCAAAATTTAAAAGATGAAGTGACGCAAACTTTATTGCCACGTGCTTTTACCAAGAAATCACGCGTCATGGGTTTAATTGATTTAAAAACGAATTGGTTGATTTTGGACACGAATAATAAACCCAGATCAGAGCGATTTATAGGTTTTTTGAAGCGCGCTATTGCACCCATTACTATTCAATCACTTGAAGTTAAAAAACCTTCCGCTGTGATGACAGATTGGCTTAACAATGACGCATCGGGTGATTTTTTAATTGGTCAAAATGGCGTGCTGCAAGATACGCAGCAGTTCAGACGTTTGATTCGTTTTCAATGTCAGGATTTGCATGCAGTTGGCGTTCAGACTTTCTTAAAAGAAAACTGCGAAGTAACGCAATTAGCTCTATCGTGGAAAGATCAAATTCAATTTGTATTAAATGCTGATTTTTCACTTAAAAATATTAAATTTCAAGACGCGGTTTTAGAATTGGCGCAGAATGATAAGACTGAAACAGCAGAGCAACAATTTGATACTGATTTTGTCATCATGTCAGAAACGTTGGCCAGTTTATTGGATGCCTTGGTTCCAGAATTTGTGGCTGTTGAAATAAAAGAGGCTATTGCTGCATGATTTTAATCTATGCAGATAGCGGCGTTTCAACAGACTGCGTTTTAGCGCTACAGAATTATTTTAAAAATAAAGCTAAATTAGTCTTTGCAGAAGATATTATCAAAACAGATTGGCTTGATCTTGTTAGCACGCAATTATTAATTCTCTGAGAGCGGGAACGGGTGACTGATAACTGACAACTGTCTTTCTTGACCGGACTTAAATAATCTGGAATAATTGTCAAAATTTGTACAGGCTATAACTGTCATTCACCAACCGGTAGTCTAGAAAGGTATGAAAAAAAATAATTTAATAACCACTTTTATTGTCTTGGCAGCATTATTTGCGACAAACAGTCTGGCTGCTGGCAGCATTGATATCAATTTTGGAAGCTGGGAATTACAGCAACCCTTCCCCGCGCCCAATGGGCAAGCTCAAGTCATATCATCCAGCCAATTGCAGTCAGGCTACAACAATGCTTATTTTTACAGCTCCAAAAATGGCGCTCAAGTTTTTATGGATCCTGCAACAGGCGCTACAACACCAGGCTCTTTACATCCGCGATCCGAGCTCAGAGAGATGTCAGGCAATGCTCTCGCTGCTTGGACAGGGGCTGGAACGAATGTCTTAACTTTTACAGGCGAAGTGGTCAAAGTGGGAGGTGGTGCAACCGGTAACACGGTCATCGCACAAATACATCAGAGTACCAGTGATGCGCCATTATACGAGGTAATATATAGCACCGCCAAAGGCTTTGAAGTCATGTATGAAAACGCCCAAAGCCAAGGACATTTTGCCCACATGAAGTATCCTTACTCCTTAAAAACACCTTATACGATTAAACTCTCAGTCACGAACTACGTGGTGCAAGTTAAAATCAATCACACTGTGGTTTTCACGCAAACAATAGACCCTGCGCTTCAAAGTGCGACACTTTATTTCAAGTGCGGTAACTACGATCAAACCGCAGTATCGGGTCCCGTCAGCGTGGTTCCCTATACTATCGTTAAAGACTATGCGATTAATGTGATTCATCTCCTATAGACTGGTTGATGAGTGCATCGCAAACAAGCATGACATTTCAATCATCCGTGATATATCTTTATGCATAACTGGTAAGCGATCATACATACTGTTACTGATGCATTTACCGGATCTAGTTCCGGAAATTCGATAAAAAACTTGAAAGTCAGGCTTTGTGTTTGTCTAATGACCCGCATCTTAAAGAAATCGATGGCGTGATGGTTTATCCTTGGTGTATTGGCTTGCAGACTATTTTTGAAATTAAAAATTTTGATCAATAAATTATGCTTATGCGAAAGGGAATTATTACAGAAGCCGAGCGTTAACGAAGGCGAAATAGTATGATATTAATCTATGCAGATAGCGGCGTTTCAACAGACTGCGTTTTAGCGCTACAGGATTATTTTAAAAATAAAGCTAAATTAGTCTTTGCAGAAGATATTATCAAAACAGATTGGCTTGATCTTGATAGCACGCAATTATTAATTATGCCAGGCGGTAAAAGCAAGCCGTTTTATGACAAATTAGGCAACACAGGCAATCAAAATATAATTAATTTTGTCAAATCAGGTGGAAATTATTTAGGGTTATGTGCGGGTGCTTATTATGCGAGCGCACAAACTATTTTTGCTAAAAATTTGCCGCTAGAAATAATTCTATCAGGCGAACTCAATTTTTTTCCTGGCGAGGCGATTGGCCCTGTTTTTAATCCTGAAAAATTTGCTTATCAAAGCGAAGCGGGTGCTGATATCTTAACAATACAATTTGGCAGTGAGCAGTATTGTATTTATAACAATGGCGGCTGTTACTTTAAAGACCCCGAAAATTTTTCTAATATTTCTATTTTGGCAACCTATGAGAATAACCTAGCTGCCATTATCGAATGCAAAGTGGGCAAAGGCAAAGCCGTTTTATGCGGTGTTCACCCTGAGTTATCACTGGGTAAAAACAAAGAAAAATGCATGCAGAAGCTTTTATTTGACTTCTTGTAACCAGCTCTACTCTTAAATTTAGACGCTTGATACGCCTCGAGCCCGCGTGGCTTCTGGGGTTTCTCTGAGAGCGGGAACGGGTGACTGATAACTGACAACTGTCTTTCTTGACCGGACTTAAATAATCTGGAATAATTGTCAAAATTTGTACAGGCTATAACTGTCATTCACCAACCGGTAGTCTAGAAAGGTATGAAAAAAAATAATTTAATAACCACTTTTATTGTCTTGGCAGCATTATTTTCGACAAACAGTCTGGCTGCTAGCAGCGTTGATATCAATTTTGCGAACTGGGAATTACAGCAACCCTTCCCCGCGCCCAATGGGCAAGCTCAAGTCATATCATCCAGCCAATTGCAGTCAGGCTATAGCAATACTTATTTTTATAACTCCAAAAATGGCGTTCAAGTCTTTATGGATCCTGCAACAGGCGCTGTAACACCAGGTTCTTTGCATCCGCGATCCGAGCTCAGAGAGATGTCAGGCAATGCTCTCGCTGCTTGGACGGGGGCTGGAACGAATGCCTTAACTTTTACAGGTGAAGTGGTCAAAGTGGGAGGCGGCGCAACCGGTAAGACGGTCATCGCACAAATACATCAGAGTACCAGTGATGCGCCATTATACGAGGTAATATATAGCACCGCGCTCAAAGGCTTTGCAGTCATGTATGAAAACACCCAAGGCCAAGGAACTTATGTCAACCTGAATTATCCGTACCCCTTGAAAACACCTTATACGATTAAACTGTCAGTCATAAATTATGTGGTGCAAATTAAAATTAATCACACTGTGGTTTTCACGCAAACGATAGATCCTGCGCTTCAAAGTGCGACACTTTATTTCAAGTGTGGTAACTACGATCAAACCGCAAGTCAGGGTGCCGTCAGCGTGGTTCCCTATACTATCGTTAAAGACTATGCGATTAATGTGATTCATCTCCTATAGACTGGTTGATGAGTGCATCGCAAAGAAGTATGAAATTTCAATGGATACTCCGGCTTTTATTTGACTGCTTGTAATCAGCCCTATATCACAGACCATGCTCCTAATTTAGACGCTATATTAGGAGCGTGGTCTATAAAATTTATTAGCCATTTTTGTCTTTCTCGAGATACCCATAAGAAAAAATTCGGAAAAATCACGGTATGGCCATGGCAAGAAGGCATTTGTCATTTTTTTAAATGAAGTTGAAACGTTAAATATTAAATTAACAGGAGCGCTCATTGAAGATTGGCAGTGTAGATTGTTTAGCGAATAAAATTATTTCGAAAGCGACATATCTTTATGCGTAAGCTCCAAAAAATAACTACATTTTTAATTAACTATTGGTTTGAAGGAACCGCGCATGGAGCCTTGTAATCAAGGCGAAATAAGCGGATTCTTTTTGATTCAAGCATCAAGTTTTTCTCATAAAATGTAATAGGTAGGTCAATTTTATTTTGTTCTTGAGCGTATCGCGTCCTTAAAATTTCATAGCGCGTTCATTAAAATCGCTAGAAGAATCCGCTTATTTCGCCTTGATTACAAGGCTCCATGCGCGGTTCCTTCAAACCAATAATAAATTAAAATTGTTGCTCTTTTTTGGTTTTAGCATTTACCGTATCAAAATAACTTTTCAAAACTCCTTCTGTAATTGAATCACTTGCAATCGCAATATGCCAATCGGGGCGAATTAAAATATACCGTGATAAATACGTGTTTTCTGGCACATGTAGAATTTTTAAATTATTGATTTGGAATTTAATTTTTTCTTTTCCTGAAACAATTAAAGTCCAATGTGTTGGTGATAATAATTCGTAAATTACTTTATCATTTATTTTTTTATGCGGCAAAAAATAACCTGGTTTTGCGGTGGGAATATATTCTGAGGCTGATATTGCATTTTCATTTGAATTATACGTGTACCCCAATGTGATGCCGGCAACATGGGTGTGTTGTTTTGCAATACGCACATTTTCATCGGCAAATTTTTGCGGTTCTTTATCCGGTGGAAATTGTGTTCTCACCGCAAAAGCATCAGCTGCATTTTTTTCGGCAGCTTGTAAATTGCGTAATGCGATAGGGCGTCGCTCTATTTCATATGTATTTAAAATTTGATCACTGGATTTTTGATGAATAACAGAGGCTAATTTCCACGCCAAATTAGTGACATCACCAAAGCCTGTATTTAACCCAAAGCCACCAGTTGGGGAAAATGCATGTGCAGCATCACCCATTAAAAACACACGATTGTCTTTTGAAAAATACTCAGCCAGTTGAATTTGCATGTCCCAAAAATGTTTATTTAATATTTTTTTGGTAAATTGTATGCCGGTCAGTGTTTCAATAAGCTGCTCAACATCAATTTCATCAATTGTTTTTTTGTCATCACCATAACCAATACTGGCGTACCAAATACCCTTGTTTAAATCAACGGGACCAATAACAGTCAGCATTTTATTTTCTAATAGATAATAAATAAATCCATTTTCAACGGTGATTTTGCTGTGTAAATCAGGCGATTCAAATAAAACATTAATTACTCTTCTTTTTGGTGCTAAACCTTCAAATTTAATATCCACCATTTTCCGCGTAATGCTATTAGCGCCATCACAGCCAACGACAAATTTTGCAAAATATTTTTCTGTTGTGTTATTGAGTTTATTTTTTGCGGTCACGCTCACCAAATCTTGATCTGATTCAACTGCAACTGATTCAACCAACCGCTCTTTTAAAAAAGTGATGGATTTTAAACTTGATATTTTTTCACGTAAAATGTTTTCAGTAATATAAAGCGGAATGCGAATCGGTTTTTGTGCTGTCATGCTTTCTGTAATTTGCTGTCCTGATCCTGCGGCACCATAAGTAATACCATTTAATTTTGAACACCAAACGCCTTGCATCGGATAATCTTTTGGGAGCAGGGTGCTTGCACGCATTTTATCGACCAAACCCCAACGCATAAATAATTCCATTGTGCGCTCATTGAGTGATTGCGCGCGCGGAGATAACAATGGCGTCGTATATTTTTCTAACACCAACGTTTTAATTTTATTTAAGCCTAATTCAATGGCGAGTGCTGCTCCAACGGGTCCGCCACCCACGATAATCACATCATATATTTCAGTCATATCTAGCCCCTGTTTTTGTGGCTATTATAGGTTCTCAAGACACGTGATGACAACCCTTTAAAATGATGATAATCTGACGCAAATTTCAAGGATAATATTGCATGGCTAAGCTGACTGGTTCTGATTGTTTTCAACTCAAAGCGGATTTTCTGCCCATTACCGTGCTGCGTTTTTTGCGCGCTGACATTAGTTTATTCCAAAAGCAATTAGAAAATATTATCTTAAAGGCGCCGCAATATTTTAATAGCGCGCCAGTGATTGCTGATTTTACGGAATTTTCGGGTAATCAAAATGAACTGGATATGACGCAAATTTCCCATTTGCTCAAGCAGTTTAATATGCAATTAATTGCAGCAAGAGGCTTAACGCAGCAATCAACTTTGCCGAATTTGCCTAAAAAAATTCAAACCAATCCTCTTCCAATGCCAATAAAAGACGAAGGGGCTTTGCGTCCTAAAACAATGATTGTGACCAAACCAGTGCGTGCTGGCACACAAATCTACGCAAAAAACACTGATTTAATTATTTTATCAAGCGTTAACGCGGGTGCTGAAATTATTGCCGATGGCAATATTCATATTTATGGCCCCTTGCGTGGCAGAGCTTTAGCAGGCGCCAGCGGTGATCTTTCAGCCCGGATTTTTTGCCAAGATTGTGAAGCGGAGTTAATTGCCATCGCAGGACATTATTTGGTGAATGAAAAATTAAAAATGCCTAAATCGGCATCAGGATTATTGCAAATATTTTTAGAAAACGAACAACTTAAAATAGAGAGTATTTAATATGACAGAAATTATTGTTGTTACATCTGGTAAAGGCGGAGTTGGTAAAACAACGACCAGCGCATCGATCGCAACGGGATTAGCGCAAGCGGGCTTTAAAACAGTCGTGATAGACTTTGATATTGGATTGCGCAATTTAGATTTAATTATGGGTTGTGAACGCCGTGTTGTGTACGACATCGTGAATGTGATTCACGGTGATGCAAATGTGAATCAAGCTTTAATTCGCGATAAAAAATTAGACAATTTATATATTTTAGCGGCGTCTCAAACACGCGATAAAGATGCATTAGATAAAGACGCGGTTGAGAAAATATTAAATACTTTATCTGAAACATTTGATTACATAGTTTGTGATTCACCAGCAGGTATCGAAAAAGGCGCGATTATGGCGATGTATTTTGCTGACACGGCCATTGTCGTTGCAAATCCTGAAATATCTTCCGTGCGTGATTCTGATCGTATATTGGGGATTTTGGCTAGCAAAACGCGCAAGGCAGAGCGGGGCGAAACATTGAAAGAACATTTGGTCATCACGCGTTATTCTAAAAAGCGCGCAAAAAGTGGCGAAATGATTTCGGTTTCCGAAGTGCAAGAATTACTAGGTATTCCATTACTGGGCATTGTTCCCGAATCACAGTCTGTTTTGACCGCGTCAAATTCTGGCGTGCCGGTTATTTTAGATGCTAAAAGCGAAGCCGGCATTGCGTATAAAAACATGATCTCAAAATTACTCGGCAAAACAGAACCCGTTAAGAAAAGTTTTTTTAAAAGATTGTTGGGTGGCAAACAGGAGGTGCTCGCATGAACATGAATATGAATATTCAAAATTTATTAAGTTATTTTCGTCGCAACAAAACAGCAGAAATCGCTAAAAATAGATTGCACATTATTATCGCGCAAGAAAAATCCGCCAAAAATTCACCGGATTATTTACCCATGCTGCGACAAGAAATTCTAAAAGTAGTGATGAAATATACTAACGCTGACACAAATCAAGTTAACGTTGAGCTGCATCAAAAAGACAATAATTCTGTTTTAGAATTAAACGTTGTTTTGCCGACGAGTTAGCCCCCGCCCACCGTATATTTCGGCATATTTTTAGGGTCCAATGCAGGCAACGGATTTTTTGGATTCTGGAGATTGGGAATCATGTCCGTTGATGCGCCGCCGGGATAGCGCGTTAAGTTGGGAAATTCCATAAGTGATTTATCAAATTCTTGCAGTGCTGGCTGAATTAATGCGCCAACCCAACCATTGTCTTCGCCTGCATATCTGCCTGGGGATGAAGTTAAAACGCGCGTGGGTGCAGCGCCATTAAAGACCATGTCATATTTTTCATACGGATCCATGGTGAGATTATAGAGCGCGCCAATTGCACCGAGCGGGGCTTGAACACCAAGCCACGAGTCTCTTGCGGTATAAACATATTTCCAAGCGATATTGAGCCAGGGTTGTTTGGGGTCTCGTACATCGACACGCACTGCTTCAAAGCTTTCGCCATCAACATAAATCCATGAGTCGCGTGCAGAATGCGGCGATTTTCCTAAAATATAAGCACTGTTATCAATACTGTCGAAATAAATGGGCTTACCATTATTGTCTTTCCATGCACCATGCGGAGGCGGCGTTAAACCTACCATTGCAGCGAGCGTTGCCCAGCAATCAATATGTGACATCATTTCGTGGTATTGCGCGCCTGCTGGAATATGATTTGGCCACCACATAATACCTGGCACGCGCCATCCGCCTTCAAATGGCGTGCCTTTTGCACCTCGAAAAGGCGTTGTGCCCGCATCAGGATAGGCATCTAACCAAGCGCCATTATCTGCTGTTAAAATTACAATAGTATTTGGTGCTTTGGCGCGAATCGCATCCATAATTCTGCCGATATTAGAATCTAATTCCATGACTGAATCAGAATAATCACCTAAATGCGATTTGCCGCGAAAAGCGGGCGCTGCATTAGTTGGATTGTGCATTTTTAAAAAATTAATATCCATAAAAAAAGGCTTGCTGTCATTGGCGTGTTGATTAATATAAGCAACAGCTGAATCTGTTTGGCGAATATCAAATGTTCCCATGGTGTCATACGTAATTAAACCATCGTTTTTCGCGGGCTGTCCTGCAACACCTTCCCATTCATACAAATTAGTGCCTGCGTTGTATTCTTGATTAAATTCAGGATTAAAAGACGGAAACCAAGGATGAAACCATTTTGACGTATCGTTATAAGCATAAACACCCGCGTAATAGGCAGCAAAATGTTTCATTTCATCAAAGCCATGCTCAATTGGATAAGCGATCGGCTTGTCACCCAAATGCCATTTTCCAGAAAAATAAGTTTCGTAACCATTTTTTTGAAAAAATTCAGCAATAGTTGGCGTTTCTTTGCGAAGATAATTGGGGTCACTGGGTGCAATCACGATAGATAGCGCAGAGCGAATAGGTAGTCTGCCGGTCATAAAAGACGCGCGTCCTGCCGTGCAGCTTGCTTGTCCGTACCAGCTTGTAAATGTTGCACCTTCTTTTGCCATGCGATCAACATTGGGGGTTGGATGCCCCAAGGCAGCGCCACCGCCAGAATAAGCACCGAAATCATTCCAGCCCGTATCATCGGTCATCAACATAATAATATTAGGTTTTTTTAATGTATTTGTGTTAGCAGTAGCTGAATGGGTGTCTGAGAATATTGAGCCGGTCACGCCGATGCTCATTCCTGTTAATATTACTAATAACTTCCGCGTATAAGCCATGTATTACTCCATTAATACAATACAAATTTACTGCAGTAGTTAATTTACAATAAAAACGTGCGTAGCGCAAATCACGAAGCGCACCGAAAACCAACGTGTTCCATACTCGTATCAGGTGATGCTTTCATACGCGCCGCAACGCGATAGCCAGCGCAGTAAGTCGCGTTGCATAAATAAGATCCGCCGCGCAATACTTTTTCTGGCATGGTTGGAATATCAGGATCAACTGTTTGAGCAGGCCCTCTCGGATTAATTGCTTTTGTATTTTTAAAGCTCCCATAGTACGTTGTACTATACCAATCATTGACCCATTGCCATACATTGCCCGCCATGTCGTACAAGCCATAGCCGTTAGGCGCATAAGTTTTCACAGGCGAGGTATAATAATATTGATCACGCAATGTATTTTTATTGGGGAATTCACCTTGCCATGTATTAGCCTTGATTTTTCCAGTATCAATATCTTCATTGCCCCACGGATAAATCTTATTGTACAAACCACCGCGCGCCGCCCATTCCCATTCCGCTTCTGTTGGCAAACGTTTTTTCATCCAATGACAATAGGCTGTGGCGTCTTCCCACGATACTTGTGTGACGGGATGATTGGCTAATTTTGTAATATTACTATTAGGTCCGCGCGGATGCTGCCAATTTGCGCCAGGCACCCATGACCACCAACGCGTTGGATCATTTAAATAGATGGGATAATTGGGCGGCGTAAAAACAAGCGATGCAGGAACCAACATTTTTTTATCAGGCTTTGGCGTGCAAGCGGGAAGTTGTTTTTTTAAAATAGCCCAATCAGGTTTTTTTTCAGCCGTTGTTATATAACCTGTTGCGCTGACAAATTTTGCAAATTGCGCATTGGTAATATCGGTTATATCCATCCAAAATGAGCTTATAAATACCGGGTGTTTTGGAAATTCATCTAATCTGGCTTGATTGTTATCACCACCCATCATAAAACTACCAGAAGGTATGTTTACCATGCCCGCGTGCTGAGAATTCACTGTTGCAAAACGCGCTGGGATTTTATCGCAAAAACAGGGGGCTTTGGTAGGCTGAGTATTGGCGAATAAATAAATTGGGCTGAACAATAAAATTAAAAGAAAAATAATTTTTCGCATTTTTGCATCATTCCCTGAAAATATTGTATGATCATGCTAGAAATAAATTTATTAGTCAATTGGTCAATTAATCAAAGGGAATTGACATGAGAAAAATTTATGATTCAATTTGTTCAGACTGTCAGTGATATCAATAGCAAGGATTATGTTAAGCCAGACGATCGCATCGCGGCATTTGATAATGACGGCACGCTAAAAGATGTTCTGCTGTTTCAACAAAACAATCTCGCCTGATGAAAATGCTTTTTGTGTTTGATCTGGCATTGTTAAAATTAAATGGCCTTCTGTATTAATACCCGCACCTGTGCCCATTATTTTCTGTTGATCTGATAGCGCCATGATTGATTGCCCAAATAGACAATCTTTTTCTGCCCATTCACCCATAAAATCAGATAGACCCATTTTACAAAAGCGCTCACAATAAATCAGCAAAGCATTAATTAATGTGGCGCATAATGCATTGCGATCAAATGATTGCCCAGTTATTTTTTGCAGAGAACTCCAGGGTTGATTTATTTCTGTTATATTCGCATCTTGCATGTTCACATTGATACCAATGCCAATAATAGCAGTGCAGCATTGATTAGATTCAGTATTAATATCAATTAAAATCCCGGCGATTTTTTGTTGATTAACTAAAATATCATTCGGCCATTTTATCTTAAGATTATTAAGATGCGTTATTGTTTCAATCGCATGACAAGTCGCCAGTCCCGCTATTAAGCTTAATCCTGATAATTCACGTAGCTTTTTTTGAAATCTATATTGCATCGAAAAATAAATGTTAAGACCAGAAGGGGAGTGCCATGATCGATTAAGCCTCCCGCGCCCATGGGTTTGCATCTCGGCCAGGCATAATTGTATTTGCTTGCTTTGATTGGGGTTATTTTTAAGATAATCATTGGTCGATTCTGTTTTTTCTAAAATCGTAATTTCTAGATCTTTTTTTGTGATTTTTTCTTTTATTTTTCGCTCATCTAGCATAATTTTTCCTGGTTTTGGGAATTCTAGCAGGACTGATTATATCAGGCTAGTTGTTGCGCTTTACATTGTGTTTAACCCCCAAACTGCCTAAAATAAACCTTTGATTCGCGAACAGGGAAGTCACCTTTGGGTAGTTATTATCGCTTATTAATACCACTCGGATTAGCGATATTAGCGCTATTAACGTTAATATTGGTCAGTTGCGCCGTGGGCCCTGATTTTAAACCCTTGCCACCGCCTCAAGCGCAACAATACACAAAACTACCCATGCCTTTAAAAACAGCGAGTACGCCACAGTATTTTGTGTCGGGTCGTGATTTAGGAGGCGATTGGTGGCAGATTTTTCACTCTTCAAAACTAAATGATTTAATTACCGCAGGATTAAATAACAACCAAGATTTAGCGGCTGCCAAAGCCGCACTGCGCGAAGCCAACTATGCCTTGTATGCACAAATAGGCGGTTTATTATTACCGGCTGTTAATTTTTCAGGAGGCGCGCAAGAATCGCAATCTAACGCGCTGTCTTTTGGTGTGAACACTCCATCAACCACTTTTAATGTGTTTAATGCGAGTTTTCAAGCATCGTATTTATTAGATGTGTGGGGCGCATCACGGCGCCAAATTGAAGCCTATGCAGCGCAAGCGGATTATGAGCGTTACGTGATGCTCGGCACTTACATTACACTCACGACGAATATTGCAACAACAGCGATTACCATTGCGTCATTACAAGATCAACTAATTGCGACCAATAATTTAATTGTCGCGCAGAAAAAAGTTTTGAAAATAACGCAACAACAATTTTCAGCAGGTGGCGTGAGCGAAACCAATGTATTATCACAACAAACTTTATTAGCGCAAACGCAGGCAACCCTGCCACCACTTCAAAAATCATTGAGCGAAGAACAGCATGCTTTGGCCGTGTTAACGGGAAATCAAACTAGTGATATGCCAATATTACTTTTAAATTTGAATAAAATTAAATTGCCAAGAGAATTACCCGTTAGCTTGCCTTCTCAATTAGTGGAATCTCGCCCTGATATTCAGGCATCAGAAGCGTTGTTGCATGCAACCAGTGCGCAAGTGGGTGTTGCAACCGCCAATTTATTACCTCAAATTACGTTGACTGGAAATTACGGATGGATATCCTCGTCAGCCAATAATTTATTTAGCAGCGCGAATCAAACTTGGAATATCGGCGCTGGATTATTGCAGCCACTTTTTCACGGTGGGCAATTGATTATGCAGCGAAAATCAATGATTGCGGCTTTTGAACAAGCCCGTGCGCAGTATAAACAAACTGTGCTGCAAGCTTTCAAGAATGTGGCGGATGCCTTGCGCGCCATTCAATATGATGCGGTTGAAATGCGCGATCAAGTACGTGCTGAAAAATTTGCATTAGAAACATTAAATATCACAGAGCAACAATATCAAGTCGGCGGTCAAAATTATTTAGCTGTATTAAATGCACAAGAGCAGTATCAAAATAGTGTATTAGCACGTGTGAAAGCGCAGGCGATGCGTTATACCGATACCGCTGCATTGTATCAGGCTTTAGGCGGTGGCTGGTGGAATGATACAATCAGTCAATATGGCACGACGCGTTGGGGGAAAGTTCACACATGAAAAAAGCATTTTTTGTAATGTTAATTTGCATTATTATTTTCTTCGGCGCGATTTTTGCGCTTAAAGTATTTATTTTTCACAAAGAAAAAAGTATTTCTGCGACTTTTAAAAATCCCATTGTGACGGTGAGCGCAATGGCAGCTAAAACAGATCAATGGAATTCGGTTATTAACGTTGTAGGCAGTACGCGTACAGTTGAAGGCGTTAATGTGACAACAGAATTGCCCGGCATGATCGAAGAAATTGATTTTACACCCGGTGCTGATGTGAAAAAAAATGATGTATTAGTGAAATTAGATATCGCACCCGATGTTGCAAAGTTACATGAATTACAAGCGCAAGCAACGTTGGCTAAAATTACTTTTGATCGCGATCAAAAACAATATCATTTTGGCGCAGTGAGCAAAGAACAATTAGATACAGACAATGCCAATATGCAAAGTACAGCTGCATCAGTTGAAGAGCAGCAAGCGACGATTGATAAAAAAATTGTTCGCGCGCCTTTTTCAGGAAGACTCGGCATTTCAGCTGTCAACCTAGGAGAGTATATTAATAGCGGCGCACAAATTGTTAATTTACAAACATTAGATCCTATTTATGTTGATTTTTATTTGCCACAACAAGAAATTCAAGCTGTGTCGGTGGGTCAAACCATTGAAATGACAACAGATCGCGTTCCTGGTAAAAAATTTGAAGGTAAAATTACAACAATTAATCCAATGGTAAATTCTGATATTCGAAATGTAGAAGTTGAGGCAACGTTGTCAAATTCTCCGGCGGTGTTATTACCTGGCATGTTTACTAATGTATTAATTAACGTTGGTAATAATAAAACTTATATAACACTACCTGAAGCGGCTGTCACATTTAATCCCTACGGCGCACTGGTTTATATATTAAAGAAAACGAATCAAACCCAAAATGGAAAAGCTGTTTTTCAAGCAGAGCAGCAATTTGTGCAAACAGGCGAAACGCGCGGCAATCAAATTGAAATTCTCAAAGGAATTAATAGTAATGATCAAGTGGTGACATCAGGGCAATTGAAATTAAAAAATGGCAGTTTTGTGATGGTTGATAATAGTGTTACGCCATCTGATAACCCAAACCCAATATTAACTGAAAAATAATATTAAAAAATAATGATGAATATAACCGATATTTTTATTAAAAAACCAGTCTTAGCCATTGTGCTGAGTCTCTTAATATTAGTATTAGGAATTCGATCGGTTGGATTATTATCTATTCAGCAATATCCGACTATTCAAAGCGCTGTTGTTACTGTTTCAACTAATTTTACGGGAGCAGATCCTGCAACGATTGCCGCATTCATTACCACACCGCTTGAAAATGCGATTGCACAAGCCAATGGTATTGATTATATGACATCGAGCAGCGGACAAAATGTCAGTAATATTCAAGTTAATTTATTATTAAATTATGATGCCGATAAAGCATTGACAGAAATTAATACCCAAGTAAATTCTGTCTTAAATCAATTGCCAGCAAATTCACAAACGCCTGCATTACAAGTGACAGTCGGACAAAGTATTGCATCGATGTATATAGGCTATTACAGTGATTTTTTAGCCAGCAATCAAATTAATGATTATTTGCTGCGGGTTGTGCAGCCAAAATTACAAGCCGTGCACGGTGTTCAAGAAGCACAAATTTTAGGAAATAATCAATTTGCATTGCGGGCCTGGCTTGATCCGAATAAATTAGCAGGCTATGGTTTAACAGCAGCGAGTGTTGGCAGAATTTTAGCAGAAAATAATTTTGTGACACCCGCGGGGCGCACAGATGGACAAACCTTTATTTTAAATTTAAGTGCCAATACTGCACTTGAATCGCTCAATGACTTTAAGAATATGGCCATTGAAGCAAAAAACGGCGCGATTGTGCGTTTAAAAGATATTGCAGATGTTACTTTGGGTTCTCAAAATTATAATACATCCGTCAGCTTTGATAAAAAATCGGCTGTGTATATTGGGATTACGGTTGCGCCCACAGCCAATTTATTAACCGTGATTAATGGTGTGCGCACTGTTTTTAATCAAACACAAAAAGAATTACCTAATGGACTGAAAGGCGCTGTTGTGTATGATGCGAGTAGCTTTGTGAATAGCTCTATTCGAGAAGTTATTAAGTCATTAATAGAAGCTTTTATTATTGTCACCATTGTTGTATTTTTATTTTTATTTTCTTTTAGATCATTGATTATTCCGGTGATTGCTATTCCGCTTTCAATTATTGGTACTTTTTTTGTGATGCTAGCTTTAGGCTATTCTATTAATTTATTAACATTATTGGCCTTGGTTTTAGCTATTGGTTTAGTTGTTGATGATGCGATTATTGTGGTTGAAAACGTGCATCGACATATTGACGATGGGATTGCGCCACTGCAAGCGGCACTCATGAGCGCCAAAGAATTAACTAAACCTATCGTTGCTATTACGGTTGTATTAATTTCAGTGTATTTGCCGATTGGCTTTATGGGCGGATTGACAGGCGCATTATTTACCGAATTTGCTTTTACATTAGCAGCAGCCGTCACAGTATCAGCTGTTATTGCATTAACGTTATCACCGATGATGTGCTCGCGATTATTAAAAGCAGAAACCAATCAAAAAGAAAATAAAGTATTTAAATTTATTAATAACCAAATTGAGAATGTAACCAAAAAATATCATAACGCGCTTCAAAAAACGTTGAAATTATTGCCAGTAGTCATTACTTTTGCGGTTATTATTTTATTGAGTAATTTCTTTTTATTTGCTTCTTCTTCATCCGAACTAGCCCCGCAAGAAGATCAAGGGATTATTATGGCGCAAACGATTGCGGCGGCTAATACTTCTTTGAGTCAAATGCAGATCTATTCAAATCAAGTAACCGATATTTTTTCGAAATACAAAGAAACACAGGCGACATTTCAAATCAATGGTACCAGTGGCGCGAATAATGCGCCTTCATTGAATAACAGCATCGGTGGCATGGTGTTATTGCCGTGGGATGAGCGCAGTAAAACAACCAATGAATTAGAGCCTATTTTACAACAACAAATGAATCACTTTGTTTCGGGCGCAAAAGTAGCATTATTTCAACCACCGTCTTTACCGGGTGGCGGCAGCGGTTTACCGATCCAATTTGTGATTCAATCAACTGATCCTTTTGTGAATTTAAATACCGTGACGCAAGAAATTGTTAAGCAAGCACAAGCAACCGGCGATTTTTTATATATTGATCCTGATTTAAAATACGACAAAGAACAAACACAACTTATTTTTAATCGTGATAAAATCGCGCAATTTGGCTTGACGATGCAAGATGTCGGTAATTCCGTCAGTAATTTTTTAAGTGAAAACTATGTTAATTACTTTAATTTTATGGGGCGCTCTTATCAAGTCATTCCACAAGTTAATCGCAATTTTCGTCTTACAGATTCACAAATTAGAAATTACTATATTAATACAGCATCGGGTGTGCCTGTATCATTAGGAACGATTACCACATTAAAAAATTCAGTCGTGCCAGAATTTATTAATCATTTTCAGCAGCAAAATTCTGCAACGATTTCGGCCGTTTCTGTGCCTTATATTAGCATGGGGCAGGCGCTGGCAACATTAAAGCAAATTGCAGATAAAGTTTTACCACAAGGTTATACGATTGATTATGCTTCTCAATCGCGCCAATATATTCAAGAAAGCAGTGCACTGGTCGTTACCTTTTTCTTGGCAATGATTATTATTTATTTATCTCTATCAGCATTATTTAATAGCTTTAAAGATCCCTTAATTATTTTAATCAGCGTGCCGCTATCTGTTTGCGGCGCGATGATTTTTGTAAGCTTAGGGTTGGGCGGCGCGACTTTAAATATTTACACCGAAGTTGGGCTCGTCACGCTAATTGGTTTAATTAGCAAGCATGGCATCTTAATAGTCGAGTTTGCCAATGACGAACAAAAGGCGGGTAAATCAAAATTAGATGCGATTGTTGCAGCCGCTTTTATTCGATTTAGACCCATTGTGATGACAACCGCCGCGATGGTTTTGGGTGTAATCCCGCTTATTTTAGCAACGGGCGCCAGCGCCGTGAGCCGATTTGATATTGGTCTGGTTATCGCAACTGGTATTTCTATCGGCACGTTATTTACGTTATTTGTTGTCCCATCGATGTATTTGCTGATTGCAGAGGATTTGCAACAATCTTCTCAGAATGCGAGAGCACCCTAGTTTTTTAGAATCCACTTTAATTTACTATTGGTTTGGAGGAACCGCGCATGTAGCCTTGTAATCAAGGCGGAATAAGCGGATTTTTGGAACAGCAATTTAATTGCTATTGGTTTGGAGGAACCGCGCATGTAGCCTTGTAATCAAGGCGAAATAAGCGGATTCTTTTGGTGATTTTTGAACGTCATGGTGTGCACGAAGTGGCGTATACAATAAGAGAATGTCGCGTGCCCAATTATTTTCACACTGAATTTTTAGGTAATATTTTTTTAAGCGCCTTAAGTTTTATTCTTGTCATGATAATTGGCGCCTTTCGCAACAAAATAAAATACGCGC
>JAHFRQ010000009.1 GCA_023266215.1 Gammaproteobacteria bacterium | reverse complement strand
GTTTTTAAAAGCAGTGACTAATAAATTAAAAGCTGGCGAAGAAGTGGCTTTGGTTAATTTCGGCAGCTTTAAATCATCAAAAAGAGCAGCGCGCAAAGGTCGCAATCCGCAAACGGGCGCTGAAATTAATATTCCAGCTGCGATGGTTGCAAAATTTAAACCCGGCAAAGGTTTGAAAGACGCGATTAACGGCTAAACTAAAAAATCCTGTATCCCGCGATCAGTCGCGGGATAACAGAAAAATTTCTAAAAAATTCATCAGTTTCATTTGCAACTTCTTCAACTTACTGTACTATATCGACGTCTAACGGATCGGGTGCTTAGCTCAGCTGGTAGAGCGTCGCCCTTACAAGGCGAATGTCGGGGGTTCGAATCCCTCAGCACCCACCAAAAGTCAAAATTACGGAGTGGTAGTTCAGCTGGTTAGAATACCGGCCTGTCACGCTGGGGGTCGCGGGTTCGAGTCCCGTCCACTCCGCCATTTTTTCTTGGAGCGTTATGTTACAAAAGATTAGGGACAAAATTTCCGGCTGGATCGCCGGTGTTGTGATAGCACTGGTTGGCGGTGCGTTTGTTTTTTGGGGTGTTGATTTTTATTTTGAAGGCAATGCTGGCAATCAAAATATCGCTGCAACCGTTAACGGCACCAAAATTACAGACAATGAAGTGAATGAGCTGTTTACTCAGCTGCAAAGACAAATGAGTGCGCAAACCTCAGGCGCGCTGAATGCCGACATGCTGGCGCAATTAAAATCTTACGCATTACAATCTTCTATTACCAATACCGCTTTGTTTACGACGCTGCAAAAAGATGGCTATAGAGTTAGCATTCCACAAGTTGAACTCATTGTTTCGCAAGTGCCACAATTTCAAATCAACGGACAATTTTCACAAGAAAAATTAATGCAATTATTAGCGCAGCAAAATTTAACGCCAATGCAATTTTTTGAGCGCATACAATCTGAAATATTAATTAATCAAGCAGTAAACGGCGTTGCGGCAACGGCTTTTGCATTGCCAGACGAAGTAAATCAAGCTTATAGCCTGATGCATCAATCGCGTTCATTCGGGTATTTAATTATCCCCATTAATACTTTTTTAGCGAAAACAGTTGTATCAGATCAAGATATTCAAAATTACTATAAGCAACATCAATCCGCTTTTATGTCGCCCGCCAAAGTAAAGGTGAGCTATTTAGAATTATCACCAGAAACAATTGCAAAAACAGTTTCTGTGACGCAAGATCAGGCAAAGCAGTATTTTGAAACACATAGCTTTAATTTTCAGAAAAAGACGTTTACTGAAGTCGAAAAAAACATTATGGCGTTGCTGCAACACCAGAAAGTAGCGGATATTCTCAACAAACAAAGCGGCGAGCTTGCTGATATAACTTATACCAATCCCAGCTCTTTAACGACGGCTTCTAAAGCACTGTCTTTACCCATTCAAACTAGCGACTGGATAACCCAGGCGGGTGAAAAAACAGGTTTATTGTCAAATCCCAAGATTCTCACCACTATTTTTAGCGACAACGTGCTTCAACAAGGCAACAACAGTAATCCTGTTAGCCTGCCGGATGGCTCGCAGGTAGTTATCCGTGTTGATCAGAAGCAATTAAGTCAGGTGATTCCATTGGCGCAGGTCAAAGCGCAAATTAAACAGCAGCTCGCTAAAAAACAAGCTACAGCAGAGGCAGGCTTGCTGGCTTATCAATTGCAAACAAAACTGGCGGCGGGTGAAAGTGCAGAAACTTTAGCGCAAAAAAATGGATTAGCCTGGAAAGTCGTTCCAATGACAACCCAGCAAGGAAAAAATCCGGCTGTTTCAACAGAAATTCTTGCGGCTGCGTTTTCATCCAAAAGCGTTAATACAACAGAGCTAAAATCAGGTGGCTACGCTGTGATTTCTGTTTTAAAGATCAGCAATGCAGATATTAGTACTGCAAGCTCAACCGAAAAAGTTCAGCTACAACAACAACTTTCAGCATTATGGGCACAGCTGACGCAGCATTTTTACGTTGGCAGCGTGGTGAATGGCTCGAAAATAAAATTAAAAACCAATTGAAAACCCCGCTCAGCAATCAGCCCGACTCTGTGTGAGATATCTCGCACAAATAGAGAATTATTTAAGATTGTTAAAATTGATCATTTTTTAACTAAATGTCTTTTTTTTAAACATTTTTTGACAAATAAATAAACAGAACTGAAAAATATTTGAACAATTTTTCAAATTTGACTTGTGACGATTATTGGGCGTGGTATCTTGGTCATGTCCCTCATCGCAACGGTTTTGAAAGACAACATGACAGGAATGTCACGCATCAACGGGTGGTGTGCACACAAGGAAGTGTAGGTTGCTTTCAAAACCAATGCAAAGGCTTTATCTCTGCAAATTGCAGGGATGCTCGACCGACAAGCCAGCAAAGCCGATGCATGCGATTCCTCGTAACGTGTCCGCCGCGGGAAACCGCGGCCTTTTTTGACCCTCCTTAAGAAAAAAGCGTGTTTTTTCAACGTGAATGCATGATAATGTGCACTTAGTTTGTTTCTAATCGTAAGGAATTCTCATGCGTCGTCCTTTTGTCGCCGGAAATTGGAAAATGAACGGCAATCAAAAAAGTTGTCACGATTTATTAACAGCCCTTTCAAAACAGATCTCATCGACTGGTAACGTCGAGCTCGCTGTTTTTCCACCCTTTGTTTATCTAACTGAGTGTGCGATTTTTTTATCGCACTCTGTGATTGCATGGGGCGCACAAAATGTGAGTGAGTTTTCACAAGGTGCTTATACGGGAGAAGTTTCAGCTTCGATGCTAAAAGAAATGGGCTGTAAATATGTCATTGTGGGGCATTCTGAGCGCAGAAAACTTTTTCACGAATCCAACGAAGCGGTTGCGCAAAAATTTTTGGCCGTGATGCAAGCAGGTTTGTTGCCCATTTTATGTGTCGGTGAAACCTTGGAAGAGCGCAAGGCTGAAAAAACCCTTGAGATCGTGCAAGAACAGCTTGCAGTTGTGTTGGCATTGAAAGATAATTGCACTGATTTTTCAAACGCGGTAATTGCCTATGAGCCTGTCTGGGCAATTGGAACGGGCTTGTCAGCAACGCCCGAGCAAGCACAAGCAGTTCATGCTTTTATTCGATCGCAAATAGCATCGGATAAAATGAGAATTTTATATGGCGGCAGTGTGACACCAGATAATGCGAAAGCGTTATTTGCCATGCCAGATATTGATGGTGCATTGGTCGGTGGCGCATCATTGGATGCAAATAAATTTAGCGAGATAGCAAAGTTATGCAACAATTAATTTTAATTTTACATGTACTGATCGCAATAGCGATTATTGGATTGGTGTTAATGCAGCATGGTCGTGGTGCTGATGTGGGTGCCTCTTTTGGTAGCGGATCGTCTAATACCATGTTTGGCAGCTCAGGCGCATTACCGTTTTTAATGAAGCTAACGGGTGCTTGCGCTGTTATTTTCTTTGCAACCAGTATTGGCTTAAGTTACATGGCATCTCATTCTGTAAAACAAACGCCTTTATTGAGCATGCCCGCAATACCAGCATCAGCAATACCTGTTGTGCCTTCGAAAAATACATCGAGCGGTTCGAGTGATTTGGGAATTTCGTTTACACCCAGCGTGCCAGCAGATAAAAAATAGAGTCGGAGTGGTGGAATTGGTAGACACGCAAGCTTGAGGGGTTTGTGGCGCAAGCCGTGACGGTTCGAGTCCGTCCTTCGACACCATTTAAAATAATAATGTAGAATATAAAATCTATATGGGGTGATTAAATTCTTAGGTTCCCTCTCCCGTAATCGGGAGAGGGTTAGGGTGAGGGTCTTTTGCAAAATGCTGTCAAATTATTTTCCCATACTGATCTTTATCGGCGTTGGTCTGCTGATTGGATTGGCGCCTGTATTTTTAGGCTGGTTTTTGGGACCTAAAAACCCGACTGCCGCTAAAAATTCTCCGTATGAATGTGGATTTGATGCAATATCTGATGCGCGCATGCCATTTGATGTTCGGTTTTATCTCGTTGCTATTTTATTTATTATTTTTGATTTAGAAACCGCTTTTTTATTTCCATGGGCAATGATATTGCGCCAAGTAGGCTGGGTTGCTTTTTGGGCGATGATGATTTTTTTAGGATTATTAATAATTGGTTTTATTTATGAGTGGCGCAAAGGCGCCCTAGAATGGGAATAATGTCGATTCAAAAAACGTTACAAAAACAAGGTTTTTTGCTCACATCCATGGATGAGTTGGTGAGTTGGGCGCGTTCTGGTTCGTTATGGCCCATGACATTTGGTTTGGCCTGTTGCGCTGTTGAAATGATGCATTCGGCTGCAGATCGATACGATATCGATCGCTTTGGTTTAATTTTTCGCCCTAGTCCCAGGCAATCTGACGTAATGATTGTAGCAGGAACTTTATGCAACAAAATGGCACCAGCACTTCGAAAAGTGTACGATCAAATGGCAGAACCCAAATGGGTGATTTCAATGGGATCGTGTGCCAATGGCGGCGGTTATTATCATTACGCTTATTCTGTTGTGCGTGGCTGTGATCGCATTGTGCCTGTTGATGTGTATGTCCCCGGATGTCCGCCCACTGCTGAAGCTTTATTGTATGGCATTATTCAGCTCCAAAATAAAATTAATAGAAAAAAAATAATTAGAAGAAGCACTGTTACGCATTCTCTTGTTACGCAGGAGAAAGTAAAGTGAGTGATCATCAAGAATTAGCTAATTTAATTCAGACGCATTTTATAGATTATATTAATCAAATTAGCATTGAAGATTGTGTCACAATAGAATTATCTGCTGAAAAATTATTATCGGTTTGTGAAAAATTAAAAACAGATCCGCAATTTAATTTCGATATTTTAATTGATGTGTGCGGAATAGATTATCTTGATTACGGCATTTCTCATTGGCGAACACATGAAACAACAGAGAGCGGATTTAATCGCGGTGTGAATCAAATAGGTGAGCGTGTTATTGCGTGGAATAAACCTCGTTTTGCCTCTGTTTATCACCTCCTGTCATTAAAACATAATCAGCGCGTACGATTAAAAGTATTTTTAGAAGAAGAACCTGTTGTGCCCTCTGTGATTGATATATGGAAATCAGCAGATTGGTTTGAAAGAGAGTCTTATGATTTATTTGGCATTGTGTATGAAGGCCATCCTGATTTGCGTAGAATACTCACAGATTATGGTTTTAAAGGCCATCCGTTTCGAAAAGATTTCCCGCTGATTGGCGAAGTCGAAATGCGATATGACGCTGAAAAAAAACGATGCGTGTATGAACCGGTGAGTATTGAACCGCGCACCTTGGTGCCGAAAGTTATAAGAGATGATAATAGGTATGTAGAATAACGCCCCTCATCCTGTCCTTCTCCCGAGTACGGGAGAAGGGACCTGCTAAGCGGGTTTTGTATTTGTCCCCTCTCCCGTAATCGGGAGAGGGTTAGGGTGAGGGTTTTGGGAAATTTATGTCAGAAATAAAGAATTACACATTCAATTTCGGCCCGCAGCATCCCGCAGCGCATGGTGTTTTGCGCTTAATTTTAGAAACCGATGGCGAAGTGATTCAAAAAATTGACCCGCACATTGGATTATTGCATCGCGCCACTGAAAAATTAGCCGAATCCAAGCCTTATAATCAATCGATTGGTTACATGGATCGTTTGGATTATGTCTCCATGATGTGCAACGAGCACGCCTATGTTCTTGCCATAGAAAAATTATTAAAAATAGAGGCGCCAATTCGCGCGCAATATATTCGCACGATGTTTGATGAAATCACGCGTATTTTAAATCATTTGCTGTGGTTGGGCGCGCATGCGTTAGATTGCGGTGCGATGTCTGTATTTTTATATTGTTTTCGCGAACGAGAAGATTTAATGGATTGCTACGAAGCGGTTTCTGGCGCCCGCATGCATGCAACGTATTATCGCCCCGGCGGTGTTGCAAAAGATCTGCCAGATTCAATGCCAAAATATAAAGCCTCGCGTTGGCATTCTGAAAAACAAGTCAAAAAAATGAATTTAAATCGCGAAGGTAATTTATTGGATTTTATTGCTGATTTTACGAGTCGATTTCCAGCATTAATTGATGAATATGAAAGCTTGTTGACAGATAACAGAATTTTTAAACAAAGAACGGTAGATATCGCCATTGTTTCTCCTGAAAGAGCAAAGCAATTAGGATTTACAGGTCCCATGCTTCGCGGTTCAGGCGTTGAGTGGGATTTGCGTCGCAAACAACCTTATGCTGCCTATGAAAAATTAGATTTTAAAATTCCGATTGGCAAAAATGGTGATTGCTATGATCGATATCTGGTGCGCGTTGAAGAAATGCGTCAATCGAATCATATTATTAAACAATGTGTCGATTGGCTTTCTAAAAATCCAGGCCCCATTAAATCAGCCGATTTTAAAGTCTCGCCACCGCCACGAGAATTAATGAAAGAAAGCATGGAAGCGATGATTCATCATTTTAAATATTTTACAGAAGGTTATTCTGTACCAGAAGGCGAAGTGTATGCTGCCATTGAGCATCCCAAAGGTGAATTTGGTGTTTATATGGTTTCAGATGGTGCGAATAAGCCGTATCGATTAAAAGTACGTGCCGCAGGATTTCCCCATTTGGCTGCGTTAGATGAACTGTGTCGTGGGCATATGATTTCAGATTTAGTGGCGGTGATTTCGAGTTTGGATATTGTATTTGGTGAGATAGACAGATGACTTTTGAATTATCGGAAAATACTAAAAAACAAATCGATCACTGGTTAACAAAATATCCAGCGGATCAAAGACGTTCTGCCGTTGTTGCAAGTTTATTATTGGCACAAGAACAAAATGGAAATTACTTAAGTGAAGCCGCAATGAAAGCCGTGGCTGATTACTTAAAGATTCCGCACGTTGAGGCTTATGAAGTTGCGACTTTTTATGATCAATATAATTTAAAGCCGATCGGTAAACATAAAATCGCCGTGTGTACGAATATTTCATGCATGCTGCGTGGCTCAGAAGAAATTGTCGGGTATTTAGAAGATAGATTGAAAATAAAAATGGGCGAGACAACGCACGATCAAAAATTTACATTATGCGAAGTAGAATGCATGGCGGCCTGCGGAGGTGCGCCGATGTGTCAAATCGATGATAAAAATTATCACGAGAATTTAACGCCCAAACTATTGGGTAAAATATTGGATGAATTAACCTAATATTCCCTCTCCCGTAATCGGGAGAGGGTTAGGGTGAGGGTTTTATTTTATGTTACTAAACCAAGTGTGCTACAGAACATTGCATCTACCCGAACCGTGGAGCTTAAAAGCCTATGAGTCAGTCGGTGGTTATGCTGTACTTCGAAAAATATTAACCGAAAAAACAAAACCAGCTGATATTATCGAAATAATAAAAGCATCAGCACTTCGTGGGCGCGGCGGCGCTGGATTTCCAACGGGTTTAAAGTGGAGCTTTGTGTCGCACGATATTCCCGGTCAAAAATATGTTTTATGTAATTCTGACGAGAGTGAACCTGGCACATTTAAAGACCGCGATATTTTACGATTTAATCCACATCAATTATTAGAAGGCCTCGCGATTGCCTGTTATGTGATGGGATCCACTGTTGCTTATAATTTTCTGCGCGGCGAATTTTACGAGCCTTTTTTAAGATGCGAAGCGGCTTTAAAAGAGATGTACGAGATAGGGCTGGCTGGCAAAAATGTTTTAGGTTCGGGTGTTGACTATGATATTTATAATCACACGAGCGCTGGCGCTTATATTTGCGGCGAAGAAACAGCGCTCATGAATTCACTGGAAGGCAAACGCGGATTACCTCGGTTTAAGCCGCCATTTCCCGCCAATTATGGTTTATATGGCAGACCCAGCAATATTAATAACACAGAATCTTACGCATCGATCCCAGTTATTTTAGAAAAAGGCGCGAAGTGGTTTGCAGATCTAGGCCCCGAAAAAAGCGGCGGTACCAAAATTTTTAGCGTGAGCGGGCATGTTAATAAACCGGGTAATTATGAAGTTCCATTGGGCACACCGTTTGCAAAATTGCTAGAACTAGCCGGCGGGATGCTAAATAATATTCCCTTAAAAGCCGTTATTCCTGGCGGAAGTTCGATGCCAGTATTAAAAGCTGAAACCATGATGCAGATGAATATGGATTATGACAGTTTAGCCAAAGCGGGATCTGCTTTAGGTTCGGGCGCTGTGATTGTCATGAATGAAAAAACATGCATGGTTAAAGCCCTTAAAAGAATTTCAAAATTTTATATGCACGAATCGTGTGGACAATGTACGCCCTGTCGTGAAGGCACGGGTTGGATTTATCGATTGGTTGAAAAAATTGAAAATGGTACTGGGACACAAAATGATTTGGATCAGTTAGGACAAGTGGCGAAAAAAATAGAAGGGCGGACGATTTGCGCTTTCGGCGAAGCCGCTGCGTGGCCTGTAAACGGATTTTTAAAATGTTTTTATGATGAGTTTAGGTATCACGTAGATCACAAGAAGTGTTTAGTATGATTGAATTTGAAATAGACGGCAAAAAAGTCATAGCAGAAGATGGTGTTTCTATTATTGAGGCGGCAGATGCAGCGGGTGCCTATATTCCGCGTTTTTGCTATCACAAAAAATTATCCATCGCGGCGAACTGCCGGATGTGCTTAGTCGAAGTTGAAAAATCAAGAAAGCCCTTGCCTGCGTGTGCAACGCCAATCACACAAGACATGAAAGTGTTAACCAAATCAAAATTAGCAACTGATGCGCAACGTGATGTCATGGAGTTTTTACTCATCAATCATCCGCTCGACTGCCCGATTTGTGATCAAGGGGGCGAGTGTGAATTGCAAGATTTATCGATGGGTTTTGGCCGATCAAAATCACCTTATGATCAAGCCAAACGCGCGGTATGCAGCAAAGATATTGGGCCCTTAATTGAAACCGAAATGACGCGTTGTATTCAATGTACTCGCTGTGTTCGCTTTGGCGAAGAAGTCGCGGGTTTGCGCGAATTGGGCGTTGTTAATCGCGGCGAAAAGGAAGAAATTACAACGTATGTAAAACATTTTTTGAAATCAGAAGTCTCAGGAAACATTATTGATATTTGCCCTGTCGGCGCACTCACCAATAAACCTGCGCGATATGAAGTTCGCGGTTGGGAAATAAAAGAATCAGAATCTATTGCGCCACACGATTGCGTCGGAACCAATGTTTATTTGCACACGCGAGACGGCAATGTATTTCGCTCTGTTCCGCGCGAAAATGAAAATATTAATGAAGTATGGATGAGTGATCGTGATCGTTTTTCTGTAGAAGGTTTGTATCACAAAGATCGCGTTAAAAAACCTTTGATGAAAAAAAATGACAAATGGGTTGAAGTAGAATGGAAGTATGCTTTAGATGCCATCGCGCATTTAACATCGCACATTAAAGAAAATTTTAGCGCTGATAAAATAGCAGGAATAGCGGGTTATAATTGCACAACAGAAGAATATTATTTATTTCAAAAATTAATTCGCAACTTAGGATCAGATAATATTGATTATCGCATTCGCCAATGTGATTTTTCAGATTATTTTTCGCCTCAATTAAATATACAAATTGCTGACATTGAAAAATTGGATGCTTTATTATTGGTGGGCTCGAATATTCGTTATGATCAACCGATGATCAGCACGCGTATTTTTAAAGCCTATCAAGAAGGCTTATCGGTGATGGCAGTAAATGCCGTTGATTATCATTTTGTGTATGATTTAGCAGAAAAAATAATTGATCGCGATATTGTTTTAAAGTTATCTGAAATTGTCAAAGCGCTGGGTGGATTAAAAGAAGAAAGTATTGCTGTTTCAAAGAGCGCGAAAAAAATAGCTGAAAAGTTATTAGATTCAAAAAATTCAGCGATATTCTTAGGCTTATTTGCATCAAGGCATCCTGATGCTGCTTTAATTAGAAATTTATGCAAGCAAATAGAAAAATTATCTGGCGCAACATTGGGTATATTATCAGAAGGCGCTAATTCTTTGGGCGCAACTATTGCCAATTGCATTCCAAAAAATAATATCAATAACACTAAAACATTACTCACTACCAATCCAGCAGAAGCTTATTTTTTATTAAATTGTGAGCCAGAAGTGGATTCTTTGTATCCAGCGGAATCGCTTGAAAATTTATCAAAAGCGAAACTGGTAGTTTGCTTTAATAGCTTTGCTAGCGAAAAAATGCGTGAATACGCTGATTTTATTTTGCCGATTACGCCATATTCAGAAACAGCAGGAACGTTTGTGAATGTAACGGGCGATTGGCAATCATTTGAGCCTGCTGTTGTGCCTTTTGCTGATTCTAAACCTGCTTGGAAAGTATTGCGCGCACTCGCAGAATTTATGAAACTACCCAATTTTAATTTTAAATTAATTGATGCTGTTCGAGATGAAATTAAGAATAATACAAAAAAATCAGAAAATAATAATTTAGCAATTAAAATATTAAAATCAGAAAAAACAGATATATTGGCTGTATTCAATTGGCACTCTTATCGCGATAATAATTTAGTGCGCCGCACAACAGCATTGCAGGAATTAGTGTCTGAAAAATCAAGATGTGTCACCATGAATAGCAACACCGCAAACCAATTGAATATAAAAGAAAATGATGTGTATTTAAATTTTAAAGTCAAAATAGATGCACGTGTCAGTGATGGTTTGGTGATTCTGCCGGCGGGAGGTGATCAATTATGCTAAGTCAATTGATCGCATTAATCTGGATTATTATTAAAATTATTTGCATCGTTTTGCCACTCATGATTGCGGTGGCTTACGTTACAATGGCAGAGCGAAAAGTAATTAGCTATATGCAAGGCCGAATTGGGCCGAACCGCGTTGGTATTTTGGGTTTGGGTCAGCCGATTGCTGATGTCGTGAAATTATTATTTAAAGAAGTGATTTTCCCCAGCAAAGCCAATAAATATTTATTTATTATCGCACCCATGCTATCCATCATGCCGGCATTAGCAGCCTGGGCGGTCATACCATTCTCGAAAAATTTACTATTGGCTGATATTAACGCAGGAACTTTATATATCTTTGCGATGACGTCGTTGGGTGTGTACGGTATTTTAGTGGCTGGTTGGGCATCGAATTCCAAATATGCTTTATTTGGCGCATTAAGATCCGCAGCGCAAGTGATTTCATATGAAATTGCTTTGGGTTTTGTATTAGCGGCACTGGTATTAATTTCTGGCACGATGAATTTACAGCAATTAATTTTAAATCAAGATGGTGGTTTTTGGCATTGGTATTTTATACCGCTATTTCCACTATTTATTGTATATTGGATCGCAAGTGTCGCTGAAACCAATCGCGCTCCATTTGATGTTGCAGAAGGCGAATCAGAAATTGTCGCCGGTTTTCACGTGGAATATTCCGGTATGGCATTCGCCATTTTCTTTTTAGCAGAATATGCGAATATGATTTTGGTCTCAGCGCTTGCGAGCATTTTCTTTTTTGGTGGTTGGCTGTCACCCTTTGAGCATATTCCCGTTTTAGGAAGTTTGTTTTCTTTTGTACCAGGCATTTTTTGGCTGATATTAAAAATGTGTTTCTTTATTTTTCTTTATTTTTGGTTGCGCGCGACTTTTCCTCGATATCGTTATGACCAGATTATGCATTTAGGATGGAAAGTATTAATTCCAGTGACATTGGTGTGGCTGATTGTTGTAGCAGTTGCAGTTGAGATGAAGTGGGTTTTATAAGAACGCCCACGCTGCCGCATGGGCTTCTGTATTATTTACTACTAATGAGATAATGGTTTGATGAAATATATAATTAGAATAATAAAAAGTTTTACCTTATGGGAATTGCTCAAAGGGATGTATTTGACTGGAAAATATTTTTTTCGCAAAAAAACAACCATTCAATACCCAGAAGAAGAAACGCCTATTTCACCTCGTTTTCGCGGTATGTTAGCATTACGCAGATATTCCAATGGTGAAGAGCGCTGCATCGGCTGTAAATTATGCGAAGCTGTTTGCCCCGCGTTAGCTATTAAAATAGAAGCGGGGCCAAGGCAAGCAGATGGCTCAAGACGTACAACGCGTTATGATATCGATGCATTTAAATGCATTAATTGTGGATTTTGTGAAGAAGCGTGTCCTGTCGATGCCATTGTGTTGACACCCGAAATGCATTATCACATTTCAGAGCGTGGACAGAATATTTTAACCAAAGAAAAATTATTGGCGATCGGCGATATTTATGAAAAAAAGATTGCCGAAAACATCGCTCTTCAGAACCCAATTAAAGACCCTCACCCTAACCCTCTCCCGATTACGGGCGAGGGGACTTTTTTGGAGCGATCATAATGTTATTTCCAGTTCATCAAGTTATATTTTATATTTTCACGGTGATTTTAATCGCATCAGCGGCAATGGTGATTACCGCAAAAGATCCAGTCAAATCAGTACTATTTTTAGTCGCGAGTTTTTTTGCGAGCTCTGTTTTATGGATGTTAATGCAAGCTGAATTTTTATCGCTCGTCTTAATTTTTGTCTATGTTGGCGCCGTCATGACTTTATTTTTATTTGTTGTCATGATGCTCAATATCGATCAAGCGGATTTAAAGACGGGTTTTATAAAATACGCACCTCTCGGATTGATTACTTTAATTATTTTAGTTGGCACTGCGTTTTATGCGATGTCGTCAATGCATTGGGATGCGGCCAATACACTGCCGACACATTACGCTAGTGATTACAACAGCACAAAAGAAATAGGCATGCTGTTGTTTACGCAATATTTATTTCCATTTGAATTAGCTGCAGTTTTATTATTAGTGGGCATGATTTCTGCCATTGCTTTGGCATTTCATGGCAGAAAACCAGATGCGAAATCACAAAAAATTAGCGAGCAATTAAAAGCCACAAAGAAAAATAATTTAAAAATTATTAATATGGATGACAAATGATTCCACTAATTAATTACTTAATGATCGGCGCTGTTTTATTCGGCTTGAGTTTTGTCGGGATTATTATTAATCGCCGAAATTTAATTGTTTTGCTGATGTGCATTGAATTAATGTTGCTTGCGGTAAATACTAATTTTATTGCGTTTTCACAATATTTTAAAAATACCAGCGGCGAAGTTTTTGTATTTTTTATTCTTACGGTGGCAGCGGTTGAAGCGGCCATTGGTTTGGCGATTTTAGTATTGCTCTATCGTCGAAATGGTAATATTAGTGTTGAAAAAATTAATCACTTAAAGGGTTGATTCAGTGTCAGAATTAATTAAACAATTATCGTTAATCGTGGTGCTCTCGCCATTATTAGGCTGTATTGTCGCAGGATTTTTTGCAAAAAAAATTGGCACTGTTGGTGCGCATGCTGTGACGATTTTGCTCATGCTGATTTCTTTTTGTTGCACCTTAATTATTTTTAAATTAGTAGTTTTGGATAATCAAACTTATAACGGCACGATTTATACCTGGGCGATTAGCGGGTCATTTCAATTCGATGTTGGTTTTTTAATTGATAAATTAACGGCTATTATGATGGTGATCGTGATGTTTGTCGCGACATTAGTGCATATTTATAGTATCGGTTATATGAAAGGCGATCCAGGCGATCAGCGGTTTTTTTGCTATATGTCAGGCTTTACTTTTGCCATGTTAATGTTAGTTACCGCCAATAATTTTTTACAATTATTTTTTGGCTGGGAAGGCGTTGGCTTAGTTTCTTATTTATTAATTGGTTTTTGGTTTCAAAAAGAATCTGCAGCGGTGGGCAGCTTAAAGGCTTTTTTAGTCAATCGCGTTGGCGATTTTGGTTTTTTATTGGGGATCGCTGCGATTTTAGATAATTTTGGCAGTATTAATTATGCGACGGTTTTTTCAAAGGCGGCGAGTTTGTCAACTACTACTATTTCAATTTTACCACATCATCCCTGGTCGATTATTACTGTGATCTGCATTTTGTTATTTATTGGCGCGATGGGAAAATCAGCGCAAATGCCGCTGCATGTGTGGTTGCCAGAATCAATGGAAGGCCCAACACCTATTTCAGCTTTAATTCATGCGGCGACCATGGTGACAGCCGGTGTATTTATGGTGGCGCGTATGTCGCCCTTATTTGAATTATCTTCAGTTGCATTAAGTTTGGTTATGATTATTGGCGCAACAGGCGCTCTATTTTTAGGGTTATTGGCGTTTGTTGAATATGATATTAAACGTGTGATTGCCTATTCTACGATGTCACAATTGGGTTACATGATGGCAGCCAATGGCGCTTCTGCTTTTAATGCCGGCATTTATCATTTGATGACTCACGCTTGCTTTAAAGCCTTATTATTCTTGGCAGCAGGTTCTGTGATTATTGCAATGCATCACGAACAAGATTTAAGAAAGATGGGTAATTTAAAAAAATATCTGCCTGTTACCTATATTACTTTTTTAATTGGTGCGTTAGCATTGGCGGCTATTCCACCTACAGCTGGATTTTTCTCAAAAGATACTATTATAGATGCCGTACATCAAAGCAATATATTTGGTTCTGAATATTGCTATATTGTTTTATTAATTGGCGCATTTGTAACCGCTTATTATATTTTCAGAGCCTTTTTTATGGCTTTTCACACCACAGAAAGAATGGATGAGCACACAAGAACACACTTAAGAGAACATTGGGTTATGTTATTCCCATTAATTTTATTGGCGATTCCTAGTTTATTGTTGGGTTTATTTGTCACCAAAGATATGCTGTATAATCCGACTGGATTTTTAAGTGGCAGTATTATTGTATTGCCGCAATATGATGTATTAACCAAAATGGGTGCAGAATTTGGTTCAGTTTGGCATATGATGAAAGAATCTGTTTTTACGCTGCCATTGTGGTTTTCTGTTTTGGGAATTTTCTGGGCTTGGATGACAGTGATTATTGCGCCAAAAATTAATATCTTTTTTGCTAAATATTTTAACTGGATTCGAAAAATTTTAATTTATCAATACGGATTTGATGCATTCAATAAATTAGTGTTTGAACGTGGGACACAAATCATGAGTCGCTTTTTTTATCACATTGGCGATGAAAAAATATTAGACGAAGGAATGGTTGATGGCGCAGGACGAAATGTTGCGCGCGTCTCTGAATTGCTGCGAAAATTTCAGTCTGGTTATTTATACCATTATGTATTGGCGATGATTATCGGTTTATTAGGGTTTTTAGTATGGCTAATATTTTAAGCTTATTAATTTGGCTGCCCATTATCGGTGTGATTCCGGTATTAATGATGCGTGGCGAAAAAAATGTTTTATTTGCGCGTATTTTTGCGCTGATTATTTCAATTTTGTCGTTATTGCTTTGCGTTTTATTGATTTATCACTTTGATTCAAATAATACACAGATGCAATTTTGTGAAAATATTCCGTGGATTCCAGCTTTGCATATTAATTATGAATTAGGTGTTGATGGCATTTCTTTTCCGCTCATTATTTTAACATGTTTTACAACTTTTATTGTTGTTTTGGCATCCTGGACGATGGTGAAAGAAAAAGTAGCGGAATATTTGGCAACATTTTTATTAATGCAAGGCATGGTTGTGGGTGTTTTTGCTTCACTTGATGCAATCTTGTTTTATTTTTTCTGGGAGGGCATGTTAATTCCCATGTATTTGAGCATTGGTATTTGGGGCGGTGCGAATCGATCGTATGCCGCAATTAAATTTTTTATATACACTTTCTTTGGATCGGCTTTGTTATTAATTGCGTTTTTATATCTGGGTTTGCAAATTCACAGTTTTGATATCTTGCAGTTTTATCAAATGAAGATGAGTCTGCCTGTCCAGATTTTTGTATTTTTAGGATTTTTAATTGCCTTTGCCATTAAAGTGCCCATGTGGCCATTTCACACATGGCTGCCAGATGCGCATACCGAAGCACCAACCGGTGGTTCCGTTGTGTTGGCGGCTTTAATGTTAAAATTAGGTGCGTATGGATTTTTGCGATTTAGTTTACCGATTACACCTGATGCCAGCGCTTATTTAGAATGGCTCATGATCGTATTATCATTAATTAGCATTATTTATGTTGGTTTTATCGCTATCGCACAAACCGACATGAAAAAATTAATTGCTTATTCATCTATTTCGCATATGGGATTTGTGACCTTGGGATGTTTTATGGCCTTAGTGGTCGTACAGCATACAGCGAATATTCACGATGCTTATATGAGCTTAGAAGGCGCGATGGTGCAAATGATTTCGCACGCTTTTGGATCAGGCGCGATGTTTTTGGCCTTTGGTGTTTTGTATCAGCAAATAAAATCACGCAATATAATTGATTTTGGCGGCATTGCAACAAAAATGCCTATTTTTGCCGCATTTTTTATGTTATTTGCAATGTCCAATGTGGGGTTGCCAGGCACTTCTGGATTTGTGGGTGAGTTTATGATTTTGCTCAGCACTTTTAAGGCAAGCTTCTGGGTCACTTTTATTGCTGCCAGCATTTTGGTCATTGGCGCTGCTTATACGTTATGGATGTACAAAAAAGTATTTTTTGGAAAAGTAACGCACGATGGCGTTGCTAAATTAAAAGATGTGCATGGCATTGACACCTGGGTATTTATTTTTTTAGCTATTCCGGTTTTGTGGATTGGCTTAGATCCGAATCCACTGTTAAATATGCTGCACACATCTATTGGTAATTTATTGCAAATTGCAACGACGTCAAGATTAGGGTGAGGGTCTTATTTTGGATTTTTTAAACTTGTTTGTTATCACACCAGAAATATTTGTTCTGTTTATGTCATGCTTAATTTTAATGTTGGGCGTATTTTTGAAAAAAAATACTGCATCGGTTTCTTATTGTTTAGCGCAGGTTACTTTAATTTGCTCCGCATTATTATCTTATAAATGCTTTGCTATTTTGCATTCTATTTCATTTACGGTTTTTGGAAATACGTTTATATCTGATCCCTTATCAGTATTTTTAAAAATATTTATTGATATCGCGATGATTTTTACATTTTGGTATGCAGAAATATATAACGACGAAAATAATATTCCTGCCAATGAATTTTATGTTTTAGGATTACTGGCAACGCTTGGCATGATGGTGTTAGTTTCGGCATTTAATTTTATTACTTTATTTTTAGGCATGGAATTAATGTCGTTACCGATTTATGCGATGGTGGCGCTGATGCGATCAAAAGAGCGCTGCATTGAAGCCGCGATGAAATATTTTATTATTGGCTCCGTTGCAACGGGTATTTTGCTGTATGGCTTATCGATGTTCTTTGGCGCAACACATAGCTTAAATATCGCCAATGTTGCCAAAGCTATTTCAACTATTTCACCGACTCAAAATTTAATTTTAATTTTCGGCTTAGTTTTTGTGATTGCTGGCATTGCATTTAAATTAGGTGCTGCACCATTTCACATGTGGGTGCCTGATGTATATGATGGCGCGCCGAATTCTGTTACGTTATTAATTAGTGCGGCGCCAAAGATAGCCGCATTAGGGCTTGCGTTTCGGTTTTTATTATATGCGGCACCTGCTTTTACCATTCAATGGTCACATGTTTTATTGGTAATTGCGCTTTTATCTATTGCAGTAGGTAATTTCGCAGCGATTATTCAAACTAATATTAAAAGATTATTGGCGTATTCTTCAATTGCGCAAATGGGTTATATGTTATTGGGATTGGCTTGCGGCACCGCGCGCGGCGATGCAGCGGCATTGTTTTATATGGTGACGTATGCGTTAACGAGCTTGGGTGTGTTTGGCATGATCATTCTGCTTTCTAAAACTGATTTTGACGGCAGTGACTTAAAAGATTTTTCAGGTCTTGGCACACGACAACCTTGGCTCGCTTTAATGATGTTGCTGCTAATGTTTTCATTGGCCGGCATTCCGCCGATGGTAGGATTTATTGCTAAAGTCAGTATTTTAGAGGCTTTAATGAGTGTGCACTTAGTGTGGGTATCAATTGTTGCAATTGTGTTTGCGATTATTGGCTCGTATTATTATATTCGTGTTGTCAAAGTCATGTATTTTGAATCCAGCGAAGAAAATATAACCGCAATTTCATGTCCAACTAATTTAAAGCTCGCGATGAGCATCAATGGATTGGCAGTTTTAGCGCTGGGTATTTTTCCGAGCCAGTTATTTGTGCTGTGTCATACGGTGTTTTAATAATTACTATTGGTTTGAAGGAGCGCGGATTCTTTTTTGATATTTTTTAATACAAAACAAGGCAATTAAGTATAGCCTGGCATGAGATTTCAAATTTTTCACCCAATTTAAGATTCCCTTAATATATTCTAGCTAGAATATTCACCTATGAGACATGATACTTCGCAGAAAAATATAATCGAGAAGTTTATCCTATTTATGGAAATTGAGGGTAAACAGCCGCTATCGGGTGCAGAAAAAGAAAAGATGCGCAAAGGGTTGTGTACTCAATTTTCGCTTGTTTATGCATTTATGCGCGCGTGCGGAAAAAAATATTGGTGGAGAGGGGTGCTTGAAGCTATTGCAGCATGGGATGGAAAAGTGAGCTCGCTTCGTGATGAAATTGAAATAGTGGATGAAACAGAAAGGCAGACGCTATATCTTTTAATGGTAAGGGCGGTTAACTACATTTTATCTAGCAAAACTAGCTTAAAGAGTTTTAAGGATGTGCATCAGCTCTTAGATAATAAAAAATTCATGTGGGGTTATTTTCTAGAACTAAATGGTCCTTTTGATTCCGATCTTGGAAAGATCATTAGTAGAACAACTGTTTCCGGTTATTTTACAGATTCCTTGCTAAACAGCATCATTCAAGAAGAATTCTTTTGGCAAAATGCTATTTTTTTACTAACGATGCAAAATAAAGATATGTTTCACACCTGTTTTTTTTATTACTCAGCATCGAAAAGAAAATGGTGCTTTCATGATCCGAGCGAAATTCATGATTTCGAATATTCTGAAAAAGCTGACTTTATTCGGCTCATCACCAAATATTACGGAAGATCACTTTCAATTGAAATGGCGACCTGGGAGCAAAGGGCTAGCGTTGTTATTGCAAAATTTTCACAACACTGCGAAGAGCAGATTAAAAAACATCCGCTTAAACATCTCGTGCAAGAATACGGTTTATACCTAATTGTACGTCAAAATGCTAATACTGCATTAAAAATAATTTGTGATGCCAAAGCAAATCAAGAGACTTACAATGCATTTTGCAATGCTTTGTCGAGCCAGTATGAAAAATTTCGTTCCACATTGAACTGGATTGTTCATTATGAAGCACATCTTTTACCTTTTATTTTTAGCATAATGGTTAATGGCGAAACAGGACGGAGCAGAAATTGCTTAACCAATATTTTTTCTAACAAAATACAAAAAACACTGGGTGATTTTTTATATCAAATAATAAGAAACTCAAAAGATTCCATTCCGCTGATTATTGCTTTATCACAAAAACATAAGAATTTTTTAATTACTTTTTCTCGATATTTAAACTTTAAGAGCAATAACAACTGCACGCCATTGCTAGCTATGATGCAACACTCAGAAGATTTTACTAAAGAAATTGTTTCATTGGCCAGTAAAAAAAATATTTATTTTTATATGGCTTTAATGGTATTTTTTACTGTGGGCACAGATTATTCTAAAAGCAAAGAACTTGTAACTTATTTTGATCAAATTCTATTTTGGATGATTAACTCCGATACATTGTTTGGCGAAATCATTCAAAAATCAGATTCAGATGATACGCTAGCTCAAAAAATAATAAATACTTTTTCTCTGCTGGGAAAATATTCTGAAACCGAAGTAAAAGCCTATTTAAATAAAATACTGTTAGCATCAAATAATTCATATATATTAAAGGAAATCATTAATCGCCAAATCTGCAGCATAGAGATTCAAAGTGACATTCTTCCTAAAATAATCAACAAAATAATTGATTTTATTTCAGAAAGTGACTTAAAAAGAATACTTTTAAAATCCAATGATAGAAAAGTATTGCAAAGTGTTTTCGCTCATCCGAACTGTAGTAATGAAATGCTCAAAGATTTTTTTAATCGTTCTGATATTGATTATTTTATTTTAGTAGGAAACTCGCCTAAAGATAAAGCAGGCATAAATTTTATTCGTCAGTTAGTGCTTCAGACTTATGCGACCAAGACCGAAAAGCCAAATGGAAAAAAATTAACGGAAAGATTAAGATTGGCTGTTGCTGCAAGTAAAGCAGCACCATCCACTCCAGCACTATCCACTCCAGAAAAAAAACAAGCGGAGCCATTAAATGGGGGATCTTTTAGACAAGCTCAATTTTTCCCTACTCTAAAAGAAAATGTACCGCCTCCTGCACCAAAGGCGAGTTTGCGCATCCAGACAGCAGGTGAGTCGCCATCGCCGCTTAAAACAACAGGGTATGTCAAAAAGTTTGGAGATCCATGTGAACCCAGTAATGCAAACCGCTTGGTGAAACCCTTTGTGTTTTAGTATAAATTCCTCGCCACCATCAAAATATGATGCTCAATTTTTTTTAGCGCAGCTTGAGCGAGTGGAAAATCAGATTTTAAATGATTAAATTTTTTAATCGTAAGTGCAATAGTTTCTTGCGTGATTTGATTGACAAAGTGATGTGAGAGCAGCGCCTTTTCTGAAAATTTTTTAATATGCGTTTGGCTTATTTTATTCAGTGCCTTTTCACCCCCTATATTAAATGCAAAATTATCTTCTGGAATAAAAAGATGGGTGGCTAAATAATCATAAGCGGGCGCTAAAGTCGGTGTTATTTTATCGCGATAAATAAATGACCAATTTTTTAAGTGCATATCGCCGTTTCCAATTAACATATTAAAAATAAGTCGTTTGATAAATTGTGCGGTTTGCTTTGTGCCGGCGACGTTTTCAACCATGTTGGCTAAATTACTATAATTCACGCCATCATATTTTTTATGTGGATAAACACCATAGACTTGCGCAAAATCTTCTGTGTGAATTCGATTATTCTTGTCACGATCAAATCGTTTAACAGCTAAGGCTTTTGCTTTTCCTGAAAAATGATCGGCCATTTCGGGTAAATTATTAATTTCTTTTAAATCGATTAATTGAATATCGGGCACATCAATACCGATGGATTTGGCTAATGTTAACATCGAAAATTCATTTTCATTCACGTCATTAAAATGCACAGAAGGTAGTTTAACAATCCAGTCTCCACCTGTGCCGTGAGCAGGAATGGTTAGGCCACCACGCGCTTTCATGAGCGCAGATAATTTTAGTTGAATGCCGGCGAGAGAAAATTTCAAAATAGTTTCATTGCGCTGATCTTCTTCAATTTGAACATCAGTTTCTGTCGGCTCAAACTTTATATGCTCAGAGGGTTTTAAAATAATAGCGCCGGGTAAATCATTTCCCAACAAATGCAGCAATGGAAAATCTCTTTTTTCGCTGACTTTTGCTTTTGTTGCAAGATAAGTTCGCAAATGTCCTTCAGGCAGAAGATTTGAAAAATAAGGCGCTGATTTAGTTTGGGTTGGAGGTGAATTTAAAATTAGCTGCTTTTGTTGATCATAAAAAGATTGGCTTAATACTGGGCGATTTTTATTCCGGCTATAATTTTCAGAAAAATTAAAAATAATTCGATCTTGCGGCAACAGTGTCAGCGAACCCACCGGCTCATCGTTTAAATAAACATCTAGTAGTTCTAAATTATTCATACTCATCTTCTTCTGAAATTTGCCAGCGTGGTTTTTGTACTTCGTCACCTAAAATTAATGCGCTGACAGCGGATAAAAATGGCTTTGGAATTAATACAACTTCGTATCCGAGTGTTCTTGCTAAATTGTCGAGTGTGTTAATGCGTACGTCAACACAGCCACTTTCAATTTTTGCAATACCGCTTTGCGGCATGCCAAGCTGTTTTGCAACCGCTGCTTGTGATAATTGCAGCTTTAGCCGAATTGCTTTTAATTGTTTTCCAAAGCGCATAGTTATACCTAATTGGATATAATTAATACTATAATATATACTATTATATATTAAAATAACCAGATTATCTACTATTTGATATTTTTTGACATTTTTTAATACAAAACAAGGCAATTAAGTCTAGCCTGGCATGAATTTTTCGATCAAAAATTGACCTAATCTGTATTTCTAGATATCATGGTCTTTATGTTTTTTGATGTTATGGATGACTATTGATAAGAGGTCATCCAAGATGACGAGAGAACAAGAGCGGCCAGAAATTCCTGCAGCGATACAATATTTGCGAAAGCTGCATTCTCAACCCGCGTCACTTGCGCTGTGCGAGACCCTTGATTCATTTAAAGCTGGTTACCCATCGTACGATGCCTTTAAGCGTGGCGTGCAAGAATTTACCCGTATTGCCAATTTAAATTATCAAGAACGCGAACCATTTTTTGGAAATTCATTTTGCGGCGTGCATTACAATAATGATTTGACTGCGCACTGGAATACTTTGCATCCCAGCGAAAAGATTTGCGCGTATCAATTAAATGTAACTGCACCTCATGATTGGGATTATAAGTGCGTCGACGATGAACATATTTTGTTATATAAGGGTAACGATCCCGCAGGCGCATTAGATCGATTATTGCAAGGACCAACGGTGATTGATTGTGGTATGTTTTGTCAATTGAGTATTTGGTTTGGTATTCGAAGTGTCTTAGGTAACGAAACATTTAATCAACTTTTTTGGTTTACACCATTGTATATTACACAATATTTTTATGATGGCATTGATGACCCATTAAAGCCTTATTTAGGCAATCCTTTGTTTGATTTTTTTGAACCTGCAGTTCAGAACAGCGTGTCACAATCAGTTTCAGTTGCACACGTTGCTAATCATCCTTTGTATCAATTAAAGCATCCTGGTGGAAACTCACAAGGTCAAAACTGTGTTTTTGTTGATAGCGAATACATTATGTATTCCCCATTAGCGTTAAAAAATTCACATCTAACAAAAAAAGACGTGCAAGAATATTTAATTGGTAAATTCAATGCCCCACAAAATGAACGCGACCAAGATAAAATTGCAGCCTATCAAAAACTCGATCAATCAGAGACTCATCCAAGACTTGGATTGAATTATGGTGGATTAATTGATCTTGCAACAAAACTGGCAGATATAACAATTCAAGAATCTGAATTTAATTTTCCTGTTGTGCGTCAACTGTCATTTAATTTCGACAGATTTATGGCATGGGTGCAAAGCCGATTACAAAGAGATTTTTCACCGTGTGCCTCATATCAACCATTAAGTGATTCCGCACTTTCTGTACCTGAATACCTGACCACAACGATTCCATTTGAAAATAGACATGGCATGTCGTTTTCAACTTATAGACAAGAAACGATGTTGCATCGACAGTTATATCAGCAATCATTACACTTTTGTCACAGTGTGATGAGCAACCAATCCTGTATGATGGTTTTAACGGGAAGAGCAGGCATTGGAAAAACAGCGGCTGCAGTATCTTGCGCAAAAGAATTAGCCAGTCGCGGCAAAAATGTTGTTTGGATCACTGAAGTCACTGTAAAAGGCTGGATGGATCAAGCAAAAAGTACAGAAGAACTAAATCAATCACAAACGGACATTAGAAAATTATTAGAGCCTAATCCTGATGCTGTATTTTTAGATGATGACAATATGGTGGGTTATGCAGGAAAAGTGTTACTTGAAGAAATTTATACGTGGTATATCTGCAATCCTGGTAAAGGATTATTTATCACTTCAAATGAAACGATTTCACTTGAAAACTGTTTTGGTTTAAAGATCGATGAAAAATATTATTTTGTACCATTTGTAGGATACTTAAATAGTGCCACACAAGGCATAGTCATTAATGCTAATTTAAATGGACAAAGTCAGCGGCCCACATTAGCGGTTAGTGTCGCTGATTTAGATGATCGTGAAAAAATGACGCGGTTGATGCGTGTTCCACAAAGTGCACGGTCTGTTGGGGTTATTGTGACAAATGAAGCTTATCAAGTTTATGCGAGTGAATTAGGTGACGTTGAGTTTGTTCCAGGATTTAAGTCATTCTCAGAAATTACGATGCATTTGCAGTTAACAGAAGGCAAAGAATTGGGTCCAGCTTATGATGCATTGACTGATGTTCAAAAACAGTGGACGTGTCGGTTTCCGATAAATAAAATCAAACAGTATTACGACGTATCACGTGATAAGGTCTTTTACGACCATACAAGCGAATTTTGGTATAGCGCTATCGGCATTAAACGATTTGAACGAAGCAGTCGCAATGTAATTGCAGTAGAATTATTGCAAAAACCTAAAAATTGGTGTGGTTGGGAAGTTAATGACGATTGTGTGGCGCAATTATTACGCGTTATCAATTACGCATTTGATCGCGGTGGCAAAAAAGTTATTATCGTTAATGCAACTGGTTTCTCACAACAAGAATTAATATCACAAATTAAAATGCAAATTGATGAACGCGATAAAGAACGAACCATTGCGCGACTTGATCAATTATTTTATTCTTCTGAGTTGCTGGTTGAAAGAACGCCCGTAGAATTGTCGCGCAGCACATCTGGTGCATTAATTTGCAGGCCCTCAACAAGAGCTGTTGCAGTTGTTCCTCGCAAAACTGCCAATAATGTCGCCGCTTTCTTTCAGTTTATGGCGCGGTTACAACAAACCAGTCAGACAGCAAATCCCGATGGTGCGCCACAGTGTTCCGTTCAGTGACATACTAATGGCTTTGGAATTAATACAACTTTGTATCCGAGTGTTCTTGCTAAATTGTCGAGTGTGTTAATGCGCACGTCAACAGCGCCGCTTTTAATGCAAAACAAGGCAATTAAGTCTAGCCTGGCATCAACTTACGAGCTTTAATTAAAAACAAAACAGCGATCAGTGAAATAAATACTTCGATAAGATACAAATGCTGCACGCCAAAAAATTTTCCAATCAGGCCAATGCTAAAATAAAAAATAAGCATGAGTGCGCCTGATAAGCTGTTAAAAGTAGATTGCACGCGTCCTTGAAAATCAATATCAGTGAGATTTTGCGCGCGGCTAATCATAAGTGGCCACACAGCGCCTGCAAAGCCAACGAAAAGATACATGAGTTCAGCTAAATGAATATGTCTGTTGTAACCAAAAAATATAAATACCAATAATAATATCACTGTGAAAAACAGCATTGTGCGGAAAAAGCCGTATCTTTCGCTGATCCAGGGCATTGCGATGCCGCCCAATACAATGCCGACGGACATCATGGCTTCAATAGTGCCAAATTGTTGCACGGTGGTGTGTAAAATAGTTTTGGCAAAAGGTACTAATAATAATGGCGTTGTGAGAAAAATAATAAAAATTAATAATTGAATAATATAAATTAACATTAATTTTTGTTGTTTTTGCAGGTATTTTAAGCCGGTTACAAAATCTCCCCACAACTTAATTTTTTTTCTAACATATTCCTTGCCGTGCACCAGTGCTTTTCTGGGAATAATAAATATAAAAAATGCCGCGATTAAAAAAGAAAATCCATTGATTAAAATAGCGCTTTCAGCAGATAGCCACGCAATAATTAATCCTGCAAAACCCATCCCAATCACATTGCCTGCTTCGTACGCAATATCAATGGTCGCGTTGGCGTACATCAAATCATCTGGCGAAACCAATTCTCGCACGAATCCTGACATCGCAGCATAATGCGCGCTAAAAGCAATACCGATAAATATCATCATGATATAAATCAGCGTGACATTAAAATGATGCGTGATATAAATGCTAAATAAAATAAAAATAAGAGCGCGTATAAAGGCGGATAAAGTAACCAGTGTTTTTCGACGTAGCTTATCAGCCAAAACACCCATAAAAGGCCCGATAAAGACATTCGGACCCCAAAAACAAGCCATTAAAATGGCCATGGATTCGACGCTGCTGTAGTGGGAAACGACAATCCAGCTCATCGCGATATAGCCCAACCCATTACCAATAGCGGCAAAAAAGCAACCCAATGAAAAATAGAGGAAAGCGGGGCGCTTGAGCAGTTCAATACGTTTGCGAAAATGCGGTGACAACATGGCGATAATCTCTTGGGATAGTTAGAAATTGTATCAGAAATTACTTGAATTCCCAGCGTTTTAGCATTAGTATGTCTTCGGTTTGATGCGGGGTGGAGCAGTCTGGCAGCTCGTCGGGCTCATAACCCGAAGGTCGTAGGTTCAAATCCTACCCCCGCTACCAGTTTTAGATGAATTTTGGGGGCCGAGTGCCCCTTTTTTTATGCTTATGGTGTTTTGAATGAGAGAAAGTCGTATTTCGAATTTGATTAGACCCACGATTGAATCGCTGGGTTTTGAATTGTGGGGTTTTGATTACAATACACAAGGAAATTATACGACGCTGCGAATTTATGTCGACGGCGCCGAAGGAAAGGGAATTACACTAGATCAGTGTGCGATTGTGAGCAGAGAGGTAGGCGCAGTATTGGATGTTGAAGATCCGATTAATACGCGCTACCAACTTGAAGTGTCGTCACCCGGGATTGATCGAACGCTTTATACGATTGATCAATTTAAAAAATATATTGGCGACACGGTTAAAATAAAATTACAGTCTGCGCAAAATGGTCGCAGACAGTTTGAAGCTGAGATTATAAAAATAGAAGATGAAACTATTTCTTTAAAATTAGAAAACGACGTGTTTAATATCGACTTGAACGATATTCAAAAAGCGAAATTGAAATTAAAAATAAAATAATGAGGACGAGCTCATGAACAAAGACATTTTATTAATTGCATCACTGATTGCAAATGAACGTGGCGTTGAAGAAAACGTTATTTTCGAAGCGATTGAAGCTGCGCTTGCGGCAACTGCTGCGAAAGATCAAAACGAAGATGAAGTGTTGGTGCGTGTTTGTATCGATCGCAAAACAGGTGATTACGAAACTTTTAGACGCTGGGAAGTGGTTACAGATGAATTGGCTTCAATGCACGAATTTCCCGCGCAAATTATGACGTTGGCGCAAGCACAAAAATTAAATCCAGAATTAGAAATTGGTGATTTCGTTGAAGAGCCCATTGAAAACCCACCGTTTGGACGTATTGCAGCGCAACAAGCAAAGCAAGAGCTGATTAAGCGCGTGCGTGACGCAGAGCGCGATAAAATTATTAAACAATATCAAGCGCAAGTGGGCGAATTATTAATCGGCGTTGTGAAACGCGTGACGCGCGAACATTTAATTTTAGACATGGGTGATAACGCAGAAGCATTATTGCTGCGCGAAGACATGGTTCCGCGCGAGGCATTTCGCGTTAACGATCGCGTGCGTGTTTATTTAAAAGCCGTGCGTCAGGATAAGCGTGGCCCACAATTGGCGGTTTCGCGTATCGCACCTGAATTTTTAATTGAATTATTTAAAATTGAAGTGCCTGAAATTGGCGAAGAAGTGATTACCATTATGGCAGCAGCTCGTGATCCCGGTTCGCGCGCTAAAATTGCAGTTAAAACCAATGATGGACGAATTGATCCTATTGGCGCGTGCGTTGGTATGCGCGGTGCGCGTGTACAAGCGGTTTCAAATGAATTGGGCGGCGAACGAATTGATATTATTTTGTGGGATCCGAATCCTGCGCAAATGGTTATTAATGCGATGGCGCCCGCTGAAGTTTCATCGATTGTGGTTGATGAAGACGCGCACTCCATGGATATTATCGTAACAGAAGAGCAATTATCACAATCTATCGGTAGATCAGGTCAAAACGTGAGATTAGCTAGCGAATTAACCGGCTGGACATTAAACATCATGACCGAACAAGATGCGACAACAAAAGCGGCGACAGAATCAACCGAAATTAAAGATGTGTTTATGGAAAAGCTAGAAATTGATGCAGATGTTGCAGAAGCATTGGTTTCAGAAGGGTTTTCTACACTAGAAGATTTGGCTTACATGCCGGTGGATGAATTAAAAGCGATCGAAGGATTTACGCCAGAAATCGCAGAAGAATTACAACAGCGCGCAAGTGATGTATTATTAGCACAGGAATTATCGGGCGGCTCATCGCAAACAAAAGAAGTATCACAAGATTTAACCAGCGTAGATGGTGTTTCAAAAGAATTAGCGATGCAATTAATCAAAAAAGGCATTGCGACACGTGAAGACTTGGCAGAGCAATCTGTTGATGAATTGTGTGAATTGTTAGAATTGGACGCAGCGCTTGCTGGTAAATTAATTATGAGCGCACGTTCACATTGGTTTGAAAGTTAATAAGTTCTCTCTCTCGTTTGCGGGGGAGAGTTAGAGTTTTTTTCAGAGGATTTTATTAATATGGCAGATGTTACAGTCAAACAGTTAGCAACCTTAGTTCGAACAACACCAGCAAAACTGTTAGATCAGCTAAAAGAAGCGGGCGTGACTGTCGCGGATGAAAATCAATCCGTTTCGGACGAGCAAAAAAGAAAATTACTGTTGTTTTTGAAAAATCGCCGTACTGTTGATAGCGCGTCAGAATCGCAAGCAACAGCGCCGCGTGCAAAAATTTCGCTTAGCTCTGCAACAACTGCTGCTGCGCGTCCAACGCGACAAAATACCGTTGTGATGCAAGGTAAAAAGAGTGTTAACGTTGAGGTAAGAACCAAGCGCTCATTTGCACCGCCTAAAATTATTACTGAAATTGAATTGCCTCGTGCTTCTACACAAGAAAAAAAATCGGCAGAAATTAAAACAGAATCAGAGATTAAATCAGAGATTAAAACAGAAGCAGATCAGGCAAGTATCTCTCAGACAGAAATTAAAAATACATCAGATCAAAAGCATCATAAAACAGAAAAGCGCGGACACGAAAAGCGTCCTCCATTAACACAATTAACACCTGAAAATGCACCGACGGCAGAAAAACCAAAACGTGGCGGAAAAGTGTTGCATGGTCGTCATAGCGATAGTGAAAAAGACAGAGAGCGAGATGGTGGCCGAAAAAAATCTGCCTTGCGACGTGATGATGTGCGCCCACAACGTTTTGATATTTCGCTGGGCGATGATGATTCAGAAGAAGATTCAGGCTATGGTTATAGACCGCGTCGTCGCAAATCAAAACAAGCCGCTAATAAACAAATTGAACACAGCTTTGAAAAACCAGTGGCACCTGTTATTCATGACGTCTCTGTTCCAGAATCGATTACCGTTGGCGAATTAGCGCAAAAAATGAGTATTAAAGCCGCTGAAGTCATTAAAATTATGATGAAAATGGGCGCAATGGTGACGATTAATCAAGTGTTGGATCAAGACACCGCTGTGTTAGTCGTTGAAGAAATGGGGCATAAAGCGCATGCGGTGAAAGAAAATGCGCGCGAAGAAGCATTGTTGGTTCGCACAGAAACAACAGAGCATGAATTAGTAACGCGTCCGCCAGTCGTAACCATTATGGGTCACGTCGATCATGGTAAAACGTCTTTATTAGATTATATTCGTCGCACAAAAGTAACCGCTGGTGAAGCAGGTGGTATTACGCAGCATATCGGCGCTTATCATGTGACAACGCCAAAAGGGACGATTACTTTTTTAGATACACCCGGTCACGAAGCATTTACAGCGATGCGTGCACGCGGCGCGCAATGTACTGATATTGTCGTGCTAGTCGTAGCAGCTGATGATGGCGTGAAACCACAAACAGTCGAGGCAATTAATCATGCGCGCGCAGCGAAAGTACCGATCGTTGTTGCGGTGAATAAAATAGATAAAGGCGATGCTGACCTTGATAGAGTGAGAACTGAATTAACGCAGCACAATGTCGTTTCAGATGATTGGGGTGGCGACACCATGTTCCAAGCCATTTCTGCAAAGACAGGTCAGGGAATTGATGAGTTATTAGATCGCATTTTATTACAAGCGGAAGTATTGGAATTAAAAGCAGCGAATAAAGGCTTTGCGACCGGTGTTGTTTTGGAATCGCGTCTTGATAAAGGCCGCGGTCCCGTCGCAACTGTTTTAGTAACAGGCGGCCTATTGAAGAAAGGTAATATTTTATTAGCCGGCAGAGAATATGGTCGTATTCGTGCAATGATCAGTGATATTGGCACGCAAATTACAGAAGCGGGGCCTTCTATTCCGGTTGAAGTATTAGGTTTGTCGGGAACGCCTGTTGCAGGTGATGACACGATGGTTGTTCAAGATGAGCGTAAAGCGCGTGAAATTGCTAATTTACGCCAAGGCAAATATCGCGATGTCAAATTAGCAAAACAACATGCAATGCGCCTTGAAAATTTATTTGCCAATATTGGAGAAGAAGAACAAGCCATTCTCAATGTGGTATTAAAAACAGATGTGCAAGGCTCGCTGGAAGCAATCAATGATTCGCTTAATAAATTATCAACAAAACGCGTTAAGGTATGCGTTATTGCTGGCGCAGTCGGTGGCATCACAGAATCCGATGTCAATTTAGCATTGGCATCCAACGCGGTTATTATCGGATTTAACGTTCGTGCAGATGCAACGGCACGCGCATTAGTTGAGAGAGAATCAGTTGATCTGCGTTATTACAGCATTATTTACGACTTAATGGATCAAATTAAAGCAGCGATGACAGGATTGCTTGCGCCGCAATTTGAAGAAAAAATTGTGGGTCTGGCTCAAGTGCGCGATGTTTTCCGCTCATCAAAATTTGGCGCAATTGCAGGTTGTATGGCGATCGAAGGTACGATGAAACGTCATTTACCGATTCGAGTATTGCGTGACAACGTGGTGATTTACAAAGGCGAATTAGAGTCATTAAGACGCTTTAAAGAAGATGCAGCCGAAGTGCGTCACGGAACAGAATGTGGTATCGGCGTTAAAAATTACAACGACGTCAAAGTCGGCGATCAAATCGAATGCTTTGAAAGAATTGAGCTGGAAAAGAAATTATAACTTTTGATTCCCTCTTCCGTACTCGGGAGAGGGTGAGGGGAATTTAGATTTGTCAGCGCCATCCAAACGCACGCAACGCGTCGCAGAGTTAATTCAAAGCATTATTGCTGATCTATTAATTAAATCCATTAATGATCCACGTTTAAAAAACGTGAGTATCACGCATGTAAAATTACCGCCTGATTTTAGTATTGCGACCATTTATTTTTCACTGTCTGATATTACGCCTGCGGCTATCAAAGAAGCAGAACAGGCTTTTCAAAAAGCATCTGGTTTTTTTCGCGTTAATTTATCTAAAAAAACTGAGCTGCGTCACACGCCAAAATTAGTTTTTCGTTACGATAAAGCCGGTATTGAAGCTGAGCGTATTTCGCGTTTGTTAGATGATTGCTAGGATTAAAACATGCGCGCACCTCGTTTAAATATCAACGGTATTTTATTATTAGATAAACCTATCGGATTGAGTTCAAACTCAGCATTACAAAAAGTAAAGCGTTTATTTTCTGCTGCAAAAGCAGGGCACACGGGCAGTTTAGATCCATTAGCAACAGGTATGTTGCCGATTTGTTTTGGCGATGCCACTAAGTTTTCGCAATATTTACTCGATACGGATAAGAAATATTTTGTCACGATGCAATTAGGTATTCGCACCACAACGAGCGATGCCGAAGGCGAAATTGTGGCTAGCAAAACAGTTCCTGATTTTAATATTCAAGATATTAATAAAGCATTTGATCAATTCCGCGGAAATATTTCACAAATTCCTTCTATGTTTTCGGCTTTAAAGCATCAGGGAAAACCACTTTATTTTTACGCGCGCCAAGGTATTGTGATCGAGCGAGAAAGTCGACCTATTACTATTTATAATCTTAAAGTAGTTTCATTGAACAATCATTTTGTTGAATTTATCGTGCACTGCAGCAAAGGCACTTATGTTCGAACATTAGTAGACGATGTTGGCGAAAAATTAAATTGTGGCGCGCATGTAACGCAATTACGCAGATTAACCGTCGGTGAATACGCAGAAGATCAAATGATTACTCTTGAACAACTTGAAAATACGGACGCAGCAGAATTAGCAAAATATTTAATTCCGATTGAAACCACCGTGAATCATTTACCTGAAGCTACTTTAACACCCACAATGATTTTTTACTTAAAACAAGGCCAATCCATTATGTCAGCGCAGGCAAAAAATCCTGGCATGATCAGATTGCTGCATCAAAACCGCGAATTTGCAGGTTTAGGTGAAGTGATTGAGGGTAGAATCACACCGAGAAGGATGGTTAGGTGATCTGTGTTTTATGGGTCAAAATTGACGCGGTCATATTCGAAGAAGAAGCGCAGATAAAAAAATTCTTATCAAAAGTGAGTATGTCAGCAATCCAGGACATGGCGTACACAGAATCATAACGGCCGCTGATAAGAACCCTGTTATACTACAAGTTCAGGCTTCGTTGTAATCTTGTCGTTGAGTTTTTCAGCATGAAAATAAAAATAATAACATCACGATGAGGGCTAGGTGCCAGCGAAGGGGAAAGGTAGGCGCACATCTTTCAGAACCCGAGCGCTTGCGCTGAGCTATCCCCATAAATTTTATAAATCAGCTCAAAAAATAACTGCCTTCTAACTTATTGCTCACCATTATCAATAGTACCGAAGCCCATCGCGGCAGCGTGGGCGCGATAAAACACATGACTTACCTGTCAAAATAAGCTTTATAGAGCTCAATATCATAAGCATCATATACTTTTTTATCATATCAAAGCGACATCGGCTTTCTTTCAACGCTGGTTCTTTTGTCTCCATGGCTCCAGCTGTTATACGTTCTAAATGTAATAAGATAAGCCCAAGCAAGCTTATTAATTTTAATTTGATTTGTTTCATCTATTTTTTTCATTTATAAAAAATAACAGATTTTAATAAAAAAGAAATACCGTAGTTTGTGTTTTTATTGTTCTTTTCTTTACGCCCACGCTGCCGCGATGGGCTTCGGTACTATTGGTAATGGTGAGCAATAAGTTAGAAGGCAGTTATTTTTTAAATCAATGAGTTACAGCGCAAAACCACGAATTCTCATGCGAAAAACAACACATTACACACCAAGTTAATTTTATTATCAGTTTTTATACTATAATTTCTATGTGACTCAAAGGGATTCACTAGCAAGCACAGCGCGAAACATTTGTTATTAAGGCAGCTGGAAGTTAAATAGAGGCTAAAACGAGGAGATTATGATCAACAAAAAAAATAATGTGTTGTTTTTAAAACCCATTGCATTGACTTTATGTTTGCTAACTGCAATGTTAATTTCATCACACAGTTTTGCAGGACAAGTGACTTTCACTGTTGATCCTGCATCAACGTGTATTAAAGCGGGACTTTGTTCGGGTAGTAATTCAAGTAGTGGTAGTAATTCAGCGTCTGATGCTACTGTTCCGTATACAGACGAGCAAATATCCACCTTGGATAAGTGCCAAGATCTTATAGCGTATGGAGACTTCAACGGTACTCCTGGGTATTACAACAATAGTTGCAACACCTTATATACTTCAAAGAGAGCCTGTACAGATGATGGCGGCGTGGGTTGTGTTTACGTGGACAGCAGTAGTGTGCTTCATCTAAAAAGTCTGAAAAGCTGTGCCGGCAAGTCTGGTGTGAATGTGGGTAGCTGGGTTTTTTTTGACGTTGGTCAACAAACGTGTGGTGTTGTCAGCACGAGAGAAAACGACTGTACCGCAGCGATGAAGGCAGCGAACAGCGGCGCCAGCAACTTGAACGGCTGTGCTCAAATGCCAAAACAAAACTAACATTTTCTGGCTCAGCAGGTAAAAGAAGGAATGCAACCGTAGGCGACGAAATGAAGCTGATAAGAACCCTGTTATACTACAAGTTCAGGCTTCGTTGTAATCTTGTCGTTGAGTTTTTCAGCATGAAACTAAAAATAATCACATTAAGCTTTATAGTTATTTTTATTCTAGTAGCTTCTATTTATATCTCAAAACACACAGCACGAGAAAATTTTACCTATAGTATTCAAAATATTTCTCAAAATGCATTAATATTTGTTAATTCAGAAACACAAAATAAACTATTGATTTCTAATTCAGCACAAAAAAAATTGGCTCAAAATTATTTACAACAGTATTTTTCGCCTTGGAAACATCACAATGCAGATTATTTTTTAAAGCTGAAAGAGCTTAAAAACTTGATTAAACATACTATTGAAAATTATAAAAATAATCCAGGTTATGGCATTAATCATTTGCCAAATTCTAAAGATTGGATTAAAGCTATTTCAGATAATATTAATCTCAACAATTTTCCGAATGCTTATCACAAAGCAATAACGATTAGAAATACGAATATTCGCGATTTGCCAACGTATCAGCCTTCATTTGGTAATTTTAATCAGGCAGGACAAGGTTATCCGTTTGATAATCTAGAAGTGAGTTCATTGCCTGCGAATATTCCTGCATTAATTATTCAAAAAACACGCGATGGCGCATGGTGCTATATTATTACGCACAACGATGAGGGCTGGGTGCCAGCATCAACGCTCGCAATAGTAAATCAGCCATTTATTCATCAGTGGGAAACAAAAAAATATATTGTATTGATTAAAAATAAAATTCCTATTATAGATCATCAAAACAATACACTATTTAGAGCAGATATAGGGCAGATTTTTCCAGAAACTCGCCATGGTTTTATTCTAATAGCCGTTGCCAATTCAAATCAGCGAGCGGTGATTAAATTAGGCCGCATAAATATAAATTCAGCAGTTACATTTCCACTGCAAGCCACACAAAAAAATATCGCAACCATCATGAATGCAATGTTAGGCGTAAAATATGGTTGGGGTGGGATGACGCGCGATAGTGATTGCTCTTTGACTGTCATGAATTTGTTTAGCACATTTGGAATATGGCTTCCGCGTGCTTCTACTTTACAGGCTGATACAGGTCAAATAATTAATTTAAAAAACTTAACTCATGCTCAAAAATCAAAATTAATAATCGCGCAGGGCATTCCTTTTTTAACTTTATTGCACATGCCAGGACATATCGTTGTTTATATTGGTGAAAAGGCGGGGAGAATATATATTTTTCAAACCGTCTGGGGCCTTCATACGGATAATTTTTTTGGCCAAAAGGGCCGCGCGATTATTGGCAGCACTGTTATTGCACCCGCTGATCTTGGGGTTGATGATATCAATGTGAAAAAAACCTGGCTGGATCGGATGGATAGGATGATTTTTAATTGACCTGCGTTATATTTCGAAAAATCAATCAGATAGCGCGTAAATAGAGCGAATTCCTAAAAATGGTTAATACTTACCTTAACGCGGTCGGTTTAGGGTGAGGTATTAAATATGCGACATTTTTTTTCCCCAACAGGAAAAGATTTACAAAACGCAATTAAAAACGGAGATGTTGAAAAAGTAATCCGCATTCTCCAGCAAAGAGATGAAAATGGAAATCCTGTTGTTAATATCAACGCGCTAGGTGGCGAAGGTTTTGAGAATAATGCCATTTTGTATACGACTTACTGGGCTGGAATCAGTGTGTTGCCATCGGAGAAAGCGTTGCGTATTTTTTAGGCTATATTGGCCGTTCAAAATCAAGCTGGTAATCCAATTATCGATCTTAATGCGCAACATCGTGGAAATACACTCGCGAACTTTTTAGATGCATACGCCTTTAGAAGTGCCTTTAGAAGCAGAGGTATTGAAACGGAACATGCTAGGCAAATCGTAGAGCTTCTGGTGAATTGTCGCGATAATCGAGGAAATCGTATTTTAGATATTGCGCATGCAGGCGGCAATTCTACTCCTCTTATCGAAGCTGTAAAAAGAAATGATCTTGTTATGGTTCAATTATTGCTAGATCTTCGAAATAATGATGGATCATTTGCAATTGATGTAAATCAGACAGCGGACCATCTAGATCGTCGCCATCCAGAAACTGCTCTTTATGTTGCGCGTTCGTCTGTAGGTAGAGCATATAATCCTGAAATTATCCAGTTGTTAGAAAATAGAATCGAATTACAGCGAATCGAACAGGAAGGTCGTAGAAATAATCCACTCACTCCTGCGATCCAAAATCAAATCATTCCAGCCGAAGAAACAACAGCCGAAAGAAATATCCGGCAGTTTAATCAGCATGGTCAAAACACACATAGACCTGAAGTTGAGCGAACAGTGGATCAGTCTATTGCACAATTAAAAAAGCGCTATGAAAATAAAACCAAACCCTCTTTTGATAATGTAAAAAAAGAAATAGCAACATTCATTGCTGAGATTAAAAAATCAAATACAAAAATATTTACAAAAGCTCAGATAGAAAATATTGAAAAGGGTTTTGCGTTTATTTCAAAAGATTCAAGCAATACGCTACATACACGAAGCAAATTACATTTACGCGATATTATTACCTTAATTTGGATGGGCGCGCATGATAAAGAGGCTTTGCCAAATGATTTTCCACGAAATGGTGACGTCAATATATTTATTACAGGGCGAAAACAAGCTCTATTAGATAAATTAATTGAAATTGTTACAGCTTATCCGGCGAGGGCTAATAATCCCGAATCCTGTTTGGGTGGAACTCGAAATCTAATTGTTGAAGCACTTAATAAATCCCATCCGGATGTTTCAATCGCACCAACATCAGAAGCAGTTCAAGAATTAGCGATTGAAGAAATTAAAAAATTTATGCTGGAAAAATTATTAGCATTACCATTTCCAGAACAACGAAAAATTATTAATGCGTGGGATGATGATTCGCAAGACATCGATGATTCTCAACCAGACAATAATCCTGCTAAAATATTTAGAGATAGTATAAAAGATGAATTAAAAACTTATATTACATCAGGTTATTTAAGCTCTGTTTTAGATAGGGCGTGGCTTGATACGGTTTTGGGTGATCAATATGATTTTCTGCCAAAGCCGATCATTCATGCTGGTTTATTTAAATTAATTGATGAGATTAATCAATTGCAGGACGTATGTTTAGAAGTTTCTGAATTAAAAGCCTCAGCGAAGAATGTTTTTAATAGCGATAATCAAAAACTATTTGATCATGACTATAGTCATCTATTGACAGAATTTAATGAGAAAAAACCAAAAATGGATGCGGTATTGAATCAACGGACTTTGCTCAATCAATCTGAGAAATTAGCCCGGCAAGAAATCGAATCTGATTATTTCAATAGCGCTAAAATATTCGAGCGCTTTTCTCAAAGCAAACCGATTTTAGAAAAATTGATTTCTGATTTAGAAAATTATACTAATAAAAAGAAAAATGAAACAGGCGTTACAGAAATTAAAAAATATACAGAATCATCTGATTTATTATTAAAATTAAAAGCACTTTATGTTTTTGATCTTAAGCCAAGTGAAATAAGCATGCTTAAAGAACAGGTATCTTCACAGTTAAAAAATCCATCTTCCCCTGATTTATTTAAAGCCGCTTTTAGGAGTGAATTAAAAGGATATTATGAACGCACTGAAAAATTGCTCAATGCCATTGCACCTGAACCCACTGTAGCAAGAGAGTTAAAACATTAAAAAGCAAGGATAGTTAACATAACCTTGATTTCTAGTTATAACTAGTTTATCATAGTTTATGTTTTTTTCATAAACTACACATAAGTTGTTATAACCGATGGATCCGATTTTAAATCCTTATTCGCCAGGGGCAGGCACCAAGCCACCAGAATTGGCGGGACGCGATGAGTTGTTGGCAAAAGCATTGATTGCTCTGCGACGCATTGCAGCGGGAAAATCAGCACAAAGCTTAATTTTAACAGGTCTTCGCGGTGTCGGGAAAACAGTATTATTAAATCGTATCAGGCAAGATGCAGAAGCGGCAAGATTAATTACTGTTCGAATGGAAGCACCAGAAAATCGTTCTTTGCCGTCTTTATTGGCACCTGGATTGAAATTAGCGCTAATGAAATTAAACCGTGGCAAAAAAGCAACGGAATTGGCAAAGCGGGGACTTCGAACTTTGTCCTCATTTGTTAAATCCATGAAGCTAAAATATCACGACATCGAAGTCGGTTTGGATATTGAGCCAGAACCCAATATGCTAATCGATGATTTAAATGAAGCGCTGATTCAGTTATTTCAGTCGGTAGGTTTGGCTGCAAAAGAAAAAAATACCGCAGTTATTTTGTTTATTGATGAATTGCAAATGCTTGATGAAAAAGAATTGGGTTCTTTAATTATGGCATTGCATATTGCGGCGCAAGATCAATTGCCGATTGCACTGGTAGCGGCAGGTCTTCCGCAAATTGCTTCCAAAATGGGAAAAGCAAAAACGTATGCAGAGCGGTTATTTGAATTTCCAGAAATAGGCAGATTAAATGATGAAGATGCAGCGCTAGCATTAACAATTCCCGCTGAAAAATTAAAAGTATCTTATTCCAAAAATGCACTGAAAGAAATTTTAAAACAAACCAATGGGTATGCCTATTTTTTGCAAGAATGGGGAAAGCAAGCCTGGGATTTGGCATCAAAATCACCCATCACAGAATCAGATGCGCTGGAAGCAACGCAGCATGCGCTCGCGGGCCTTGATGCTAATTTTTTTCGCGTGCGATTTGAACAATTAACCCTGGGGCAAAAACAATATTTACGTGCGATGGCCGAATGTGATGCACAATCGATTCCATCTGGTAAAATTGCAGAAACAATGGGTAAAAAAGTAACTGATCTGGGCGCCGTGCGAGAAGAATTAATCACAAAGGGATTAATTTATAGCCCATCGTATGGCGAAACGGCTTTTACCGTTCCCTTGTTTGGCGACTTTATGAAACGAGTGATGCGGGATATTTGAAATATGGATATGCAAAAACGAATTTATTTTGGAACCGATGGTATTCGAGGAAGAGTAAACGATGCCGTTATTAATCCTGAATTTTTTTTAAAATTGGGGTACGTTGTCGGAAGGATTTTATCAGAAAGCAGTAGAACAAAAAAAACAGTTGTTATTGGCCGAGATACACGCATTTCAGGCGAATCTCTGCAAGCTGCATTGACAGAAGGCTTGGTATTAACCGGTGTTGATGTGACAGATTTGGGTGTTTTGCCAACCCCTGCGATTGCTTATTTTACAAAAGAATTAAAAGCAGATATAGGCGTTGTCATTAGTGCATCGCATAATCCCTATGAAGACAATGGCGTAAAATTTATTGGTCCAGATGGAATGAAGTTACCCGATGACTGGGAAGGTTTGGTTGAAAATAATATAAAAAATATAAAAAATATACCTAAAAATAAATCAGGATCTGTAAAAATAATATCTGATATTCAAGAAAAATACGAACAGCATTGTTTGGATTTATTTTCAGATTTAAATTTAAAACATTATAAATTAGTGCTCGATTGTGCAAACGGTGCGACATCGCATATTGCTGAAATAATATTTAAAAAATTGAATGCCGAAATTATTTCAATGCACAATAATCCCAATGGTTATAATATTAATGATCACTGTGGCGCCACGGATTTAAAAAGCCTAAAAGAAAAAGTATTAGCAACCAAAGCAGATTGCGGTTTGGCATTTGATGGCGATGGTGATCGATTGCTTATGGTCGATCATCTGGGCGAAACAGTCGATGGCGATGAAATTTTATGTATCTTAGCGCTCAATCAAAAAACAAAATCTAATGTCGTGGGCACTTTAATGAGTAATTTAGGCTTAGAGCTAGCACTACAAAAAAATAATATTTTATTTGAGCGCGCAGCCGTGGGTGATCGCTATGTGCTCGAAAAAATGAAAGAAAAAAATTGGAGCTTGGGCGGCGAAGCTTCTGGCCATATTATTAACTTTAATTTTAGTAATTCTGGTGACGGCATTATTACTGGCCTGCAAGTTTTACAAATATTATTGAATGCAAAAAAAGATTTGAATACGTTAAAAAAATCAATGCAGAAACGCCCGCAAATTTTAATTAATGTCAAAGTTGAGAACCCAAAAAACTTTTCTGACATCCCTGAAATTCTAGAAGCTGTTAAAAAATCTGAAAAAATACTCAATGGCTCCGGTAGAATTTTATTGCGTGCGTCAGGCACGGAATCTTGTGTGCGTGTGATGGTTGAATGTAATGAAGACGCGCAAGCAAAGCAAATTGCAGGTGATTTGGCTAAAATAGTTGAGCGGTGTTTTGATGCGTAATTTTAAAATTCATATTTCGCCGTTAAGAAATACGCAACACAGTAAATAAAAATACTGAATAATGCGATGACGAAAAAATCCGTTCCAAATGAAATTAATTTTGTGCCGCCAAAGCTGCCAAAATAGCTAATTAGCGTCATGCCCAATAAATATAAAATAGACCAGCTGCCGCGCGTCAAGTGCAATTTTTCTTTCAGCGCTACATTATTTTTCTTGAAAATCATGCACGCTAAAACAATATAACCAATAATAAATAAAATCATGATTTTATAAACAATAGCCCAGCCTGACCAATAAATTAATAAATTACAAATAATAAAGGCAATAATACACAAGGTGTGCAGTACTTTTTTCGGCAGCGGTAAAAATTTTTCAGGTTCTTGCCTTGCGAGTACCATTAAAGACATGGGGCCGACAACATAACCCAGCACTAAGCAAGAGACCAAAAATCCCACCATGTGTTGCCAACTCGGGAATGGCAGAAAAAATATCAAACCAATCGCTGTGTTTAATACTAATGCGCGAATAGGTGTCCCAGAAAAATTGGTATGCATAAAATAACTTGGGAAATACCCATTTTTTGACATCGCGTAAGTAATGCGAGAAGTGGACATCGCTTGCACTAAAGCGGTTCCATAAGGCGAGACAACCGCATCTAAATATAACGCTTTGACGAACCAAGCAAATCCCAATAAAGTGAGCAAACCCGCAAAGGGTCCTTTGTCTCCAATAAAACTGGTCACTGCCCAACCATGTGCAAAAGAGCTGTTTGGTAGCGCCGTAATAAAAGCCAGCTGAACTAAAACATAAATAATCATGCAAATTAGTAATGATCCGAAAATGGCAACGGGAATACCTTGGCGTGGATTAGTTGATTCTGCCGCTAATTGAACTACCGGATTAAATCCAATAAACGAATAAATAACACCTGCCATAGGCAGTGCTGCAAAAATGCTTTTAATGCCGTATGGCATAAAGCCGCCGTCGCCGGTAAAATTTTGGATATGAAATTGTGCTTTAAATAATAATATAGCGGCCGTAATGGGAATAATTAATTTAAACGCTAAAATAACATGATTGATGCGGCCATATGTTTTCATGCCCATGCCATTAATTACCGCAATAATTAACATGCCGATAACTGCAACTAATAATCCCCGATCAGTTAAAACAGGTGATGATCCATGGGTCATTAAGCTTGGTAAATAATTGGTGCTGTATTGAATAATCGCCATGGTTTCAATCGGTGGAACAGCAATCCAGGCAAGCCAGGCGATCCACGAAAAGCCAAAGCCAGCAAAATGACCGTGCGTTAATTGAAAAAAGCGAACGGTGCCGCCCGTAATGGGTCTTGAGCGCGTAAGTAGCACAAATGTGCTTGCGACCATCATCATTAAAATGCCGCCGATAATCCAGGCTAAAATAGCAGCGGGTCCTGCGATTTTAATACAGGCTAACGGACTTAATAACCAGCCTGAGCCAATAATGCCTGCAACAGCAGAAGATAATAGTGTCAAGGTGCTGACGGATTTGGGTAAGCTCATGGGTGAAATCCTATTTTAGATATACGCTTCCAGTTTTAGCGCAGGCGCAACAAGCGAAATAATTCTATGTCGACCATGCCCGGGATTAATTGCTTCATGCGCTTTAACTAATCCAAATTCTTCCATTTCGTGAATATCGCGATAAACAGCAGCTCGATTACGCTTTGATATTTTGGCTATATTGCTGATAGAGTCTGGATGTTTTCGAATGATAGCAATGAGCTTAATTCTTTTTTCACTTAAGAAATGCAACATTTCAGATGGGTCTGTAAAAATTAATGTACGAGATGGCGTTATTTTTTCATTTTTATCCAGCGCCCGCATCACTTTCTTTGCTTTATCAAAAAATTCTGCGGAAGATCCAATTTTAACCGTTAATAAGTTTTTATTTGTTTTTTGCGTTTTCATGGTATTTTTTCCATTCGCGTTCAAATTGCTCTGCAATGTTTTCAAAATTTTTAAATTCCACGGCCTCTTCGGTGCCCATGCAATGACGGTGATGATATTCATGACTATTGTCATAACCTAGCACGCGGCCATTGTCGACGTGGCAGATTTTATGATTAATGTAAGCTAGGCTATAGCGTTTTACCTTATTTTGTTTATCAGTTTTAACCAATATTCGTAAAATACCATTACCTTGCTTATCTGGCAATTTAGTTGATTCATCTATTATTGTTTTTAATGCCAGTTTTTTCTTGTTCATGGCCATATTCGTTATTACTATCATGCAAGTATAGCAGCTAAAACATGATTTGTCACACCTGATATTTTTTCAATTCGGCACATGTGCTGTTGTTACAAATTCTGCGGCAGATTGACAGTTAAGAGGCTGGTCATCAAAAAAGATATCCGCTTGAAAAGCTTTTAAAAACAAACCCTTTGGTAGTCCGCCTAAAAATAGCGCTTCGTCAATTCGAATATCCCATGCGCGCAGTGTTCTGATCACGCGTTCATGCGTTGGCGCTTGACGCGCGGTGACCAGGGCCGTTCGAATAGGGCAGTCTTTTTTTGGAAATTCTTTTTGTAATTTCTGCAGGGCATTTAAAAAACCTTTAAAAGGCCCGCCGGGCAGAGGATTGTTGGCATCATTCACTTCATTTTGAGTGAATGCATCAAACCCTTGGGTTTGAAATAATTTTTCAGAATCATTCGAAAAAATAACAGCATCGCCATCAAATGCAATGCGCACCTCTGTTTGATGCGATGAAATCAGTGCTGATGGCAAAATGGTTGCAGCGCCGCAGCCGGCTTCTAGCGCATTTTTTACATCATCAGAATTAGCTGATAAAAATAAATGCGAGCCAAAAGCTTGAACATATTGATACGGACTGTCGCCACCTGAAAACGCTGCGCGCGTGATATCGAGCTGATAATGCTTAATGCTATTAAAAACACGCAAACCCGTGTCGGCAGAATTTCTTGATAATAAAATAATTTCAACAAAATCGCCGTGCTGATTTAAATTTAATAATTTTTGTACTAATGGAAAAGCAACACCAGGCTTTAATAATTCATTTTCATGTTTAATTTGATACTCAGCGTATTTTTCAACACCTTCTTTTTCATAAATCAAATTGCTTTCATCCAAATCAAATAGCGCGCGAGATGAAATCGCGATGACCAATTTGTGAGAAATGTCGTTTTTCATAGTTGCTCAAAATTAAGACAATGAAATTTGTTCCCACTTTACCAGCTTCACTCTATAATGTTAAGAATTTAATTTACGAGCACACAAACAAGGAGTTACCCATGCGTCGTCTAATGTTCTTATTCTCTTCAGCTATTTTGTTAACATTGAGCTCAGTCGCATCGGCTGAAGCGGGTTATGGATGTCCTGCTGGAATGGGTTGCAATAACGCTGATAAAAACGGCAGCTTTGAATTGCAATCTAACCAGGTTGTTCAAGATCCTGACGGTTATCAGCGCACTGGTCATGAAATGTATTTTTATACAGGCTATGAGTACGACTATGCGTTTCTAACTAACTCAAATCAAACCGTTACCAATGGCAATTTGCCATCGATTGGCTACAATGCCAGCACTTTTAATCCGAATAGTTTCAATGGGTTTGAAATTGGTATTGGCAAAGCATTAAGCATGCACACGGATTTACAATTGGCTTACTTGCAATTTTTTACATCCTCTAATTCCAGCACGATTAATGGTCAGCCATCCATTGTGTATCAAAAAATACAGGGCTTAAAGGGTGATGTAGCGATTATCATTAATCCGGAAGATTCATTTCAGGTGGGTGTGTCATTGGGCGCAAGGCTGTATCAGTATTATCAAACTTCAGCGATTGGTAACAACAATTATTATCCGCAAAATGATCCCACTGTCGTGAATCCTGACGCGGGCTTGCAATTGGCTTATCACTTTACTAATAATTTCTCAGCACTCGTTTACACAGATTATACTTTTAATCCTAATTCTCAAATCTCTGACGGCGATTTGACAGTGTTAGTGGGGATGGGGTATACGCTGTAATATCAAATGAGAGAGGCCTTTAATTTTGGCCTCTTCGTCTTGTGAATATTTTCAAAAAATACGGTATTGCAAAATAATTCAATCAGCAGTAATGTGTTCTACGGTCTATTTTTGCATTCGGAAAGGGTCTGTTTAATAGCATTATGAAACAAGCAAAATTAAAAGGAGAAAATCATGATCACTGAATATATTGGATTAGCTGAAAAAGTGCGTGATGGCTATTCTGTTTTTGTGCCTGATTTTCCTGGCTTTGGATCAGACGGTAAAACACTGGCGGCAGTTAGAAAAAATGTAAGAGAGGGTCTAATTGCCCATATTGAATTAATGATTGAGGATCGAGAAACGATTCCACATCCGAGATCGCTTGATGCGGTGATGAAATTAAAAGACGCAAAAGGCTGTATACCACTTATTATTTCTGTTTTAGCTCCATCAGGCAAAGCACAAAGAATTAATATTACAATGGATAGCGCTTTGCTCAATGCTGTTGATATTGCAGCACACAATCAGCATAAAAGCAGATCAGCTTTGTTGTCTGAAGCAGCGCAGCGATTACTTGGCGAAATGTAGTCTTGGATAATTAGCTGACAGTATCAACTTCAACTGTTGTTAACTTTTCATACTCCCACGCAATCCAGCCTTTGCATAAGGGGAAATAAAGGCCTAATTTAATCTTGCGGTTATCCTGGGCTTTTAGTATCTCAGCATATTGATTCAATTGCGACTCATAATGATCTCTTTGAGTATTTAAAAAAGTGAGCAAATCCTCGTTTTCTTCGGGCGCTGAAATTTTATAATCAATAATCCAGCGAATATTATTTTCATATATAAAAGTACGATCAATAATATATTTTTTTACTTCACCGTTAGTATTAAAGCTCAGCTGCCATTCAGATTGCGCGTCAAGATGCGGTGCTAATATCCATTGCGCGCGTTCATCAGATAATATATTTTTAATGGCGGTTTGAATAATTGACATACTTTCGTCTAATTGGCTTTGCAATAATCCCAAAGAAATTAAACGGCTTTGACATTGCTTTTCTGAAAAATGCTTATACCGAGACTGCTCTAATAATTCATGAATAACAGTACCGATAATTTTATGTTGCTGGTTTTTAATATTAATATCAATATTAATGCTAACTTTTTTAAATTCTTTTATAGGCTGCGTAAAATAATTGTTGGGCGGTTGCCAATTTGATGTAAGACGTGTAAATTTTTGCTCCGTTGTATTTTTGGCGGTAATTAATTCTCGCTGTAAAAGTGGGGTTGATAATGGCTTTATTTCATTTTCTAAAACAGGCCATAATCTTTCAAGAAAGCTCCCTTTTTTAGGAGATTTATCGGTAATTTGCGCAAATAAATAACATGACTTTTTAGCGCGCGTGATGGCAACATAAAGCAATCTTGTCATTTCATGGTCTAATTTCTTATTTTCAACATGTTTTAAATATTGATAAATAGCATCTTCTGCTTCATCAGATGATTTAATGGGTGCCAAAATTAAATTAATATCTTGAATGCTGCCAGGTTGTTCTAGCCATCGAAATAATTTTTCAGAGTCATGCGGTGTTTGTCTATTTAATCCCGGAATAAAAACATGATCAAATTCCAAGCCTTTGGCCTTGTGAATGGTCATAATTTGAATGCGCGCATTGTCACCTTGTATTGGCGCTGCAAATAATTGCTTTAAATTTTCATTTAAATTATCAAGGTGAACGTCGCGAGCATTACTAGTCATTTTTTCTAATAATTCAAAATAAGCTTGAATGTGTTGCGTTTCAGTCAATGCGCTAAGCGTTGCAGGACCGCCTAAATTGACCCAGGTATTTTCTACCCAGGCTGAAAAAGACAGTAATTCACGATTTTCAAATGCATTATAAAATACAGATCGAATTCTTATTACTCGATGCAAGCCATCTTGTGATAAATTCTCTATTTTTTCAGCGTTTAAAATAGCCTCATAGATTGTTTTTTGTTTATTCCAATTTGCAACAGCTAACATATCAGATAATAATAACCCGCAATAAGGCGCGCGCAAAATGGCAAGCCAGGCAACTCTATCACCGCGATGCATCAATGCACGCGTAATTGAAACGCAGTCAATAATCTCAAGACGTTCAGCCAGCGGTTCTATATCAATCGCTTGAAAAGCAATATTTTTTTCTTGTAGTAATTGAGTAATGGGAATTAATTGTGATCGTGCTCGTACTAAAATAGCAATAGAATCATGCGGATTTTTTTGCAAACATTGCTCAAGCTGATCGACTATTGTTGTTGCTTCTTGCTTGCTATCGCCATTGAGAATGGGGAAAAATTTAACTGCATCGGCTGTATTTTTTTGATCAGCTGCGATAGATGCTGTGTAGGGTATTCGTCCTGATGCAATATCGGGCGATTTGGGGAATATATTTTTAAACACTTGATTAAACCAATCTACTATATTTTTCTCTGACCTAAAATTCATCGAAAGTGTTAAGGGTGTTAATGAAAGTCCACCCAAACCATTTTGTTGTGTTCTCAAAAACAAACCTACTTCTGCATTACGAAAGCGGTAAATAGATTGCATGGGATCGCCGACAACAAAAATAGTTCTGCCATCATCTTGACTCCAACCTGCAATTATTTTTTCAAGTAATTGCAAATGAATAACAGATGTATCTTGAAATTCGTCGATTAATAAATGGCGTATTTGATAATCTAAATATAAAGCCAAATCAGTTGGGGTCTCTTCTGTGCCCAATGATTTTAAGGCTGCCATATTGAGTTCCACAAAATCAATCTGCTCTTTTTCTCGAAAAATTAAGGATAATTGTGCTGCCAACAGCGGCAATAACTCTGTTAGAGCATGTAAGATTTCCCATTGATTTTCGGTATAAAAATTGGGCGGGCAAATCATGATATCTTGTAGTGTTTCTTTAAAGGCATCACAATCTCGAATTTCATTTAATAATTGCAGCATTAAATTTTTATTTTCAGTTTTGGGTAAAAATCCATTGCGTTTATCGACTGTTTTTCTAAATTCGCCTTCTTGCGTTAACAATAAATTTGAAAGACCCAGCCAAGTTTTAAAATCTTTTATAGTAATATTTTTAGAAAAATCCAAATCAGCGCATCCTGCAACAGGATTTTGAGAATCTGTAGCCAGAAAGTATTCGCCCACTTCTCTTGAAAGCAGCAGCAAATTTTGCATGTGATTTTCTGGTAGATGCGCACGCGCCGCTTCTAATTTTTCAAGAATAATATTTTGAAGGCTGTTTTCAAGTGCTGCGCGTAAATTATCTGCATTATGCAAGCCCAATAAAATATGTGGCAGCCATTGATCACGTCGTGATAATAATTCAATGAGCAAGGCTTCACATTTTTCAACCTGATTATCTAAATGTAATAATATCGTATTAAGCGCAGGCTGGTAGCTTGAATTATTATTAATAATGGCTATTAATAATCGCTGAACGGCTATTTTATAAAATTCAGTGGCATTTTCAGCAATAGAAGGCTCAGCACCCCATTCTGTTAGCAGCGGTGTTTGTCTGCATAAAAAAGCACTGAGTGAGTCAATTGTCATAATTCGCAAACGGTTTGGATTTTTTAATAACTGCCACTGATGCCGCCGATCTTTATTGAGTACATTGTTAGCCAATAACCATGTTTGATGACGATAATGATCTTGATCAGGCTCTACTGTTTCACCAAAGGCCAGCGCATTTAAAATTCGTGCACGCATTTCTGCTGCGGCTTTTCGGGTAAAAGTAATGGCCACGATTTCTTCAGGCGCTTTTTCTGCATTTGCTAATAATACCAAATAGCGTTGTGTTAATAATTCTGTTTTTCCAGAGCCTGCAGGTGCTTGCACAATAAAAGAATCAGATGCTGATAATGCGCGTTGTCGAATTGCTTGATCAGATATATTATTCATTGGTTTTCACTCGGCATAATGACTGTAGATCACATGTTTCACATGCTGTTATTTCAATAGGATTAACTACGGCATGTCCATCACAGAACTCTTGCGCTAAAGCAGTTAAAGATTGCTTAAAGCTGTCGATTAAATCTTTCCACGCTGTAATATTTAATGCATTTTCAAGTGTATTAATAGCCTTTAAGCCAGAAAAATTATTTTCTGAATATAAATGATTTTCACTGATCACGCCTTTGTAAACTATTTTATTACTTTTAATTTCTGCAAAAGCGATGCCTGATGTTTTATTAAATTGAGCTTCTTGAAAAGCCAAATAAAGTGGCAGCTGTGGATCTTGCAATCGCGTTTGAAGCCAATGTTGAATATTAGTTTTTCCTGTTTTGTAATCAATTAACAACAAACTGCCATCGGCTAATTCATCAATACGATCCTGACGCAACGTAAGCGGCAACTGATTGAGTGTAATTTGTAATGTTGATTCGCGCTCAATTACTTTAAAATCAGGACGGGTTTTTTCAAATGTTAAAAAATTTAAAATTAATTTAGTTAATCTTATTTTTTCAAGATCAACAAAATAACCTGAAATTTTTTCTTTCTCCAGAGCTTTAATAACATTTATTTTTATTAATTCCCGCAGCTTTTCATCAGAATAATTTTTTAATGTGGCTAAATCTTTTAATTCACCCCAAATATCGCATAATATTTGATGCACTAAAATGCCTTTTTGCATGGGAGAAATACCCAATGCGGGCACAGCAAAAGATTTTGCTTTAAGGCGAATGCTCGCCATTGCTTTAAAGGGGCAGACTGCTTGGTGCTTTAAAATAGCGCTGCCGCCTTGAATAGATGAAAAATCTGTGATTGTGGGCGCTGTATTATCATTAAGATTTTCTAATTGCTGGGATTTGAAAATAAGCTCAGCTTTATTTTCATCTTGATTTAAATTAAGATCAGATAATTCAATAAAATTAATATCTTGAATAAGACGCGAAGGTTTTCTGTCTAAATCACCTATTTTAGTGGGTGAGCTAAAAATCACTTGTTTTCCAGAGGATATTAATCGGCTGGTGATTTGCTCGCAAAATTGTAATTCACGCAACGCTGTGGCATGCGGCATTTGATATTTTTGCTGAATAATAATGGGTATAAATGGATTTAATGTTGTGGGTGATGGCCATGCGCCGTCATGCAATCCTATAATCCACACCGCGTCAAATTGAATACTGGATGCTTCAAGCACGCCCATGATTTGAATGGGCTCATGATGACTTTTTGCTTGAAAAATAGATTGTTTGCACAGTGTTTGAAATAATTGTAGCGCTTGATGAAAACTTATTTCTGCAACAATCATATCTTGTTCACAAAATTCAAGGCAACATTTTTTAAAGCGTTCCAGTAATTGAAACGCTTCACTGCTTTGTGTTTTTTGCCCTGGCCATTGCATTGATTTTAGGAGTTCAATAAATTGCGCCATCCATTTTGAGGGTAATAATGTTTGCGGTAAATTATTTCGCAATAGAATAAATTGTCGAATTCGCGATAACCACGTACTGTCTCTGTAGATATTTTGAAGCGGTTCCATTACTTGAAATAAATCTTCAGGCAACACTGATATATAATTTAATTCGCGCAATTTACAATCCATTTGCGCGCCCATATTGGCATCGGCTTCATTAAAACAAAGATAAGGTGATTGCAATAAATCTGCTAATAAATGAATGTCTAATGCGCCTTGACCCCAATTTAATATTTTAAGCGCAACTTGAATCATGCTTTGTTGATTTAAGCTTGTGCCTGCTGAAATATTAAAAGGCAAAAAGCCGGTTTCTGTTTTTTCATCTGCAAAAACTCGATGAAATACTTGTTTAACGCGTGCAAGTTCGCTACCCAGATCAGCGATCACACAGCCAATCGTTGTTTTGGGGTTTTGTAAATAGAGTGCCTTTGCCCATTTTGCCATTGTGAGCAATTCTACTTTAGGATCTGCCAATATAATCTGTGAGACTGTTGAGTTTGAATTACTCAGCGTTTTTGTTTCTATTGAGATTCGCTTCCTAAGTTGCGTTAAAAGATTTTGATGCGCAGGTGGAAAATCATCAAAACCCATCAATACAATATTGTCATCGAGCAATAAATTATTTTTTTCATCCTGCGTTTTTAAATAACAGGGTAACTCTGCGATTGTTATAAAATTATTTTTCTGTAATGTGACTTGAAATATATCTATCCAATTGGTTAGACAAATGACCTCAAGTTGTCCATTAAAGTTTTTAAGATCGGCTAGCGGCACTTCCCACAAGTTCAAAAATTCCCAAGCTTGCTGAACGAGCTCTGCTGTTTTAGTCGGCTGCCATAAATCTGGCGTGAGTGTCGAGCGGCGAATAATTTTTTCCCACAAGGATAATTCTTGAAAACTGCTCAGTAAAATTTTGCCACCACTATTGCTCTGATGAAAACAATTGGCGAGCCAAGATGAATACGGCAAAATTCGAGGCGTTTCAAAAACAGAGCGACCCTGATCGACCTGGTCTTGTTGATAGGCTTCGTGCAAGCTACGAGACAGCCGGCTGTTGGCTGTGAGCACAAGCGGGTTCTTCCTGCTTCCCTGTTCAAAAAACTCACCGAGCATGAGTCGGGTATCCTTGTGAATTAACTGCGATATTTGATTAATGTTGATTATCTTAGAGCAAGGTTTCCCACAGGTCTATTTTATCTTGCATGATTTAGGTATTTTTTTGAAGAAAATTGCTTACTTACCGAACAAATTATGTAACCTATTGATTTATAACAACTTAAAGTATGGGCAAAAAACCAGCAATCTAGCAAGACACTTGATCTTATCGATATTTAGAGGCGTTTTTTACAATCTACGCACAGACTTATCCACAGTGTTTGTGAATAACGTCGCTCGTTCAAAAACAAGGCGATTAAGGCTTGTCTGACAAATAACTTTCATGCACACGAGCTGTGGATAAAGTTGTGGGTAGGGCGTTTATAGTGATTCCAATTGCAGAAATTTACAGTGATTATGAAGTTTGATCTTTTTTCTGGCAGTTGATGCGTTGATCAATTACTATAAATAAAATTTTTAAGGATGAATTCGTTATGCGCGCCACTATTTTAAAAGATCTACCCATCGAATGCCTTTCGCGTGGACAATTTCAGCCGCGTCGTGATTTTAATGAAGCCGCTCTGCAAGAGTTATCAGAGTCAATTCGAGCGCAAGGCGTGATCGAGCCTATTATTGTGCGTGAAATAACAGCCAATAAATATGAAATCATTGCAGGTGAGCGTCGCTGGCGAGCCTCTCAGCTTGCGGGTTTGCTGCGCGTGCCTTGCGTCATCCGCAATTATTCAGATGAAGAAGCGGCCGAAGTGACTCTCATTGAAAATATTCAACGCGAGGATTTAAATCCGATTGAAGAGGCGCGGGCTTTATCACGATTGCTGGATGATTTTCATTACACGCACGAAGAAGTGGCAACGGCAATTGGTAAGTCGCGCTCCAAAATTACAAACTCGTTAAGATTACTCCATTTGGATGCGCGCGTGCAGCAAATGTTAATAGATAAAATTTTATCTGAGGGACACGGAAAAATTTTAGTCAGCTTTTCAGCTGATCAGCAATATGCTTTAGCCAAAAAAGCAGCCGAAGAGGGTTGGTCAGTTCGACAAATTGAACAATTATCCAAACAAGAGAAACCCGTCGTCGCAACAGCACCTAAAGATGCTAATATTCGAAAATTAGAAAAAGCGGCCTCAGATTATTTTAATGCAGAAGTGGTTTTAGAAAATAATAGTAGCAATCGATCTGGCTGGATTAAATTAAAATATCAAAACTACGATGTCTTGGCGGGCATATTAGATAAAATGGGCGTTGAGCCTGATTGAGTAGTTTTTTTTCCTGGAATGCCCTGCCATAAAAAATATTTAATTTCTGGTGATATATGCGCATTATGAATTTTCTCAAGTAAAATTTCCATGGTCCGCGTTTTGTTATTAGAACGAAAAGACAGCTGATGTTTTCGAGCAAAAATAATAAAGTTTTCATAGTTTTTTTGAAGACTAGATTCATCGCTTGCATTTTGAATTATTTTTAATAGATCACTCAAATGACCGCCTTTATGATCATGTATAAAAAAGCGGTAGAAAAAATTACTTGCGCGTTTTTTATTTTGCGCCTCTGTTCTTGCTGAAAGTGTTGTGTTAATAATGCTAAATACGACTTCTTTTTTTTTATTAAACAATTCAGCCGTTTTATCCTCATTTGATATTTCTGGTGGCGTCGTTATGAGTCTCGGTAACGTTGAAGGTTCGGGGATGAGTTCGGATTTAGGTGTTGAGGTATTCGTAGGCGGTGGCGAAGTGCTGGGAGGTGGAGACGATGGCACAGGTGTAATAGTAAGCGGCCTTTCTTCTGCAACAACTTTAACAGGGATTTTGGTTTTATAAGCCTCTAATATTGCAATAAAATTTTGATTATATGAATAGGCGGGATGTTTATTTTTAATTTCTTTTAAATTATTGATTAATATTTCTACTTCTTCTTTAAAATTTATTTTTGAAAGATCAATTTTCCCAACTGTTACGCCATCTCGCTCAATATTGGAAATAATTTTTTTAGTTGTCAGCTGTTTTGATGGATCTTTTGCACATTCGTAATAGTAATGCCCTTTTTTTAAATTACTCTTATGTGCATCATATCGACCAATAAGCAGTGCTTGAAGCTCTTTCAGCGCGTCTTTTTGTTTTAATTTTTCAACTTCTTCGTTATATTTTAATGTTATTTTATCTTTAACTGCTGTTGCTTCTAGGAAATTAATAAATTGAGCAGCGCCAGGGTGTGCTAAACATAAAAATGCAATTGATGAGATAATTTTTTCATCTAATATAATATTTTCATTAATTGGTTTTGAGTTTAATGCTCCAAATAAATTACTGAGTCCTTCTAATTCAGTTTTTATTTTTGGGGTTATAGTAATACTTTTCTCAATAATAATATTATTAAATAGGGGATTAGTATAGCTTGGCTTTTTTTGAGTAGAGGGTACAAGATTGTGCTCAAATTGTTTTTTGCTAAAATTGATGCAAGCCGCTATTAACAGTAATATTAATGAGTTGTTATTATTATTATTTTGAGATAAAAGTCTTGCATAATCAATAAATAAAATAGCATTAAAAGCCGCGATTGCTGTTGTGTCTTTTTCGTCTTTATTGAGGTGCTGATAAACAGCCGCTACAGAGGTTTCGTCGGTAATGGTTGCTTTGAGTAATTCTTCAATGCTAGCTTCCGCTGTTTTAGAACCTGAATTTTTTTTCTCCATTGTTTTTTTGTAGTGTGATCTGATAAATTTTTTGACAGAATCACGCAAAAGATTTAAATCACTTAAATCTCGACTCATGGCGCACTCCATTAATCATGATTCGCTACTCATCCTGAATTGATCATAGCAAATGTTATGCTAACGAGAGAAAAAGATCAATTAGTATTTGATTTTAATAGGTTTTTTATTAACCTGGGGCTCACACTTTGCAAATAAAATTGCGCGCGCATAGTCTTAATGGAATTATTCGTTAAATCTGTTTTGTTTTTTAAAGCTACGCGTTTGCGCTGTGATAAATCAAATAGTGATATGGCAGCGGCGACAGACAAATTAAAACTTTCTGTCATGCCGCACATGGGAATTGAAAAAAGAAAATCACAGGCGCTTTTTGCCTCAATTGATAATCCGCGCTGCTCATTTCCCATTAATAAACACAGTGGTTGCTGAATGGGAATATCAGATAAATTACTTTCGGCATTAATAATGGCGCCCGCTAATAATTTATTCTCGCATTTTATTTGTGTTAGAAATTCATTGAGTGTTTTGTAAAATAAAATAGTCACCCAATAAAATGCACCCATGGTAACGCCGTGAATAAAGCTTGCATCTCGTTCTGCTGAAATAATATGAATGGTTGAAATACCCAAGGCTTCACAGGTTCGAATAGCCGCTAGCGCATTATTTAAATCAGAGGGAGACTCAATTGCCAGCGAAATACTGTCTAATCGATAAGTAATCACTGATTCAATTCGCGCCTTACGATTATCGGTAATAAAGGGCGCTAGCTTTTCAGTTATAACATCATGGTCAAATTGATTTAAATGCTTTTGGATTTCTGTGGGGTTCATGTGATAGGATGCTTTTTTAAATTATTTTAGCGATTATACCATGCAAAATCACAAAGTCTTTTTATTGCAAGCCCTCACATGCGCTAAAAACCGAGAGGGTTTTTGCGCGCCAAATCCTGCCGTGGGGGCTGTGGTTGTCAAGGATAATCAAGTGATTGCAACAGGTTATCATTTTGGTGCTGGCTTCCCACACGCGGAAGTCGAAGCTTTGAATAAGGCAGGTGACAATGCGTCTGGCGCGACTTTATATATTACGTTAGAGCCGTGCTGTCATTTTGGCAGGACACCGCCTTGTACAGATAGAATTTTAAAAGCAGGCATTAAAGCAGTTTATTTTGGATTTACAGATCCTAATCCTGCTGTGTGTGGCAAGGGTTCAGAGATCTTGAATCAAGCTGGTATAATCTGTCAGAAAATTACATTGCCTGAAATAGATTTATTTTATACGCCTTATGCTTATTGGACAAAAAATATAAGACCTTTTGTTACGGCAAAATTAGCGATGAGTGCTGATTTTAAAATTGCAGGAGAAAATAAACAAACAGTTCGCATAACAGGTACAGAATGCGAAAAATTAACGCATGAATATAGAAAAAAATCTGATGCCATTTTAACCGGTATTAATAGTATCGTATTAGATAATCCTAATTTAAATTGCAGATTAAATAACGAGATTATCAGCAAACCTATTTATATTTTAGATTCTCATGCGAAATTACCGTTAGATTTTAAAATATGGACAACAGGAAAGTCTATTACTGTCTTTTACTCAGACAGCGCTGAAAAAAGCGCTGTCGAAAAATTAACGCAACAAGGCGCAAGATGCATTTTAGTTCCAAAAAATAAATTTGGCTTGGATTTAGCTATTATTTTAAAACAGATTGGCGCGGATGGCTTTCAAACACTATTAATTGAAGCAGGTGCTATTTGTTTTAATAGTTTTTTAAAGCAAAACTTATTAAACCAAGTGCTGATTTATATTTCTCCCACCCTATTGGGCGAGAAAGCGTATAGCGCCGGAGTGGATTTGAAAGCATTAGGACACAAGGCTCGCAATACTATTAAAAATCAATATGATAGAGATTGTGTATGGCTTTATCAGCTGTGATCATGTCGACTTGACAAACAGTATGTCTATACTATAATACAATTTGTAATACAAAATGTATTCCATATAATAATGGGGAGTTTTTTATGAAAGCGTTGGTTTCTGTGCGTCTAAGTGAACCACTGATTCATTCATTAAATCAATATGCGCATGCTTTACATTTGTCGCAGACAGAATATATTCGCCAGGCAATTGAGTTAATGAATCATGAAGTTGAGAGAAAGAAAAGGGCTGAGCGGTTAACGAAAGCGAGTTTGCGTGTTAGAAAGGAAAGCATGAAAGTTAACGCTGAATTTAGCGAGATTGAATATGACCCAAAAGATTAAGCACGGAGAAATTTGGCTAGCTAATTTAAATCCCGGTAGAAAATCAGAACCCGGAAAAACGAGACCGGTTTTAATTTTGCAAGATCAGGCGTTGCTTGACGTGGCTCACCCTTCAACGATTGTTGTTCCATTGACAACAAAGCTTGTTGATGATGCGTATCCCTTGCGCGTCAGAGTAGATATGCAAGATCAGTTAGAAAAAGACTCCGATCTTTTGATTGACCAGATTCGCAGCATTGATAATAGTCGCCTATCACCAAAAGGCCCGTTGACAAAATTAGATGAAAAAAAAATGAGTCAGGTTTATTCAGCAGTTTTTGAAGTAGTTGGAGCCAGCTAAGTCGGAGCAGGGCAAAAGTTTTTTTTATCCGCTGGTTTTTCCTGCGCAGAATCTGAAGATTTAAAAAACCCGCAATGCATTTCACTTACTACTTTCTTAAACGTATTAAAAAATTCTGATAGTATTTTCATTATTTGAATTAAAATTAATGTGATTTTAGAGTGATGCGATGTTTCGTCATTTGGTTTTTTTCCAGGTCGAAGTGCTATCAATCCTAATATGGGTGTGACAAAGCATTGTTTCTCCTGATCAGGCAAATCGTGATAGCTATCTGTAATTTTTCCTTGGTTTTTTAAAAAATCATCGGCAATGCGGTGTATTTTATTATATAAGCTTGTATCGAGTTTCGCCAAAGCAGCAATGATAATTGGCTCGAGAATAGGGAGCAAGTCGTCAGTGCTCAGTGCATTTTTCCTATCTATTTTTTCGGATTCTTTCCAGCATTCAGACTTTTCGAGACGCTCGGCAAAATCAGACAGCAATAAAAGATTTTTCTTGAGAAGTTCTGCATTGTCTTGATTTGCAATTGCTTTCAAAATCTCAGCTAAAGCAGCGGCATCTGGTTCTTTATCTCTCATCGCTTACCTCTTGCGAAGGTTTTCAGAATAGGCATCTGAACAGTAAAGTATCTGGGGATATTAATCAAGACATTCAGCTAACTGATTGAATTATGAACACTAATCTTCATCGCTCATTGTGAAATTGCGCGTGGACTGTTGCGGCGCAAATTTTGCCAGAGCAGCAGTTGGCTGACCTTTTTTGTCGATTAAACCCTGTTTTTCTAAAATTTCCGACAATAATTTATCGGGTATCCTGGAGGTTTTAAATGCATCGTAAGCAGACTCGCATTTTGCTGAATAACTGAGATGACTATTTGAGATAATGGCATTTAAATCAAGATAGAGCTTGCTGACGGGAGGTGCAAACAATCGCATAGGATTTATTTTGCGATAAGTTGTGCGTGATTTGTATTCTGTAAGCGCAACTTGTAATGCATCTACAATAGTTTTTTCTGATGATACTTCTGATTCAGGTAATACATGACCTTCGTTTTCTGTTACCTTGTGTGCGGCAGAATCTATTAGCCCATAAACTATAGGATAGTTTTGAAAAAACGCTTATGAGACTGTTTTTATTGACATTTTTGACACGATTGACAAGTTATAAGTAATTGGTAGAATTGTCTCTAATCTTCAGGGCGGGGCGAAATTCCCCACCGGCGGTAAAGCCCGCGAGCGTGAAAATGCAGATCTGGTGTGATTCCAGAGCCGACGGTTGTGTTTACAACAGTAGATACAGATAGTCCGGATGAAAGAAGATGACATCGCGTTTTTCTGCGCGCGAGTTATTACCCTGAAAAATAAAAGGGGAATAACATGTTTACAGGCCTTGTGAATCATATCGGTCATATTACTAAAATAATTACATTAGAGAATTCAGCGCGATTTGAAATTGCGCATCAATTCGACTTATTGGATTTAGGCGAAAGCATTTGTGTCGACGGGATTTGCCTCACTGTTACAGAGTCCAAGCACAATTATTTCGAATGTGAGTTATCGTCTGAAACACTTAATATTACTGCTGCAAAAAATTATAAAATAAATCAAAAAGTCAATCTAGAGCGCGCCATGTCGATGCAAGATCGCTTTGGTGGTCATGTAGTGACGGGGCATGTTGATGAAAAAATTATTGTCAGTGATGTTAAAATAGAAAATGATTTTTTAGCCGTTGTATTTTCTGATGTATCAGAAAATAAAAAGAATTTATTAATCTCAAAAGGCTGTGTTTGCATTAATGGCGTAAGCATAACTATAAATACAGTAGATGAGCATGGATTTTCAGTAATGTTAATTCCGCATACTTTATCAAAAACTAATTTATCAGATTTAAAGCCAGGTGATAGTGTTAATATCGAATATGATTATTTTGCAAAATTACTAAAACTCAATATGAATCAACCTGCGCCTGCTTATCATAAAAGTAATTATGATAGTACATTGGTTCAAAAAGCCATCGCCGATTTACAAGCTGGCAAAATGATTATTTTGCAAGATGATCAGAGTCGCGAAAATGAAGGTGATTTAATTATGGCGGCAGAAAAAATTACACCAGAAGCCATTAATTTTATGACGCATTATGGTCGTGGTTTAATTTGCATGCCGATGATGGAAAGTGATTTCAAACGTCTTGGTATTGCAATGATGGTGCAAAATAATCAATCAAAATTTCAAACGGGCTTTGGTGTTTCAATTGGTGCAGCAGAGGGAATTACAACTGGAATTTCAGCTTACGATAGAGCAAAAACTATTGAGATCGCAGCGAATATAAATTCGACAGAAAAAGATATTGTGAAGCCAGGTCATATTTTCCCTTTAAAAGCACGTGATGGCGGTGTTTTTGTGCGTCGCGGACAAACCGAAGGCAGCGTTGATTTGGTTCGGTTAGCAGGTTTTAGACCCGTCTCTGCTATTTGTGAAATCATGAATGACGATGGCACGATGGCGCGTGATGCAGATTTAAAAATCTTTTCAAAAAAACACAATTTGACCAAAATATCTATTCAAGATGTTTTGGAATACAGAATGCAAACTGAAAATAGTATTGAAAAAATTGCATCAGCTGAATTTCCTAATAAATATTCTCGGGATATGAAAATTCATATTTATAAAAATAAATTAGATCAAACAGAGTGGGTGGCTATTACATCAGGTGATTTGTCAAAAATAGCTAATCCTATTGTGCGCTTACATTCTCAATGTTTAACAGGCGATGCCTTTCATTCTAATCGCTGCGATTGTGGTGAGCAATTAGAATCAGCGCTTCAAAAAATTGCTGATTGTGGCGGTGTTTTGCTGTATTTGCCACAAGAAGGACGCGGCATTGGTTTGTGCAATAAAATAAAAGCGTATGCATTGCAAGACCAAGGTTTTGATACGGTGCAAGCCAATCACTATTTGGGTTTTTCTGCTGATGATCGAAATTATTTTATTCCCGCGCAAATTTTAAAAGATCTAAAAGCAACAGAGATTCATTTAATTACAAATAATCCAGAAAAAATAGCTGCATTAGAACAATACGGCATTATTGTTCAAAAAAGAATTTCAGCAGAAATTAATGCTTCTTCTGATAATCAATATTATTTACAAACCAAAAAAGAAAAAATGGGACATTTAATTGAGGTTTAATATGAATAAAAACAATTTAAAAATAGCCATTATCACCAGTCGCTTTAATACTGAGGTGACATCAAAATTAAAAGCGGGTGCGATTGAAAGACTAATAGAGCTTGGCATTTCACTCGATCAAATTCACGCAATTGATGTGCCTGGTGCGGGTGAAATACCCTTGATTGCACAACAATTTGCAAAATCAAAAAGTGTAGATGCGATTATTTGTTTAGGCGCAGTTATTCGGGGCGAGACTGCACACTTTGATTATGTTTGCAAACAAGTTTCAGAGGGTTGTCAGCAGGTGATGCTAAAATACGATATTCCTGTTATTTTTTATGTATTAATGACAGAAACTGAAGAGCAAGCCTACGATCGCATTGGTGGCGCTCACGGCCACAAGGGCCATGATGCAGCCGATTGCGCGTTGGAGATGATTGAATTGATGAAATCTTTTGCTTAAAATCAAATTATTTTGTATAATCTTACCGGTAAGATTGAAAATAACGGAGCATTAAAATGAGTAATTATATTGCCACGACAAAACTTTCATCAAAGGGCCAGGTTGTTATCCCAGAAGAAATTCGTGAAAAAATGGGGTTGCACAGCGGCGATCAGTTTATTGTATTTGCAAACAATGATTATGTGATGTTTAAAATGATTATGAAACCAAGCAAGTATGCTTTGCAAGCAATGCGCGCCAAAATTCGCAAATCAGTTAAAGCAGCGGGAATTACACGAGCTGATTTGGCAAGCGCAATTAAGGAAGCTAGAAAAAAATGATTCGATTTATATTAGATACCAATGTTTTTATTTCTGGAATATTTTGGCCTGGAATTCCTGCTAGAATTTTGGATGCTTGTGAGCAAGAAAAAGCAATTATGCTTGTTTCGTCGGAAATTTTAGAAGAGTACTTTCGTATCGTTGAGATCATGACGAATAAAAAGCCTGCTGTTGATGTTTCAAGATATATTAATTTGATTACTTTGACAGCAGAGCTTTGTACCCCCATAAAATTGCTTCACCCGGTTTCTCGCGATCCAGATGACGATAAATTTATTGCAACGGCTCTTGCCGCAAATTGCAAACTTATTGTCAGTGGCGATAAAGATTTGCTGGATGTTTCTGGCTATGCAGAGATTAAAATCATCAAGCCCGCTGTTTTTGTCAAGCAATTCGATCTATAATAGCTCTTCATTCTGATTTTTAGGAATCTGTATGCGCAGTGCGAAATGGATTTTGCTAGTCATTATCTTTTCATTACTCTTAGCCAGCTGCTCCAAAAGCCATTCAACCTCATTTTTAGGTTATATCGAAGGTCGATATGTGTATTTATCATCGAGTGAATCCGGCAATTTAGTCCAATTAGCCGTTCACAAAGGTCAAACGGTTGAGTCAGGACAATTGGCCTTTCAGCTAGACCCGCAGCCTCAGCAATCAAGCCTCGAGTCTGCAAAATCAGATTTAGCAGCTGCAGAGCATGATCTTGAAAACTTAAAATCCGGCGAGCGAGATACTATTTTAAAACGCCTGGAAGCTCAAGTTGCGCAGGCTGAGGCAGATTTAAAATTTGCAACGGTTACTTATCAGCGCAATAAAAAATTACGTGAAACCGATGTGGTGTCGCAATCATTGGTTGATGAGTCATTGGCGCGCTATCAAACAGACACTGAAAAATTAAGACAGGCCAATGAAAATTTAGCAGAAGCAAAATTAGGTGCGCGCAGCAATTTGATTTTAGCGCAAGAATCAAAAATGCAATCAGCGCAAAATAATGTAAATCGCTTGCAATGGATGTTGGAGCAAAAAACAGTGAAAATTCCGCAAGCTGGATTTATTGAAAATACTTTCTACAGGCAAAATGAATTTGTGCCCGCTGGAAAACCCATAGTTTCTTTGCTGCCACCGCAAAATAGACTCCTGATTTTTTATGTGCCTGAAACACAATTAAGTCAAATCAAAATGGGACAAACTGTTTATTTTAAATATGACGGATCAGAAAAATCAGTATCAGCAGACATTAATTATATTTCATCACAAGCAGAATATACGCCACCTGTGATTTACAGCAAAGACAGCCGCGAAAAATTAGTTTATTGGATTGAAGCGGCAATTGATCCATCGGTTGCTGTTACTATTCATCCGGGCCAGCCCGTTGAGGTAACGCTTGGAAAATAATATTGTCATTGATGTTCAAAATCTGCATAAAAGTTTTAATAAAAAAGTTGCCGTTAATAATATTTCACTGCAAGTTAATCGCGGCGATATTTTTGGATTTTTAGGCCCCAATGGTGCAGGCAAAACAACAACGATTCGTATGCTCTGCGGATTATTAACGCCCGATGGCGGCACTGGAAAATGCTTGGGTTTTGATATTGTCAAAGATTCAGCTTCCATTAAAAAACGCGTTGGATACATGACGCAAACTTTTAGCTTGTATCAAGATTTAACGGTGGAAGAAAATTTAGATTTTTCAGCGCGCTTATATTCTGTCACAAATCGACTTGAAAAAATCGACAGTGCATTAAAAAATTTAAATCTACTCAATAGACGATCTCAATTAACCGGCACATTATCGGGTGGCTGGAAACAGCGACTGGCTTTATCGGCCGCATTATTGCATGAGCCAGAATTATTGCTATTAGATGAACCCACAGCAGGTGTTGATCCAAAAGCGCGCCGTGATTTTTGGAATGAAATTCACGCTTTATCACAACAAGGCGTGACAACCTTGGTGAGTACACATTACATGGATGAAGCGGAGCGCTGTACGCGTTTGGGCTATATTTCCAGCGGAAAATTATTAATTAACGGCACAGCAGCAGAAATTATCAAAGAGACCAATGCTGCAACATTAGAAGAGGCTTTTATTGCTTTAGCATCGGAAGATGCAGGATAGATTATGTTTTCATTTAAACGCGTGTGGGCGGTATTGCGAAAAGAATTTTTTCAGATGCGACGTGATCGCGTTTCTATTGGCATGTTATTAATTATCCCCATTATTCAATTAACGCTATTTGGCTTTGTGATTAATACCAATCCTAAAAATTTACCGACAGCTTTAGTTTCCGCTGATAATAGTATTTTAGTGAGAACCTTCGTGACAGCTTTGCAGCACACAGATTATTTTCGCATTGATTATTATCCTAAAACTATTCAAGCAGCGGACGCGCTATTAGCCGAAGGAAAAGCATTATTTGTTGTGAATATTCCCGCTGATTTTACCGAGCGATTTATGCGCGGTGAAAACCCTCAGATTTTAGTGGAAGCGGATGCAACCGATTCCGTTTCTGTTGGCAGTGCTTTAAGTGCATTGAATGCACTTCAAATCAATGTGTTTGATCATTGGTTAATTGGTCCGCTGAATCAGCTGAAAAATACAAAATCCAATGTCAATTTTATGGTGCATGCAAAATATAACCCAGAGGCTATTACGCAATATAATATTGTGCCAGGATTATTGGGTGTGATGTTAACCATGACATTGGTGATGGTAACGAGCATGGCCATTACGCGAGAACGCGAGCAAGGTACCATGGAAAGTTTGCTCGCAACACCGGTGCATCCGCTTGAAGTTATGGTCGGAAAAATTTTACCGTATGTGATCGTGGGTTATGTGCAAGCATTATTAATTCTATTTTGCGCTCATTTTATTTTTAATATTGCCATTCAAGGCAGCCTTGTTTTATTATTATTTTCTATTTTGCCTTTTATTGCGGCCAATTTATCAGTTGGATTGGCTTTTTCAGCTACTGCCAAAAATCAATTGCAGGCAATGCAAATGGCTTTTTTCTTTTTTTTGCCCTCTATTTTATTATCAGGCTTTATGTTCCCGTTTTACGGCATGCCGCAATGGGCGCAATATATTGGACAATGTTTGCCGCTGACTTATTTTTTACGTATTGTGCGCGGAATAATTTTAAAAGGAAATACGCTCCATTTGGTTTGGCCTAATATATGGCCTATGTTAATATTTATGTGTCTTGTTTTAATTATTGCCCTCACACGATATCGAAAAACGCTGGATTGATTATTATTTCACATAAACCACAAATGTTTTAGGCGCAGAGCCAACTGTTGTCCACTGTCTTGCGTATTTTAAAACAACGTGACCCACCTGCGTGACTGTAAAACCTGTTTTAATAGCCTGAAAAGTATATTGCTGAATGCCTGGCGCGCCCATCAAGTGACTATTGGGCGGCGTATATTTTTGCGAAACCAGCTTTAATAGATTCGTGTCGTATTTTTGAATGCTCCACGTAAATCCGGTTGTTGGATTAGAAGGCAGCGTAATGGTAACTGTCGGATTGTGAGTAGTTAACACCAATGGCTTATTATTCTGTGTAAATTGCAGTGGTTTTGTTATGTGAGCAGCAAAAGTTGATACACAAAATAATAATGCAAAACTTATAATTATTTTTTTTAGCATAGCTCAAACTCCTCAGATAATTTTTTCTCTATTAATTTATTTTTTAAAATAACATACTTTGGCATGCCATTTTCATATGGCGGATAAGATTCGCCTTGAATCAAGGGGTTTAGATATTCGCGACATTTAGATGTAATGCTATAACCATCTGTTGAAATAAAATCACGTGGCATTTTAGATTCGATATTTGCAACATCGGATAATTTTGCCTCACCAATCGACCACTGGTACGGCGAATTGGATTTGCGCTTGATCGTGAGCATAATATTATTTTTGCCAGCAAGCGCATAGTCTACCGCTGTTTTTCCCAACAAATAAGCCTGATTGACATCTGTTTCTGAAGCAATGTGACGCGCGGCTCGTTGCAAATAATCCGACACACCCCAGTGATATTTATATCCCAAATTGGTTTTAATTAAATTTGCCAACAGCGGCGCGATGCCACCTAATTGCGCATGTCCAAAGGCATCGGACAATCCTGAATCTTGAATGAATTTTCCATCTGCATTGCGAATGCCTTCTGATGCAACCACAACGCAATAACCCGCTGTTTTAACCGCGTGATCCACTTTTTCTAAAAAACTTTTTTGATCAAAGGCAATTTCAGGAAATAAAATAATATGCGAGCCATCAATTTCTTTTTCAGTTTGTGCTAAACCACCCGCTGCAGCAATCCAGCCTGCATGACGACCCATTACTTCTAGAATAAATACTTTGGTCGAAGAGGTTGACATGCTTTTGACATCTAAAGCGGCTTCTTTTGTTGAGACAGCGACATATTTGGCAACAGAACCAAAGCCCGGGCAATTATCCGTGAAGGGTAAATCATTGTCGATTGTTTTAGGAATGCCAATACAAGTAATGGGATAGCCCAATTTTGCGCTTATTTGTGACACTTTATCAGACGTATCTTGCGAGTCACCACCGCCATTGTAAAAAAAATAATGAATATCATGCGCTTTAAATACGTCTATTAATCTTCTGTATTCTCTGTCATTTTGCTCCAATGATTTTAATTTAAAACGACAAGAGCCAAAAGCGCTGGCCGGCGTATATTTTAAAGCGGCAATATTTTCCGCGGGTTCTAGAAACGTATCGATTAGCTCTTCTTTTAAGGCGCCTAAAATGCCGTTTTTAGCAGCATAAACAGTGCCGAATTGACCTGATGTTTTGGCAGCTTCAATGACGCCGCAGGCGCTGGCATTAATTACCGCTGTGGGACCACCTGATTGTGCGTATAAAATATTTTTTTTGGGTGTAATGGACATGAGGCAGCCTCTTTGCTTGGATTATTATCTGCAGGAATAATACCATTTGTTAATAACTCTTAAAACAGGTAAATTTGACAGAATACTTTTATGGCTGATCTATGGCTGACAGGAGTGATGATGCATATTCATATTTTAGGCATTTGCGGTACGTTTATGGGCGGTGTGGCGATGCTCGCCAAAGAGCAGGGTCATCAGGTGTCAGGCTCGGATAAAAACATTTATCCGCCCATGTCGGATGCGTTAAAAAATGCTGGAATAGAAATCAAAGCGGGTTTTCTGCCAGAGCATATCGACTCCTCTGTTGATTTGGTTATTATTGGCAACGCGATGTCGCGTGGTAATCCTTGCATTGAATATGTGTTAAATAAAAAGCTGAATTTTATGTCAGGGCCGCAGTGGGTGTATGAAAATATTTTAAAGCATCAGCATGTTTTAGCGGTCTCTGGTACACACGGAAAAACAACGACGACTTCTTTGCTCACCTGGATTTTAGAAACCGCTGGATTAAAACCAGGTTTTTTAATCGGCGGCATGCCGTGCAATTTTGATGTAACCAGTCGCATTGGCGCTGGACAATATTTTGTGATTGAAGCGGATGAATATGACACGGCATTTTATGACAAACGATCTAAGTTTTTACATTATTTTCCGCAAACTTTAATTATGAATAATTTAGAGTTCGATCACGCTGATATATTTTCTGATTTAGAAGCGATTAAAAAACAGTTTCAGTTTTTATTAAGATGTGTTTCCGACAATGGTTCCGTGATTTTCCCATTTGATGATGCTGCATTGCAAGATGTTATTTCCCGCGGATGCTGGTCGAAAAAAATTGAAACGGGTGCTGATCAAAACTGGCAAGCAAAATTAATCAATCAAGATGGCAGTCAATTTGAGTTGTTTCATCGCAATCAAAAATTAGCAAATATTACCTGGGGCTTAATTGGAAAGCATAATATTCAAAATGCACTGGCTGCGATTGCGGCAGCACACGAAGTAGGCGTTTCAATTGCTGATATCGAAAAAGCATTTAGTACTTTTAAAAACGTCAAAAGAAGATTAGAAATTCGCGCGACTATTAATAACATTACTATATATGATGACTTTGCGCATCATCCCACAGCGATTTTAACAACGATTGACGGCCTGCGAAAAAAAGTGGGAGCAGAACGAATTATAGCAATCGCACAATTAGGCTCTAATTCAATGAAATTAGGCGCGCACATTGAGCATTTAGCGGAATCTTTCCATAATGCCGATCAAATCCATATTTTAAAACCTGAAAAAGCCAGCTGGGATATTGCAGAAGTTTTTAAACCACTTGGCAATAAAGTTTTTTTATACAATGCTGTGAGTGATATTATTGAGCATATTCCAACAGAAATAAAATCAAATGATCATATTTTAATTATGAGCAACCAAGGCTTTTCTGGAATCCATGAGAAATTAATAAAAGCAATGAGTGAAAAATAAAAATAAAAATAAAAATAAAGAGTAACGTTTTATGACATCATTTCGTGAGAATCTTAACAAAGAAAATCCACTTCAAATTATGGGAGCGATTAATGCTTATTGCGCTATTATGGCTGAAAAAGCAGGCTTTAATGCCATTTACTTATCAGGCGCGGGTTGCGCCAATGCGTCTTATGGTATTCCTGATATAGGCAATACGACTTTAGAAAATGTATTAATCGACATAAAAAGAATTACCTCTATTGTTAAAACACCCTTGTTAGTAGATATTGACACAGGCTGGGATGATCCTAAAAAAACTATTTCAGATATTATTAAAGCTGGAGCTTCTGCTGCACACATTGAAGATCAAATTCCTGAAAAATTATGCGGGCATTTGGATGGAAAGCAAATTATTAGCACAGCAGAAATGGTTTCAAGAATTCAATCCGCGGTTTCTGGAAAAACCAATTCAGATTTTTATTTAATAGCACGCACTGATGCGTTTGCATCAGAAGGATTAGCGGGGGTTATTAAAAGATCAAAAGCCTATTTAAACGCAGGTGCTGATGCTATTTTTGCAGAGGCCTTTAGTAATTTAGATGATTATAAAAAATTAATCTCAGAAATTAACGCGCCGGTATTAGCCAATATAACAGAATTTGGCAAAACACCTTTGTTTACGATTGAGGAGCTTAAAAGCGTGGGAGTACAAATGATTTTATATCCATTGTCCGCTTTTCGCGCGATGAATCAAGCCGCATTTCATGTTTATGAAACCATCAGAAAAACAGGCACTCAAAAAGATTTAATTAATCAAATGCAAGATCGAAAGACGCTGTATGATTTTTTGGGTTATGAAAATAAAAAATAAAATTCTTTAAAAATCAATATATTAAACTGATTTTACTAAAAATACTTTATTTATATGATATAACAACTTAATTTTATTGACTTTTGATTAATATTGTATAAAATGTGTCCAATATATACATATTTAAAATCAATGAGTTAAGGCGGATGTTACAAGAAGCGGTAGTGGTAAGGGCAGCGACTCCTAAGCTTATCATTTGCTTGGATCCAACAGCTTTGTTAGCAAGAAAAAATTTGCCGACAACACTTTTTGAGCAACCCATATCTTTTGACGCCCCAATCGCCGATCACGCCGCTTTGGCTTTTGATTGTATTTATCAGCACCCCTATTTAAGCGAACAGAATCGGAAGCATCACGGCATCGCGCATATGTCACGCGTTGCTTTTTATATTCCTATTCTGGCCAACTTGTATCGTCGTTATGATGCTACGCTTGATGTGTCAGCAGAAGATTTAAAATTATTGCAAATCGCGGCATTATTTCATGACTCAGCACGTGAAAATGATGAAGAGGATTTTTGGGATCGCCAAAGCGCAGAAATGCTTTATCACTATTTGACGCGTAATTTAAAAATATCGCATGAAAAAGCAGTTTTATTTGCAGAAGCAATTGCGAATAAAGATTATATCCTAGGTAAAAAATACTATGAATTAATATTAAATTCAGATCAGCAATTAGCTTGGAATAAAATACCTGATTGTCAAAAAACAAAAAATAGTTTTCAGAAAATATTACATGATGCGGATAGCTTGGATATCATTCGAGCAAGAGATGTTTTTGATGCTAGATATCTTAATTTTTATCAGGATTATGCGTCAAATAATACTAATGCACTGGATGAGATGGCATATGTGATTGCAGAAGCGCGCAGCTTAATTGAGTTACAGGGCGATACACGAAAACATATGTTGCAAGATCGAAGGGCGCAGTTTAATACTCAAGAATGTTATATTCAAACTCTCGACTTAATTAACGAATATCCACAATTTATCGCAATGCGAGCGTTATATCAAAGCGCATCAGATTTTCTTAATTCATCGCAATTGAATTTAGATGTAATGACCCAAGCGATGCGTGAGGGCAGATTATTTGCGCGCACCATTCCAGAGCCATCGTGTTTTTCAGAAAAAGATGCAAGCGAGCAAATGGCTGAGGTTGACATTAGAAAAATGCTTCGCAGACCTGGCATTAAAACAAAAACTAAAAAAGCAGATGCAACACTAAAAGACGGCAATTCTAATCGTTCGGTTTCTTGCATAGCAGGATTTGGATCGGGCCTATATGCGAGCGCTGGATTTGGATTTTTAAATCCGGATTTGCGCAAGGTATCAGAATTTCATAGCAAAGATGGACACACAGGATATGGAAAGAAAGCTCAAATGATAGCTAAATCGCGCGCAGAAGAAATAGCTCACGTTGAGAGATTAAAAAGTCAGATTGCTTGTTTTATTTGCCAGGCTAAAATGGGCGGAGAAGAAGGCCTATCTTTAGAAGGATGCAGTTATTATTATTCAGAAGCCTTGATGACATTGCACGAAGCTCAATTTGTTGTGTTTACTAATGATCCCGTTGCGTGTTTATATGATCGCCCAGCATATCTTCCCATTCCATTTCTTCAGGCTGTACATTTAAAGTATTTATATCAAAGAATGGCAGGTAAATCATTATCGATTTTTGAATATTCTGGAATGCATAATATTATACAAGAAATTACAGCTATTTCTGATGAACAATTAATTGATACCTGGGATAAATTATTAGATGAATTTTTTAAAAAGTCGCCTAAATCTGCAATAGAATTAATCGTTATGCATCCAAAATCTAAAAATAATAATATTGAGCTCTTAGATAAGATAAAAAGAAAAGCTTGCTCTCTGCCTGAATTATCAAAACCTTTAGACAGTGAATATGTTGTGGATTTGCAAAACGAAATTAATGTATTAATAGAAGAGAAAACGAAAGAATTTATAAAAAACTATTTAAATGGTATTCAATTAAAAATTAACGAAGAAGACTACAAAGAATTATTTTCATATGAGATAGACCGCGAATTTATTTTGACACAGCCTGTTTTCTTAAAGGAAAATGAGGGTAAATTAATTTTATACGCAAATTCATTGCTCGAGAAATGTGATGCTAATTTTCATAGATCGTGTGGATACAGCAAAAAGATTGATGCTGACAGTTTTTATTTGAAAAATATAAAGTGGGTTTTTGAAGTTGCTAAAATAACTGATGATAAAACACTGCAAAAAATGACCGAAGAAAAAATTATCGACGTGGTTTTTTATGGGGCTATGACTTTAATAATGAGCATGAAATCAAATGAGCCTCTTGATAAAAAGCTTGAAAATTTTGAAGGCATGCATGAATTCATTGATTGTTTTGAAGTTTCAGAAAATGAAACAATTAAAAATCTTGTTTCCCAAAGAAATCAGAAATGCACTATTTTAATTGAAGCTATAAAATTGCAAGTAAATGAAGAAAAAATAACGCATTTTTCAGCATTATTTTACAATGATCTTGCACAATTGATCGTCAATATGAGAAGCGACGGCATATCAGATGACATCTGTATTGTATTGCTGGACTGCGCAAAAAAATGTCTAGCTAACTCTTCTCTCGAGCATTCTCGCACGAAGCTTTGTGACAATGATGATTATTTTTTAGAAAATTGCGCTATAGCGAGTCACAAATTTCCAGAGTATTTTTTACGCAATCGCTTCGATCTTCAGACGTCTTATTTGAAGTTACTTGATGGGAACCCATTCAGACTTTTTTCAAGATTTGATGCGTTTTGCATATTGAGTAAGGCTCAATTAATTGACGATGTTTTTTTTGAACAAGTTTGTAATAAATTAAAATCTTGTTTTTCTAGCTTTTCGTGCGTAGAAGAGGCTATTCGAATTTCAAGCGGGGATACCTGCTGTTCTTCTTTACTGATTTTCCAGTTAATAAAAATGCAAACATTTTTGCCGGAAAAGTGTTTTACAGTGCGACAACTGGATTTAGTTCAGGCACTAATGACTTCGTTTTGGCAGGGATTTTTAACTCCTACGCCATCACTTGACTCGGACTCATCAGAGGATGAGCTTCTGCTTACTCCGATTGAACGATATGATTTTATTGAAGAATTGTCAAATACACTTATAAATTGTGGTTATGATCCGTTGTATCTTCCTGGTTTGCTCACAGATGAGGTTGTCAAGTCGGCTGATGTTGTTAAGGCCTTCGAAGTCAGCGAAAGAAACTCGCGTTACGCAGTGAAGAAAAACGAGGTATATATATTTTCTATGTACAAAATAGTGAATACACTGCCATTTTCGGTCGAGCAATATCGTCAGATTTTAGATGCAATAAAGAAAAATTTTCCATGGGCTTTAAAATTAATTGCATCGCTTGAATCAAAATGTGTTTTGAAAGCAACGTCGCCTGAGAGTTTATTTGGTCGGAGCGCAGTACCTGCGCCACAGCAAAGAATACCGGGAAAGAGAATCGAACTCTTATGATGTTGCCACCACCGGATTTTGAGTCCGGCGCGTCTACCAGTTCCGCCATCCCGGCATTAAAGAATCGACAGTATATCGAGGGTTTTTCAGAAGATCAATCATATTTCTCAATTGGGTGAGGGCTAGAGTTATTTTTCCCTCTCCTGTAATCGGGAGAGGGTTAGGGTGAGGGTTTTCTATTTCACCAGATTCAAAAACTCACTTCGCGTTCTGTCATCGCTGCGAAATAAGCCAAGCATCATGGATGTCACCATATTGGAATTTTGTTTTTGAACGCCGCGCATCATCATGCACAGGTGTTTTGCTTCAATAATCACGCCGACGCCTTTGGCATTGGTGACTTGTAAGATGCAGTTCGCAATTTCTTGTGTCAAATTTTCTTGAATCTGAAAGCGCTTTGAAAACATGTCGACAATGCGGCCAAATTTCGACAGACCCAGTACTTTTCCGTCAGGAATATAAGCGATATGGCATTTGCCAATAAAAGGTAATAAATGGTGCTCGCAGAGTGAATAGAGCTCAATATCTTTGACGACCACCATTTCGTCCATATTGGTCTTAAAAACAGCGCCATTGATGATTTGATCTAGATTTTGATGATATCCCGCGGTTAAAAATTCCAGGGCTTCCCGCGCTCTTTTGGGCGTTTTTTCCATGCCGGGGCGATTGGGATTATCACCCATTTTCCGAATAATATCAGCGAAGTAGGATTCGATTTGGGTGTTATTAAACGCAATTTTTTCATCAAGTTCTGCTATCATGCCCGGGATCATACCAGAAAGCTTACCCCGGTGGCCAGCTCATTTGCCGTCCGCCCAGCAGGCTACTCTGCACACAGAATTATGTGTTTGTATTGACCAAATAAAACTTACCAACTAATATTGCCTTTTTTTACAGGGAGGCATGATGAAAATTACACATCCGTTTGTGGATAAGCGGTT
>JAHFRQ010000025.1 GCA_023266215.1 Gammaproteobacteria bacterium | reverse complement strand
CTCACGCTGTTCGCTAAATCCATTGATTTTTCACGCTTGCTGCGCTTCGGCTGCGCCTTGCTACGCGCGCGTTTCTTCGCGTGCCAATAGTTATTAAAATTTGTGGGGATAGCTCAGAGCGTTAGCGAAGGCGAAAGTAATTGACTCATGAGTATCCTGTAGAGCTGCATGTCAAATGAATAGCATTGTTTTCATTAAGCAAACATAACACATTTTTACGAAGCGCAATATCGTATTTTGATTTTTTCCATCTGTACTTCGTCTTCGCTAACGCTCGACTTCTGTTTTATTGTCACTAGCTCAAACATAAATTAAATCAATATTGTTTTTGTTAGATTTTGCAAAATTTTTATCACTGGCGTTGAAACGCCGCCTGGTAATTTGCTGCTTTGTTTATACCAAACCGTTTCGCCTAAATCTAGCTTTATTAAATCTCGCTGATTTTTTAAGCGGACGCAAATAGGCAATATCTCTAATGTAAAATGCGTAAATTGATGCGTGATTTCTGGCAGCGTTCGTAATTTCGTAAAGTAATTTTTCAAATCCATCTTTAAATTAATTTCAGGCAATCCCCACAGGCCACCCCAAATACCTGATGGGGGTCTTTTGTGCAATAAAATTTCTTGTTTATTATTGTGAATAATTAACATAATGGTTTTTTTAACAGGACGAGATTTTTTGATTATTTTAATGGGAAAATTGTCTGGTTTAAATTCTAAATACGCTACGCATTTTCGATGAAGCGGGCAATCTGTGCAGCGCGGCTTGGTGCGCGTGCATAACGTTGCGCCTAAATCCATCATGGCTTGATTATAATGCCCAGCCTGTTGATCAGGTGTTAATTTTTCTGCATATTGCCATAATTGATCTATCGTATTTTTATTATTAATGGGTGATGCAATAGCAAAATAGCGCGCTAAAACCCGTTTGACATTACCATCTAAAATCACCGCTCTTTTATTCATGGAAAGCGACAAAATAGCGCCGGCTGTTGATAAGCCAATACCGGGTAGTTCAGCAATTTTTTCAACTGTGTCTGGAAAAATGCCGGAATATTGTTCTTGAATGATTTTTGCAGCTTTATGTAAATTACGGGCGCGCGCATAATAGCCCAAACCCGACCAGTGCGATAAAACGTTGTCAATTTTTGCATCTGAAAGCGATTTTAAAGTCGGAAAGCTTTTCATAAATTGTTGATAATACGGAATAACGGTTGCAACCTGTGTTTGCTGTAGCATAATTTCAGAAATCCACACGCGATACGGCGTGGTATTGTGCTGCCAAGGTAGATCATGGCGACCGTGCTTTTTAAACCAATTTAAAATAAGCGCTGAGAATTGCATAAATCACCAATTGTTTTAAGTGGCTTAATCTTATAAGATGCGCGCTATGAATACCAATCAAACTCAGCCGCGGCGCACTATTAAATCATTTGTCAGACGGCATCGCCACTTAACTGCGCATCAAGAAAAGCTGTTTAAAGAGCACCGGGCGGAATTTGAAGTTGATGATTCTTTCAGAACCCGAGCGCAAGCGCAGGGGAATCTCATTCTCGAAATCGGCTTTGGTGATGGCCATTCGCTTTGGCAAATGGCACAGCAACATCCTGATTGTCATTACATTGGCGTTGAAGTCCATGCGCCAGGTATTGCGTCTTTAATGCAAAATTTACTAGAGCATAGTATTACTAATGTAAAAATTTTCAACGGCGATGCGGTTGAGTTCTTGAAAAATCAGATTGCAGATCAGTCACTCTCGCGCGTGCAAATTTTCTTTCCCGATCCGTGGCATAAATTAAAGCATCACAAGCGAAGGCTGATTCAGCCTGAGTTTGTGGACTTGCTTAAGCAAAAATTAAGGGTTGGTGGCGTGATACACTGCGCGACAGACTGGGAGGGTTATGCGAAACATATGATGAAAGTATTATCCGAAGCGCCAGGCCTTCAAAATTCAGTTGGGGAGCGCCAATTTGCTGATAATTCGACAAATCAGCTGCGCCCAACGACGAAGTTCGAACGGCGCGGACTAAAGCTTGGGCATGCAACCTGGGATTTACTATTTAGTTTAAGAGTTTCTTAATATTCTAGGCGTATTATTTAACGCATAACTCACTAATTTATCATTAATTTATAGGGAGCAGCGCAATGTCAAAATCGGAAAACGAAAACAAGGCTGTTTTGCTCAGAACTAATTTGCTTGAAAGGCCAACAGCGCATGCAGAATTTATAGCGCTCGCAGAAAATTTACCCGAAAAATTACCCGAAAAATTACCCACAGTTACTTTTGGTGATGGACACGGCAATGCCTTGCAATTATTTATCACAAGATTAGCGCAAGCCAATATTTTTAAAACAGTGACTGATAAGCAATATAAAAAACTCGGCGAGATTCATAATCGTCATCAAGCATTAATTAATCAATTGCAGTTTGTGCCAGATAAATTACCACCTGAAGCAGAAGAAGCTGCGAAATATTTATGTCAAGAAACACCAAAAATAAAATTAGAAAAAGATATCGCTGAAGTTAGAGCAATACTTGAAGAATTATTTAAATCTGAGAATATTAATAATAAGCATTTATTGCTAAGCTTGCTCGGTGATTTATTAGCAGATCGTGGCCCGCAAGATTTATTTACCTTATTAATTATTCAAGCGTTAGCGGATGCCGATGTTCAGTTTGAAATTATTGTTTCGAATCATGACGCCCATTTTATGGCATCACATGAATGGGGTATTTTTAAAAATTTGACGACAAAATGGGAAGCGACAACACGGAGGCCACCAGCATGCAAACAAGTGCAGGACGCTGAACATCCATTAGCAATATCTTCAAAAAAGGGTCGTAAATCACAAAAACCACCTGTTGAAGAACGTGAAAGATCAGATGCCCAGTCAGTTTCTGAGCGCATATCTTCAAAAAATTATCACGCCTTACTGCAAGCCGGTATTATTACAGAGGAAGAGCACAACAAATTGGTTGAAACGTATAAGGGCAGATTGAAATTATTGTCTTATAATTTGTCTGTTCAGCATGGCAGAAATCATATTGCGATTCGTTCACATGCACCAATTGATTTTTGGATGATTGAAGCGGCCATTGAGCAATTAAATGAGATGGAATGTGATGGTGAAGATATCGAGAATTTCAATATTAAATTTGATGCTAAAAAACTCAATGCAACATACCTTGCTGGAATTATTGTTGAAATAAATGCTGCATTTAAAAAAAAATATATTGAGGCAGGCAAGCTGAATGGGATTGATTCGAATTCAGCGATTGGATTAATTTATTGGAATCGTCCAATTGGCGCAGCTGTGCTAACGGATACGGATTATAAAAATCCCACAATTCGAAATGAATTTAAACAGAAGAAAAAAATAGTGGATGGAACCGCGCGATCCTATTTAGCGCTTCCGCAATCTTTGGGTGGCGATTCATTTAGCTTTACGCATGGACATGTTGGGAAAAAATCTGTATCGATGATTAAGCCAGTAATATTTGGCAATAAGATTTTACACTTGTGGAATACAGAAACACCTTCTTCGACTTTTGCGAATTTAGACGATTATGTGGGTCGTTCGGATGTCAACCAAAATAATGGTTATGTGCGTTGCTTTGTATCTTATAGTGGGGCTTTGCTAACTCCAGAACAAAAAATATTAGCAAAACCTGCTGCTTATGTAATTAGTTTGCTTGAGAAATTAATAGAAGAAAAAAAAGCAGAGTTGAAAGAAATTGGTAAATCTGATGAGGCTGGAATATGCGCAATACAATCAGATATCAAAAAAGCAGAAAATGATATAGCAATAACAAAAGAAATAATGCTGACTACACCCGCTGATAGATTAAAAAAATTAAGCGCTTATAGAACATCTGCAAAAGCATGGGAAAAAAATTCGTATTGGAATGGCTATAATATTTTTGGTGCAATGATGGTGGTGGTAGCAGCGGTAGTTGTATTGACGGCGACTGTTTTGTCGCACGGCCTGCTTGCCGTACCCTTGTTAGCATTGGCTGCAAAAACAGGGTTTAGCGTTAGCGCAACGGCTGGAATTATTTCTGGCGGCTTGTTTGCAGGCGGCGGCAAATTATTGGCTGACGAACATGTGAAACATCGCAGTAATTCAACAGTAGTAAGTGCGATGAAAAGTTTTGCGGATATTATTGAAGATCCAAAAAATCCTGAGCGGGATCTTCTGCGTGCTCAAGCAATGGGAGATTCAGCTGCGTTGAAATAAATATCGATAGGGAGTGTTGAGTGAGTAAATCAAACATTTGTTTAGGCGTTAATATTGATCATGTAGCAACCGTGCGACAAGCGCGCGGTGTTGAATATCCCGATCCACTTCAAGCCGCATTGGCTGCGATTAAAGGCGGTGCCGATGGTATTACATTGCATTTGCGAGAAGATCGACGGCATATTCAAGATGCGGATGTATTTAAATTTAAAGAAATACTCACTGCCCCCATTAATCTAGAAATGGCCGCAACTGATTCCATGGTTGATATTGCCATTAAAGTAAAACCTACTTATGTTTGTTTGGTGCCCGAAAAACGCCAAGAATTAACAACAGAGGGCGGTTTAGATGTTGTTTCTCAAAAAGAACACATAAAAAAAATCTGCGAAAAATTAAAATCTGCCGGCATTAAAGTTTCTTTGTTTATTGATCCTGATAAAGCGCAAATAGAAGCGGCAACTTATTGCAATGCACCCATCATAGAAATTCATACTGGGAAGTATGCAGATGCAAAAAACAAGTTAGAAATACAATTTGAATTAGACAGAATTATTCACGCCGCAGACTATGCAAATAAAGTAGGTTTAATTGTCAATGCGGGTCATGGCTTGCATTATGACAATGTGCAATCTATTGTGAATATTCCTCATATTAACGAGCTCAACATTGGTCATAGCATCATTGCGCATGCGCTATTTGTCGGAATGGAAAAAGCGGTTTCTGAGATGAAAGGCTTGCTAAAAATCAATTAACTCGCATTGCTCATCACTTATTTTTAAATAATTTCCAGCGTCATGCCAGGCGCCCAGCACAATGCGATTAGCATAAATAGCGGGCCTGTGTGTGTGACCATGTATTATTTTTTCTGCTTGATATGTTTTTAAATTTTCTAACACAGCAGATTCTGTGACATCCATTATTGTATAAGATTTATTTTTGTTATCAGAATTGCTTTTGTATCGCAATTTTTTAGATAAATTTTTCCGAATAGATAAAGGCAATAATAAAAATAATGTTTGAACTAATTTATTTCGTGTGATTTTTCGAAATCGTTGGTGATTTTTATCTAAAGTACATAAGCTGTCACCGTGCATTAATAAAATAGTTTTATTATTAATATTAATCAAGCTTGGGTCGGGAATCAAAATCACACCAGTTTCTTTAAAAAATTTTTTGCCGATTAGAAAATCGCGATTGCCATGCAAAAAATAAACCGGGATGCCGGATTGCGTAAAATTTTTTAAAGCGGCTTTAATTGAGGTAAGCCAGATAGATTTATCATCATCGCCAATGTACACTTCAAAAAAATCACCTAAGATATAAAGCGCTTGTGACTGATTGGCTATATTACTTAAAAAATAGAAGAATAATTCAGTTATTTTGGGATCAGCGGGGTCAAGGTGCAGGTCTGAGATAAATAGCGTGGCGTGTTGATTATTCATATGTAATAATAGTCAAATTTTTTAAAAGTTAAGCTATCATATCATATCAATATAAGGTTCAATAAAGAGTGTATTTATGTCATCAAAACCAGTGAAAACGCGTTTTTGCCCGAGCCCGACGGGCTATTTGCATTTGGGTAACGTTAGAACGGCCTTATTTAGCCTGTTATACGCAAAACACACACATGGCGTGTTTTTGCTTCGGATTGAAGATACGGATCGTGTGCGCTCAGATGAGGCTTTTACACAGGCTTTGATGGAAGATATGCGATGGTTGGATTTGCATTGGCAGGAAGGCGTCGATGTCGGGGGTGATTTGGGTCCCTATTATCAATCACAACGTTGTCACATTTACGATGACTATTTTCAAAAATTACTGCTCACCAAAATGGTTTATCCTTGTTTTTGCTCGGAAGCAGAATTAAGCTTACAACGGAAATTACAACAAAAGGCGAACAAACCGCCGCGTTATGCCGGCACTTGCAAAAATTTGACGTTGGCTGATATCGCGCAAAAAGAAGTACAGGGCATTAAACCTACTTTGCGGTTTCGCATGCCAGAGAACGAAACGATTATTTTTAATGATTTGGTGCGCGGCGAACAAAAGTTTGCGTGCAGCGATATTGGTGATTTTGTCGTGCGACGCGCTGATGGCACAACGCCGTTTATGTTTGGTAATGCGATTGATGACGCCTTAATGAAAGTAAATTATGTGCTGCGCGGTGAAGATCACTTAACAAATACGCCGCGTCAAATTGCTATTTTAAACGCATTGAATTTACCTATTCCAACCTACGGTCATATTGCTATGATAGTTGGGCCTGATAACAGCCCCTTGTCAAAAAGACATGGCAGTCGCAGTTTGCGCGAATTACGCTCGGAAGGTTTTTTGCCCGCTGCTATCGTGAATTATTTAGCCCGTTTGGGGCATTATTTTGGTCATGATAAATTTTTAAGTATTGATGAACTTGCGAAGGAATTTCGCATTGACGCATTATCTAAGTCACCTGCAAAATATAATGAGCAGCAATTATTATTTTGGCAAACACAAGCGGTGCAGGCATTGAGTGATAAAGCATTTTGGCATTGGGTAGGATCTGATATTCATGCGCTGGCGCCTGAAAATCATCGCATTACTTTTGTTTCAATGATAAAACCGAACGTGCAATTTCCCAATCAAGTAAAAAATTGGGCAGAAGCGCTATTTCAGCCTTTAAAAATTTTTACTGACGAGCAAAAATTAATTTTAAAAGAAGCCGGCGCCAACTATTTTTCTGAAAGTATTATTGCGTTAGAGCAGTATGGTATTGATGCTGCAAAAATAGTGGCTCACCTAAAAGAAAAATTAAATATTAAAGGCAAAGCGTTATTTCAGCCATTGCGGATCGCATTAACATTGCATGAGCATGGCCCTGATTTGGCGAATTTATTATTACTGATGAATAAAGATGAAATTAAAAATCGATTGGAGTTGGCTCAACAATGCTAGAAATTTACGATACGCTCAGCGCTCAGAAAAAACCATTTCAACCCATCACGCCGAATGAAGTAAAAATATATGTTTGCGGACAAACGGTTTACGACGTGTGTCATATTGGTCATGCGCGTTCGATGATTGTGTTTGATACGATTGCGCGTTATCTAAAATCTCAAAACTATAAAGTTATTTTCACAAGAAATATTACTGATGTGGACGATAAAATTATTAACCGCGCGGCTCTTAATAACGAAAGCTGCGATGATTTAACAGAGCGGCAAATTAATTTAATGCATCAAGACGAGCGTGATTTGGGTTTAATGCCATTAGATCACGAACCGCGCGCAACAAAATTTATAGCAGAAATTATCAGCTTGATTCAGCTTTTAATGGATAATCAAGTGGCTTATATCGCTCAAAGTGGTGACATATGTTTTGAGATTAAGAAATTTAAAGACTATGGAAAGTTAGCCAAGCGCGATTTGGAAAAATTAATTTCAGGTGCGCGCGTTGATATTAACGAAGGGAAAAAAAGCCCGCTAGATTTTGTATTATGGAAATTATCAAAACCGGGTGAGCCACAATGGGATTCACCGTGGGGCGCAGGTCGCCCGGGATGGCATATTGAGTGTTCCGCGATGGCGACTTCTATTTTAGGACAGCCCTTTGATATTCATGGCGGCGGCATGGATTTAAAATTTCCGCATCATGAAAATGAAATTGCGCAATCAGAAGCGGCGCACCATAAAACTTTTGCGAATTACTGGATGCACGCAGGGTTATTAAATATTAATGATGAAAAAATGTCTAAATCACTGAATAATTTTTTCACTATTCAGGATGTTTTAAAAGAATATTCAGCAGAAGTGGTGCGTTATTTTATGATTTCATCGCATTATCGAAGCCCTGTAAACTATACTAAAGATAATATGCAACAAGCGCACCAATCTCTCACTACCTTGTATACTGCGTTGCGCGGTTTGACTTTATCTCAACCCATTCAAAATAATGTAGCCGCTGAGGAAAAATTTATCACTGCGATGAACGATGATTTTAATACGCCTATTGCGCTGTCAGCTTTATTTGATATAGCGCATGATATTAATAAATTGCGCGATGCGAATAAAATAGAAGAAGCAACGCAATTGGCTAATACTTTGGTAAAATTGGGCAATATTGTCAATATTTTAACTTCAAACCCCGAAGATTTTTTACGCGGAGATATCAATTCTGATTTGGCTAACACAGTTGAAGATTTAATTATTCGCCGTAAAAAAGCACGCGATGAAAAAAATTGGAGAGAAGCTGATAAAATTCGTGACGAACTGCAAAAATTAAATGTGGCGATTGAAGATAAGGCGGGTGTGACGACGTGGCGGAAAAAATAAATGACGACGCGTCACAGTGAATTATTACTAAAATATTTTCGCAATCCAGCTCATGCAGGCGCACTCGATATTAATTTACCTCATATTTTTTCAGCCAAATTAAAGTCTGCCGATCAATCAGAAGTAGTAGAGTTGTATTTAGAGATAAATGAAAATAAAATTCTGAAAGCAAAATTTAAAGCCGCAGGATCGGTTGCCATTATTGCAGGCGCTGAGTTTTTGTGTGAGTATGTAATCAATAAAAATATGACTGAAATAAATCAATTAACAGCAGAGTGTATTTTAAAGCAATTGGGATTAACAACTTTGAAGATTCATACAGCGCAATTACTGATTTTAGTGTTGCATAAGACATTAGGAGCATCATCATGATCATCGGCGTACCAAAAGAAATTAAGACAGAAGAATATCGCGTTGGCTTAACGCCCTTTAGCGTGCATGAATTAATCAGTCACGGACATAAAGTGATTGTTGAGCATGACGCAGGTTTGGGGATTGGTTTTTCAGATAAACATTATTGCGATGTGGGTGCAGAAATTGGCGCAACAGCCAAAGACGTTTGGACCAAAGCCGACATGATTGTCAAAGTAAAAGAACCGCAAGCGGCTGAGTTTGGTTTTTTGCGCGAAGGATTATTATTATTTACTTATTTACATTTGGCGCCTGATTTAAAGCAAGCAGAAGCTTTGTTAAAATCAAAATGCGTTGCGATTGCGTATGAAACAGTGACTGATAATGAAGGCGGTTTGCCATTATTATCTCCCATGAGTCAAGTGGCGGGCAGATTGTCTGTACAAGTGGGGGCAGCGTCTTTGGAAAAATCAAAAGGCGGCAGCGGTATTTTATTGGGCGGTGTACCGGGCGTTTATCCGGGCAAAGTAACGGTGATTGGCGGCGGCGTAGTTGGCACCAATGCGGTTCGCATGGCGATGGGAAAAGAAGCGCAGGTGACTGTGCTCGATAAATCATTAAGTCGATTGCAAGCATTAGATTTGCAATTCGGCGGTCGTTTAAATACCGTTTATGCCACCATTGCGAGCATTGAAGAGCATGTGGTGAGTTCAGATTTGGTGATTGGCGCTGTGTTAATTCCAGGACGCGCGGCGCCCAAATTAATTACCCGCAATTTATTATCAAAAATGAGACCGGGCTCTGTCATTGTCGATGTCGCCATTGATCAAGGCGGTTGCGTTGAAACAGCTAAAGCGACTACGCACAGCAATCCGACATACGTCGTTGATGGCGTTGTGCATTATTGCGTGGCGAACATGCCAGGCGCTGTACCGCGCACATCAACCATGGCTTTAAATAATGCCACATTGCCTTATGCATTAAGATTAGCCAATTTGGGTTATAAAAAAGCGTTGCAAGACGATGTGCATTTGCGAAATGGATTAAACGTTTGTTTTGGCGCCGTAACGAATATTGACGTTGCAGAAGCCTTAGGCAAGCCTTATATTCCAGCATTAGATGCGATTAATCAATAAGTATTATTTATTGTGATTTATCGTGATCAATCACGCGACCTTTCGATTCTGCTGACCCTGTTTTTTGTGCAGGCTTTTTAGGTGTAAAAAATTTCAAACGAATATAAGTCACCGCATATAAAATCGCACCAATAATCACGGCAATAATTAAGACGTATGAAAAGAATATAACCCCGATAATAAATAGCACGATCATGAGACCCAGCATCAAGAAGGGCAGAAATTTCGCTAACAAGGGATTAGGCGTTTTCATTATTTTTCCTAGTTTGTATTTTATCTTGCCAATATGCCGTGAGAATCAATTCGTTTCAAGTGTTTTTCTATAGTATTTTCCATGGCATTTACATTACAATAGCCAAGTTTATTGTATCACGCAGAGGATTTCCCATTGAATTTACGCACACAGATCAGAACCATAGTCTGCACTTTGGCCGGTTTAATAGGTGTTTTTTGCCTATTGATCATGGCACCAACCTATCAATTTGCACCCAAGGGCATTGCTTTGCCGAGCCAAACTGCGCGCGCGCCGATCTCGCCTACTGATGTCACGATGTATGAAATGATGCCCAATAACGTAGAAAATCGCGTTGGCGAAGTACGCGTTGAGCAAGCTTACACAGTGGATACACCTGCAGCGCGTGCTGTGCTATTTCAAAAAGCAAAAGCATTGGCGGCAAGCCTGGGTGCCAATGGTTTGGTGACGGGATTGTTTATGCCAGGCCAAGGCGAAGATATTGGTAATCTTTATACTTACATCGGCACGGCTGTTTATATTCCCGCTTCAGGAGCGAAACAATGACATTAGATTTCCCCTTAATTTTATTGGCCGTGATTGTTTTTACTGGGTTGGTATCTTTGGTTGATCTTATTTACTGTGTCGCAAGACGTGAGTCATTGTTTGCCGATATTAAACGCCCGGTGATTATTGAATATGCGCGTGCGTTTTTTCCTGTGTTGTTAGCGGTGTTTTTAATTCGCTCTTTTATCGCGCAGCCTTATCGTGTGCCAACAGGATCGTTAGAACCCAGCGTTATGCCAGGTGATTTTATTTTCGTGAATCAATATGATTATGGTTTGAATATGCCTGTGTGGAATAAAAAATTAATTTCTGTTGGCGCGCCTCAAACAGGGCAAATTGCCTTGCTCTATTTTCCCGTCAATCATCAATTTAATTTTGTCAAACGTGTGATTGGCATGCCAGGTGATAAAATTAGCATGATTGATAAAGTGCTTTATATCAACGGCAAAAAAGAACCGCAACAATTTATTGAAAATGTAACGCAGTTAAATGATTTTGGACAGTTAATTACGTATCAAAAAATGCAAGAAGATTTAAACGGCGTGAAGCACGATATTATTTTGCGATCCGATGTGCCCGCTGTGAATTTTTACAATGTTGTCGTGCCGCAAGGCGAATATTTTGTGATGGGTGATAATCGCGATGAAAGCGATGACAGTCGTTATTGGGGTTTTGTGCACGAACAAGATTTTATCGGGCGCGCGCTTTTGGTGTGGATGAATTGGAATTCGCGCGCACCGTCTGTGCTAGATTATATTGGCTGGAAACGCATTGGGACAAAATTATAAATCAATAGTGTAGGGACACGATGAATATTCCTGTGATGTTAACGTTGCTACGGATTGGCGCCATTCCCATCATTGTTATTATTTATTTACTGCCGTTTGAATGGGCGCATCCGGTTGCTGCTATTTTTGTTATTTTAGCTGCATTGACTGATTGGCTTGATGGTTATTTAGCACGAAGCTTATCGCAAACAACTGAATTAGGCGCATTTTTAGATCCTGTGGCTGATAAATTATTGGTGGCGGTTTCGCTCGTCATGGTATTAAGCGCGCATTTAATCCCCAATTTAGGCATTGCAGCGGCGATTATTATTGGTCGAGAAATTGCGATCTCAGCGTTGCGCGAATGGATGTCAATGATTGGTAAACGCGCGGGTGTTGCGGTTACTTTTGTTGCAAAGTTTAAAACAATGATACAAATGGTCGCATTAGTGATGTTAGTTTGGTATCATCCTGGATCATTTTCGTGGCTGCTTTTAATTGGCCCGATTTTGCTTTACGTTGCGGCAGTGTTAACGTTGTGGTCGATGATTATTTATTTAAAAATAGCGTGGCCGCACTTGACAATTTCGCGAGAATCGCAATAATAGTCGAACGTAAATTTTGTAACGTTTTGCGGGAATAGCTCAGTTGATAGAGCGCAACCTTGCCAAGGTTGAGGTCGCGAGTTTGAGTCTCGTTTCCCGCTCCAGTTTTTGTTTCATGGTGCTTGGCTGGGTGGCAGAGTGGTCATGCAGAGGCCTGCAAAGCCTTGTACGCCGGTTCGATTCCGACCCCAGCCTTTTATTCTCTGTAGAGAGCGTCGCCCGGGTGGCGGAATTGGTAGACGCAAGGGACTTAAAATCCCTCGGTAGGGTTAAACCTCCGTGCCGGTTCGACTCCGGCCCCGGGCATTTTTTGATGGCAGTTTTTCGGATAACAATCTTTTTTGTTTCCTGTTCGAGAACACAGAACACTTGTTCGTTTAATGATGCTGAAGCTAGTTTATTTTTTAGCGGAATTAGGTTGTTGAACCACAGACAAGCTGATTTCTTTCAAAGATCGAACAGCGGAATTTAACTTAGCATAATTAGCAAATATGATTTTCATATATTTTGATACCGCATCCACCGCTGATTTCAATTCTATTCCTTCGACCCCAGCGCCAATCAACATCCGAGGTATCTCTTCATACGCAGAATTAATTGTATCTACAAAGGTCTCTGATCGTTGCTGAAAAAAACTATGCTGGCCGATTGTTGATACTGGGTTAGTTTTATCTTTCGATTCGGATTCTGTTCGTGGAAAAAAAATGGAATCTATCGCTTTTTCTAGAATCCTGACATCAGTTTTCAATGCTCGCGCAACAACCACTGGAAATACTGGATCATCCCACGCGTTGCCACCAGCATTATGAGCAAATTCTAGATATAATGCTGTAGACAACCTTTCCCATGAATTAATTTGAGAAAAATCAACCAGAAGGTTTTCCTGTGAGTCATCAACCTGAAAATCTACGACCGCAAGTTTCAATTTGTCTTTTGAAGTAATTGTACCAGTGTTTTCGATGTGTAAATCATCAATACGAAGTAACGTGGCTAACAACATTAGCCTCAAAATAGATTTTTGATCAAACATAGTATGATCCAGCGTTGGATCAAGTTTAGCAACTCGATCAAGAAAATCGCGTCTCATATCGTTAGATTTCGACAAACCCTCTAATTCTTGTGGATTGAAAAAGTGCTTAATCATGCAGAAAAGAAGTACTCGGTCACTATCACTTGCGGTGTCATTTCAATGATCCAGTCAGGAATGTCTGATCGCGAACCTTCTAGCAACAATCGCTTTCCTGCATCAGGAAATACCTTACTTAACATTGAAAATTTATTTTCTTTTGTTGATCCGTTTTTTTCATAAGAATGAGACAGATCTTTTGATTCCATCCAAAAATATTGCTCACCTCTAATGATATTGACTTCAGGAGATTTTGTTCCAAGAAATTTGCGAAGAACAACATAGGCGAAATATTCTACTATTTCAACAGATCCAGGATCAAATGCTTTTATAAAAAGATTATCAAATTTTACATTGCTTTTCCCTCCGAGTGTTTTTAATTCAATTAAAGAAAAATCAAATCTTTCTGTTGCGTTTTTGATATCCCAAATAACTTCCCAATCTTTTTGTCTTTTTTCTAGTTCAGAAATAATAAAATTTAGATCTTTGTCAGAATTTAGTGCTTTAATCCTTAAGTGATAGCCATCTTCTTCAGTTGATTCTAGAGTAACTTCAAGAGAAGGCGTGCTTGTATTCTTCTCATCTTCCTTTTCAATGGATAGTTCATTGATCATTTTTGCTATAAATTCCCGCGATGCCTTTTTATCAACAGCTAATTCCAAGTTATCATCATTTTGTCGGACGGATTTTATAATTCTTGAGTGCAGATGAGGCGAAACACCGCATAATAATTTTTTAAGTTCTTCATCAGTTCTCATATTTACCACATTGCCGCCATTTCCAGTACAAGTTGACACGCTGCATTATGGGCAAGCACTCGAAGCTGTTTGGCATAAGCTGCCAAAAAAAGAACAAACACACTTGCTTCGTTTGTTTGGCCAGCAAATGAGGTAAGATTTCTGTGGCGGCTCATCGTAGAGATCTTAGCGTTTGGCCATGAGCGTGGTGTAAAAATGGTAGTGTTATATTAGTTACCATGTCGCGCAGTCGATGAGGGTGCGATTACAAAGCTATCCCCGTTGCGCTGAACCTTGTTTCCACCCGCATCACCTGCGAGATGTTCGAGTGTTTTAAATGTAGCGCCAGATGTTTTATTACCATTATCATTATGGCGTTCCATTAATTTATTGATCCCGTCTTCAACGGTTGTAATACCTTTAAAAATTTTATCACTCGCACCTTTGCCGTCTGGCACTTTAGCTTCATACAGTGATCTTAATTCTTGAATATTGGTTGGAATATTCGCTGTTTCAGATCGAGATGTGAGTAACCCGCTAAATAATCCTTGCTTAGATGTAGTAACTGCAGATGAAGTGGCAGGAGTTTTCGTTCTCAGATCACTGTTTTCCGTCTGTGACTCTGCAAGACCCACGCCAGTACTATCTACCGGAGGAGCAACAACTTGATCTAATAAGGTTATATCGAATTTCTTTGCTCTAGCCTCCAGCTCATGTTTAGATAAACCTGGAATTGCGCCATCAGGATATGATCCAATAAAACCAGAAAGCCTATGTGATTCAGAATGAGAATTTAGTAGAGCGCAATATACCACAACAGCATCAGCAGTTCGTAAGACACCGCCTTCTGCACAATTGCGAGTATAGTCAAACCACGCTCTATTTTGATCAAATAAAATTTCTTTTGCAGCCAATATAGCATCACGGGAAATTAATGCATTTTTTTCTAATATTTCTTTCTTTCCTTTTTCTTGAGCGTTGATCAATTCTTGTTTTCCGCCCGCACCTAATTGATCCATCGACAATGAAAATAACTGAACAATTCTATCTGGCAAAGTTGCTGCTAAATCTGTTAACTGACCTTTCACCGCATCCCATAGCTCTGTGCGCATATTGGCCGTCAGCTGATCCATCGACAATGAAAATAACTGAACAATTTCATCTGGCGAAGTTGCTGCTAAACCTGTTAACTGACCTTTCACCGCATCCCATAGCTCTGTGCGCATATCGGCCGTCAGCTGATCCATCGACAATGAAAATAACTGAACAATTCTATCTGGCGAAGTTGCTGCTAAACC
>JAHFRQ010000008.1 GCA_023266215.1 Gammaproteobacteria bacterium | reverse complement strand
TATAAATGAAAAAAATAGATGAAACAAATCAAATTAAAATTAATAAGCTTGCTTGGGCTTATCTTATTACATTTAGAACGTATAACAGCTGGAGCCATGGAGATAAAAGAACCAGCGTTGAAAGAAAGCCGATGGCGCTTTGGTATGATAAAAAAGTATATGATGCTTATGATATTGAGCTCTATAAAGCTTATTTTGATAGGTAAATCGTGTGTTTTATCGCGCCCACGCTGCCGCGATGGGCTTCGGTACTATTGATAATGGTGAGCAATAAGTTAGAAGGCAGTTATTTTTTGAACTGATTTATAAAATTTGTGGGGATAGGTCAGCGCTGCCGCATGGGCTTCGGTACTATTAGCGCTAGCAAGCAACAAATTAAGGAACAGTTATTTTCTCTCTTTTTCTTTTCTATTTTTAGCAATCAATTCAATTTCTTGATCAGAAACAATAAAACCATTAATCGAATACCAGTTTGGAATTCCCTTTGCGCGATTTTCTGTTTGCGCGCGATGCACTGCCGCATTGCCAATATTTAAATATTTAAAAACGCGCTGATAATCTTCTAATGATAAATTATTCATGATCCACCTTTATTTTTTCAAACTGCTTAAACAGATCTCTTGAAAGTATATCAAAAGCATCATGTTTCCCAGATGCGACAACTTCAAACTCTCTATTAAAATTATAATACAACGACCATGACTCAACTAAAAACCGATAATCCTTCCAGAAATTTTTATAGGATCTATAAAAACGTCGAGCTACATCTTCAGGGGAAATAAAATGTCCGCCATTTAAAACTCTTTCTTCAATTCTTTTATTGCATAAATCAGGTGAGTCAACAAATAGATATATTAATTCGATAGCAATTAAATCAGCGCCTAAATAAAGTCTCGGATCAATCTTAAGGTAATCCATCGCAAACGTCGTTTTTCCAACGCCGTTGGGTCCTGCGATAATAATCATGTTCGGTGTATTTGACATGTTGACATTATGACATTACGCAATGCTTTTATAAAGCAGCATCGCGTCGCCATAGCTATAAAATCGATAGTTATTTTGAACAGCTAGCTTGTACGCATTCATTACGCAATCATAGCCAGCGAAGGCTGAAACGAGCATCAAGAGCGTTGATCTGGGAAGATGAAAATTAGTCAGCAATCTATCGACGCAATGAAATTCAAAACCCGGCTGAATAAATATTTTTGTCTCGCCAGCGTAAGGTTTTATCTCACCTGACTGCGCTGCTGTTTCCAATGCACGGACTACCGTTGTGCCCACTGCGATTATTTTTGCATTTCTTTTTTTGGCGGCTAAAATTTGTTCGCATAATTTTTCTGACACATCTATTATTTCACCGTGCATGTCATGTTGATCAATCCTATCTGTGCGAATAGGCTGAAAAGTGCCTGCGCCAACATGGAGTGTTAAAAAACCCAATTCGACACCCTTCTCTTTTAATTTATCTATTATTATTTCATCAAAATGCAAGCCAGCCGTCGGCGCGGCGATAGCACCATTATGCTTGGCATAAATAGTTTGGTAACGTTCTTTATCTTCATTATTTGCTTCGCGTGCAATATAAGGCGGCAGAGGAATTTTACCAAATTGCTCAAGTAATAAAAACAGGGGTTGCTCTGATGTAAATTTTAATTCGTATAAATTATTTTTTTTATGAATAACAATCGCTTCAAGATTATGTTCAAAAAATATTTTGGAATTATTTTGCGGCGCGTGACTGGCGCGAATATGCGCTAATGCAGAATGATCATCTAAAACTCGTTCAATTAAACACTCTATTTTTCCGCCTATTTCTTTTCTGCCAAATAATCTTGCTGGAATTACTTTGGTATTATTAAAAACCAATAAGTCGCCAGAATTAATATGTGAAATTAAATCAGGAAATTGCTGGTGCAAAATAGGCTGGCAGGCTTTTTCTGGCACGCACAATAATCGACTTTGCGTACGCGTTTTTGCGGGAAATTGCGCAATGAGCTCACCCGGCAGAGCATAATCAAAATCACTTAATTTATGCGGAGTCATACGTGCTCTTAAATTAATAGAAACAGGTGATCTTACAGAATAAATTGCGGCTTGCCTACCTATTCAATACAATCAATAACATGACAACCCAACACAAAAAAATAGGTCGCAGGCTGGCTCAAAAAAGCCTGCTGATTGCGCGCCAACAAAAATCATTATTTATCTTACCCATTTTAAGCAATGCATTAGTCCTATTGGCACTTTTTCTAGTATTGCAGCCAATTTATAAAATCGAAGCACAAGCTTGGATATCACACAATGTCTCTCCGCTTCAGTACGTTATTTTTTTTGGCTTACTGCTGTTATTTTTTCTGGCAGCCCATTTTCTGACAATATTTTTTAATGCAGCGCTTATTGTATGCGCTGCAAGATTAATGAATAACGAAACTGCATCGCTTGTTTTTGCCTTAAAATTAGCGCTGAAAAATGCGCATGCCCTATTGGCCTGGGTATTGATCATGACAACCTTTGGTATTGTTATTCGGTTTCTGGAATATTGGATGGATCGATGGCCGAAGCTTGAAATCGCCACGGGTTTGTTTTCGGGATTGTCCTGGCTGATCGCAACCATTTTTGTCACACCAATTCTGATGATCGAAAAAAGCAATCCTTTATTTGCTATTAAGCGCTCTGGAGAAATTATGCGGGCGCAATGGGGATCGCCTTTAATATCTAAAATGGGTGTTGGATCAATTACTATTGTATTAAGACTGCTCTCGCTTATTCCCATTCTAATAGCCTTGATCATTAGCGGAAAAATAATCATCCTGATTGGCAGTATTCTGACGGTTGTTTTATTTTTGACCGTCTCGGTTTTACATTCGACAGCAAACGCCATGTCGACCACTGCGCTCTATCTTTATGCAACGCATAACAAACAGGTTTTACAGTTTTATGGCGAAGAGGATTTGCAAAATGTATTTATAACCCGTAAAGTGACGAATCTCACCCAGTGAGAAGGTTTAATTGGTTTAACAACACAGGATATTTGATTATGAAAATCATAAAATTACTTGTAACGGGTCTTGCGGTACTGGCGATTTCGGGTGCAGCAATGGCTAGCGAACTCACTATTAAGTCCAATGATCCAATGGCGATTAATGCAACTTGTAACGGCATTCCAGCGCCACAGCTTCCTGGTAACGGTCAAGTTCAAATGTCTTTTTTTGAAATCGCTCTGTTAGGTGGTTCACCAGTGACCTGTAAGTTTACAGAAAGCTCAACGAATCTCTTGATTGCGGTTGCCACTTTAAATATTGCTTCTAATTTCCAACAAGCAGAAGTAACAGTCAATCAAGCGCCCGTGTCGCCATTTAGCGTCACGTTTGATCCTGCTGATGCAGTAACGCAGCCAGTGAGTAATCTGACAGTGACTTTGTCGAAGGCATCTTTTTATAATTATAAATAATATCTAGCGCTATTCACAATCCCCTCTTTGCTACAAAAAAAGAGGGGGTTGATTAAAGCACAAAGGTTATCTGCATTCCGAATACATTGACATCCGCATCAACCGAACCAATTCCGACAGCAGGCGGTAAGCTAACGCCAACGCTTTGTGATGCATTATAAGAAAGCGAGTTATTAACTTGTGATGGATTAATAAAAAAGTGTGTCCAACCCATGGTCCATCTAAAACGATCAGACGGTTTGATAATAAAACCTAATGATGCCGCATAATGATTATTGTCAGGCAAGCGAATATCGCGATAATCATATTGTGTCGGCGTTTCATCATGACCAAAGCCCGTTTCTATTCCGATTGTGCGCGTAATATAATATAAAGCACCGATGCTTTCATTCCAGGTATTGCGATAATTTTCATTGGTTGCAAGCGTTATGGGGCTGGGTGAATAAGCAATATTATGCATGGTCAGCACATCAAAACAAGACCACTGGGTATAAAATACGCTGGCCATTAATGCCAGCCGATGAGTAATATCTTGATAAAGACTCAACATTGTTGTTGCAGGTAACGGGAATTGTGCAGAAACCGTTGAGCTTGTAGTTTGAGTGCCTAATGTTAATGCGCTGGGGCCCGCTCCATCAATCGTCATCGCAGAGCGATAACTTAATCCGAGACGCGTATGCTTTGAAAATTGCGCTAAAATACCCGCATTATAGCCATACGCCCAACCACTTAATTCATTGGTGATATTTGCATAATACAGCGTGTCATCATAAATCGCCTCGCCATGCAGCGCATCAAAACCCGCGCCTACTGAAATAATGTTATTAAATGCATAAGAAACGCTGGGATTTAAATTAACAGTTTGTAATTGTGTTTCAGTTGCCAACAAGCCCGTATAAGTATTAGGGTCAGCAGCATCAAAAGTGGTAGTCGGATATTCAGTTGATAGGCCAAATGGCGTCGTTTCTTCAAAACCAATGGCCCAATGCGATGATAATGGCCACACAATATGAAAATTCGGGACAATATTATTAGTATCGCCCGGCACATCATTGGCATAAGCGGGTGTGCCGCTAGGATAAGAGCCAGGCCCGTAAACATTGCCAGAAAAATTAATACCGGCTGCGACCAACACAGCGCCAAAAGAAACTTCGGGCTTATCAAATCGAGACATTAATGCAGGATTATAGAAAATATCGCTGGCATCATCACCACGAGCCGCTGCACCTGCGTGATAATCACCGACGCCTTCAGCGCTCTCTTCCCATAATTGAAAAGCAGCCGCAAAAGTTTGAACGGGTGCTAGCAATAAAAGTACGATAAAAATAATGATGCGAAAAACGGAGAGGGTGGGATTCGAACCCACGTGAACCCTTTCGAGCTCCATCCGATTTCGAGTCGGTGCCGTTATAGCCACTTCGGTACCTCTCCTGTAACGCTTTTTATTGTTGTAATGTGGGTGGTTTCAAAGAAGTTGTTTGCTTTGACAAATTGTTCGTCGAGACCTGTGGAATAGGATAAGTCGATTCTTGTTTTAAAGGCGCAGCACCCGGCGGCACTATTAATGGCGAAACACTCTTGCTTTGATTAATATAATCTTTTTCATGGCTCGCGCAAGCCGTTAATAGCGCAGCGCCAAACAACATAACTGTACTCAATATAAAATATCGCATGTCACTTTCCTCAATATAAATGCGCAGAGCGCAATGCCGATTCTACTGACGCATGATGCGCCTGATTTAAAGTCGTTAATGGTAACCGTATTCCGGACTGAATAAAACCCATTTTTTCTAACGCCCATTTAGTCGGGATCGGATTGCTTTCTAGAAACAAGGCAGCATACAGTGCTTCTAGCTGTTTATTTAATTTTTCTGCCGCTTCGTGATCTTTTTTAAGCGCTGCTGCGGTGAGTTGCGCCATAAGATTGGGCGCCACATTGGCAGCCACTGAAATCACGCCTTTGCCGCCATCTAATATAAACTGCATTGCCGAGTCATCATTGCCAGAAAAAAAGCGCATGGAAATATCTAACGCTTTTAATTTTTCTAAACGATTCTTATCGGTTGATGCTTCTTTAAGCCCAATAATATTTGAAAATCCTGATAATCGCGCCACTGTTTCCGGCAATAAATCGCAACCTGTTCTTCCGGGGACGTTGTATAAAATTTGTGGAATTGAAACTGTTTTAGCAATCAAAGCATAGTGCTGATACAAGCCTTCTTGAGTAGGCTTATTGTAATACGGCGTAACAATTAATGTCGCATCCGCACCCAAATCTAAAGCTTGTTGTGTTAGCCCTAACGACTGCTTTGTTGAATTGGTTCCCGTACCAATAATAACAGGGATTTTTTTTCGAGCCACCTGCAAAGCAAGCTTAATTAATGCTGCACGTTCGTCCAACTCAATTGTTGCGGCTTCTCCTGTTGTTCCCAAAACAACAATGCCGTTGCTGCCCTGCTCAATTTGCCGCTGAATTAATTTTTCAAAATTTGCATAATCAATCGCGCCGTCTTTTTGCATGGGTGTCACCAATGCCACGATACTGCCTGAAAACATGCTGTGCGCTCCTGATCAATAAGATTTTGAAAGTATAGCAAAAAGTAATCACAAAGCCATGCGTTTATTTGCTAGAATGTTTCTTTATTTTACATGAGGCCACCATGCATCTTTCAATCCTAATCGACCTGCTCTCTCCGCTGATGATAATTTTTGGCGGTTTGTTTTTATGGAAAGAATTATCACTTCAAAATAGCATTACCAACGAGCGCGTGCAGCAACTGTTATCGCAGCGTGAGCACATCGAAAAATTACTCAAGGATCAACAAGAAAGTCAGCAAACCGCGCGCGAAAAATTTTCAGAGCATCAGATTCAAAGCTTAAAATTGATTCAAGAAAGTCAGCAAAATGCATCGAGCGAAATTCGCAATCAAGTATCCAATATGCTTAATCAAAATACATTGCGGTTAACCGAACAAATGGATAAATTAACGCAGGCAACGCAGCAAAAATTAAAAGACATCAGTCAAGATGTTAACAAACAATTATCATCAGGCTTTGAAAAAACAACGAGTACATTTACCGATGTAGTAAAACGCTTAGCAATGATTGATGAAGCGCAGAAAAAAATCACCGAGCTTTCAACCAATGTGGTCGGTCTTCAAGAAATTTTATCTGATAAAAAATCGCGCGGCGCATTTGGTGAAGTGCAATTATCTGCGCTGATTCGCAACATGCTTCCTGAAACACATTTTAAATTACAACATGAGTTATCAAATAAAAAGCGTGTTGATTGTATTTTGTTTTTGCCTGAACCTACCGGTAATATCGCCATTGATTCAAAATTCCCGCTTGAAACTTATCGGCTATTGCAAAATAATAAATTAACCGATGCTGAAAGAAAGCAAGTTGAAAATCAATTTCGAATAGATATTAAAAAACATATTCAAGATATTGCTGATAAATATATTATTCAAAATGAAACTGCCGATGGTGCCATGTTGTTTATTCCTGCGGAAGCCATTTTTGCTGAAATTCACGGACATTTTGAAGACTTGGTGGAATTTGCGCAACAGAAACAAGTATGGCTTGTTTCACCCACCACCATGATGGCAATTTTAACAACGGCGCGCGCTGTTTTAAAGGATGCTGCAACCCGAAAACAAATTCATATTATTCAGGAGCATTTGGTGGCGCTCGGAAAAGATTTTGGACGCTTTCAAACACGCATGGATAATTTGGCGAAACACATTCAGCAAGCGCACGATGATGTTGAAGACGTGCATAAATCATCGCAAAAAATATCCAGTCGATTTGAAAAAATAGAAAAAGTAGATATGTTAACGGATACTAGGGATTCATAACCAGCAATGGCGTTGCTACAGTTGCGCCATTTTCTGTGTTTGCTGTGCGCGCTATCGAATCCTTCAGCCTCCAAAAGTTCACCGCTCTTTTTTTCCAATTCGAAATTTTCCCTTCAATGCTAGAATCCGGGATTGTCATAAAAAGAGGTTCGAAAAAATGCGATTCTTGTGTGTTACAACTCACTCTATTTTTACTTTCTTTTCGCTCAGGATAATCGAAAAATTCTTGTAGGCGTGGCATGCCGATAGCGCGCAACCCTTCGAAATACGCATCAATAAAAAGCTTGGCATCTTGATTGCTTTGTATATTGATTAAAGTTTTTAGCAAGGAAACAATATCTTCGCCAGTCAGCTCCACTCGATTTTTTTCCTCTTCTAAAAAAGTATCTCGCTCATTATAAGTGGGTTGAGTATCCGGTTTTTCATCGAGTTGAGCGTCAGTATAATCTTCCCTGCAAAGCTTAAATCCACCGGGACCTGCCGTGTCAAAATTCGCTTCTTTATTTTCAGAGTCAACGATGTGCAGTGGTTTTTTTGTATTTTCATTCCAATACAACACTCTTCGCGTTCTTTCTTTCCCGTTAATAAATCTAGATTTTTTGGCAGGAGTAACTTGACTGGATCTGTTGGCGTCACACAAAGAATCTTCAAGCGCAATATACTGTTGTGATCGCGCTGCCACTAATGTAGCGACACGCTCAGCCCACTCTTTATCTGTAAATTTTTCTGTTATTATTTTGCTATATTTTTTGCTTATGCCTTGAAGAGTCGCATCTAAAAATGTCTGCATAGGTCTGCCATTTTGATTGAGTATCCCCTTGCTTTTTAATTCATTTTGTAATTCTATGCTGATTTTTTCTGAGTAGCGAGTTAGCAGCCAAAGGGTGCGAGCATACTTGTGTTCTGCTGTTAAAATATTTTTCTCTCTTCCTTTTTTGGTTAAATCAGTCATCAGCAATTTTCCATCAGGAATATTACCCGCACACAACACTGTTTTTAACTCACGCACCAAGCAATCATCAGGTGAATTTTTAGAAGAAGAAAAAAATGAAGGAAAAAAACCACAGCAATAACCCGATTCATACCGATAACCCGAAACAAAATCAGCCACTTTGTTTAAAAAGTCTGCATCAGGAAGATAAGCTAGCACTGGCTGTCTTGGCATATTGCATCTCATTTAGAATATTGAATCAATTGGGCTATCTTATCTCATCAAGATTAATGAAATCTTAAAGAGGAAAACTTTGTCAGTAGACAAGCATTGTGCAGCATACTAGAATCACGCACTATGAAAAAATTGTTTATTAAAACGCAAGGCTGTCAGATGAATCAATATGACAGCGACAAAATGGCTGACGTGCTCAAAGCCTCGCATGGGTTGACGCGCACGGAGGATATGTACGAAGCCGATGTGATTTTGCTTAATACCTGCTCTATCCGTGAAAAAGCGCAAGAAAAAGTGTTTTCTGATTTGGGACGTTATCGAAAACTTAAAAAATATAAGCCTGAATTACTGATCGGTGTTGGCGGCTGCGTTGCCAGCCAAGAAGGCGATGCCATGGTCAAACGTGCGCCTTATATTGACCTGGTTTTTGGACCCCAAACACTACATAGGCTTCCAGAGTTAATTGAATCCAGATTAAAAACTCAGACAGCAGCAGTTGACATTACCTTTCCCGAAATTGAAAAATTTGATTATTTGCCAGAAGCCAAAGCCGATGGCCCCACCGCCATGGTGTCAATCATGGAAGGTTGTAGCAAATATTGCAGCTTTTGCGTGGTGCCTTATACGCGCGGAACTGAAATCAGCAGGCCATTTGATGATGTGATTACAGAAATTGTCGGTTTATCTTTGCAGAATGTGAAAGAAATTACCCTCTTGGGTCAAAATGTAAATGACTATCGCGGATTAATGCACGATGGAAAAATTGCAGATCTAGCATTATTAATTCATTATGTTGCGGCAATTGATGGCATTGAACGCATTCGATTTACCACATCGCATCCTTCTGCATTTTCGCCCTCTTTAATTCAAGCGTATGCAGAAGAGCCCAAATTGGCAAATCATTTGCACTTACCCGTGCAATCAGGCTCAGATCGGATTTTAGCCGCCATGAAACGAAATTACACGACGCTAGAATACAAATCTAAAATTCGAAAATTGCGTCAAGTCAGACCCAATATCAGCATCACATCGGATTTTATTATTGGATTTCCCGGCGAAACTGATCAAGACTTTGAAGACACGCTCAACCTCGTTGCGGAAATTGACTTTGATCATTCGTACAGTTTTATTTACAGTCCGCGACCCGGCACACCTGCTGCGAACTTACCCGATACAGTCTCAATGGAAACCAAAAAAGAACGTCTTAAAATTTTACAAGATCGCATCAGTCAGCAAACGGCCAAGCTCAGCAATCAAATGATCGGCACAAATCAAATCATTTTGGTCACAAATGAAACAATGGGTCGAACTGAAAATAATCGCACCGTGCATTTTCAAGCGCAATCAGAAAACTTGATTGGAAAACTAATTTCAGTAAGAATAACAGAAGCGAAACCATTTTCGCTGATAGGAATGGTGGAATAACAAAATCAAGGAAGAAAAAATTGACCAGCCGCGAAAGCATTCGTCACATCCAATTAACACCCAATGACAACCAACGATTAGCCACCTTAAGCGGACCGCGCGATGAAAATCTGCATCTCATCGAGCGTCACTTGGGCGTTGAAATTATTAACCGCGGCAATGATTTTGAAATCATTGGTAAACCCGCATCGGTGAATCAAGCGTGCGATACGTTATTATCGCTTTATCATGAAACACAGCTCACCCGATCTCTTCCCAAAAATAAAGTGCAGTTGCAATTAAAAGCGATTGCGCTAGATTACGAAAATAATTCCACTGATGAAAAGCAAAAATTTATTGATGCCACAATTCAATTGAAAAAAACAGTGGTTAAGCCACGCACACTCAATCAATGTCACTTAATGAATGCCATTCAAGAAAATGATATTTGCTTTGGTGTCGGACCTTCTGGCACAGGGAAAACATTTCTGGCCGTCGCTTGCGCTGTGCAAGCGTTAGAAAACGAAGAAGTCTCGCGCATTGTCTTAGTGCGACCTGCGGTTGAAGCCGGCGAAAGCTTGGGATATTTACCAGGAGATTTGGCGCAAAAAATTGATCCTTATTTAAAACCGCTTTACGATGCATTATATGAAACCATGGGATCCGTTTTGGTCACCAAATTAATTGCGCAAGGCATTATTGAAATTGCACCGCTTGCTTATATGCGTGGTCGAACACTCAATGATTCTTTTGTTATTTTAGATGAAGGTCAAAATAGCACGCGTGATCAAATGAAAATGTTTTTAACACGAATTGGTTTTGCTTCAAAAGCAGTGATCACAGGTGATATCACGCAAGTCGATCTACCCAAGCCATCGATGTCTGGTCTACGCCACGCCATTGCTTTGCTGCAAAATATTGACGGCATTAAATTTTCGTTTTTTTCATCTGCCGATGTGGTGCGTCATGCGCTGGTTCAGCAAATCATTGAAGCGTATGAGCAACAAGAAGAAACAGTATGACCATTAAAGTTGTGTTGAATAACAATTCAAAAAGCACGGGTATTCCGTCGAAAAAAAAATTCGAAGCCTGGATTAGCCCTCTATTTATTTTATTAAAAAAAGAATTTCCAGGTAATACTGCTGAAGTATGTATTACTATTGTAAATAAAAAACAAAGCCAGCAATTAAATAAAAAATATAGGAAAAAAAATAAGCCGACTAATATTCTCTCTTTTTGGTACGATGCTATTCCTGGGATCAAAACAAAATCATTGGGGGATCTTGTGATTTGCGCAGATGTCGTTAAAGCAGAAGCAAAATCACAGCAAAAACTATTGGCTTCGCACTGGGCGCATTTAACGCTTCATGGTGTGCTGCATTTATTAGGTTATGATCATGAAAATAACCGTGATGCTGCAAAAATGGAATCAATTGAAATTAAATTATTAAAAAAATTAGGGTTTGGCAATCCGTATGAAATTATTTGAAACACTTAAAAACTTTTTCTATCGCGAACCTAACAATCAAGAACAATTGGTTGATATGCTGCGTGACGCAGAAGAAAGAAATCTAATTGATAATAATGAATTACAAATGATGGAAAGCGTGCTCGATGTGTCCGACAAACAAGTGCGCGACATCATGGTGCCGCGCGCACAAATGACGGTGGTTGATGCAAACGCTTATCCTGCTGATGTTTTTACAACTATTATTCAGTCACGTCATTCACGATTTCCTGTGATTGGCGATAACCGCGATCAAATCTTAGGAATTTTATTAGCAAAAGATTTATTGCCTTATACACTGGAGAATAAAGCAGAGCATCGCCGCATTCGCGATTTAATTCGCCCTGCTATTTTTGTCCCCGAAAGCAAACGCTTGGATGTATTACTAAAAGAATTTCGCCTTAAACGAAATCATATGGCGATCGTTTTAGATGAGTACGGCAACGTCGCAGGTTTGGTTACTATTGAAGATGTGCTGGAACAAATTGTCGGTAGCATTGAAGATGAGTATGACACAGATGAAAAAGATCCCAATATAAAAAAAATAAATACCAAAGAATATATTATTAAAGCCTTGACACCCATCGATGACTTTAACCAAACTTTTGAAACAGCTTTATCAAAAGAAGACTGTGACACGATTGGCGGATTAATTTTACAGCAATTTGGCTATTTGCCCAAAGCGGATGAAAAAATAGTATTCTCTGGATTTGAAGTGACAGTCTTAAAAGCCACCCGCCGCGGCGTCCAGCTTCTGCGGTTTGTGAAGCAATTTTGAGCTATAAAGCTTGATTCTATAGCCCAAAAAATGCCATAATATGGGCTATAGAAATAACTGGTATAGCCCATGACCTGGATTTGGCAACAGCAAGATTGGCCTCACTTTATTTACAATAGTAATGATAAGTCATTGCTTGCAATGGAAAATCAATTTTTACAGCAATCAGGCATCCTGATTGGTTCTCTTAATTATCTCAGCGATTCCGAAAAAAATAATTTTAAAGTAGATTTAATCGGTGATGAAGCGTATTGCACTTCAGAAATTGAAGGTGAGATTTTAAATCGAGATAGCCTGCGATCATCCATTGCGCGTCATTTAGGATTGAAAATATCGACGCAAAAAATCCCACCTGCAGAAGAAGGCATTGCAAGCATGATGCTAGATTTATTCCGTGATTTTAAAAAGCCTCTGTCGAATAACATGTTATTGTCATGGCATTTTATGCTGCTGTCTATGCAGTGGCAAATTCAAGTTGGCACGTATCGCTCGCACGCCGATGCCATGCAAATCATCTCTGGCAGCATCGGAAAACCCACGGTTCATTTTGAAGCGCCGCCCTCGCATCAAGTAAAAAGCGAAATGCAGCAATTTATAAAATGGTTTAAAAATTCAGCGCCATCAGGCAAAAATCCACTACCCGCTTTAACGCGAGCTGCCATTGCGCATTTATATTTTTTAATTATTCACCCTTTTGAAGATGGTAATGGCAGAATCGCACGGGCTATTGCACAAAAATCACTGATGCAAACAATAGGTCAATCTGCTTTTATCGCATTATCGCACGTGATTCAAAAAAATAAAAAAAACTATTATGCTGCGCTTCAAAAAACCAATCGCAATCTTGATATTTCAGAGTGGATTGATTATTTTGCAAAAACAATTTTGCAGGCGCAAACTTATACGCAACAGTTAATTTCTTTTTTAATTGAAAAAATGCATCTCTACGATCGATTGCGCGGTCAATTAAATGCAAGGCAGGAAAAGGTATTGGCGCGGTTATATAAAGAAGGCTTAGATGGCTTTGAAGGCGGTTTGAGTGCGAAAAATTACATGACTATTGGCAAAACATCCGCATCTACTGCGACACGAGATTTAGCTGATCTGATTGAAAAAAAGGTACTCTATCAAACAGGTGAGCTAAAATATACGCGTTATTTTTTAAAGAGGTCGGCATGATTTTGACATTACTTTTTTCATTGCTCTCTGGCGCATTATTACCACTGGCCTTTTCGCCATTCAATATAGACAGCTTTGCTTTTATCATGCCGGCTGTTTTATTATTTATTTTATTAAAATCCTCTGCTAAAAAAGCTTTTTTATTGAGTTGGATTTTTGGATTGGGATTTTTTGGTGTCGGCACAAGCTGGGTTTACATTAGTATTCACCAATTTGGAAATTCATCTGTTTTTCTGGCGGGTCTTATTACTGTTTTACTGACAATGTATCTGGCCTTATTTTTTGCAACATTTGGATTTGTATTCAGAAAATTTTTCAGTCGAAAATCTGAAACAATTCAATGTTTGTTTGCTTTTCCTGCTTTATGGACGCTGTGGGAATATTTACGCTGTGAATTGTTCACAGGATTTCCGTGGCTTTTATTGGGTTATTCTCAATTAGCAACGCCTTTGCATGGTTTTGCGCCTGTTTTTGGCGTTTTTGGTGTTTCATTTATCACTGCATTAATTTCAGGGGCTTTGGTGTTATTGGCAACGCGTCAATCTTTCCCAATAAAACTGATGAGTTTAATTTTTATTTTTGGTTTTATTGGCGCAGGTTTTTTATTATCAAAAAAGACTTGGACAACGCCAATTGGAAAACCCATTCAGGTCAGCTTAATTCAAGGCAATATTGCGCAATCGATTAAGTGGGATGCCAATTTTGCAAAGCAAAATATGAGTATTTATAAAAATTTGACGTTTCAACATTGGGACAGTCAACTTATTATTTGGCCAGAAGGCGCTTTTCCATTTACCGCTGAAGACTCTCTGAATTTTATAAATTCTTTGAGTAATATGGCGCAACAACATAATAGCAATATTATTTTTGGTGTGCCAATTGAAAATAAAAAAACAACAGATTACTACAATGGATTATTGTTAATTGGCAATAACCGCGGTGGATATTTAAAAGAACATTTGGTGCCATTTGGAGAATACACGCCGCTGTTGTTTATTTTTAAAGGCATTATGAATTATTTTCAAATTCCTATGTCGGGATTCACAAAGGGGCCCAGACATCAACCTTTATTAAAACTAAATACTATTTTAATTGCGCCTTTTATTTGTTATGAAATTGCTTTTCCGATGGAAGTATTGCGTCACGCAGAAACCAGTAATATCTTATTAACTGTCTCAGATGACAGCTGGTTTGGAAAATCAATTGCGCTTGCGCAGCACATGCAAATGGGTCAAATGCGCGCGCTTGAAATGGGCCGCCCCGTATTATTAAGCACTAATACAGGTATTACTGCTTTTATTTCACCTGCAGGAAAAATTCTACAAGGCGCACCGATTAATCAGCGCATGGTGCTAACCGATTTTGTCCAGCCTATGACAGGTAAAACGCCTTTGATGAGATGGCATTATTATCCCGTTGGAATTACTGTCCTGGTTTTATTACTGATGAGTTTGTAATAATTTCTATACTCGGCGGCTGTTTATGATTATCAGGTGTTCTCGGATTCACGGCTTTGAGCGATTCATTTACTTCAGGAATTTTTGCAGCATCTAAAAAAACCTTATCGGCACGCACGACAATGCCTTCGCGTTGCGGCATATTGCTTTTTTGTGCAACGCCCGCTGAAAACGCAGAAGCATTGGCAGCGCCACCTTGACCATGCGAGAAATATTGCGCATATACAAAATCCCCGCCACCTTTGCTCGCAATACCCATTAAATTACCAAATTGCGCGAACACAACAGCAAAATTAACGGGAGATTTTGCCAAGTCGGCAAATTGCTTAAATAATTTTTTCTCAATAAAAACGCCTTCTGCAACCACATGAACACTACTGTCGTTTTTATTAACGGTGATTTCACCTGATGCTAATTTTTCTTTTAGCCATTTATAAAATGCTTCCGTATTTTCAGTCGCAACAGGCTCTGTCATCTCAACTGTTGCGCCATCAAGGGTTGTTAGTGTTGCAATCAAATCTTCGCGTTTAATTAATGCGAGCGCCCAGGTAATTTCTTTTCCGCCCAATCCTTCTTGATCCAATAATGCAGCCAGCCAATCTGAAAAAACAGCTAAATCAGATGATAACCACGCGAACCCTTCTTTTGAAATTAATTGTCGCGCCAATATGGGTGTCACTTCTGATTCAATACGAATATAAGCAGTTGAAAGCGGATAAATCTTATAGTAATCGGCTTGGCCAATCATAGAGCCTGTAATGGGATTCCAATCTCTCAAATACTCGCCCTGCTGATCAACAAAAATAACCTGTTGTTGACTTAAAACGCGGCCAATGTCTTTTAACAGCGCTGCTGAAAAAACGGCGTAGGTTAATAACGGTGTTGTTTGCAGTCTTCTTTTTTGCAAATACTTTTGTAATACTGCTGATGCTCTAGCTAACCCATAATTAATAATGCTGCCTAAAATACCGTTTGGCTTATGCGGTAACACTTGAACAAACTCGATAAAACGATTGATTAATTGAGTATAAAGCTGATCGTGCAGCTCATCTGGCAATCCAGATAAATCACGAAACTGACGCAAAAGGCCTTTGTGGCGACTTGTAAATAATAATTCTTCTGCCGTTAGCACTGGCAAAATATAACCTTCCTGGTAAGTATGCAGCTTCGGATGCGATGAAACACCTGAAGATCCCTTAATAAACATGATTTTAAAGCCTCCAACATTAACTTTTAGCTTGAAATACTAGCATTTTTTCATTGATTTAGCCATTCCAAAGTTGTTCCAATGTTGGTATCCTTGGCGTAATTAAAAATCATGGTGCTTTAAAAATATGAATAATGAATACTGTCCCGAAACTATTGAAACAGCCGCTCAAGCTTACTGGGAAAATCAATCGACTTTTGAAGCAAAAGAAGATTTAAATCGCGAAAAATTTTATTGTCTTTCGATGTTGCCCTACCCTAGCGGTGAATTGCACATGGGTCATGTGCGAAATTATACGATTGGTGATGTGATAGCGCGCTATCAACGCATGAATGGTAAAAATGTTTTACAACCGATGGGTTGGGATGCATTTGGACTGCCCGCTGAAAATGCAGCGATCGAAAGACAATTAGCACCCAAGGAATGGACTGAAAAAAATATTAAAAAAATGCGTAAACAATTACAGCAGTTGGGTTTTGCCATTGATTGGAAGCGCGAAATTGCAACCTGTAATCCTGATTATTACAAATGGGAACAATGGTTATTTATTAAATTATTTGAGCGTGGTTTGGTTTACAAGAAAAAATCACTGGTTAACTGGGATCCGATTGATAATACAGTTTTAGCTAATGAGCAAGTGATTGATGGCAAAGGTTGGCGCTCAGGCGCACCGGTTGAGCGCCGTGAAATTTCGCAATGGTTTTTAAAAATTACGGATTATGCGGAAGAATTGCTGACAAATTTAGACGAATTAACAGGCTGGCCGCAACAAGTCATTACGATGCAGCGCAACTGGATCGGCAAATCAGAAGGCATTGAAATTACATTTAAAGTAGATTCTGCTGAAAAAAACACCCTTTCTATTTTTACAACACGCGCTGATACTTTATTCGGTGTGACTTATTTGGGTGTTGCGATTGAACATCCTTTAGCGCAATTGGCCGCAGAAAATAATCCAAAAGTAAAAAAGTTTTTAGCACAATCTAAAAAATCAGCGGTCAATGAAGCTGAAATTGCAACACAAGAAAAATTGGGCATCGACACGGGATTCTTTGCAATCCATCCCATTACCAAAAAGAAAATTCCAATTTGGGTGACGAATTTTGTATTAATGGAGTATGGTTCTGGCGCAGTCATGGCTGTTCCTGCGCATGATGAACGCGATCACGAATTTGCTTTAAAATATAATTTACCTATTCAAGTTGTGATTGAGCCGCCCAAAAAATTAAATTGGGATTTTCAAAAAGCGGCCTATACAGAATTAGGTACATTGATTAATTCAGGTGAATTTGATGGCCTAAAATCTGAAAAAGCAATGTTGGCTATTCAAAAATGGTTGGTCGAAAAAAAAATGGGTAAACCAACGGTGCACTATCGCTTGCGTGATTGGGGTATTTCACGTCAACGTTACTGGGGCGCACCTATTCCCATGGTGCAATGTAAAGAATGCGGTGATGTTCCTGTTAATAAAGCTGACTTACCTGTTTTATTACCTGAAGATTTAATTCCCGATGGCAGAAGTTCGCCTTTAAAAGAATCGGTGGAATTTTATAAAACAAAGTGTCCGCAATGTGGAAAAGCCGCAAAACGCGAAACGGATACCATGGATACGTTTACGGAATCATCCTGGTATTACGCGCGCTATTGTTCATTCGATCAGGACAAATCTATTTTAGATGACAGAGCAAAATATTGGACGCCGGTTGATCAATACGTCGGTGGTGTTGAACATGCTATTTTGCACTTATTATATGCTCGTTTTATGCATAAAGTATTGCGTGATTTGGGCGCGCTCAATTCTAACGAGCCCTTTAAAAAATTATTAACACAGGGCATGGTCATCAAAGATGGCGCCAAAATGTCAAAGTCAAAAGGCAATGTCGTCGCGCCGCAGGGGTTAATTAAAGAATATGGCGCTGATACCGTTCGATTATTCATGATGTTTGCAGCGCAACCTGAACAATCACTCGAATGGTCAGATAGCGGCGTTGAAGGCGCTCATCGATTTTTGAAAAAACTATGGAAGTTTGCAGCCAGCATTCAACCCGCTATTCTTGCGTTAAATAAAGCGCAGGCTGTTTTTTCAGATCGTGATTTTAATGATCCAAAAATGCAAAAATCGTATCGTGAAATTCAGCAAATTTTGCAGCAAGCCAATTTTGACATGGAAAAAAATCAATTTAATACAGTCGTTTCAGCTTGCATGAAATTACTGAATTTATTGCAAGAAATTGATCGACATCAAGATGAAAGCACGGGATTGATATTAACAGGCCTGAGTATTGTATTGCGATTACTGGCGCCCATTGCGCCGCACATGACGCATGAATTATGGAAAGAGTTAGGATTTGCAAAAGAAATTGTAGACGCCAGCTGGCCGCAAGTGAATACGCGCGCCTTGCAATTAGCAGATATTGAAATAGTCGTGCAAATCAACGGCAAATTACGCGGCAAAATTACCGTGGCGCAGAATGAAAATGAAGAGTCGGTCAAAACAAAAGCGTTGGAAAACGACAATATTAAGCATTTGCTGCATGATAAAAAAATTAATCGCGTAATTGTTGTGCCGAATCGATTGGTTAATATCGTGATTTGAGAGTTAGGGTGAGGATATTATTTTGAAAACATTACATAAATTACTCTTAATCCTTTTTGTTTTGTCTTTCTGTATTTTTTGTACCAGCTGCGCTTTTAAGCCACGCTCAAAAGCACAAACGCCAATACAGTTACATCAGGTTTATTTGTCCTACGAAAAACCGCACAGCCCTTTTGCAACGCAGTTTACGGAGCTGCTGAAATCAGTTGGTGCCATGCCAGTGATGCTACAATCACAAGCGCCTTTTTCAATTATCACGACAAAAGATAAATTCACTTACGCGCAACCGCCCGTTGTCAATGCAAGCTTACCCAGCAGTATTAATTATACTCAAGAGATTAACCTAGAGATTCAGAATAATAGAAATCAAAAAATAATCGCGAGTGGCAATTTCTCAACTTCACAGTCCATCACATTAAATGCTAATCAAATTTATACCTCTAATTCAGATGAATTTATGATTCATGAATTAAATCGCGAAATGAGCTTGCAAGCTTATTATTGGATTGTGTCTAAAAACATAAAAAATAAATTAAATCATGCCAATACACAATAATCTAGCGCGCGCATATTTAATCAGCGGAGATGAAACTTTTCTGACGACAGAAGCACGTGAAAAAATTATTTTATCTGCCAAATCACAAGGCTTTTTAGAGCATATGATTTATCATGTTGAGACGGGATTCCAATGGGAAACCGTTTTATCAGCAACTCAAAACCAAAGTTTATTTTCAGAAAAAAAAATTATCGATATTCGAAACTCCAGTGCAAAATTTGATGATATGATCATTGAGATAATAGAAAAATCAGATGACTCTCATTTATTTATTATTACAACTGAGAAATTAACAGCCGCACAACAAAAATCAAAATGGTTTTTAAGTCTTAAAAAAATAGGTGTTTATACCCCCATTTGGCCTATCGAACGTCATGCTTTAAATCAATGGATTATGGAGCGCGCCAAAAAATACATGCTTCAAATCGATAAACAAAGCGCAGAATTACTGGCAGAATGCACCGAAGGAAATTTATTAGCGACACACCAAGCGATTGAGAAATTAAACCTGCTCTATCCAAAAGAGAGCATCTCTCCTGAAAAAATATCGGCAGTACTATCAGATAATATGCGATTTTCTATTTTTGATCTGACAAAATATTTATTGCTCAATGATCAAAAGCAGTTGACCAGAATTATTTTGTCGCTTCAAAAAACCAGTGATGAGCTGCCGCTAATATTATTTATGATTACCAAAGAAATACGTGAGCTATTAACGCTACAGACGCGCATTCAAAATGGTGACTCTCTGCAAATGGTTTTATCAACAGTCTGGAGCTTTAAAAAGCCATTACTGCAAACAGCACTTAAAAATACTTCTATTAATCAATTACAGAATAGCTTATTGCAAGCCAGCAAAATTGATCAAATGATCAAAGGCTATGAAACAGGATCGGCGTGGGAAAATATATTAATGCTGTGCTTAACACTATGCAAAAATTAATTGGCATCCTCGGCGGCACTTTTGATCCGATTCACAACGGGCATTTGGCTATTGCGCATGCAGCGCTTGAAAAATTACAGTTAGATCACATTGAATTTATACCCTGCTTTTTACCGCCCCACCGTACTAAGCCTCTTGCAACACCGGCGCAAAGATTAGCGATGCTTGAATTAGCCGTGAAAATAAATCCACGGTTTATAATTAATCCTATTGAAATGCAATTAAAAAATATAAGCTACACTGTCGACACATTAAAAATGCTAAAAGAAAACAATCCTGATGTTATTTATTACTATATTATTGGTGCTGATGCTTTCTTAAAATTTAACACTTGGAAAAATCCAGAAGAAATTTTAACATTAGCAAAATTAGTGGTGATCAATCGCGATGAAATTGACATTGATACCGCTGATTATTCTGGGGAAATTATCTTATTGCCTATTGAGCCTATTTATATTTCAGCAACTGAAATTCGTCATAAAATAAAGCAAGGCGAAAAAAATATTCATGGATTACCCAAGGATGTTGAAAAATATATTATAGACAATGGGCTTTATATCGAAAACACACCTTTTTAATTTTCTATAGGTTTGAAGGAACCGCGCATGTAGCCTTGTACTCAAGGCGAAATAAGCGGATTCTTCTAGCGATTTTATGAACGCGCATGGTGCGCGAAGTGATGCAATAAGAGGATGTCGCGTGCCTTCAGAAACAAAATAAAATTGGCTTGCTCATTATATTTTCTGTAAAAACTTAACGCGTAAATCAAAAGAATCCGCTTATTTCGCCTTGAGTACAAGGCTACATGCGCGGTTCCTTCAAACCAATAGTAAATTGAAATACGCTGCCGCATGGACTTCTGCTATTAACGCTGGTTCGTTATCAATTAGAGAAAAGCTTAGAAACCAAATATTGCGCAAACGGAAATGCGCAAGTAAAAGCGGGAGAAACCGCATTTAAAACATGAAAAGAATAGCGATCACCTTCAAAGCAAAAATCACTGACCAAGCTATTATCTTTTTTATTAATCAATTGCGCGCGAATTCCGGGCTTTCCCCAAACCTTGAAATTCTCAATATTCATATCATCTAGCATGTATTTTGCTTGATTTGCTAAAAACTGCTTATTATATTTTTTCAATTCATGGATAGCCACTTGTCGAAAATGAAATTTATTTTGAAGAAATAAAATCGCTTCCAATGATAAAATTTTAATTAACTCTGTTGTTGAAAATCGTGAAAACCCATTATACTGCTCTCGCCAGAAGGCCGGGATTGCTGTCGGTCCAATTTTAATTTTTCCAGCTGCTGTGATGGTGAAATGCACGCCTAAAAATGGATAATTTAAATCGGGAACAGGATAAATATGTGTTTTTAAAGCACCTGGTTTTTCATCTGAATATAAATAGAGGCCTTTGAATGGCACGATTTCATAGTCTGCTGAAAACCCATATTGCTTTGCAATTTTATCTGCATATAATCCTGCAGCATTAATCACAAAGCCTGTAGAAATTTTATTTTTATCAGTGAATACTTTTTTTTCTTTTATATTATTTGAGCTATATTTTTCATCAAATAAAAACTGAATCCCCAAAGCTTCGGCTTGCTTAACCAGTAAATTAATCACTTCCACAGGATCAACCGAAGCGGTATCAGGTGAAAAAATAGCACGCTCAACTGTTTTAACGCGCGGCTCAATTTCACGCGCTTCCTTTTCTGATATTAATTTTAAATTAACGTTATTGGCAATACCGCGATCATACAAAATCTTCAAGTTATTTAATTCTGAGCTATCTTTGGTAATAACTAGCTTTCCACATTGATTTATTTTTAAATTATTTTCTAGGCAATACTGTCGCATGGCGATATTGCCATCGCGACAAAATTTTGCTTTTAAGCTGTCTGCCGTGTAATAAAATCCCGCATGCAAAACACCGCTGTTTCTGCCGCTGGCATGAAACCCCGCATGAGATTCTTTTTCAATGATTATAATTTTTTGATCTGGGAATTGCTTTTTTAATTCTAACGCAATAGAAATGCCGATAACGCCTGCGCCTATAATTAAAATATCTGCTGCAATACCTTGCATTAACTCACTCCCTTTTGACTCACCAGGCTAAAACCGGTACTATGCACTATTTTTCACCATTTACAAAGGCTTAGCATGAAAATCTCAACGCTGACTGAACTTGTTGTTAAAACATTGGCGGACAATAAAGCGCAGGATATCGTCGAACTAGACGTGACAAAATTGACCAGTAGTTTTGATAAACTGGTGATTTGTACAGGTACGTCGACAAGACACACAAGCTCGCTGGCTAAAAAAGTAATTGATGCTGTTAAGCAATCGGGTGTTAAGCCTTATGGGATGGAAGGCGAAAGACAAGGCGAATGGGTTTTGATCGATTTATGCGATATCGTGGTGCATGTTATGTTGCAAGAACAGCGCGAATTGTATCATCTTGAGAAATTATGGATGATTACTGAAAGCATCAAAAAACAAAAAGCCCCCGCAAAAAAATCAGCTAAAAAACCAGCTAAAAAAACATCAAAACCCTAGGCTTATGCAAATACACATTATAGCGGTTGGAAAACACATGCCAGACTGGATTCAGACTGGCTTTTTAGAATACACGCACAGAATGCCAGCCAATTACAAAATTAATCTAATCGAAATTAATGCTGAAAAACGACTTAAAAGCGCTAATATTAATAAATTATGCGAATTGGAAGAGACCAAAATAAAAGCGGCTATTCCTAACAATTCGCGCATGATCTCACTTGACCGCATTGGCAAAATTATCGATACCAAAATGCTCGCCAAATCGCTGCAAACCTGGCACGATAACCAACAGGATATAAGTTTAATTATTGGTGGGCCAGAAGGATTGTCGGCGAATTTTTTGAAAGCTTCAAATGAGATTTGGTCGCTGTCGGCACTGACATTGCCGCATCCTTTGGTTCGAGTGGTACTCGCAGAGCAATTGTATCGCGCTTGGAGTATTTTGGTGAATCATCCGTACCACAGATAAAATACGACATGAAAAATTTTAATCATTCAGACAAAGAAATTAATCGCTTTTTAAGACGCAGCTTGATTTGCGCTATTGGCGTTGCTGTTTTTTTCTTTATTGTCTTTGCCAGACTGTTTGATCTGCAAATTATTTCCTATCATTTTTATGAAACGCTTTCAAAGCAAAATGTGATCAGCGTGGTTTCAGTAAAACCTAATCGTGGATTAATCTATGATCGCAACGGCGTACTGCTCGCTCAAAATATTCCGGTTTATAGCTTAATGATTATCCCCGGTCGCGTTGCGCATTTGGAAAAAACGATTTCTGATCTTACGCCTATTGCACACTTAACGCCTGACGATATTCAAGCCTTTAATCACAGCTTAAAGCAATTTCGACGTTATCAAGCCGTGCCTTTAAAGCAAAATTTAACAGAGGCTGAAGTGGATCAGTTTTATGTTAATCAATATCGCTTTCCAGGTGTTATTATTCAAACTGACACGATGCGCAACTATCCGCTGGGTGCGACAACAGGCAATATTATCGGCTATGTCGCCAGAATTAATGCGGATGAATTAAAAAATCTTGATTCTGATAATTACACTGCATCAGACTATATTGGAAAATCAGGTATCGAAAAAGAATATGAAAATATTTTGCATGGTTACACCGGTGCTGAAACCGCTGAAATTGATGCTTCCGGCAAAATTGTTCGCATCATAAAACAAACGACAGCAACACCAGGCGAAAACATTGTTTTAACAATTGATAGTAAATTACAAGCGTTTGCAGAAAAATCGTTTGGTGATAATTCAGGCGCGCTGGTTGCAATTCAACCTGATACGGGTCAAGTGTTGGCCATGGTCAGCAAGCCTAACTTTGATCCCAATTTATTTGTGAATGGCTTATCGCAAGCAGCCTATAAATCATTACTAACAGCAGCCAATCATCCATTGTTTGATCGCGCAACGCGTGGATTATATCCACCCGGCTCTACCATTAAACCCTTTATTGCTATTAACGCATTAAACGACGGAACGATTAATACCAAATTTACGATTGTTGACACAGGCGTTTTTCAGCTACCTAATTCAACGCACGTTTATCATGGATATCGAAAAGGAGGTTTCGGCATTGTTAATGTCATCCGAGCTATTACGGTTTCATGCGATCCATTTTTCTATCAATTGGCAACCATGATGGGCATTGACCGCATTGACCAAGGTCTTGCACAATTTGGTTTTGGTCAAAAAACAGGAATTGATCTACCGGATGAATTGGCGGGTTTAGTGCCCAGCCCTGCTTGGAAAGAAAAAGCGCGTGGAAAATCTTGGTATCCGGGCGATACTGTTATTACCGGCATTGGGCAAGGTTATTTGCAAGTAACGCCATTACAATTAGCCTTTGCTGTTGCAACCATGGCCAATCGCGGCGATAAAATGCAGCCTAATTTATTGCTCAAAATACAAAATCTAGATGGCACTGAAAGCGATATTGCACCCATTGCAGAAACCGCGGTAAATATTCATAACCTCAGCGATTGGAATGCAGTTATTCAAGGCATGCAAGGCGTAATTTTAAGCCCTGAAGGCACAGCGCATACTTTATTTGGTAGCAATGCGCCTTATACTATTGCTGGAAAAACAGGAACCGCACAAGTCTTTAGCACTTACGATGACGAACAGCGAACACGCAAAAATATTCCGTTTCAATTGCGCAATAATCATTTATTTATTGCTTTTGCACCAGTTGATCATCCGCAAATTGCGATCGCCATTGTGGTAGAACATGTACCACAAGCCGATCAAATTGCACGACAAGTATTAGATTATTATTTTAAAGAATTAAAACAAGATCAAGTTACTTATCCGCAATCACAAACCAATGCGCAAATACCATCACCACAAAATCAAAATACAACCGCTGTCACAACTGCAATTCCCGCGCCTACAACACCTACGGCAACTAGTGCGCCAGCAATTCCTGCGCCAACAACTCCGGCAACTCTGGCAACTCCGTCAATAGTTTCGCCCGTTATTCCTGCACCGCAAAATAATAATAATAATAAAAAACATCAGCACCAACGCTTTGCACCCGTTGTCAGCGCAATGCCTGAGGAACAGCAGAACTAAAAATACGGTATTGCAACTTCATCAAACTTGTAAATATGTACCATAATTGGTACAATTCAGACTGAGTGAATCATGAGGAAAATATGAAAAAAAATAAGCACAGGGGCAGTTCATTTGATAGTTTCCTTGAAGAAGAAGGATTATTGGAAGATGCGGAAGCAGCAGCGATAAAGGCTGTAATTGCATTTCAGCTTGAAATGAAAATGAAGCGCGCGCATCTCACTAAAAAAGAAACTGCTGAGAAAATGGGTACAAGCCGCTCAGCGCTAGATAGATTGCTAAATCCGCGCAACACATCCGTTACGCTCAGCACACTCATTAGAGCGACGCATTTTATTGGAAAAAAATTACAGTTCTCATTTGTGTAGATAAATTTTATGCCGATTGCAAAAATAAATAATATTCATATTTACTACGAGCAACACGGCAGCGGTGATGATTTAATTTTAATCGGCGGATTATCAGCAGATCATCAAGTGTGGAAATCAAGCTTAAGATTATTATCAAAGCATTTTCGCGTGTTAATATTTGACAGCCGTGGCGCGGGGCAATCTGATGCGCCGGATATGCCCTACTCTATTGAATTAATGGCAAGTGATACTATTCAGTTAATGCAGCACTTGAGAATTCAAAAAGCACATATCGTGGGGCATTCGATGGGCGGCTGTATCGCACAGCAAATCGCCATTTCACATCCTACATTTTTAAATAAATTAGTGCTGGTCGGATCGCGCGCTAAAAGAAGTGAGCTTGCAAGCTTATTATTAAATATGAAACTAAAATTACAGAAAGAAAATATTTCAGATGAGTTATTAGCTGAATATGTGATGCCATTTTTATTTTCTGAAAGCTTTTTAAAAAATAAATTACATGTAAAAGGCTTTATTCAATGGACGCTGCAAAATAAACACCCGCAAAGCTTGCTGGGTTATGAAAAGCAATTACATGCTGTTAAAGATTTTAATTCTTCTCAGCAATTATCAAAAATTCGTGCAGAAACGTTAATCATTATTGGCGATGCAGATATTTTAGTGCCAGAAAAAGCAGCGCAAGAAATGGTGAATTTAATGCCTAACGCAACGCTTAACATCATTTCTGATTGCGCGCATATGCCGCATGTTGAGCAAGCGAAGATTTTTGCGCAAAGCGTTTTGGCATTTTTAACTTAACACCGGCGCGAGCCATTTTTCAGCCATTTCGACAGAAATATTTTTACGCTGTGCGTAATCTTCCAATTGATCACGATCAATTTTTCCGATCACAAAATAATCACTTTCGGGATGCGCAAAATAAAATCCAGAAACAGACGACGCAGGCCACATAGCTAAATTTTCTGTTAAAGTAATGCCCGCATTTTTTTCTGGATTTAATAATTTAAATAAAGCTTGTTTTTCCAAATGATCAGGACAAGCCGGATAGCCAGGTGCCGGCCTAATACCAAAATAATTTTCTTTGATTAAAGATTCATGACTTAAGTTTTCCTCAGAGGCATAACCCCAATAATCCTGACGCACTTTGCGGTGCAAATGCTCAGCGAATGCTTCGGCAAGTCGATCACCCAATGCTTTAATCATAATACTGCTGTAATCATCGTTTTCTAACTCAAATTTTTTCGAAAGCGCTTCTACACCAATACCCGCTGTCACGGCAAAAACACCAATATAATCTTTTAAGCCCGTGTATTTTGGCGCAATAAAATCCGCTAAACATTTATTAGCACGTCCCGGTGGCTTTCTGTTTTGTTGACGCAAATGATGCAAAGTTAATATTTTTTCTTTACGCTCGTCATCACTGTAAACCTCAATGTCATCGTGATTGATAGAATTAACAGGGAAAAAACCAAATACGGCGTTAGCTTGTAATAATTTTTCAGATATAACCTGATTTAATAATTTTTGCGCATCATGATATAATTTAGTCGCTTCAACACCGACGATATTATCTTTTAAAATATCAGGAAATTTTCCCGCTAAATCCCAAGCTTGAAAAAAGGGCGTCCAATCAATGTCTTTTGAAATTAAATTTAAATCATAATGCTGTAAAATTTGCACACCCAATTGTTTTGGAATCGCAGGAACACAATCAGCCCAATTTAAAGATAATTTATTTTCTCTGGCAGAACTTAAAGAAATAAAATCAGTTTGATGGCTTTTATTTTTATGTCTTTCTCGCACATCTTGATATTCTAGCTTGATTTCTTTGATATACTCTTTTTTAGCTTCTGGATTTAATAATTTTGAAGCAACACCGACAGCGCGACTGGCATCTTTCACATAAATGACATCGTATAAATAATTAGGAGCAATTTTAACCGCTGTGTGAACGCGCGAGGTTGTTGCACCGCCAATTAATAGTGGAATGGTAAATCCAAGCCGCTGCATTTCACTGGCAACAAAACACATTTCATCAAGAGACGGTGTAATTAAGCCACTTAAACCAATAATATCCACATTGTGTTTTTTGGCCTCAATTAATATTTTTTCAGCAGGCACCATGACACCCAGGTCAATTACATCATAATTATTGCATTGCAAAACAACGCCGACAATATTTTTTCCAATATCATGCACATCGCCTTTAACCGTCGCCATTAAAATTTTGCCTTTGGCGGAGGCTTTGTGATTATTATTTTTTTTCTCTAATTCTATATATGGAATTAAATAGGCGACGGCTTTTTTCATGACGCGCGCGCTTTTCACGACTTGCGGTAAAAACATTTTGCCATCGCCAAATAAATTCCCCACTTCATTCATTCCATCCATTAATGGACCTTCGATAACAGCTAACGGATAAGCAGCTTCTAATCGCGCTTCTTCAGTATCAGGTTCAATATAATCTGTAATCCCTTGAATTAAAGCATAGCTTAATCTTTGATTCACGGATTTTTCTCGCCACGATAAATCTTTTTGATCTGTTTTATTTTGGCTTAAAAAATTTTGTGCCACTTCTAATAATCGCTCTGTAGCATCAGCTCTGCGGTTTAAAACAACATCTTCAACGCGTTCTAATAAATCAGCAGGAATATCTTGATAAATCGGCAATTGTCCCGCGTTGACAATACCCATATCTAAGCCTGCCTTAATAGCATGATATAGAAAAACAGCGTGAATCGCTTCACGTACTGGATTATTGCCACGAAATGAAAAAGAAACATTGCTGACACCGCCACTAATTAAAGCGTGCGGTAATTGTTTTTTTATTTCTTTAATGGCTTCAATAAAATCCACTGCATAATTATTATGCTCTTCAATGCCGGTTGCGATGGCGAAAATATTGGGATCAAAAATAATATCAGATGCATTAAATCCAACTTGCTCTGTTAATATGGTATAAGCGCGCTTGCAGATTTCTATTTTTCTATCTTTGGTATCCGCTTGTCCTGCCTCATCAAATGCCATGACAACAACGGCTGCGCCATAATACAATATTTGTTTGGCGTAAAATATAAATGCCGCTTCGCCTTCTTTTAAGCTAATTGAATTAACAATGCCTTTGCCTTGCAAACACTTTAAACCTGATTCTATTACAGACCATTTTGATGAGTCGATCATAATGGGCACGCGCGAAATGTCAGGTTCACTGGCCAGCATATTTAAAAACAGCCGCATTTCCTCTTGCGAATCCAACATGGCTTCATCCATGTTGATATCAATGATTTGAGCGCCCTGCTCCACTTGTTCTCGCGCAACAGATAATGCGGCTTCGTATTGTTTCTCGAGAATTAATTTCTTAAATTTCGCTGAGCCTGTAATATTGGTTCTCTCGCCAATATTAATAAAATTACTTTCAGGATACATTGTCAGCGGTTCTAAGCCACTTAATCGACAATAGGGTTTTATTTCTGGAATAATTCGTGGCTTGCCATTTTTTAATTTTTCAGCAATGGCTTTAATATGCTGAGGCGTTGTGCCGCAACAACCGCCTGCTAAATTAATAAAATTATTTTGCGCAAATTCTAATACTAATTCACTCATCTCTTCAGCCGATTGATCATACTCGCCCAATTCATTCGGTAATCCCGCATTGGGGTAAACACTGATATAAGTATCTGCAATTTTAGAAAGTGCTTGCAGATAGGGTCGCATGTCTTTTGCGCCTAATGCGCAGTTAATACCCACTGCAATAGGCTTAGCGTGCTGCACTGAATGCCAAAAAGCTTCAATCGTTTGGCCTGATAATGTCCTGCCACTGGCATCCGTAATAGTCCCTGAAATCATGATGGGAAGATTAATATTATTGTCATCAAAATATTTTTTAACCGCATAAATAGCGGCTTTGGCATTGAGGGTATCAAAAATGGTTTCAATTAAAATAATATCAACGCCACCGCGAACCAATCCATCAGTCGCCTCGGTATAAGCTTTAACTAATTCATCAAAAGTAATATTGCGCGCGCCAGGATTATTCACATCAGGTGAAATAGAGGCGGTTCTATTGGTGGGACCGATAGCGCCTGCCACAAAACGTGGTTTTTCAGGTGTTTTCTCTGTTATTTCAGCGCAAGCAGATTTTGCTAATTTTGCTGCTTGATAATTTAAGTCGGCTGCTATTTCAGATAATTTATAATCTGATAATGCAATTGCTGTTGCGCCAAAAGTATTGGTTTCAATAATATCAGCACCCGCTTCCAAATAAGCCAAATGAATATCTTTGATAATTTTAGGTTGGGTTAAACACAATAAATCATTATTGCCTTTTAAAAATACGCTGTGCTCTTTAAACTGCGTGCCACGAAAATCTGCTTCAGATAATCTATAGGTTTGAATCATCGTGCCCATGCCGCCGTCGATGATTAAGATTTTTGAAGCAAGCAAGGATAGTAAATGGTGAGGCATTGAAAAATCCATGTTATAAAAAATTAAATGCTAGTATAATCAGTAATACTCTATTTTAACAGGGATGTTATTGCATGGAATTACCGCACATCAGCTTTGAATTTTTTCCACCCAAATCAGAGGCAGGATTATCTCATCTATTAGATACAGCTGAAAAACTAGCTGCATTCAATCCTGCTTATTTTTCTGTCACTTTTGGCGCCGCAGGATCAGCGCAAGCTAATACAGCGGAAACCGTATTAGCAGTAAATAAAAAAACAGGCATTCAAACAGCACCTCATATTTCGTGTGTGGCAGCCGACAAAGCAAATATTAAAAACTTATTAGAATTATATATTAGCAATAATATCAATAAATTAGTGGTTTTGCGTGGTGATTTGCCAGCCAATTCAATATCAGGTGTCATATCAACAGACTCTCACTTTAAATACGCCTTTGAATTAATCCGTTATATTCGCGAGCTATCTCAAGATCATTTTCATATTTCTGTTGCCTGCTATCCTGAGTTTCACCCCGAAACAACGGATTATAAACATGCCTTATTTCACTTCAAAGAAAAAGTGGATGCTGGCGCCAACAGTGCCATTACGCAGTATTTTTATAATGCCGATGCTTATTTTAAATTTATGGAAAGCTGTCAAAAATTAAATATTCATATCCCCGTTACGCCCGGCATTATGCCGATCACGAATTACGAAAAATTAATGCAATTTTCAAAAGCCTGTGGCGCTGAAATTCCACGCTGGTTGCTTTATAGATTAGAAAGTTATAAAAACGATCTTGTTTCAATTCAATCTTTCGGCGAAGAAGTGGTCTCTCATTTATGTGAGCAATTAATTGCTGGCGGCGCGCCAGGACTGCATTTTTATACGTTAAATAAACCAGATGCCTGTATTCATATTTTAAATCGCCTCTCGAGTATTATTCATACCGATACTCTACTCTAGGTGTCATACGCGTTAATAATTCGTATGAAATCGTATCTGAATATTGTGCAATTAATTCTACCGGTAAATTATCACCCCACAATGTGGCAACATCGCCGATTTCAGCTGATTTTAAATTTGAAACATCAACTGCCAACATATCCATTGAAACACGACCAACCAATGGACATCGCTCCCCTCGAATTAAAACAGGTGTACCCGCTTTTGCATTACGCGGATAACCATCACCATAACCTGCGCATATAATAGCAATTTTCATATTTTTTTCTGCAGTATAAATACAGGAATAACCAATTTTATCGTATTTATTCACATTTTTAATAGCAATTATATTGGCTTGTAAGTTCATCACGGGTTTAAAGTTACCAGCCTGAAAAGTTTCAAATGGCATGGCACCATATAATAATAAACCGGGTCGAATCCAATCATAATGGTTTTTTGGATAAGCTAATATCCCCGCAGAATTTAATAAACTTTTTTCACCTGGTAAATGCTTAGTTAGCCTATCAAATAAACTGATTTGATTTTCAGTAAATTTTTTATCAGCATTGTCAGCATCAGCTAAATGCGAAAACAACACAAAAGGCTTTTGCAGGCCATTAATTTTTTCGAGTCTGTCATAAATTTTTGGAAATTCATCGGGGGAAATACCCAAACGGTTCATTCCCGTATCTAATTTAAGCCAAATTGAGATTTTTTTGTTTTGATTAGTATGTTTTTCTAATAGTTCAACTTGTTTAATATTATAAACAGAGGCTATTATGCTGGGGTCATTTAAAAATACTTGCAGTTCAGTTTTATTTAAAAATCCACGCATCACAATAATTTTATTGTTAATATTTTCTTCGCGTAATTGCAATGCTTCTGAAATAGTAGCCACTCCTAACGCATCAGCTTGTAATAATGTTTTGGCAATGGGTACAACGCCATGACCATAAGCATTGCTTTTAATCATGGCTAATATTTTTTGATGCGGCATTAATTTTTTAATTGCTAAAAAATTATGATTCAATGCATCTAAATTAATGCTGACAGTCGCTGCGGTTGTTGCATGCATAAAACACCCTTGCTTTCTCTCTGTGAAAATCACACAATACAGACTTATCATAGATTAAGGACGAAAATATGACAAATCAAAATACAGGGCTCTCTGGCATCACAGCAGGACAATCCGCTATTTGCGAAGTAGGACACGGCGGCGTGGGCTTGCATTATCGCGGCTATGACATTCATGATCTCGTCAAATACGCTGATTTTGAAACCGTTGCCTATTTATTAATTTATGGTGAGTTACCCAATAAAAAACAACTTGAAAGCTATCAAGAAAAATTAATTTCTTTAAGAAAATTACCAGAAGAATTAAAAAATATTTTAGAGAAAATCCCCAAATCAGCCCATCCAATGGATGTCTTGCGAACCGCTTGTTCTATTTTAGGCACTGTAGAGCCTGAAACTAAAAATCACGATCAATTTGCCATTGCCAATAGATTAATAGCCATTTTTCCTGGTGTATTATTATATTGGTACCATTTTCAATTTAATCATCAAAAAATTAATATTGAGCTGAAAGATAAAACAACAGGTGAATATTTTTTGCATTTATTGCATCAAAAAAAACCAGATTCTCTAAAAATTAAAGTACTCAATGCATCGTTGATTTTATATGCTGAGCATGAATTTAATGCATCGACTTTTGCAGCGCGCGTTACAGCTGCAACACTCAGCGATTTTTATTCCTGCATTTGCAGCGCCATTGGCACCTTACGCGGGCCATTGCATGGTGGGGCCAACGAAGAAGCTTTAAAGCTTATTTCGCAATATAACTCAATACAATCTGCACAAGCAGGCGTTTTGGAGAAATTAAAAAATCATGAATTAATCATGGGATTTGGGCATCGCATTTATAAAACAGGTGACCCGCGATCTGATATTATCAAAAATTTCTCAAAGCAATTGGCAGAGCACAATGGCAATAAATTAATATATGAAATTTCAGAAACGATTGAGGCTTTAATTCAGCAAGAGAAAAAAATGTTTCCTAACTTAGATTTTTACACGGCATCCGCGTATTATTACTGCGATATTCCCACCAGCTTGTTTACACCGCTGTTTGTGTTTGCGCGAACAGCGGGATGGTCGGCGCATATCATGGAACAAAGACAAAACAATAAATTAATTAGGCCGCTGTCAGATTACATTGGCCCCAAACCCAGAGATTACCCAAGAGATTTTTAATATGAAACAATTTGATGAGATTATTGAGCTTATTACTAATTATGTTTGCGATTACGAAATAAAATCAGAATTAGCTGTTAATACGGCTTATTATGATTTATTAGACAGCTATGCGTGCGCATTAATGGCCTTACAATATCCGGCCTGCACCAAATTATTAGGGCCTGTGGTACCTGGTGCTACCATGAAAAATGGCTCACGGGTTTTTGGAACAAATTATGAATTAGATCCTGTTCAAGCGGCTTTTAATATGGGCGCCATGATTCGCTGGCTTGATTTCAATGACACTTTTTTAGCCGCTGAATGGGGTCATCCGTCGGATAATATGGGCGGAATATTAGCCGTCATGGATTATTTGAAAAAGCAATTTACTGTTCATGATTTATTATTAGCGATGATTAAAGCGCATGAAATTCAAGGTGTTTTGGCGCTAGATAATAGTTTTAATAAAGTCGGTTTGGATCATGTTTTATTAGTTAAAATTGCAACAACTGCGATTAGCGCAAAATTATTAGGCTGCACACGCGATCAAATTAACAATGCTGTTTCAAATGCCTGGATAGACGGTCAATCTTTACGAACCTATCGTCATGCGCCCAATACGGGATCTCGAAAATCTTGGGCGGCGGGTGATGCGACCAGTCGCGGTGTTCGTCTGGCGCTAATGGCTAAGGCGGGCGAGATGGGTTATCCCACGGCGCTCACGGCCAAAACCTGGGGATTTTATGATGTTTTATTTAACGGCAACTCTTTTTCAATGCAAAGAGAATTTGGCAGCTATGTGATGGAAAATATTTTATTTAAAATCTCATACCCTGCCGAATTTCACGCGCAAACAGCGGTTGAATGCGCTTTAAAATTATATCCGATTGTAAAAAATAAATTAGATGATATAAAATCTATTGAAATACAAACACAAGAACCGGCGATGCGCATTATCAGCAAGCAAGGTTTATTAAATAATCCAGCGGACCGAGATCACTGTTTAGAATATATGATCGCTGTGCCGCTGATATTCGGCGAATTAACCGCAGAGCATTATGAAGATAATATAGCCAAAGATCCGCGCATTGATATTTTAAGAAAAAAAATGGTCACATCAGAAAATAAAAATTTTAGCAAAGATTATTTAGATCCTGAAAAAAGATCTATCGGCAATGCTATTCAAATATTTTTTAATGACGGAAGCTCTACTGATGAAGTAATAGTGGAATATCCGATTGGACACAAACGCCGCAGAACCGAAGGCAATCCAATTTTAATTGCTAAATTTAAAAAAGCAGTGTCAGATCACTACCCTGAAAAACAAGCCGAAGAGATTATAAAAACCTGTCTCAATCAGCCGGCATTACAGGAAATGAGCGTGAATGACTGGATGGTCAAATTATGCATAAAATAATTGACGCGCCCCTTCGGCTCAGCTATGATTTGCGCCTGAATCAAACTCTTAGGGCTTCAATATGAAAGCGAATACACACCCCGAATATCATGAAATTGACGTAACTTGTAGCTGCGGCAATACTTTTAAGACAAACTCAGCGCTCTCTAAAAAAGAACTGCATTTGGAAGTTTGCGACAAATGCCACCCTTTTTACACAGGCCAACAAAAGACAGTTGATGCTGGTGGCCGCGTTGAAAAATTCCGTCAAAAATACGCAAAGAAAGACGTTAAATAATACAGAAGCCCATGCGATAGCGCGTGGGCGCTCCCTGTTTGCTTATAAACCCTCAATCGCTCGAATTATTTGTCGATCATCCTGCGTGTTACTACTTAACAATCTTCTCCATTGCCTTGCGCCCGGCTGTCCTTGAAATAAGCCAATCAGGTGCCTTGTCATATGCTGCATAGGAACGCCTTGTGCATATTCTTTTAAGATGTAGGGCAGGTATTCAGAAATCACTTTTTTCCGCGTCATTACTCTGTTTGATCCATAAAACAGACTGTCGACCTCTGACAATAAAAACGGGTTGGAGCAAACCGCCCTGCCCAGCATGACGCCATCGACTAATTTTAAATGCTGCTCGCACGATGCTAAATCCTCAATGCCGCCATTGATAATAATCTCAAGATCTGGAAAAAGCTGTTTTAGTTTGTAAACACGCTCATAACACAGCGGCGGCACGTCTCTGTTTTCCTTGGGGCTCAAGCCTTTAAGCCACGCTTTTCTGGCATGCATCATAAACACTTTACAACCTGCCGCTCTAATTTTTCCGATGAAATCATACAGAAATTCATCTGAGTCAAACTCATCTACGCCCAGACGCGTTTTAATGGTGACAGGGATTTGAACAGTATTTTGCATAGCCGTAAAAATAGTAGCGACTAAATCTGCTTGTTTCATCAAAGCAACACCAAAACAGCCTTTCTGAACACGATCACTGGGACAGCCGACATTCAGATTAATTTCATCATATCCCCAAGCCTCGCCAATTTTAGCGGCTTGTGCCAACAAGGCGGGATCAGAGCCACCCAACTGCAATGCCACAGGATGCTCTTGCTTTGAAAAATTCAATAAGTAATTTTGATCACCATGAATAATGGCTGAGGCTGTCAGCATCTCAGTATACAAAACAGATTGTTGAGAAATAATTCGCAATAGCGCCCTAAAATGGCGATCGGTGTAAGCCATCATGGGTGCAACGCAAAATGTTCTGTTGAGTTTCATATTGGGCGCAGTGTAGCACATCAGAATTACGAAACAAAATATTAAAACTAGCTTAAATACGACTTAAATAAGCCTCGATTAATTCTCGACTAATGCTTATTTTAGACGGCAATTCTGGTAATTTTTTAATATCAAACCATTGCGCATCTTCAATTTCTGTAGGGTCAATATTAATATCTCCCGATAAATATTCTGCTGTAAATCCAATCATCAATGAATCTGGAAACGGCCAAGGTTGCGAACCAAAATAAGCAATATTTTTTACTCTAACACCCAATTCTTCAAAGACCTCGCGATGAATGGCTTCTTCTAAAGATTCACCCGGATCTACAAATCCTGCGATCGTGCTATAAATACTCTTAGGAAAATGCGGTGATCTCGCTAATAGTAATTTATTCTCATGATAAATTAATAAAATAATACATGGCGCAATTCTGGGATAAGTTACATGACCGCAAGCATCGCAAATGAAAGCTTGCTCATCTTTTTTATTTGAATTTTTAGTGCTACAAACACCGCAATAAGCATGTGTCTTGCGCCAATGATATAAATGCCGCGCATATCTTGCGATTGAAAATAATGTATCGCTTAAAAATTCCCAGGCTTTTCTAAGCGGTATTTTTATAAATTCACTATTGCTTTCTAAATAGTCTGCATCAAATAATAAAAATTGTTTGTTGTTTTCTTTATCTTCAGAAAAACAATAAAAATTTCTAGTTAAATTAAAATACTGTGAGCAACTTTTCCAATCCGGTATTATTTTTCCGTCTAATAAATAAATATGCTCATCATGAAAAGCAAAAATTAAATCATCAGGATTAGGGGTGTTAACAATAGAAAAAGATTTTTGAATGTTATTTTTTTTATTTTGTTCTTTGGATACACACATAAATAATCACCATAAAAAATAGCGCGAGTAAAAAAATGATGGGCATAACAATAGCATTGCTGGCATGGAGTATGCTGAGTAGAAAAGTCATTGCAACAGGCATTGAAACCATCACAAAATTAGCAACAGCCGAAACATTTGCCTTGTCAGGAAGTTGTCTCGTTGACATGGACACCGCCGTTGCAATCAATCCCGGATGCCCCATGGCAAATAATCCCATGGGGATTAACAATGTATAGATATTAATCCAGTGAAGCAAAAAGCAAGTAAGCATCGCAAGCGCAGATAATAATTCAAGTAAAAATGTTGCTTTAATCATTATCATGGGATCAATTTCAGACAGGCGTAAGGAAATAATATTTCCGATCAACATGCCAATAAATGGCGTTAAGGCCAGCAATCCATAAACCGATGGTTGATAATGCAATAAATGAATACCAATAAACGGCCCTTCCGCACCAAAAACATAAATTGACGCGCCCGATAATCCAGCTAGCATTGCAAAACCAACTAGTTTTACATTTCTAAATTTTTCACCAAAATTTCGAACAATATTTTCTTTCCGCAAAGCGTTTTCATCACGAGCAACCAAAGTTTCCGCTAAGCGATAAGTTGGAAAAACAAGCGCAAATCCGTATAGAAGCAAAAAATAAAAACAAGACCGCCATCCAAAATACTGCACCAATGATCCACCAATCGCATTAGCAAAACCAGGCACAACTGAAAATGCCAACATCAACATCGTCATTACGCGTCGCGCCTGCTCTTCAAAATAAAAATCATTGATAATGGTAATGCTAATTGCAAGACCCGCGCTCGCGCCTAACGCTTCTAAAAACCTGCCAAAAATTAACAACTGAAAGGATTCGATGGGTGAAGATAAAATACTAAATATAGAACCTACAGATGCCAATACCAAACCAACATAAAGCGCAAATTTTCGGCCATATTTATTGGCAAGTGGGCCATATAACAGCTGCCCAAACGCATAGCCTAATAAAAAGCTGGTCACGGCAAACTGGGTTGTTCCAATGCGAGTGCCAAAAAAATCGGCGATTTTAGGCAGTGCGGGCGTCATAATAATCGCGCCCATTGAGGCAAACGCACCTAGTATCATCAATGAGATGATATTAGGTTGCTTTATGTTTAAGCGAAAAATACCGCTTGTTTTTCTGCTCATGGCAATATTTTCTGTCTGTTTATGTTGAGCCTCTAAAAATTGTACGCTGATATATGACGTATTTCAAAACACTTCACGCAATTCATCCCAACAGGTTGTATACCGCGGGCTACGGCGAGCTGATCTTACTACCCAGTTTTTCTCAGTGCCTTCGGCTGCTAAAAATAAAGTTTGTGCGCCAAATCTTTGATTCGCTTGATCCAGCAAACTCATTAAATTTTTATTATCTGAGCTAATATTTTCTTCAAATAAATCACATTGATTAAATTCATCTGATATTAAATTTAATAAAACAATACCGGCTTTTTTATATTCATATCCGGGTTGATATAATTTTTTTAAAATAGATTTGGCAATTGATGTGATGTGACACGTGTCATTGCTGGGCTGTAAAAAAACTTGAGAATATTGCGCGGTATAAGCTGGCTTTCTCGGATCATATAAACTTGTTCTAAAATAAACGCAAACACCTTGCGCTTTTAATTTTTGTGCGCGCGCTTTTTCGCAAGCATGTGCGCAATGAAAGCTTAATGCCTCACTTAATTCTATTATGCTTGTAACTGACTTTCCAAATGATCTGGATCGAATAATAGTTTTTGAATTTTCAGTTTCAGATAAAGCAAGACACGAAATTCCTTTTAATTCCATCACTGTTTTAACCATACCAAGACCAAAGTGTTTTCTTAAGTAACTTTCTGGTTTGTCGCACAATTGTTTTGCTGTCCGAATATTGATATCGTGACAATACTGCGTTGATTTTTTCCCTACGCCCCAAATATTATCAACGGGATGGTGCTGCAAAATGATCTCTCGCACTGTTTGATCTCGCAGATCACACACGCCTGTTATATTATCTTTTTTAGCAATATTACCGGCTAATTTGGCCAATGTTTTGGTAGGTGCGATACCAATAGAAACAGGAATGCCGATGTTTTTTAATATTGCTTTTCTAATTTGAATCGCATATTGCAGGGGATCTGCAAAAGCAATTTTATCTAATCGCAAAAAGGCCTCATCGATAGAATAAACTTCGACATCTAATGAAAAATGTTGCAACGTTTTCATCACGCGATTTGAAATATCGCCGTACAACGCAAAATTAGATGAAAAAATAAAAACCTTATTTTTTTCACAAATATTTTTTATTTCAAAATATGGCTGACCCATTTTAATATTGAGATTTTTAGCTTCATTTGATCGCGCCACCACGCAACCGTCATTGCTTGATAAAACAATAACAGGCTTATTCGTTAATGCTGGATTAAAAATTTGCTCGCACGAAACAAAAAAATTATTACAATCAACTAAGGCAAAGCAAAAATCAGAGCGCGTGGATGACATTCGTGACCACTCCCCAAATAATTAAATCTTGCGCTTCATTAATTTTAATAGGCTTATAATCCAGATTTTCTGGCATTAAATATAAATTATTCTTTTCTTTTTTTAATCTTTTAACGGTTAATTCACCGTCAATCGCTGCAATCACGATTTTGCCATCAGCTGGTTTTAAACTGCGATCCACGATTAAAATATCGCCAGGGAAAATTCCCGCGTTTTTCATCGACTCACCCGACACGCGTAAGAAAAAAGTGCTCGATGGGTTTTTAATGCAGTGCTCGTTTAAATCTAATTGTAATTCGATGTGATCATCTGCGGGTGATGGAAATCCTGCTGAAATCTTGTTGCTGTAAAGCGGAAATCGATGCCCTTTTGTCTCAACATAGCTTTGGACACGCTCAATCATACTAACTGGTACACGTACTGTTTTGGTGCTTTCGTGATATTTCCCCGTTCCAGATGGCCGCCCTGCGCCACTTCGTTTTCCGCCATGCTTCATATTGTATGCTCTCTTGATTATTGACACTCAAATCAAGATAGCATATTATTGCGCAAATGGAAATTTCAAGCGGTGGCGCATGAGATACATGAAAAATATATGCGAAAGTAATACCGGCTAATTCGTTTCAGTGTCACTAGGTCGTGCTGATTGTGCTTGTATAGTCACATCAGGTGAAGATGAGGCGGATACAACGCGATCAGATATGCGTTGAATTTTGGCGCCACATTGCGATAACTTTTCTTCGATGCATTCATAGCCGCGGTCAATATGATAAATGCGATCAACCAGCGTTTGTCCGCTTGCAACTAAACCCGCTAACACTAAGCCTGCAGAAGCGCGTAAATCAGTTGCCATAACCGTTGCACCGACTAAATTATCACTACCTTTGCAGTGCGCAGTATTGCCATCCATTTTAATAGTTGCACCCATGCGTTTTAATTCGGGCACATGCATAAATCGATTTTCAAAAACGGTTTCGGTCACAAACGAACTGCCTTTTGCAACGGTATTTAATGCTAAAAATTGCGCTTGCATATCCGTTGGCATGCATGGATAAGGCGCTGTTTCAATGCTCACCGCGTTGGGTTGCTTGCCATGCATATCGAGCGAAACCCAGTTATCACCTGCGCGCACATCAGCACCCGTTTCTTGTAATTTTTCTAAAACACTATCCAAATGATACGGATTCACATCTTTAATAGTGACATTGCCGCGCGTCATGGCAGCGGCCACTAAAAAAGTACCCGCTTCAATGCGATCAGGCATAACGGTGTAACTTCCGCCACTCAAGCGTTCAACACCCACAATCGTAATCGTATCACTGCCGGCGCCCGTAATTTTTGCACCCAACACATTTAAAAAATTGGCAAGATCGGGCACTTCAGGTTCTTTTGCAGCGTTATAAATAACTGTTTTGCCTTCTGCCAATACAGCTGCCATCATTAAATTTTCAGTGCCGGTCACCGTAATTTTTCCTAAATTTAATTCGGCGCCTTTGAGACGTTGATCTACGCTTGCAATAATATAGCCATTTTCAACAACGATATTCGCCCCCAGGCGACGCAAGCCTTCAATGTGCACATCAACAGGTCTTGAACCAATAGCGCAGCCGCCTGGCATGGATACTTCCGCTTTTCCAAATCGCGTCAACAAAGGCCCTAAAACTAAAATAGAAGCGCGCATGGTTTTAACTAGCTCATAAGGTGCTTTAAAGTCGGTTATCTCAGATGCATCAGCTTCCACAGTCATTTTGTCGCCCACGGTGAATTTCATTCCCAAGCGACACAACAAAGTCATCATGGTGGTCACGTCGTTCAGATGCGGAATATTGGAAATAGTCACTTTTTTTTCAGTGAGCAAAGCAGCGGCTAAAATAGGCAGTACAGAATTTTTCGCGCCCGAAATTCTAATCACGCCTTGAAGCGGAACACCACCGTAAATCGCTAATTTATCCATTCAGCCCTCAGCCTAACTCAATTATATTTTTTAATCCAAATGCTTCTGTCATGCTTTTTAATGCTCTCGCTGCATTTAAAAATTTCAGCTCTGATTTTTTTATGTTAGCTTCACGCATCCAAGCTAACAATAAAACCAAGCTTACGGCACTGCTGTTTTTCATATTACTTAAATCAATTGTAATATGATCACCCAAAATTAATTTATTTCCTGCAAGACGTGTTGCAGCAATATTATCAAAAGTAATATCGCCCTCGACAGAAAATCCATTATTTGTTTTGGTTAGCATATATAAATATCATGTCCGATTGTTGTGTTGTTGCAAACGAGTCAATAAGGCAGGCATGCCGCCGCTGGCTAATACATTTTCAAATTGTGAACGATAGCTTTGTACCATGCTGACGTTTTCAATGCTGAAATCATAGACTTTCCAAGCAGCACCCGATTGAACGACATTGTAGCTAATCGGAATGCGCTGACCATTTTGTCGAATAATCACACTTCGTATTTGCATTGTTTCATGATTCGCAAAATTTTCGCGCAGCGGATAAAATTGTACGCGATCGCCATTATAAGAAGACAGTGCTGCTGAATACGTTGTTGTCACTAAATACGCAAATTCTTTTTTGAATTGTTCGCGCTGCGCAGGCGATGCAGCTTGCCAATAACGCCCAACAACGGCTGCTGACATTCTGTTTAAATCAATGCTAGGTAATAATACTTGATTCACAATGCGGCGAATCACGCTGTTATTATGCAAAGCATTTTTGTTCTGCTCTAAATCACTAATCATATGATTAGCAACGCCTTGAAATTGATCTACGGGCGAGGTTAATGCAAAACAAATGTGAGATGCCAGTAACAACACAGCTACCGTACTGGTCAATAATATTTTACGCATGATTTTTCCCCATATATTTTAAATTTTAAATTTTTGCATCTTTATTTTTATCTTTATCTTTACCATTCGTTAAATTAAACATCAATTGACCGACTAAGTTTTCTAAAATTAAAGCAGAATGCGTTGTCTCGATTTTGCCATTTTGCGTCAACACCGCTTGCTCAAAACCAGGAGACAAACTAATGTAATTCGAGCCTAACAAGCCTTCTGTCAAAATACTAGCCGAGGTATCAATCGGAATTTCATTGAAATTCTTATTAATCTGCATGGTCACCACAGCCCGGAAAGTTTTCGAATTAAGCCTAATATCGCTCACTCGCCCTACTTTAACGCCCGAAACGGACACCGGCGCACGCACCTTCAGGTCGCCGATGTTATCAAAATCAGCGCGTAAAACATAGTAATGTCCATCACCAATCTGCGTTAAACCGCTCACTTTAAAGGCTAGCAGCAATAAACCCAGCAATCCTGCGATAATAAACAACCCTACCGTCATTTCTAACCATCTATTACGCACTTACCAACCCCCCATCATGACTGCTGTTAATACAAAATCGAGCGCTAAAATCATCAAAGATGAATAAACCACTGTTTTGGTGGTCGCAAGACCAATGCCACGCGCATTGGGCTCTGAAAAATAGCCTTGATACACCGCGATCCACGTAATCACAAAGCCAAATACAACGCTCTTGATAATCCCATTAACAATATCCAAGCGAAAATTAACGGCTGATTGCATATTGCTCCAAAAAGATCCGGCATCCACATTCAGCCAATCCACACCGACTAGCTGCCCACCATAAATAGATAGCACATCAAATAAAATAGTGAGGATCGGCAGCGCAATAAATCCTGCCCAAAACCGAGGTGCCACAATGCGCCATAAGGGATTGACCGCCATCATTTCCAAACTCGATAACTGCGAGGTCGCGCGCATGAGCCCTAATTCTGCTGTCAAAGCAGATCCCGCGCGTCCTGCAAATAATAATGCCGTGACAACGGGTCCTAATTCACGCACAACGCTCAATGCCAATAATTGCCCGAGCTCTTGCTCTGCACCAAACTTTTGCAATGTGTTATAGCCCTGTAATGCAACAACCATTCCCACAAATAATCCGGACAATAAAATAATCGGTAAAGATAAAATCCCAACGCGATACAATTGCATTGATAATAATGGCCAGGCTTGCGACCATTTTGGAATTTGAAAAAGTGTGTGAAATAAAAATAAACCCGATCGCCCTACTCGCGAAAAATAAGCTAATGTTACACGACCTAATTCAGCAATTTGATTTATCACAAATATAAATCCTCAGCGTATTTTTTTGCAGGATAATGAAATGATACCGGACCATCGGCTAAGCCACGTAAAAATTGCTGCACTTGTGGCGATGGATTGTCTAAAATTTCACTCGGCGTGCCGCGACCAATAATTTCGCCATTAAAAAGTATGGCGACATAATCCGCTATTTTTACAGTTTCTTCAACATCATGTGAGACAACAATCGATGTTAAGTTTAATGCGTTATTTAATTCTTTTATTAATCGTAATAAAACACCGCGACCAATGGGATCTTGTCCTGAAAATGGCTCATCGTACATCATAATCGACGGACCCATAATCACAGCACGCGCCATCGCAACGCGACGCGCCATGCCGCCGGAAAGCTGCTCAATACTTAATTCTGCAGCACCGCGCAATCCGACTGCTTCTAAATGCATTAACACCAAATCACGCAATAAATCTTCTGGTAATTTTGTATGTTCTCGTAATGGAAAAGCGACATTTTCAAACACGGTTAAATCCGTAAACAAACCGCCTTCTTGAAACAACACACCCATTTTGCGACGCAATTGAAACAAGGCTTTTTTGGATAAGCCTGACAAATTGATGCCATCAACGATGATTCTGCCTTCTGACGGATTGAGTTGACCACCCATTAATCTTAACAAAGTGGTTTTACCCGTGCCGCTAGGGCCCATGATAGCAGTAATTTTTCCTTGGGGAATAGACAAAGAAACATCTTTAAAAATAGCGCGCATCTCTCTATAAAAAAAGAGATTTTCAATTGTAATGATAGAATGTTGAAGCACGCCACATTTCCTTAAAAATTTAGTCTTATCAACACTTATAAGATATAATACCTTAAAATTTGCGAACCTGCGCAGAAACAAGACGAGAGATTGTATTCGTGTTGAAAAATAAAGAAAAGAAAATTCACTCTGATTTGAGCAATGAGGCATTATGCCGCTTAGGCAAACAAGTCATTGATATCGAAATAGAATCGATTTATAAGCTTTTACCTAGAATAGATGATACCTACGCAAAAGCTTGCCGCTTGTTATTAAATTGCAAAGGCCGCGTGATTGTTTTGGGCATTGGAAAATCAGGGCATATCGCTCGTAAAATTGCAGCAACACTGTCAAGCACAGGAACAGCGAGCTTTTTTATTCATCCCGCTGAAGCTAATCATGGTGACTTAGGCATGGTTGCTGATCAAGATGTGATTATTGCTATTTCTAATTCAGGCGAAACACAGGAAATCTTATCCCTGCTTCCCATTATTAAATCACTGGATTTACCCATGATCGCCATGACGGGGAAATCTAACTCTACTATCGCGCAATTTGCGACTGTTCACCTAGATGTCAGTGTTGAAAAAGAAGCGTGCCCGTTGGGATTGGCGCCCACTTCCAGCACTACCGTTGCATTGGTGATGGGTGATGCGCTTGCGATTACATTATTAGAAGCGCGTGGATTTCAACCTAACGATTTTGCACGATACCATCCGGGCGGCGCGCTGGGTCGCAGATTATTGCTGCGCGTAGATGAATTAATGAATACCAATAATCAACTTCCACGCGTTCAAAACAATTGCTTGTTATCAGACGCATTAATTGAAATAACACAAAAAAGTTTGGGTATGACGACGGTTGTTGATGCAGATAATAATTTATTGGGTATTTTTACAGACGGTGATTTGCGCCGAACACTAGATCAAAATTTAGATATTCATACAACACCTATTGCTAACATGATGACGAAAAATTGTATTACTATTTCTCCTGCTATGCTGGCTATTGAAGCATTGCAAATCATGAAAGAATATAAAATCACATCGCTTGTCGTCGTTGAAAAAAACAAGCCGGTCGGTGTGGTACACATGCATGCTTTACTACGCGCAGGAATTATATGATGCTAGAAAATAATATCAGCCAGATTGCTAAAAATATTCGTTTATTAATTCTAGATGTCGATGGTGTATTAACCAACGGTAAAATTTATGTAACAGCAGAAGGCGTTGAAATAATTCAATTTCACGTGCACGATGGTTTTGGCATGAGACGATTAATGCAATCTGGTGTGGAACTTGCGGTGATCAGCAGTCGCAATACGAAGGCTGTTGTCAGCAGATTGGAATACCTTGGCGTAAAACATGTTTTTTTAGGTCAAACTGAAAAATTAGATGCTTACGAAATATTGCTGAAAAAATTAAATTTAACCGCAGCGCAAGTGGCTTACATGGGTGATGATCTGCCTGATGAGCCTGTGATGAAAAAAGTCGCGCTACCCATTACCGTGCCACAAGCAGCTGATGAGATTAAAAAAATAGCATTGTGGCAAACACAACGCAAAGGCGGCAAAGGCGCAGTGCGCGAAGTCTGCGATTTTATTTACCATGCGAAACATTCATGAAAGCAAAATCAAGTGCGCTTTACATTATTCTTTTTTTTCTGCTGTGCATCATCAGTATTTTTATTTTGCATCATCCTGAACACAAAGCACCAGCTATGCATGAAAAAATAGTCGACAACTTTATTAAAAAAGCGAAGTTTACAGAATTTAATGAAGAAGGCGGACTTAAAAGCGAAATTACAGCCGACACAGTGACGAATTATCAAAACAGTGGCGCAACCTATTTTGTAAAGCCACGTATTCTTGTTTACTCTGACGACAAAATTCCTTGGCGAATTCATTCGGATAAAGCCAAGATGGAAAAAACAAACAATGTCACCACACTGTCCGGCAATGTCGTGATACATCAATTACAAACCATTGGACACCCGGAAACGTATATTTACACAAGCACCCTGACTGTTTATCCCAAAAAATCGTACGCAGAAACAGAGGCGCCCGTTCAAATCCATCGGCGCGATATGGTGATTTCTGGAATAGGCCTCACTGCCAATTTAAAAACAGGACAATATCAACTGCACACTGAAACCAAAGCAATTTTGCAGCCCGGATTATTGCAATCAAAACATTAAATAATTAAATAAGAGGTCTCTCAATTCATGCCGACATTATCAGCGTCACACTTAAAAAAAGTTTATAAAGATCGGCTTGTTGTAAAAGATGTTTCGCTGACGGTTGAAAGCGGACAAATTGTAGGCTTACTCGGTCCTAACGGCGCCGGAAAAACAACCAGCTTTTATATGATCGTGGGATTAATTCCCGTGGATTTTGGAACGATACGTATTGATGATACGGACATTACACATTTTCCGATGCACAAGCGCGCCAATTTAGGTATTGGCTATTTACCACAAGAAAAATCTATTTTTAGAAAATTATCGGTGGCTGATAATATTAAAGCGGTTTTACAATTACGAAAAGACTTAACTAATCCAGAGAAAAAACAAATACTCAATGATTTATTGGAAGAATTTCATATTGCGCATTTACAAAAAGTCTCTGCCATGAGCCTGTCGGGTGGTGAAACGCGTCGCGTTGAAATTGCACGTGCACTGGCGCGCAGTCCAAAATTTATTTTATTAGATGAACCTTTTGCCGGCGTTGATCCGATTTCTGTGATGGATATCAAACGAATTATCGTGCACTTGCGCGATCGCGGCATCGGTATTTTAATTACCGATCACAACGTACGAGAAACATTGGATATTTGCGAACACGCTTATATTGTCAGCGAAGGCAGTATTATTGCAGCAGGTACGCCCAAAGAAATCCTAGCGAATCAAGAGGTACGCGCCGTTTATTTGGGTGAAGATTTTAAATTGTAAACTGGATATTATATGTTAACGCAACAGGTTATTTTATCTAACAAACTAGGGTTGCACGCACGCGCTACGATGAAGCTCGTCAACACAGCGGAGCAATTTAAAAGCGATATTACTATTTGTTTTCAAAACCGCTGTGTTGATGCGCGAAATATTTTAGATCTGATGACGCTCGGCGCCAGCTGCGGTTCACCACTTGAAATTAAAGTAAGCGGCATTGATGAAACCCAAGCGCTCGATGCCGTGCTGCAATTAATTGAAGAGCGCTTTGATGAAGAATAGAAAATTATTATAGTTTTTTAATTTCAGCGATTGAAAGCCCAGTCATTTCAGAAACTGCTTCTGCTGACATTCCTTTTTGCAGCATGGTTTTTGCAATGCGATGCGTCGCAAGATTGTCACCTTTAATTTCTCCTTTAGCTTCCGCCTCGCTCAACGCATAATCTAACGCCGCTTGTTCATCTCGAATGCGTTTTTCTTCAGCGTCATAAGTGAATAGCTCATTTTGAGATAAAGAAAAACGATTTAAAGCCTCATAAGCGCGCTCAATAATTTGATCATCGCCGATTATTTTTTTTAAATCATCTTGCGTTGTTTCTTCTGCATGTTTAAAAAAATAAGTCCATTTCTCAATCATGTTAGAAAGCTGATCAATCGATTTATTAAATTTAGGTAATTCTAAAAAAGTAAATGAGAAATCTTTTAAATCATGATCATAAGTTATTTTATCTAAAATCACGTGATCTGATTTATGGTTTTTTTTGTCAGGAAACATAATAAAATCTGTGATTGCTACAAAAATAATTTCTTTAAGCTGATGGTAGCCATCACCTTGGTTCAGCTGATTGGCATACGCTTTGGCAGCGTAGTATTGCGCTCTTTGCTCAAAACCCGCTGTTTTGGCCACTTGCATTTCAACGATATACTGACGTCCAATTGGGTCAGTACAGAGCACATCTAAGATACTTTGTTTTTTGGATAAAATATCAGGATCTTGACTGGGTTTTAAAAACTGCACTTCTGTAATTTTTTTATCACCCACAAAGCAAAGCATGTCATTGATAAAATGAATTAAAATGTCTTTGTTTTTTAGAGAACCAAAGATACGCTTAAAAGCGAAATCGTTTTTGGGGTCTAAGAATTTAGTGAGAGACATAAATACGCGCTCGATATAAAAATGTGAGTTGATAATAGCATGATTTTGGCTAAAAGGCAGGGGTTTTGGTTTTGAAAATTGTACACATCCGCGGATTCTGAGCTAGCCAATTTTTTATGATTACGCTAGGATTACATCAAAACAATCAATAGGCGAAATACAATGAACCACCCTACCCCCGAAAAATCTGAATTGGGCAAAAAATCTGAATATGTGAGTCAGTATGATGCTACACTGCTTTTTCCTATAACAAGAAAAACCAAACGTGAACAAATTGGGATTAAAGATCAGCTACCATTTTATGGTTTTGATCTGTGGAATCATTATGAAATTTCCTGGCTAAATAATAAAGGCAAACCCGTTGTTGCGGTGGGAAAAATTATTTACAGCTGTGATTCAGAAAATATTATCGAATCTAAATCCATGAAATTATATTTTAATAGCTTTAATAATACAAAATTTAAAGATATCAAAACAGTTGAGGCTGTTATTCAAAAAGATTTATCAGCAAGATTAAATGGTTCTTATATTACTATTAAAATTATTTCTATTCAGCAATTTGAATCAGAAAAATTAAATAGTAGTTTTGAAGATGGGATCAATATTGATTTATTGGATATTGAATGCACCGAATATCACAACAATCCTGATTTTTTAAAAACAGAGCATGAAATAGTTTCAGAAACATTGCGTACTGATTTATTAAAATCAAATTGCTTAGTGACCAATCAGCCAGATTGGTGCAGCGTGCAAATTACCTATGAGGGACAAAAAATAAATCAGGAAGGTTTGTTAAAATATATTGTTTCATTTCGAAACGACAATGAATTTCACGAACAATGTATTGAGAAGATATTTATGCAGATTTTAGCGCGCTGTAAACCAGCTGAACTCACTATTTACGGCAGATCGACTCGCCGCGGCGGTCTCGACATTAATTCCTACCGATCCACAAAACCAGTCAATCAAGATCAACTCAAGAATATAAGGCTGTGTCGACAGTAAATCCAATGTGGTGCGCCCGGAGAGATTCGAACTCCCGACCCCCAAGTTCGTAGCCTGGTGCTCTATCCAACTGAGCTACGGGCGCAAATTTTGCGGAGAGAGAGGGATTCGAACCCTCGATAAGGTTTAAGCCCTATACTCCCTTAGCAGGGGAGTGCCTTCAGCCACTCGGCCATCTCTCCGAAGCTATCTGGCAAGACCAAACAGCACAACGGCACGCATGATAACATTCTATTTCTCAAAAGAAAATGGGTTTTTTACTCCCTCTGGCCTTGGCAATCATCTCTAAAATCTGATGTTGTATGATTTAATTTCATTGCAAAAATACGGTATTGACCCAATCCGATAATAGGCGTAGAAATACAACCAAATATAACTTATAATAACCATGATAGGTATATGAAAATGGAGAGTAATTTTTAATCGAGATGACAGCATTAAAATTATAGCCATTGAAAAAATAAAGCCACGCGGAGATGCATACAAATGAACTTACAAACAATTAAATCAATCGACGGTAAAACCGAGTATGTGCTTTTGCCCATTCACATTTATAACACATTAACAAATAGCTTCAAGAAAAAAACAAAATACGTCGAGACCGACTACGTGTCTTTTGATCCTGCAGACTATGTGGACAATCCAGTGGCGCTTGCGCGCATTAATGCGGGACTCACTCAAAAAGAGCTGGCAAAACATCTGCGCGTAACGCAGGCCTACGTTAGCAAAATTGAAAATCAACATAATATAACGCCAAAATTACTCAAAAAAATAAAAGATGCGCTTGCAAAATCGCTCAAAAAATAGTGCTGACAACTTTTATTCCCTCTGCGCTTTGGCAATCATCTCTAAAATCTGATGTTTTCCTGGTTCAGGATGAGAAGTTGAGCGCACAATTTAACTCAGATTTTAAGAAAAACTGGAAATTTTTTTGAAAATTCATAAAGTTAGAATATAGCTGGTAAATATAGCTGGGTAATTTGCTGGTAATTTAATATTTCTTTAACTTATTGTCAGTATAATTCTTTATTTAGCACAATAATTTTAATCAACGAGGCTGGCATGAGAAGCGATTGGGAAAATGCTTTAAAAAGTAGAAAATTAAACCAGATTGTAGCGGTTTTATTAAATGGATATGTCCCTGAAGATTTTTCTGCTCGAATTTTAATACAAGATGAGCATGGAGCAATAAAACAATTATCTATTGTTGAAGCGGTATTGTCAGAGGGCGTTACTACAAAAGAACACCTAATCTGCGCTGGGCTTTTATTCTCAAAAGGTGCGCCACTACCATCGCTGCAAAAAAATAAAGAGGAATTTGTGAGCACTAAAAAGTATTTGAATTATTTAGGAGGGAATTTTTATGATCTTTTTATAACGGCATATCAAAATCCCGATATTTTCAAATTGCAGGATGAAAATGGTCAAACAATTTTACATTATGCCGCTAAGATTGGTTTGATATCAGGCTATGGTAATTCGTTATCATACCTTAAAAAATTGTTTCAGTTTTCCGGAATTGATTTTACCATTCAAGATGATGCGGGAAACACAGCATTACATATTGTTGCATTCCATTGCAGTGAGCGCACCACTTATGAGGCTGTTTTTGAATGTTTTGTAAGTGCCGCCGTGAAGCAAAATTTCAATTTTAACATTTTAAATAATGATGGGCAGGCAGTTATTCATCTTGCCGCAAGATTTTCTTACTTACATCCAGCTTTCATGACACGTGGAAATACCATTAAAAAATTATTAACAGCTGCTAAATACGCAGTGAATGTCGATACGCTTTCTTCCTCTGGGTCTTCTGCACTGTTTTACGCTATTAATAATCTCAATTATGATGCAGCAAACTCTTTGCTAGATGCTGGAGCCAATCCAAATGCATGTGGCAATCCTGCACGAAATCCTTTTGCAGAGGTCAATAAGAATCTGCTCGAATTAGCTGCTAATGAAGATGTGTCAGAAGAAATAAAAAGACACCACCTTGAAAAATTGGAGTTGCTGCAACAAAGGATGATCGCCATTTCAGATGAATGCGAAATTCGAAAAGCCGCTAAATTGTTAGGGCAAGTTGCAAGAAATCGCGCATCTATTTTTTCGGTAAAAAAAGTACCCTTGGAAATTTTATCTATGATTGCAGCCAGCACAACCCGCACAAACGGAAAGACAGAAAAAGAAAGAGAAGCGATTGCCAGGGAATATTTGAGACAAGCATTAGTAAAAAAATCGTAATTAATAACGCTTCTGCGCCTTGGCAATCATCTCTAAAATCTGATGTTGCATATCGCTACCGGCGGGAAATAACGGCAGCAATTTTTCCCAAGTTTTAACGGCATCCGAGTAATGCTGAGTGAGATAATAACTCATCGCCAATAGATTTAAAGCCTCTGGGTTAGTCGGATTTTGTTTTACAATCCATTCTAATAGCCTTTCATCTTGATTATTTAAACGATGATGAATAATCATATTAGCTTGCAAATAATTCAAGCTATAGTTTAAATTTTCTGGCTTTAAGTGATATGCTTTTGAAAAACTGTTCAGCGCAAATTGAAAATTATTTTCAGAAAAATATAATTTTCCCAATAAATACCATCCTTCTGCGCTGTTAGGATCTTGTTTTAAATGCGAAACTAATTGATTAATAATCATTTTTGGATTTTTTATTTTCTGAAAATCAGCTTGCGCTATTTGATCTGTTTTCTGTTTTCTAATATATTGAAAATAATCAGCGCTTTGTCCAAAGTAAGCATACAACATTAATCCGCCAATAAAAATAAAAGCAACTAATGCAAGTAACATTTTTTTATTTGTAAACCATAACGGCCAAGCAATAAAAAAACACGAAATTACTAACATAAGGCCGATTAAAAACCATAGCATCATTATATTTCCTTGCGCCAACGTTGTTTTGTTATTAATAAAATAATAATCCCCCCTATCAGTAACATCAGGAATGGTGCAAGCCAAAGCAAATAAGTCTCGCTAATAAAAGGCGGTTTAAATAAAATAAAATTGCCATATCGTTTGACTAAATAAGCCTTTATTTCTGAACTAGATTTATTTTCTTGCACCATGGTATAAATTTTATTTTTTAAATCAATCGCAATTTTTGCATTCGATGCTGATAAGTTTTCATTTTGACAAACCAGACAACGCAGCTGCGATATCAAGTTATCAAACTGCTCTTGTTTTTGAGGTGATTGAAACGGATATAAATCAGCCGCAAAAATATTCTGGGTAGTTAAAAAAAATATAAATATTAAATATTTCATAATCTTTTCAGTCGTCTTGAAATGGTTGCAATGCTAATTGGCCCCACTATTTTATATCGAATAATCCCCTGTTGATCAATAATAAAAGTCTCGGGTGTTCCATATACACCTAAATCAATACCAATATTGCCATCAGGATCATTGATAATAATATTATACGGATTATTATATTTTTTAAGCCATGCTGCAATTTTATCTGGATTATCTTTGTAACTTAAACCAACTATATTTAAGCTCGGGTATTGTTGATGTAAATCTATTAGCACAGGCTGTTCGGTTGCACAGCTGACGCACCAGGTTGCAAATATATTTAGGATTGAGATATGGCCTAGAAATATTTTAGGATCTATATTTTTTTCAGATGGAACTTTTTTTCCAATTAATGGTGATGGGATATTATGGGGATTGATTTTAAGGCCGCTCCATAAGAAAAATAGCACCGCACAAAATGCAAACAAAGGAATAATTTTTTTTATTTTTATCATAAAATTCTTCGCCTTCGCTAACGCTCGGCTTCTGTTTTTATTTTATTTCGATATCTTCTATCCCATACCGCAAAAAATCCGCCCAAAACCATGAGTAATCCACCTGCCCAAATCCATCTGACTAAGGGCTTGACATATATTCGAAGTGCCCATGAATGATCAGATAAAGTACCGCCCAGAGCAACATACAAATCCCTGAAAATACCTATATCGATCGATGTTTTGGCAACCGATACTGCTTGATTTGAAAATACGCGTAATTCTGGATGCAATATAGCAATGACAGCATTATTTTTTGAAACAAATAATGTTGCAATTGCGCCTGAATAATTAGGACCCGTTAATTTATTAACAGAAATAAGCTTAAACTGATAATCACCGACTTGTGCTAAATCATTGATGCGCATGCTGAGCTTTTTTTCATGGCTGTAAACAGAAGATAATAAGATTCCAATAATAGCTATTGCTAAACCTGCATGGGCTAAAATCATGGCTATTTGACTGGCTGTTATTTTTTTAAATTTAATGTGCGACACTGTCATTAAAATAAGCCAGATGGCTAATAGTAAAATAATAAAAGTGAGTATAGAAACAGGTTGCTTTATGATAAAAAATAAAATTACTTCTATGACTACAGCAAGTAACAATATTTTTAACGAAAATAATAATATTTTGTTGGGATTCGAATTTTTCCATGAGAATAATGGCCCAATACCCATAAAAAATAATAGTGGAAATATGATGGGCAAAAAAACCAAATTAAAATACGGCGCTCCAACAGAAATCTTTCCCATACCGAGTGAGTCAATAATGAGGGGATAAAGCGTGCCCAATAGAACAGTGCACATGGCGATAAATAATAAAATATTATTAATTAATATCATGGTTTCGCGCGAGGCAAAATTAAAATTATTGTTGCTTTGAATTTTATTGGCGCGCCACGCGTACAAACACAGTGATAATCCAACAACGATAGCTAAAAACCGCAATAAAAATACACCGCGCGATGGATCACTTGAAAACGCATGTACTGAAATTAAAACACCTGAACGCACCAAAAAAGTACCAAGCAAACTTAATGAAAAAGCAGAAATAGCTAACAAAATATTCCAAGCTTTCAAACTATTTCTTTTTTCAGTGACGGCCAGTGAATGCATTAAAGCCGTGCCAATCAGCCATGGCAAAAAGGATGCATTTTCAACGGGATCCCAAAACCAAAAACCGCCCCACCCCAATTCACGATACGACCACCAGCTTCCTAAAATAATTCCTAAGGTTAAAAAGCACCACGCAATTTGCGTCCAAGGTCTGGCCCATCTTGCCCAGGTTTGATCTAATTTTCCTTCCATTAATGCGGTTATTGCAAAAGCAAACGCGACCGAAAATCCAACATAACCCATGTACAATATCGGTGGATGAATGGCCAAACCTGGATCTTGTAAAATCGGGTTTAAATCTGCGCCATTTTGTATCGGCAAAAAGTAGCGCGCAAATGGATCGGATGTGCATAATATAAATAAATAAAAACCAATGGCAATCCAGCTCATGACGACCAATACACATGTTGAAATTTTAACTGGTAATGATTTGCTAAAAAGCGCTACTGCCGCCATCCATAGCGTTAAAATAAAAATCCATAATAATAAAGAGCCTTCATGCGCACCCCAAATGGCACAAAATTTATAAATTAAAGGCAGCTCAAGATTCGAATTGGCGGCAACGTAGGCAACAGTAAAATCATTAGTTAAAAAACAATAGCCTAAAATAAAAAAAGCAATTCCAACAAAAAAACATTGTCCCAGGGCAGTTGATTTTGAAAGCCGCATAATATTAATATTATTTTTATAGACGCCCACCAATGGAACGCTGGCTTGAATTAAGCTTAAGACAAAGGCAAGAATTAATGCAAAGCGAGCTAACTCAGGCAACATGATTGGTTAATTCCGGTGGCTTATAGGTTGCATCATGCTTTGCCAACACTTGGTCTGCGTAAAAAATTCCATTGATCGCAAGATGACCTTGCGCAACTATGCCCTGGTTAACGCGAAATAAGCTCGGCAAAATGCCGTTATATTTCACCCAAATTGTTTTTTGATGATCCGTCAAAGCAAACTTTACTTGCAAAGAGTCTGGCGTATGCTGAACAGAATTTTTAACAACAAAGCCGCCTAATCTTAATAGTTGGTTTGAATTTACTTGAATTTTTTCTATCTGTGTTGGTGTGTAATATAAGCTGATATTTTGCCTTAAGGCAAATAATAATAAACCCAATGCCACACCAATACCTGACATTAAAAAAATAATATACATTAATTTTTTTTTACGATTTATCAGCATATTCGCGTCTTAGCATTTTAAGAATACGTTTGTTTTGTCTTGCTGAAATTCTGTGTTTAATAATCAGCGCTAAAACCACAACAGCATAGGCCGGCCAAACATAAATTGCATAGTGCCCCATATTAAAAAAATCATGAATGGATGAAAAGTAGCTAAGCATGTTCTCCCTCGTTTAATAATAAAGCGACCCACTGCGTTTTTCTGTCGCGACACAATAATTCTGATTTAATTTGAATAGTTAAAATCCATAAATAATAAAATAAAAAAGCGGTGATCATCACTAACAATGGATGCAACATACTGGGTGCAATCGAAGGTGATCCAAATTTTAAAATACTGGCACCTTGATGCAGTGTATTCCACCAATTAACTGAGTAATGCACAATGGGAATATTCACAGAACCTATTAAAGTTACCAGCGCTGCAGCCCGTGAGGCGAGTCGCGGCTCAGGCATCGCATGACGCACGGCAATAATACCAAAATAAATAAACAATAAAATTAATTCAGACGTTAATCTTGCATCCCAGATCCACCACGTGCCCCACGTAGGTTTTCCCCAAATAGAACCGCTAATTAATGTCAATAATGTAAAAAGCGCGCCGATGGGCGCACTGACTTTCGCGATGATATCAGCAATTTTGATTTTCCAGATAAAATAAAGCAGTGAGCAGGCCGCCATGACAACGTAAATACCCAGCGACCAAATCGCCAACGGCACATGCAAATAAATAATTCGATAGACATCGCCTTGTTGATAATCGGGTGGCGCCATCACTAATCCTTGCCACAAACCATCAAGAAATAAAACCAAACAAATAATCGCAAAAAACGGCTGAAGTTTTTCGGCTAATTGATAGCAATATTTTGGTGCTGAAAATTTGTAAATCCCTGTAAGCACGAAAAACCCTCACCCTGCTCTTTATTTCTATTCCTCTGAGCGACTCACACGCTTTCTGTCTGTTTCTTTTAAGAATCTTTTTCTAATGCGAATTGATTTTGGTGTTACTTCAACCAATTCATCGTCATCAATAAAATCCAGTGCGCGTTCCAAATTCATTAACATGGGCGGTGTTAATAAAATATTTTCATCAGAACCTGAGGCGCGCATATTGGTTAACTGTTTTTCTCTCGTTGCATTCACCACCAAATCATTTTCACGCGTATGTAACCCAACCACCATGCCTTCATACACATCCACTTGCGGGCCAACAAACAACGAGCCACGCTCTTGCAAATTAAATAATGCAAATCCGCGCGTCACGCCCACTTGATTAGAAATAAGCACGCCACGATGTCTTGTTTTAAAACTTTTGCTTTTGACGGGGCCATAATGATCAAAAATATGATGCATCACGCCAGAGCCTGAAGTTAATGTTAAAAACCGCGTATGAAAACCAATCAATCCACGTGTTGGCAACACGTAATCTAAGCGCACACGGCCTTTTCCATCGGGTGTCATGCTTTTTAGATCAGCTTGACGTTCTGCTAAATATTGCATTACGCCACCTTGATCTGCATCATTTAAATCAATCACCAATGCTTCAAATGGCTCGCAAGTTACGCCATCGACTTCTTTTAAAATTACTTTAGGACGCGACACGCCTAATTCAAACCCTTCACGACGCATGTTTTCAATTAAAATAGATAAATGCAATTCACCACGACCGGACACTAAAAATTCATCAGGTGTTGCACCAGGCGCGACACGCAATGCCACGTTTGCAATTAATTCACGATCTAAACGATCACCAATTTGTCGGCTGGTGACATACTTGCCTTCTTTGCCGCAGAATGGTGAATCGTTGACACGAAAGGTCATGGTAACCGTTGGTTCGTCGACAGTTAATGGCGGCAATGCTTCTACTTGTTCTGGATCGCATAACGTATCTGAAATCCGAATACCTTCAATGCCGTTCAGAGAAATAATATCACCTGCTGACGCGCTTGGAATTTCAATTCGCTCAACACCGATCGTTTGAAATAATTGCAAAACACGACCCGTTCGAATAGCGCCTTTTGGATCAATTAAACTAACCAATGTGTTAGGTTTAATGCTTCCTCGCTTCACGCGGCCAATACCGATTGCGCCCACATAGCTTGAATAATCCAAAGCACTAATTTGCATTTGGAATTTACCATTTAATTCGACATTCGGTGGCGGTACTTTATCAACAATGGTTTTAAATAATATCGACATGTCGTTTGTTTTAACGTTTGGATCATCTGTCGCATAGCCTTGCAGTGCAGAAGCATAAATGATTGGGAAATCCAACTGTTCATCCGTCGCATTCAGATTCACGAATAAATCAAACACCTGATCAACGCACCATTCAGGACGCGCGCCATCGCGATCAATTTTATTAATCACAACAATGGGTTTTAAGCCCCATGAAAATGCCTTTTGTGTGACAAATCGGGTTTGTGGCATCGGGCCATCAACCGCATCAATTAATAATAATACTGAATCGACCATCGATAAAATACGCTCAACTTCGCCGCCAAAATCAGCGTGACCTGGGGTGTCTACAATATTAATGTGATAATCATTCCACTTTAGGGCTGTATTTTTTGCCAAAATAGTAATGCCGCGCTCACGTTCCAAGTCATTGGAATCCATGATTCGCTCTGTGGGTGCAGAACGCGAACCCAACGTACCTGATTGCTGTAGTAATTTATCCACTAACGTTGTCTTACCGTGATCGACGTGGGCTATAATTGCGACGTTTCTAATGTGATGAGCCATTTTTTTACCTATTTTATTGAGTTAACTGTATTCAATGCCGGTGCGTAAAGCGAATGCTGTGACGCTAGGGCCGATTGTTAGTGTGAAACACAACAAAGCACCCAGCAAGGCCAAAGGCGATGAAATCGGCATGTTTTGACTTGCCGCACTCACAATTGCACATCCAAATATTAAAGTGGGAATATACAGGGGCAGAAGGATAATTGCCAATAATAATCCACCTTGTTTTTGCCCAACACACAGCGCCGCAATAATTGCCCCCTGAAAATACAGGATCGGCGACCCTAAAAACAGACTCAGCATCAAAATAATAATACAATGCGCTGATAAATCAAACAATAATCCCATTAGGGGTGAAAGCAAGATCATCGGCAAAGCAAATACCAGCCAATGCGAAGCTATTTTGCCTGCCATCAGCCATGTCAAAGAGCCTCTGTAAATTAAAAATTGATCAAGGGATCCATCATTAAAATCATCTTCAAATAATCTGGGTAGCGCCAAAAGATTAGCCAATAAAACAGCTACCCAGATCACGCCAGGACCCATTTGCATTAATAATTTAGGCTCAGATGAAGTTGCCAATGGAAATAACAGGCATACTAAAATAAAAAACAATAATGGCATCAAACACGCCATTGGGTTTCTAAGATACAGTAGGAATTCGCGCGTGAGCATTATGCCGCCTTTTTTAACTGCGGGATTAATTTTACTCTCAGTTTGGCGCGTTGCTTGTTTGCAATAAAAAGATCGTGACTTGCTTGCAGATTGATCCAAAATTCTTCTGATGTGTTAAATACAATGGCAAGCCGAATCGCCATTTCAGCGCTGATACCAATATGCCCGTTAATCAGTTTTGAAAATGTAACGCGAGATATATTCAATGCCTTTGCAGCTTCTGTAATCGTAAGATCCAACGGATCCAAACAAAGACTTTTGACCATTGTTCCCGGGTGTTTTGGATTATAAATCATGTTTTGATGCTCGATTAATGATAGTCAATATAATCAACTAAAATGGCGTGTCGATTTTCAAATGCAAAAATAATTCGCCAATTCCCACTTATCTTCACAGCAAAAAATTCATTTAAGTCACCGCGCAGTGGATGCAAATTCAAGCCTGGAAAATTCATCTGTTTTGGATCCGTTGCAATATCTAATGCTTGCAAAATCGTATGAATTTTATCGGCGTGTTTTGCTTGAATTTTTGCTACACTGCCTGTCTCGTAAAATAATTTTAAGCCTTTATGTCGCCAACTTTTGATCATAGAATTGTAGCATGTTGTATTACAGCTTACAATCTGTATGTTTTATTTGCGCTGATTTTATTGAATTTACAGATGATTTGCAATACCGTATTTTTACAACTCCAGCGTTTCTATTGTTAATTTTTTATTCTCAATTTCAATGGATCTAATTTGAGATAACCGCATTTTGTAAATCTAAAAAATATTGCTCAGCCTTATCTGCTAAAGCTTCAGCTGAGCACTCGCTTCCCATTATAAAAACTCGATGCTCCTTATTCATAAATAATAGGCTTGCTACATAACTACGTTTTAAATGAAATCCATCATCATTTAATGCTGATAATGATGCTCTAACAACATAATCATGAATAATCTTGCGCATTGATGCGGGGGATGTGGGGGTGCTTTTTTTAACATACCCCGATTTTATTTGATCTAAAATGCCATCTTTCTGTGTTAGTGCCACTAAAAATGCTTCTAATCCTTGTATAGGATTTATAACACCTAGTGATACTTGTTGTAATAACTCATATAATTTTTTACGGGCTTCTTTTGCACCTTTTATGGTTGTTTTGCCCTCCAATTGAGCATCATATTGATTGACTGCTGTATGCAATTCTACGGTTGTGCTATTTAACATTCTTCTAAAATATGCATGACCAGGTAAGTGAGGAGAGGTCATTTGATATGAATTATCAGAACATACCGCCGTATTATCTGAAACAACCTCACCTTCTTTCCAGCGAAAGTGTTCTTTAACATCGCTAATAAGGGCAGAATGACAAGTTTTGAGTTGAATCATTCAACAATAAAAGTTGCTCATTAAATTCATTAATCTCTGGTCTCTTTCTCGACAAAAGTTTCGCGCCAAATAACAAGAACAAAATAGCAGCTTCAATGTTTCCTTTTTCAATCGCTCGATCAATCGGGTTCATTATTTTTTTTAATGATTTTAAATTTATATCGAGTCCAAGTAACGCCCACCAAATAATGACATCAATAATATTATTTGTTGCGGCGTAATGAATAAGCGGTAGACCCTTACCGTCAGGATATGTTAAATCGATATTTTTAAGGTGATTATAGTGGTCATTAACATTTTGAATAGGCGTTTCTCGCTTTTTAGCAAGTGTCATAAACCTTTTCTGCTCTTCCCGCATGATTTTTCACCTAAAATAATAATCTTTCTGGTCGATGGCACAATTTGCTCTTTTGTGCGACGCGGTTTGTTTTATAGCAGCTTTTTTATTTCAGCTACCGGAAGCCCGGTCATTTCAGAGACTTCTTCTGCAGATTTTCCTTTTTGCAACATCGTTTTCGCAATGCGATGCGTGGCAAGATTTTCGCCTTTAACTTCCGCATCACTCAACGCCTGCTCTAACGCTGCGGCTTCATCTCGAATTCGTTTTTCTTCAGCATCATAGGTTAACATTTCGTTTTGTGATAAGGAAAAACGATTCAAGGCTTCATAAGCACGTTCTATAATTTGATCAGTGCCGATTATTTTTTTTAGATCAGATTCTGTGGTTTCTTCTGCATGTTTAAAAAAATAAGTCCACTTCTCAATCATGTTAGAAAGCTGATCAATAGATTTATTAAATTTAGGTAACTCTAAAAAAGTAAATGAGAAATCTTTTAAATCATGATCATAAGTTATTTTATCTAAAATCACGTGATCTGATTTATAATTTTTTTTATCGGGAAACATAATAAAATCGGTGATTGCGACAAAAATAATTTCTTTAAGCTGATGGTAGCCATCACCTTGGTTCAGCTGATTGGCATACGCTTTGGCAGCGTAGTATTGCGCTCTTTGCTCAAAACCCGCTGTTTTGGCCACTTGCATTTCAACGATATACTGACGTCCAATTGGGTCAGTACAGAGCACATCTAAGATACTTTGTTTTTTGGATAAAATATCAGGATCTTGACTGGGTTTTAAAAACTGCACTTCTGTAATTTTTTTATCACCCGCAAAACAAAGCATGTCATTGATAAAATGAATTAAAATGTCTTTGTTTTTTAGAGAGCCAAAGATACGCTTAAAAGCGAAATCGTTTTTGGGGTCTAAGAATTTAGTCAGTGACATGATCTATTCTCAATGATGATACAAGCGCTGATAATAGCATTATTTTGGCCAATAGAAAAACACAACTTAACAGCGAGAACCTTACAACTCCAGCGTTTCTATTGTTAATTTTTTATTCTCAATATATCGATGAGTTGAAAAAATAATGCTGCCATTTTGGCTGGTATGTTGTTCAAATAAGCTTTCGCATTGTTTCATGCCCAGTATATCAAGTGAGGATAAAGGCTCATCCAAAATCCAGAGTTTTGCGTTGGATAAACTTAATGTCGCTAAAGCCACGCGTTGCTTTTGACCTTGCGATAAATGGCGACATAATTGATTCTCGACAGAAATTAAATTCCATTTCAATAAAGCATTTTTTAAATTATCTTCTGAAAAATTGATATCACGTAATTGATATAGAATATTTTCACGTGCGGTGAAATCCGCTTTAATGCCTAAGCTATGCCCAAAATAAAACAGAGATAAAGGATTACAGACAATTTCGCCTGACGTGGGTTTTAATAACCCCGCACAAATTCGAAGTAAACTGGATTTTCCTGAGCCATTTTCACCAACCACTTGAATAATATCACCTGATTTTAAAGTAAGATTAAGGTTCTCAAATAATAATCGATCAGCGCGAATGCAAGTAATATTATTAACGGACAGCATGTAATCTCGGTTTTTTATTATGCAAAATACGCGTAAACCAAAAATATAAAATAAAAAGCAAAATAAATATAATAAGCTGCACGCCTTCGTGAATATGCGCGCGCGCCAAAATAATGCCAATAATTCCCATTAAAAGAGAAAATATAAATAATAGATATGTCACCCATGCTGGCTTAATACGAGACTCAATTAATAAATGATGCAAGTGATCGCGACTTGGCGCAAAAGGCGATTTTTTACGACTATGTCTGTGAATCACCACGGTTAACAAATCAAATAAAGGATAGGCTAAAATCCATAAAATAGTAATGGGATTAAATCCAGTCTGATGATGCGAAGCACTCAGCATGACTTGTGATAAACCAATGGCAAACCAAGCAATCACAAACCCTAAAAAAGTGCTGCCTGCATCACCCATAAAAACACTGGCGCGCCGTCGCCATGGCAATGGTATATTAAAGCTTAAAAACCCACACAACACGACTGACAATAAAATCAATAAATCAAAACTCAATAATTGATTGAGCTGTACACTCCAAAAAGCCAGCAATAATGCTTCGCTTAAAATCACCAAACCTGCCAAACCATCTTGTCCATCAATCATGTTAATTGCATTAATTAATGTTAATACTAAAAAAAGCGTCGCGATGGTTGACAGCAAACCCAAATGAATAGGCCCATAGAAAAATAAATTCCCGAGATTATCAACTGATAAATGCCCCCAGCGAATTAATATTAATCCTGCTAATACTTGCCCCAATAAGCGAACACGCGGCGTGAGCTCACGAAAATCATCCACAACGCCGATAAGCACTAAAATAAAGCTACCCGCTAATAAACCTCGCATATCATGAAGCGACATATTCAGACATAGCAATGAGAAACAAAAACCGATAAAAATCGCAATGCCGCCAATTAGCGGCACATGATGCGAATGTGTTTTTCGACCGCCAGGACGATCCAGTAAGCCAATGTGCTCAGCCACTGGTTTTAAAAACTCAATACAAGCCACTGTGGTAATAACACCAATCAAGCAGCTCATTAAAAAAGGGATTAAGTTGATGCCGTCCAATTTAAAAATTCTCTTGTTTACAAAGGGATAGAAATTGTAGCCGATTCACTTCAGGATGGGAAACAATGATTATAAAGACTGGACACTGCGGTAAACGGCCGACTTTCTGGGAGAATTGATTTAGAATGCCATCAAAATCAATCAGTTAGAATGTTTTTTGCCTGTAAAACGCAATGTCCAGAAAGGCTAGCTTACCCTACTTTTTGGCTGCTGTTAACTAATATTCTATTAGGATTTTTCGCCTCTAGACGCGCTACCATCTTGACACCAATACCCTTCACATGCGCCAAATCCGCAACACTCTTGAAATCACCATTGGCTTTGCGATAATCCACAATCGCCTGCGCTTTTTTCACACCCAAACCCTTTAATGTCTCAAGCTCCGCCACATCTGCCTTGTTAATATTAACTGGCGTTGTGATTTTGGTTTTTGCAGATGCGTGATGTAATTTTTTTATAGTCGTATTTTGATGATCTAATTGCGTATCAGCAAAAGAAGCACAGCAGCTAAATAATCCCAACACGATCGACAGTAATAAAACTTTTTTCATATCATAAACTCCTAAATTAAAAAATTAAAATTAAAATACGAATGGAAGTATATGACGAATAATAAAAAGTGCAATACCGTATTTTTGAGATGAAAAGCTATATTTGATTTATTTTTTTTAAAATTTCTATCGGATTTTTTGCGTTTGTAATGGATCGACCAATCACTAAATAATCTGCGCCATTGGAAAGCGCAATCTCAGGTGTTACAACACGTTTTTGATCAAATTGTTTTTCTGATGTTAAGCTAATGCCGGGCGTTACCAATAAAAAATCATTGCCGCATTTTTCGCGCAGCATTTTAGCCTCAATTGCAGAGCACACCACGCCATCTAAACCACAGTCTTTGGCTAATAATGCAAGATTTAAAACAGTTTGTTCGAGTGATTGATTAATATTTAATTCTGCTAAATCATGTTGATCTAAGCTGGTTAACACAGTGATGCCAATTAACAAAGGACGTTTATTGTCGGGTAGTGCATCAATGGCTTTGCGAGCAGCTGTTAACATCGCTCGCCCGCCAGCGATATGGACATCTAGCATCCACACACCTAATTTTGCAGCAGAAACACAAGCATCTGAAACTGTTTTAGGAATGTCATGAAATTTTAGATCTAAAAATACAGAGAAGTTTTTTTGAACGAGCTCACGCACAAAGTCAGGGCCAAATTGCGTAAACATATTTTTGCCGATTTTTAAATGGCAGTCATTGGGATTCAATTGAGCAATAAATTGTTGCGCTTGAGATAAATCAGAATAGTCGAGTGCGATGATGATTTTTGAATTTGAGTGCATTTGAAAAACCCTCACCCTAACCCTCTCCCTTGAGTACAAGGGAGAGGGGATTAAGAGCATTTGATTTAAAACCCTCACAAACCCACTCCCTTGAGTACAAGGGAGAGGGGATTAAGAGCATTTGATTTAAAACCCTCACAAACCCACTCCCTTGCGTACAAGGGAGAGGGGATTAAGAGCATTTGATTTAAAACCCTCACAAACCTACTCCCTTGCGTACAAGGGAGGGGGGATCAGGAATGTTTGTACTATTCTCCGTCTTTCGATTGCATTTGTTCTTTCAACAAATCACCCAATGTTGTTTTAGTGGGCTCAGTACCACCGACAGAACGTGAGCCAGTATCGCCTTTTGGTGGCGTTTCTAGCACTTTATGCGAAACGAAAACTTGGTGTGTTTTGCGATCGAAACTCACAATTTTCACATCAATTTCTTCGCCCACTTGCAATTCTTCTTGAAGATCTTTGACACGATCATAGCTGTAATCTGCGATGCGTAAAATACCTGTCATCTCGTCTTTTAATTGCAACACAGCTTGTTTTGCAGCAACGCTATTTACTTTAGCTTTGATGACTGCTTCTTTATCAAGACCTTGCATGTAAGATTCCATTGGATCGCTGCTCATTTGCTTGATACCCAATGAAATGCGCTCACGCTCTGCATCGATCGCCAAAATAATCGCTTCAACTTCATCGCCCTTTTGGAAGCTTCTGACTGCTTGTTCGCCCGCTTCTGTCCATGAAATATCTGACAAATGCACTAAGCCATCAATGCTGCCTTCAAGACCAATAAACAAGCCGAAATCAGTGATAGAGCAAACAGCGCCCTTCACTTTTTCGCCAACTTGATGTGTGTTTGCAAATTCTTGCCATGGATTTAATTTACATTGTTTAACGCCGAGTGAAATTCTGCGACGGCTTTCATCAATATCTAGCACCATCACTTCTACTTCATCACCCAGATTAACTACTTTATTCGGATGAATATTTTTATTCGTCCAATCCATTTCGGACATGTGAACCAAGCCTTCTACGCCTTCTTGCAATTCAACAAAGCAGCCGTAATCAGTGATATTGGTTACTTTGCCTGAAATGCGTGTGCCAGAAGGATAACGTTGCGCTACATTCACCCATGGATCTTCGCCCAATTGCTTCAAGCCTAATGATACGCGCTGTTTATCACGATCAAACTTCAATACTTTCACGCGGATTTCATTACCCACTGTCAGCATTTCGCTTGGGTGCTTAACGCGCTTCCAAGAAAGGTCGGTAATATGCAGCAAGCCGTCGATACCGCCTAATTCAATAAATGCGCCGTAATCAGTGATATTTTTAACAATACCCACTATTTCTTGACCTTCTTGCAATTCTTCAATACGTGACATACGTTCTTCGCGTGATTCCGCTTCCATTACAGCGCGACGAGAAACAACAACGTTGTTGCGCTTCTTATCCATTTTAATCACTTTAAATTCAAGTGATTTGCCTTCTAAATAACCTGGGTCACGAATGGGTTTTACATCAACCAATGAGCCTGGCAAAAATGCACGAACGGGTCCTAATTCAACTGTGAATCCGCCTTTAACGCGTTCGATAATGGTGCCAATAACGATTTCTTTTGCTTCAAAAGATTTTTCTAGATCCACCCACATTTTTGCACGCACTGCTTTTTCGCGTGACAAACGAGTTTCACCAAAACCATTTTCCAATGATTCTAAAACAACTTCGACTGTGTCGCCGACGTGAACTTCTTCGTTTTTAAATTCGATGATGGGGATGCAGCCGTCTGATTTTAATCCGGCACTCACAGTGACAAATTCTTTATCTATTCCTACAACGGTTGCGGTAATTAATGCGCCTGGGTGTAAATCCAGATCCAATAAGCTTAGTTCAAAAAGACTTTTAAAACTTTCGATTTGTTGATGTTCAGTCATGATTTTTCCAGTAATTACAATTTTAATATTGAAAATTAAAATTGGTTAGTTAATTTTATTTTAACTATTTTGCAATAGTTAAAATCCCAGTTATGCAATAAATTGCTTTACGTGCATCAATACTTTTTCCAGCACTTCGTTAATTGAAGCCTGTTCAGTGTTGATCATGATCGCATTCTCTGCCGGCTTTAAAGGAGAAATCGGCCGATTCGCATCACGCTCATCACGCTCACGCAATTCCATTTCAATGTCGCGCAGGTTAACATGTTTATCCCCCTGTTTCAACTGATTATATCGGCGAAGCGCGCGAACTGAAGCGCTCGCTTGAAAGTAGAATTTAACCGCGGCATCGGGGAAAACAACCGTTCCCATATCTCGGCCATCAGTCACCAAACCGGGAAGTTGTCGAAATGATCTTTGTTGATTGAGCAATGTTTCTCTTACAAATGGAATGGCAGAACACTTTGAGGCCATTTGACTGCATGCTTCAGATCTTATTTCTTTTGTAATATCTTGATTATCATAAAAAATTTCAGCAACCTCTCCACGCTCTGAAATACGCATTTCGATATGAATATGTGGAACAAGTGCTTGTACTGCATCATGATTTTCTAGATCAATTTTAGAATTCAACATAGCCCAAGCAAAAGCACGATACAAAGCACCGCTATCCAAAAAGTGCCAACCAAGCCGCTTTGCCAGCAACTGCGCGATAGTGCCTTTTCCGCTACCTGAAACACCATCGATCGTGATGACCGGCGCTAAATTTGACATAGATCTTCCCTAAGCTACGGTTTGTGAAAATGACTTCATAAAATCAATGAGCTTATCCACGCCTTCCATCGGCATCGCGTTGTAAATGCTTGCACGAATTCCACCAACAATGCGGTGACCCTTTAAGCCAATTAAATTATTTTTAGCGGCTTCAGACACAAATTTTGAATCTAATTCTTCTGTGGGTAATTTAAAAACAATATTCATGCGTGATCGATATTGCTTATCGACTTTTGAGGTATAAAAATTTTGCGAATCTAAATAATCATATATTTTCTTCGCTTTTTCTGCATTACGTTTTTCCATCGCATCAATGCCGCCGTGTTTTTTAAGCCATTTAAACACTAAGCTCGCTAAATACCAAGGATACGTCGGCGGTGTGTTATACATCGATTCTGATTTTAATTGCACGGCATATTGAACCATTTTAGGTGTCGTTGGGAGTGGTTTTCTTTTAAGTAAATCATCTCGAATGATTACTATAGTAATTCCTGCAATACTAATATTTTTTTGCGCACACGCATAAATTAAACCGAATTTATTGACATCAAAAGTCCGTGATAAAATATTAGATGACATATCACAAACAAGCGGGATGTTTTTGGAATTAGGAATAAAATTAAACTCAACGCCATTGACAGTTTCGTTGTCGACATAATGCAAATAAGCTGCGTTAGAATAATCTTTCCAGGTGTTTTCGGGTGGAATCGTAATATAGCCAGCTGATTTATCACTTGCTGCAATATTTACATTCGTATATTGCGCTGCTTCGTCAGAAGCGCCTTCACCCCAAATACCCGTTAAAACATAGGCAGCAGAATCAAAACCATCCACCAGATTCATGGGCACGGCTGAAAATTGCATGCGCGAGCCTCCGGGTAAAAATAAAATATGGTAATTTTTGGGAATATTTAACAGCTCACGCAGATCTTTTTCGGACTCTGCAGCTACTTCTAAAAAATGCTCACCGCGATGCGATAACTCCATTGCGGACGCACCGGTATTATTCCAATTTAAAAATTCCGCGTGCGCTTGCTGCATGACTTCTTTTGGCAACATGCCAGGACCTGCGTTGAAGTTAAAAGCGTGTGACATGAAAAAACCCTCAATCTTGTATAATTTCGGGTTCTGATTTTATCTGATCAACCGCTTCAACGCTAACAACTTTTTCATCGTCTTGAACATTGATTAATCGCACACCTTGAGTGTTACGACCAATGATTGAAATTTCATTGGCGGGAATTCGAACCATCGTGCCGCCGTTCGTTACCAATAAAATTTCAGACTGATCGGTCACTTGCGCTGCGGCAACGACTTTGCCATTTCTTTCTGTCACTTGAATGGCCATCACGCCTTGTCCGCCACGACCACATTCGCGGTAATCATTAATATCTGTGCGTTGACCATAACCATTTTCTGTCACGGATAAAATCGTCGCATTCGGTTTTGGAATGATTAATGCAATTAATTTTTGATCGTCTTTTAAGCGAATACCGCGCACACCATAAGCAGTTCTGCCAGTTTGACGCACATCTTCTTCCGAAAAATGCGCAGCTTTTCCGGCATCGCTGATCAACATCACGTTTTGTTTTCCGTCTGTTAATGCAGCACCAATTAAATGATCACCTTCTTCTAAGCTTAAAGCGATTTTGCCATTGGATCGTTGATTTTCAAATTCCATCAGTGATACTTTTTTCACCGTGCCTTTTTCAGTTGCCATAAAGACAAAATGTTGATCATCAAATTTTTCAACGGGTAATATAGTTGTAATCACCTCATCTTTTTCAAGCGGCAATAAATTCACAATCGGTTGACCGCGCGCAGAGCGGCTCGCCTGTGGAATTTGATAGGTTTTGAGCCAATACACTTTTCCGTTCGTTGAAAAACATAAAATATGGTGATGCGAATTGGCTACCAACACATTTTTGACATAATCTTCTTCTTTGACAGCTGTTGCGCGCTTACCGCGTCCACCACGATGCTGTGCATCATAGCTGTCTAAAGATTGTGATTTGATATAGCCTAAATGTGAGAGCGTAACCACTAACTCTTCTTCAGTAATTAAATCTTCGCTGCATAAATCTTCTTGATTTTCCATGATGACAGTACGACGCACATCACCAAAATCTTGTTTTGCTGCTTGTAATTCTTCGCGAATAACTTGATGTAAGCGATCAGGATTGGCCAAAATTTCTAATAATGCACGAATTTGTATAATTAATTCTTTGTATTCAGCGTGAATTTTATCGGTTTCTAAGCCTGTCAAACGATGCAATCTTAATTCTAAAATAGCCTGTGCTTGCTCAGGTGATAAATAATACTGATCTTTAATGAGTCCGTATTGCGCATCTAAATCATCAGGGCGTGTTTCATTTCCATTCGCACCCATTAGCAAAGCTTTAACTAATCCTGGCTCCCAGGCTTGTGCTAATATTTTTTCTTTGGCTTCGACCGCTGTTTTTGAGCCTTTAATCAACGCTACCATTTTATCGATATTCGCAATCGCAACACCCAAGCCTTCTAAAATATGCGCGCGTTCTTTGGCTTTGTGTAATTCAAAAATCGTGCGACGCGTGACGACTTCGCGACGATGTTGTAAAAACGCAGTCAGCATCCACTTTAAATCCATGACCTGCGGACGACCATTGCAGAGCGCCACCATATTAATGCCAAACACCGTTTGTAATTGTGTTTGCGCATATAAATTATTTAAAACAACTTCGGGTTGTTCGCCGCGACGCACTTCAATCACCATGCGCATACCGCTTTTGTCGGATTCATCGCGAAGACCTGTGATGCCTTCTATTTTTTTATCACGAACCAATTCGCCTATTTTTTCTAGTAATCTTGCTTTATTAACCTGATAAGGCAATTCGTGAACAATGATCGCGACGCGATTTGTCTTTTCATTGGTTTCTATTTCTACTTTAGCGCGCACATAAATAATGCCGCGACCCGTTTTATAAGCTTTAGCAATGCCCGCTCTACCGTTAATAATGCCTGCGGTGGGAAAATCAGGGCCCGGGACAAATTTCATTAATGCGTCAATTGAAATATCCGCATCATCAATTAAAGCTAATGTGGCATCGATAATTTCAGATAAATTATGGGGCGGAATATTCGTTGCCATACCAACAGCAATACCCGAGGAGCCATTGACCAATAAATTCGGCACGCGCGTTGGCATAACAGCGGGCATCGTTTCGGTTTCGTCATAGTTTGGAACAAAATCGACTGTTTGCTTGTCGATATCAGACAATAAAGCATGCGCTAAGCGCGACATACGAATTTCGGTATAACGCATCGCAGCAGGTGAGTCACCATCGACTGAACCAAAGTTACCTTGGCCATCGACCAACATATAACGCAAGCTAAATGGCTGTGCCATTCGGACGATCGTGTCATAAACAGCAGTGTCGCCATGAGGATGGTATTTACCAATCACATCCCCGACAATACGAGCCGATTTTTTGTAAGGCTTATTGAAATCATTGCCTAATTCATGCATCGCGTATAAAACACGTCTGTGCACTGGCTTTAAACCATCGCGCACGTCTGGTAAAGCACGTCCTACGATAACGCTCATCGCGTAATCAAGATAAGATTGTTTAAGCTCGTTTTCAATCGTGATAGTCGTGATTTCTTTCGCTAAACCTGACATGTTTTCACTATCCTGTTATTATCCAAAAAACGTTGTTATTCTATCACAAATTTTAACAAAAAAACTCATAAAAAGGCTCGCTCATGACAAATTTAAAATCGATCGATACCCTGATTCACGCCCGATGGATTGTACCCATTATTCCACGCAATCAAATCTTAGAGAATCACAGTATTGCTATCGATCACCATAAAATACTGGATATCTTGCCTACGGAATTAGCCAAGCAAACATATCAAGCAAAAAATAATATTGAGAGAAAAACACATGTCGTGATGCCAGGATTAATTAACACGCATGCGCACACGCCGATGAATTTATTTCGCGGATTAGCGGATGATTTAATGCTCATGGACTGGTTAAATAATTATATTTGGCCGGCAGAAACTAAAATTTTATGTCCTGAAAGCGTTTATGATGGCTCATTATTAGCAATCGCTGAAATGATTCGCGGCGGCACAACGTGTTTCAATGACCATTATTTTTATCCAGCGCCCACTGCAGAAGCTGCCATTCACGCAGGCATGCGCGCCGGAATTGGCTTATGGGTTGGGAACGCGCCGACCGGCTGGGCAAAAGATGCAGATGAGTGTCTTTTAAAGGCAAAGCAAGAATATGCCAACAGGCCCAACAGTGATTTACTCACTTATTTAATGGCGCCCCACTCGCCTTATATCATGACAGATAAAAATTTATTAGACACCCAAGCTTTTGCAAATGAACACCATTTAAAAACACATATTCACTTACATGAAACACAAGCAGAAATTAATATTGATTTAGAGAAATTCAACATGCGTCCCATGGAAAGATTTCTGAAATTAAATTTATTAGATGAACATTTAATTGCCGTGCATATGGTGCACTTAACAGATGATGAAATTAATCTCTGCGCTGAAAAAAAATTAGCTATTTCTCATAATCCCGAATCGAATTTAAAATTAGGCTCTGGATTTGCGCCCGTTATTAAATTAATGAATGCAGGTGTGAATATTTGTTTGGGAACCGATAGCGCAGCGAGCAATAATGATCTAGACATGTTTGGCGAATTGCGCACCGCAGCCTTTATTGCCAAAGCTGTGAATCAAGATCCAACCGTATTAAATGCCTTTACCGCTTTAGAAATGGCGACGATCAATGGCGCCAAAGCAATGGGCATAGCAAATCAAGTGGGCTCATTAGAAATTAATAAACAAGCTGATATCATTGCAGTTAATTTAGAAAGCTTGGTAACACAACCCGTTTATAATCCGATTTCACATTTGGTATATGCAGCCAGTCGTTTGCAAGTCAGCGATGTTTGGATTAATGGGAAGCAGTTGCTCAATCAAACTGAATTTACGCAACTCGATATTCAGGCTATTTTACATAAAACACAACAATGGGCAGAAAAAATTAAAAAATAATGTGCTAGATATGCAGCTTCTTGATAGATTTATTGCGATACATTTTTTTATCAGCATTTTTTAATAGCTCATCCATGGTTTCGCCATCGCGCGGACAAATAGAGACACCGACGCTAATTTTATAAAGAATTTTTTTATTCTCATACTCGATGGGCGCTGCAATTAATTTTTCAAGACGGCTGAGCATATCTGATATAAACATTTTATCGGTTTTTTTTGGAACCAAGATAACAAATTCATCACCGCCAATACGCGCCACCATGTCATCTCTGCGCACGACATTAAGCAACGCCTGTGATAATTGGATTAATAAAAAATCACCGGCTGCATGGCCATACTCATCATTTATTTTTTTAAAATGATCTACATCCAAAAAAAATAATGCGCACGATAAATTAAATTTATTGCAGCGCGTTAATTCACGTTCAAAACGTTCATGAAAAGCGCGACGATTAAAAATATCGGTCAGTGAATCATGCATCGCCAGCTGCAATAGTTTTTCATTTGAATTTTTAAGCTTTTTTTGATTTTTTTCAAGCAGGTCTTCAAATTCATCTTGCCCTAATAATAATTGATCGGACAAAGGTTTCATTAAAAAATGCAACCCGACAGCAAATAAAAGCACGATTAAAATAATAACGCTGCCGGTGGTGAGCGCAAATTCCCGCAGCATCTGAAAAAATTCAAGGTGGTTTACATGCAAATCAGGCAATTCTTCTCGAAGCGAAAACAAGGCAATGCTCGCAATCATGATGGCCGTAAAAACAACGCTGAATAATGTGTATAACCGAATTTTGACTTGAATTTTTTTGGCTGTTTTTTCCATCGCAACTATCCATGTTTATAGCTTTAATACTTCATCAGCGCATTTCTTTTTAAAGCTGCGATAGCATCTCGTAATTCAGCAGCCTGTTCAAATTCCATGTTTTTAGCGCAAGCGAACATTTTGTTTTCCATCTCAACTATCTTTTTCTCAAGTGCCTTTAAGTCCATCGACAATAATTCAATGTCAAATTCAGCAAGTTCGACATGCTCTTTTACTGCCATTGCTCCTTCTAGCATATCATGAATTGCCTTTTCTATTCCTTTTGGAGTGATATTATGCAAAGTATTGTATTCGGCTTGTTTTTCTCGGCGTCGATTAGTCTCATCGATCGCGCGTTTCATTGAGTCTGTTATTTTATCGGCATACAGGATGGCCCTGCCATGTAAGTTTCTGGCAGCTCTGCCAATCGTCTGAATAAGTGACCGCGTCGAGCGCAAAAATCCCTCTTTATCTGCATCTAAAATAGCCACGAGGGACACTTCGGGTAAATCTAGCCCTTCGCGTAATAAATTAATGCCAATTAACACATCAAAAACACCCAATCTTAAATCTCGCAAAATTTCAACACGCTCTACCGTATCAATGTCAGAGTGCAAATACCGCACACGCACGCCCTGCTCATCAAAATATTCCGTTAAATCTTCTGCCATGCGTTTGGTGAGTGTAGTTACTAATACGCGCTCTTTTTTCGCAACGCGAATCGTGATCTCAGATAACAAATCATCAACCTGTGTTTTAACAGGACGTATTTCAACAATCGGATCTAGTAATCCAGTGGGTCTGACCACAAGCTCAATCACATCGGATGAATGCGCAGTTTCATAATCACTGGGTGTTGCCGAAACAAAAATAGCTTGTGGCGTTAATTTTTCAAATTCATCAAATCGCAATGGCCGATTATCTAAAGCCGATGGCAATCTAAATCCATAATTGACTAAATTTTCTTTTCGCGCGCGATCGCCTTTGTACATCGCACCCAATTGCGGAATCGTGACATGCGATTCATCAATAATCATCAGCGCATTAGGCGGCAAATATTCAATGAGTGTTGGCGGCGCTTCACCCGCATTTCTCCCTGATAAATAACGCGAATAATTTTCAATGCCAGAACAATAACCTAATTCCACCATCATTTCTAAATCAAACAACGTTCTTTGCTCTAATCGCTGTCTTTCTACCAATTTATTCTGAGATTCTAATTCTGCTAATCTTACTTTTAATTCAGCTTTAATAATATCAATTGTTTTTAAAATCGTTGAACGCGGCGTTGCATAATGTGTTTTAGGAAAAATGGTTGCGCGCTGCAATCGGGTTTTTGTTTTGTTTAATAATGGGTCAAAAATACTGATTTTTTCTATTTCATCATCAAATAATTCAATTCGAATTGCATCCGCTTCAGAATCAGCCGGAAAAATATCAATGACATCACCGACGACGCGATAGGTTGTTCGCTGCAATTCCAAATCATTTCTTTTGTATTGCATTTCAGATAATCTTTTTAGAATATCACGTTGATTTATTTTTTCACCGACACTTAAATGTAGCACCATACTTAAATAAGCTTTGGGATCACCTAAGCCATAAATAGCAGAAACTGTTGCAACGATAATTACATCGGGTCTTTCGAGTAAAGCTTTAGTTGCAGACAATCTCATTTGCTCAATATGCGCATTAATCGCCGCATCTTTTTCAATAAAAGTATCAGTCGATGGCACGTAAGCTTCTGGCTGATAATAATCATAGTACGACACAAAATATTCAACCGCATTATTAGGAAAATAATCTCGCAATTCAGAATATAATTGCGCCGCCAATGTTTTATTGGGCGCTAATACTAATGCGGGGCGCTGAATATGTTGAATGACATTGGCAATCGTAAAAGTCTTACCAGAACCTGTGACACCGAGCAGCGTTTGATAAGCTAACCCATTTTGAAGGCCTTCTGTAAGGCGCGTGATCGCCTGCGGCTGATCGCCTGCGGGCTGGTACTTTGAGACTAGTTCAAAACGCTCAGACAAAACGACAACCTCTCTGCAAGTAATGCTGAAGATAATATTCCGGTGTAATCAACTGCCCTTTTATTTTTAATTCCACTTCTGCAATGCTCAACGCTTTTTCTTCGCGATTTTTGGTTTTCAAATCATCCGCATTCCAACAAACCTGTATTAATTTCTTTTCACCCCGTCCAGTTTGTGCTAAAAAATCAATTTCGAGACGTTCTTTTGTCAAATAATACTCTATTAAATAACCTTGTCTCTTTAAATCTAAAAAAATCATGTTTTCAAATAGCCAGCCGAAATCATTTTCAGTGTTCATTTTAACGGCATTAAGCATGCCAGGATCAATTGCATATATTTTCTTAGGATTGGTTTGTACGCGTCGAATAGAGCGATCATGAATATTGACCAAAAATGCAAGATAGGCATCTTCAATGTATTCTGCATACTCATATAAAACAGATTTACTTAATTGATGGCCCTGGGATTTTAGATCATTGTAAAATTTATGGACGGTCAATGTTCGACCCGGGTTGCTCAACATAAACACTATCATGTATTTGAGTATGGCAAGATGCTTTACAGAATATCGCTCAACGATATCACGATAAATCACAACATCAATATAATCCTGCAGTGTCTTAATACGCAAATCAGTGTCTTCATGAATCACTTCTGGAAAGCCGCCGGTCATAATATATTTTTTTAAAATGTCCAATTGCTGGTCTTTTTCTTTATCGCCAAATAAATTTTCAGAGAATTTAATTTCTTTTGCTCGCAGGTATTCTGAAAATGAATACGGGAAAACTTCAATCGCTAATGAGCGACCTCGCAAGCTCGTTGCAATCTCTTTGCTGAGCAACTTTGCAGAGGATCCGGTGAGATATATTTGAACATTTTTGGTGTCAAAAAATCGCCGAATGATAATGGGCCAATCAGGTACATTTTGAATTTCATCTAAAAATAAATAACAACGATGATCATGATTTTCAGGATGCAATGCATAAAAGGCTTCGATCATTCCTGCACATTTTTCTCTCGTTAATGGCAACAAACGATCATCTTCAAAATTAATATATAAAATGCGCGACAATGGAATTTTTTTTGCCAATAATTTTTGAATGGTTTGATACAGCAAATAAGTTTTACCAGTACGGCGCATGCCGATGGCAATCAAAATCTTATGATCCGCTTTAGGAAAACTCACATCACGTTCGACTAAATGCGTTAATTTCAGCAATTTTTCTTGTAACTGAGACTGAAATCGTTGCACCAAATCAACATATGGCATATAAATCTTTCCTCTATTTTAGGAAAGATTATCGAAAATCTTTCCTTAATTTAAGGAAAGTTTATCAAAAATCTTTCCTTAAATCAAGGAAAGATTAAAATATTCATCTTGTCAACATTGATAGATTTCATTACAGTAGCCGCAGTGACCTCGAATCCACTTATCTCATCATAAGGTGCTTATATGCAAGAAAAAACGTCAAATCGCGCTGCTTCTGTTAAACCCTCTGCAACCACTACCATCAATGCGAAAGCCAATAAGCTTCGCGCTGACGGCGTTGATGTCGTAAATCTTAGCATTGGTGAGCCTGATTTTGACACCCCAGAACACATTAAATTAGCGGCCATACGCGCCATTCAAGAAGGTCACACAAAATACACCGCAGTCGATGGCATGCCAAGCTTAAAGGAGGCGATTATTGCTAAATTCAAGCGTGAAAATAACCTTGTTTTTACGCGCGATCAAATTATCGTCTCCGATGGTGCAAAACAAAGTCTGTATAATTTAACACAAGCTTTATTAAATCCTGGCGATGAAGTTATTATTCCAGCGCCCTACTGGGTTTCTTATCCGTCGATGGTGAAATTAGCCGAAGGCACGCCTGTTTATATTTCAACGACGGTAGAGCAACGTTTTAAAATTAATGCCAAACAACTCAAAGCAGCTATTACCCCTAAAACAAGATTATTGTTTTTAAACAGTCCTAGCAATCCAACAGGGATGGTTTATTCTTCAAAAGAGCTATCTGAGTTAGCAGTAGTATTACTAGAAAACCCTCAGATTATTATTGCAACCGATGATATTTATGAGCATATTTTATGGACCAAAGCACCTTTTGTGAATATTCTGAATGTCTGTCCTGAATTGGCTAATCAAACCGTCGTTGTCAATGGCGTTTCAAAATCCTATGCGATGACAGGCTGGCGAATTGGTTATGCCGCAGGTCCAAAATGGCTGATCAGCGCGATGAATAAAATACAATCACATAGCACATCAAATCCGACTTCTATTTCGCAATACGCAACGGTTGAGGCGCTCAATGGTGATCAATCTTTTATACATGAATTAAAGCGTGTATTTAAAGAGCGACACGATATTGTGCAAACCAGTTTAAATTCAATGCCAGGCGTGATTTGCCCGCCCGCTGATGGCGCGTTTTATTTATTTCCTTGTGTTCAAAAAGCAATTGAAAAATATAACCTGGCAGACGATGTTGCGTTGTGCGAGAAAATTTTAGAAGAAGCGCATGTTGCAGTTGTGCCTGGATCTGAATTTGGAACACCGGGATTTATTCGGATTTCTTACGCCAGCAGCATTGAAACATTACAAGAAGCGCTGAAAAGATTGGCGCCGGTGATTAGCGCATAAGTTGATGATTTTACAACTATTGTCGCACCTCAGTTAGCTTGTGCGCCGTTTTTGATTTCGTTAAATCTTATAAATTTGCTGGGTGCGCTGTTTTTTATAACAGCTTTTTTATTTCGGCCACTGGAAGCCCGGTCATCTCAGAGACTTCTTCTGCAGATTTTCGCATTTGTAGCATCGTTTTTGCAATGCGATGCGTTGCAAGCTTATCTCCTTTAATTTCTCCTTCAGCTTCACCCTGGGCTTTTGCTTCACCCAACGCATAATCTAACGCTGCTTGTTCATCTCGAATTCGTTTTTCTTCAGCGTCATAGGTTAACATTTCGTTTTGTGATAAGGAAAAACGATTCAAGGCTTCATAAGCACGTTCTATAATTTGATCAGTGCCGATTATTTTTTTTAAATCATCTTGCGTTGTTTCTTCTGCATGTTTAAAAAAATAAGTCCATTTCTCAATCATGTTAGAAAGCTGATCAATAGATTTATTAAATTTAGGTAACTCTAAAAAAGTAAATGAGAAATCTTTTAAATCATGATCATAAGTTATTTTATCTAAAATCACGTGATCT
>JAHFRQ010000001.1 GCA_023266215.1 Gammaproteobacteria bacterium | reverse complement strand
GAAAGGATACGTAAAAAGCGAAGGCTTCGCTGGTCCAATTACAATCGGGCGAGGACTTGAAATGTTTTATGGAATTTATGATGGATGGAAAATGCACAGAGATCTGTGTGCAGAGTAGCCCTTGAGTACAAGGGCGAGGGGACTTTATAGTTGTTGATGTGAGGCGTGAATAGTTACATACGGCAGATATCATTAATGAAACGTCGTCGTCAATGGAAGCGATGGTTGAGATTGAGGTTCTGGTGTTTTGACTTTCGATAGTCCTGATCTTGACTCAATTAGCGCATTAATCGATGCTCGCATTTTCAAATCAATTTCACTTCCATCGATTAGTGAAATGCGTTTCGCGCTGCCAACACCCGGATATTGTCTGTGATTTGCTTCTGGTGAAGAAAAACCATTCAAAAATACACGGCGTGGAACAGGTGATTCATTTGGCCAGCTGCCATGTATCAATCGCGGATGCATTAAAACAGCGTCACCTGGTTGCATCAATAATGGAACTTGTGCACTTTCAACCTTCAGTCCTCGAACAGACATAAAGCGCTCATCCAGTTGCTCGTTGGTTAAAAACGCATCGAATTTTAAATAACCCCAATGGTGGCTACCAGGAATAACCAAGAGTGGGCCATTTTCTGTTGTGCAAGGGTCAATGGCCACGATGATTTGAACAAAGCTTCCATTCTCACCGCAATCTTGCCAATCAGGATCAAATTTTCGTCTATTTTGTTCGTCTTGATGCCAAGGAAAACTCACGCCATCATGCGGTTCTTTAAGGTGCACTTGGTTAATTAAATGATCGGCTTCATCAGTTTGCAAAATACTGAATGCTAATTTTAGTACGCGTTCATCACGCCCTATCTTTAATAAACTGGGATCTGCGGCTGCTGCCCAAACGAGGCGCTTAATAGCAACTTGATTGTCTTTGGTATGCGCCAAAACTACTTGTGTACCACGAAGTTCTTCAAATTGTTGCTCAGAGTTTGTGACATGAAATTTTTTTGCTTCAAGCGCTAATTTTTCGGTTGAATCAGACAGAGTTTTTATTTCATCTGATGAAAAAACAGCCGGAATAACAACATATCCGTTTTCTTGATAGAATTGCATTTGTGCAAGCGTTAGCATTTTCATTCCTTGTTTCATATTTCATGCCACAAATTTTATCGCTTCATTATTCCATTTTCCATCGTTTTTGCAAATTTTTCATTTAAGTAATTAACGAAGTTATTGCTTAATAATTCATTGGCTTTTTCAATAGTCGTTATGTTTTGCAATTTAAGCTCTTTTACGAGACGATCTTGGTATACTGCATGATTACGCTCAACACGTCCCTTGGCTTGTGGAGAGTAGGCTTTGATAATCTCAATGCCTGACTTTTTTGCTCAGCACGCTGCACGTCGCAGGCGCTTGGATTATGCCCGCGATTTTCTTAATCGGATTATTTTTGATGGTTTGTGTGTTTCGGTTTGTTTCGCGAGAAAGTTAGTTACCCCGCTTGTTTTATCAAAAACACGGTATTGCGCAATATTATTCTTTCTCAGCACGAGGAAGATTATATTTGCCTAACTGATATGGCCAAAAAATTTGGTGGCGATGATTTAATTTATAAGTGGATGAGAAATCGCAATACCTTGGAGTTCTTGGGTATTTGGGAGCAGATGCATAACTTAAATTTTAAAGGTCTCGAATTCGACACCTTTAAAACCCAGGCTGGTTTAAACAGTTTTAGTCTTACGCCCAAAAAATGGACAGATGCTACGAATGCGATTGGGGTCCAATCACGTTCAGGTCGATACGGTGGTGGGACTTACGCCCACAAAGACATTGCCTTTGAATTTGGCTCTTGGTTGAGTCCTGAGTTACAGCAAAGCAATGGCGCGATGCTAATCCAGATTTAGAAGGCAATATGCGCGAGCATGCAACGATTGAACAGCTTTTAGTATTGGTTAATATCGAAGCGATGAACGCTGAATTTATTCGAATGGAATTATCACAGCCCGATCGTTTAAAAAAATTAAACGAAATTTGTATCATGCAATTAAGATCATTAACGGGAAATAACACTGTTAAAAAATTAAATGACGCGGTTGAAATTGAATAAAGATAGCTTAATGTCATATTTGCTATTGGTTTGAAGGAACCGCGACTGTAGCCTTGTACTCAAGGCGCAATGAGCGGATTCTTTTTGATTTATTTCTAATCCATTTTCAAAAACCCTCACCCTGTCCCTCTCCCGCTGCGCAAAAGCGCTTGCAGGAGAGGGGACTTTATAGTTAATTTCTGTGAGAGGCTGAATAATTACAGAATATAATAATAATTCACAACCCAAAAACAAGTCTGAAAATGCATGCCTGGCAATGTAATGTCGTCTTGCTTTCAAAAAACACGGTATTGCAAAACAAGTAAAAATCACTATGATAGCTAATAATTTTTGTGATTGGTGAGGATAGGTAATTGATTTTTAACAAGAAGAAAATGCAACTAAAATTAGTTGCATCTTGTAAAATAACCTGCTATGATGTGATTTAAGGAATATGACAAAGCGCGAAAAATTATTGGATCGATTTTTAAGGAGACCAACGGACTTTACTTGGAATGAGCTTTGCGCTGTGTTAAATAGCTTTGGGTATCAGCAAATTAGCGCTGGAAAAACCGGCGGGTCTCGAGTTAGGTTTATACATTCAAGTTGTCCGCCAATTATGATGCACAAGCCGCACCCAAGACCCATACTAAAGCGCTATCAGTTAGAGGATATTATTAATCTCTTAAAGCAGGAGAAATTATTATGAAAGATTTTATGAATTACAATGGTTACTATGGCTCGGTTCATTTTGATGAACAAGATCTTATCTTTCACGGAAAAATAGAATTTATTCGAGCGCTTGTCAATTTCGAAGCAACTAATGCGGTTGGATTAAAAAAAGCATTTCATGAAGCGGTTGATGATTATCTTGAAACCTGTCAAAAACAAAAAATTACTCCTGAAATTCCATTTAAAGGCAGTTTAAATATTCGCTTAGGTTCAGAACTGCACAGAAGAGTCGCTATTGCTGCGACACAGCATCACGTTAGTATTAATAAATATATTGCTGATCAATTAGATCGCACAACAGATAGTATTTAAGAGTAGTGCGCATCGGCTAGCCCTGTGCACCATATCGCGTCTTATTTCAAAATTAAAAAACATCCCACAATAAATTAAATAGCACCTGGTGCATTTGAATAAAGCTTTTATTCTCAATAACAAGTGCAAAAATAGGATTAATTAAATGCACGTGCACTATTTTGTTTTTCGTGATCACCATATTAATATTTAAATTAATATGCGTTGGTAATAATTTAATGGTTTCGTTATACTCGTCTTGTTTTTTTTGATATTTTTTAGCATGCGTCGTATCTTGCAATAATAATTTTATTTTTAAATTTAATTTCGCGCGCTTTTTGATAAAATGCTCAAAAAATTCAGGATCTAAATTGTGCCACTTGCTTTGATCTGAAATAACCAAATAGTCATCGCCATCATTTAAGTCATTGAGTAAATTCGAATAAACAGCGCGAATACCTTGAAGGCCGTGAAATTGCTTGATTAAGCTTTCTGATGGTCTCATATCAGTATGCAATGCTTGCAATCTTGGCAAAATGGATTCTAATAATTGTTTCTGTTTTGATAGCATTAAATTTAATTGATCCGGATTTTCAGCGGCGATTAATTTTTTGGCGCCTACAATTTCATGATGCACCAAACCTTTTGAAACTAACGAATCCACCGTATTATAAACAGTCGAGCGTTTTATGCCGGTAGATTTAGCCAGTAGCAAAATAGTTGTTGGCCCTGACGATAATAAAGCCTCGTAAATCATGGCCTCGTTATGATTTAAACCAATATGATTTAAAGAGTTTGCTAAATTAATTTCCATGATTACCTAGAATTATGTCGCCAAATATGACAACATAATATTATAAAATACAATTAGTTGCAAGATATTTTAAAATATATTTCAATTATATTGACATAATATAGCTCATCTTTTAGACTCTCAATCATGACAAAATATTATTTTCAAAAAGCGTATGATTTTTCAGAAAAATTTAATTTTCTGCGCGCCTTTGCCGGCATTTTTTTTGGTACCCGCAATTTGATATTTGCTTGCGGCAAAGCTGATAAATTAAAAGAATCATCAGGCGATTATTTTTGTTATGCAACCGCATCGATTGCTATTTTATCAACGACATCGATTCATGCATTGAAAACTTATCGCAATGAGCCTCAAAAAATAACGCAATATGAAAAATTTATTTTTACCATCGCGCGCATGGGCGTTATTTTCTCAGCGTTTAATATTGCACAGCTTGATCCTGATTTCAAAATGTTGATTCAAAAAAATAATATAACGCAGATTTCATATGGAACAATTAATTTCTTAATGGCGTTATTTGCAATTTTTTCTCAACCTATTTTAGAAATAAAAAATGGTCATTCAAATTTAATTTCCGCCTTTGTTATGTCCTGTCCGAAATCAGGCATTTGGATTGCATCTATGTTTGCAGGAATTTTAGTGCAAACAACTGTTTTTGAAAAAGGAAAAATCCCAATGGAAATGGATGTATTAAGCGTAACAATGGGAGTTTTGCTTATTTTTGAATGGGTGCTTTGTTATGTTGTATTAATAAAAAAAGAAAATCTAATAACCGCTAAAGAATTTATTGAATCGCCTTTATCTGAAAACAAAAATCAATTTGAAAAAATAATATGGACATTAAGTTTTGTATTGGATTTTATTCGCTCGTTTCTAAGCTTTTTTGCAAGCATAATGGTTATTCCTAATATCTTAGGGTTATCACCTGCTTTTTCTATTGCCTCAAAAGGCAAGGCGCAGCAAAGTATTTATGCGTTTCTTTTTGGGGCAACCATGTTATTTGGTATTAATAATTCTGCGAGAGTTGTGTCAACACGATTATCGCTAATTCAAAAAATAGAGGCTGTAATATGAGTATTTATAAAATAAATAACATCGCTGTTTATTGTGGTTCTAGCGCTGGCAATTTAGATTGCTATGGTGAGCTTGCAGAAAAATGCGCTGACGCATTAAGTGAAAAAAATATCACGTTAGTTTATGGCGGTGGAAAAATTGGCATGATGGGTAAAATTGCGAATCGTATGTTAAGCAATAATGCGAAAGTAATTGGCGTTATTCCAAGGCATTTAGTTGATGTCGAATTGGCACATGAAAAACTAACTGAAATACATGTTGTAAATACCATGCATGAACGAAAAGCAAAAATGGCAGAGCTTTCAGATGGATTTATCATGATGCCAGGTGGCTCAGGATCATTAGATGAATTTTTTGAAGTGTATACGCTTGCACAATTAAGTTATCACGCAAAACCGTGCGGGATATTAAATAGTACGGGATATTACGATTACCTATTAAAATTTTTAGATCACGCGGTTTCACAAGGCTTTATGAAGCAAATTTATCGCGACATGATTATTTTAAATGAATCACCGAACGAGCTCATTAATTCATTTGAAAATTACACAGCACCAACAACAAAAAAGTGGACGCATGAAAGTGTTGGTGCTGAAAAAGTTTGATGCCCTTACAATTCGCAATTTTGCAATGCCAGGCATGCTTTTTCAGACTTGTTTTAAATTGAATGCATAATTAACGCGAATGAGGCTCATCCATCGCGGAGTTTTCAAAAACCCTCACCCTGTCCCTCTCTCCCGCTGCGCTAAAAACGCTTGCGGGAGAGGGGACTTTCTAGTTAATTGCTGTGAGAGGCTGAATAATTACAGAATATAATAATAATTCACAACCCAAAAACAAGTCTGAAAAAGCATGCCTGGGATCGCAATTCTAAAATATTGATGCGGATTTTTTTAATAACAAAACCCCTGGCTTAGCACAATTTTCATCTCTTCTTAAATCAATAATACTTCCAAAACGTCGCAGCGGTGCTCACTGACATGATTAATAAAAAAGTAATTTTTAGCCATTTGATATCTTTATAAATAACCAGTGATGCGCCACACTTTCCACCCACATAAGATCCCAAGCCCATCAACAGCGCCGCCAAAAAATTAACGCGACCAGCGACAATAAAAATAGAGAGCGCACTTAAATTCCCTGCTAAATTTAACGGCTTTGCATAAATCGTTGCCTGCTGTAAATTTAATTTAAACACGCGCATTAACGCTAATGCCCAGATTGAACCCGTTCCGGGCCCGAAAAATCCGTTATAAAAGCCAATCACGGAACCTAGTCCAAATAATTTTTTATTTCCAAAAATTAAAATTTGATTGGTATTATTTTGAAATTTTGAGCGCTGCGTCCAAATAAAATAAATTAAAACAGATAATAATAACCACGGAATAATATCTTCTAATTTAACCGTCGGCGTTATTTGCAATAAAACGGTTCCAATAATAGAGCCCATAATCACAAATAACAAACCCATTTTAAGCACTTTATAATTGACGTTTTTATCTTTCATAAAATACAAACAGGCTGATAGTTCACCGATAGCAGATTGCAATTTACTGGTCCCGAGCGCCATGACGGGATTCATGCCAGCAAGCAAAATCGCAGGCACAGTAATCAGGCCGCCACCGCCCGCCAGCGTATCAATCGTTGCCGCAATAAAAGCGACGAAAGTCAGTATAAAATAGAGATAAAAATGCAAATGGGTCATGTTCGTGCCGTTAAAAAGATCATTTTGGCCTAAGAAAGCTTGTTTTACAAGCTATTAAACCTATATTATATTTTTATACAGAGAAAATAATTAACAACAGGCTTGCCCAATGAAAAAAAATTATAATGCAAGCATGATCTTAATCGCCATTATTTTTATGGATTTATTAACTGGCATGGAGTTTGATTTATTTGTTCCCAGTTTTCCGCAATTACAACGTTATTTTAATTTAACACCTTTTTGGGTTGAAGCACTATTATCTATTAATTTTACAGGGTATTGCGCAAGCTTATTTTTCGTCGGTAAGCTTGCAGATCGCGTTGGCCGCAAACCCATTATTTTGCTTGGACTCATTATTTTTATTATTGGCAGTATTTTATGCTTATGCGAAAAAGACTATGGCTTTCTACTGGTCGGTCGATTATTGCAAGGTATTGGCATCGCCGCTCCGGCTATTTTAAGTTTTTTAATTATTGCGGATATTTATCCCATTAAACAACAACAGTTTTTAATGGCAATGTTAAATGGCTCTATGAATACTGCGGTCGCCGCAGCGCCTGTTCTTGGTAGTTATATTGCTTTGTATTTTCATTGGCAAGGTAATTTTGCGGCGCTATTAATATTAGGATTAATTACATTATTGATGACACTGCTTTTTATTCCATCTTATAAAATACCCAAAAATCCAGAAGCAATTTTACCACACGGTTATATTCACGTATTTCGATCAAAGCCGTTAATGCTGTTAATTGCTATGTTTCTTTTTAGCTTTGTACCGTATTGGATTTTTGTCGGTATGTCGCCGCTGTTATACATAAAAGAGTTTGGCGTAAGTCTTCAGCACTTTGGATTTTATCAAGGCATATTAGCGCTGGTGTTTGCAATTGGCAGTATTGTGTTTGGTTTTATGATTAAAAATAAAAATTATAATCAGCAAAAAATGCTGATTATTACTTTGCAAATTTTTATGATAAGTATTGTGATGATTGCTGTGCTTTCTGTTTTAAATAGCGCGAACCCATTGCTCATTACGCTGTCTATGCTTATTTTTGTCGCGGGGCAAATTATTCCAAGCACTTTGCTTTATCCGATTTGTTTGAATTTTATGCCAGAGGCAAAAGGACAGGTGTCAGCGATTATGCAAGGTGGACGACTTATTTTTACATCAATCGCACTTCAAATTGCAGGTTACACTTACGTGGGATCATTTCGAAATATCGGGATGATTATAAACTTTTTTATTATAATCACTGTGATTTTGCTATTTTGTGTCATCAAAACAAGGCGATTGAGGCTTGTCTGACAAACTGCACAAAAAATTATTTCTGAGGCATTGCAAGACAACTGTTTGCATCACCAAGAGCTGTTGCTTTTGCCGCTGCTTGGCATTCAGCGAGGTTCGTTACGTTGCTGGGAACCTTGCAATGGTTAATAGCGTCGAGAAAAACCCATTGTCCTTCATTTAATCCCTTGATAACAGCGCATTGCATGGCCGTAACTTCTTGCCGAGAAGTTAATCCAGCAGGGATATAAACACAGGTATCGGCAGAAGGTAATACAGCAGTGGCGCCGTAATTGTAGGTTTGATTGACAGCGGCTGTTTGACAGTTAGCAAGAGAGGTGGCGGGAGGAATGCTGCATTTACCATAGACACTGGAGCTGGTGTAGTAATATCCGCCAGTTATTGTCAGGTTGTAGGGACTAAAGTGGTTACGACACACAGAGTATGTGGCCGCCTGCTGAGTCGTATAATAGGCGGTTGGAGTGACGACCACGGTTGGAGTGACGACCACGGGGGCGGTAGTTGTCGCGGTGCCGCCAGAGGTTGTGCAAAGGCCCGCTGCAATACAAGTTGATGCAGGATCAACGCTAAATGTAACTTGCGAAGCAATAGTGTTTGATGATAATAAAATTAAAGTCAAGACTAGTGGGGCCAACCTAATCAGCTTTAAAATCAACGACTTATTATTTTTATTCGTCATCAATCCCCCGATTTCTTTGCTTTCTTATAGATAGTATAGCAGAAACAATAATAAAATTAACTTTGCATTGTAACTTATTGTTTTATATTTAAAAAAAGAAATCAAGTAATCATTCAGAAAATTTTAATAGATTTTTATATTTCAGAAAAACAATTAATTCAATAATGCTGAAAATAACAGCGGGGTATTGGCTCGACGCATCAGAATTTTAATTACGCGGCAGCAATGGTTTTGGGTGTTGTGCTGGGTTCGGCATTATGGTGGATAATATTAAGTGGTAGCATTTCGCCTTAATTTATAGCTGGTCAAGCGCGACTTGAGCTGCACGCAGCATATTATCCAAAATAACTTGTCGGATTATCGGGACAGGCTTTTAAGCCGCATTCAGCATAAGTTGAAGCAACGTTGACAATGATAATAGCCGCAACCAATGCAAAGCAAAAATTCACTGCTGTTTTCCACGAAGTAGTTTGCAAATGTTTTCCATCGTATTGCGCGCCAAATGCTAATACAATCGATGTATAAATTAAAACGCACATTGATAATATAAACGACCAAGTATATAAGTGATAACCAAAAATTGGATCACCATAACTGCCTGTGCCTGGTACAACATGTAGCGCAACTTGTCGTAGCGCAACAAATCCTGTCAATAAAGCGCTGAGTAACGTTAAAGAATAATGCGCAGGATGTGCTTTAAATCGAAGATTTAATAATAAGCCAATGCAAATACCAACCATGCCAACACGTTGCAATAAACAAAGCGGACAAGGCAATTCATGAAAAATAAATTCAAATGAACTTGCCATTAATAAAACAATAAAAATACCTATGACTTCAATCGCATTTAGAAAAACAAATAATCGTTTATTTTGAAAAGGCTTCATTTTTACCTCAGTTATAATTGAATATTAATCGATGATGTCAAATGATGATTAAACACAATGCAAGCCAGCAGCAATGTTATGACAAATAAGGTAATCGCGGTTCGTCGAAATCCAGTCCAGGCAGCTATAGTGACCAGAAACCATAAAGAAAACAGTGATGCCATCATCGGCGCACTCCCAATCCATTAAACTCCATTTGTAATACATAATATATAGCAACAAATTATTAAACTCTAGTAAAAGTTGTGGTAAACCAGCTACAATAGATTTTCAAAGGAGTGGTACTATGCAATGGATAGTGTTAACAAATTCAAATCAATGCCGCATTTTTTCTTTTTGTAAAGCAGATAAAAAGCTTAATTTAATCAAAGAAATTAATCATCCAGAAAACCGAGAAAAAGACTTTGATCTCGTGTCAGACAGCGCAGGACGTTATAAAAGTGATGCCGGCGGTCATGGCGCCTATTCACAGCAGACTGATCCCAAAGAAATTAAAATAGATCAGTTTATGCTTGAGTTATGCAATGCATTAGATGAAGCAAGAACGCACGATCAGTTTAATCAGCTCGTTATTATTGCGCCTCCCAAAACACACGGGCTGTTAACGCAGCGCATGAATAAAAATGTCGAAAAATTAATTTCACAAGTCATTCAAAAAGATTTAGTTTTTTTAAAAGAACATGAATTACTTGATTTGTTAATAAAAGAAATCAAGTAATCATTCAGAAAATTTTAATAGATTTTTATATTTCAGAAAAACAATTAATTCAATAATGCTAAAAATAACAGCAGGAATGGCAAGTGGTAAAGTTGATGTTACTTTGGTAGTAATTAGTAACGAACCCAGAAGAGACGAAAAAACAAATCGAATCGCGCCGCCCAATGCAGATGCTGCACCTGCATTTTCAGCAAAAGGCTCCATCGCGCCGCCATTGCCAGCTCCCATGCAGAATGTGCCGCCAATGCCAATTAATAGCATCGGCCAAATAAAATTATGAATCGTTAAGCCCGTGATAAAATACCACAGCGTCATGGTGATACCGCCCATTAATGTGATAAAAATACCGAGAATAACAGTATTAAAAATACCTAAACGATGAACAATATAACCCGACAAAAAGCTGCCAATAAAAAACGATATTCCCATAAAACAAAAATACAGGCCATAATAAATTTCAGGGATATGCAAAAGGCGAATAATCACATAAGGCGAAATAGAGCAAAATAAATATAAATAAGACAAACCGATTGCGCCTGTCGCATTGTATAGCATAAAAATAGGGTTTTTGGAAATTTCTTTATATTTTTTTATAATCGAAATATTAAATAAAACCCGATTATTTTTATGTAATGTTTCGGGTAAATATAAAGCAATAACAATTAAAGATGCTCCTGCAATAATAAGCAAAGCTAAAAAAGTAGATGGCCAGCCAAAATAAACATCTAAATAGCTGCCGATAAATGGCGCAAACATCGGCGAAAATGAAATCAGCCCATTTAAATAGCTATACACTTGCGCTGATTTTTTCCCGGCATATAAATCACGCACAATGGCAAAGCCAATGACCATCATTCCGCAAGCGCCCATCGCTTGAATGCACCTAAAAATAATAAGTTGATTTGCGCTGTGAGCACGCGCGCATAACACGGTACCCAGCGCAAAAATTAAAGTCATTACAAAACAAATAGATTTACGGCCACGCTGATCAGACAGTGGCCCAATAAATAATTGCATCAATCCTGCTGTAAACATAAAGACAGCCAGTGTTAATTGCATTTTCCCGGCTGAAACCTGAAATAATGTTGCGATACTCGGCAGCGCCGGCACATAAATATCCATGGCAACCGGCAAGGCCAAAACAAAGGGCGCTAGCAGCAAAATGATTTTTAAAATGGAAAACGATTTTGGTGTCATTGAAAATACTCAGCAATTCCCTTGTCCCAAGGATAAATGGCCACACTACCAATTTTCTTTTTGCGTATTTCATTTGAAAAACAAACAGCCTCGCACGAGCCCATTTCAGTTACCATATTTTGTAGTAAGCGCAAATCTTCCGCGCGAATTTCATTTGAACTTTTAATTTCAATTAATAATAATGGCTTTCCTGGCCTTTCAACCACCAAGTCAATTTCAACGCCAGCGCCGGTCATTAAGTATGAAAATTTATAGTCCGGCTGAAAATAAGAAGCCAATTTTAAGCATTCAGTGACAATAAAACTTTCAAATAAATCGCCAAAATAGCTTGTTCCAGGCATTGGTACAGTACTTAGCATTCGTGCTAAGGCGCGCGTCACGCCCACATCAAAAAAATAAAATTTAGGGGCTTGGTGCAAGCGTTTTCGAAAAGAGTGATGATAAGGCTCTAATAAAAATCCCAGCAAAGTATCTTCTAATAATGAGAAATAATTTTTAACTGTTTTGTCATCAACGCCTACATCTCTTGCAATATTTAAATAATTAATAACTTTTCCGTTTGATTGCGCGGCTACTTCTAAAAATTTTCGAAAAGGCTCAAGATTTTTAATTAAATGCTCTGCCCAAATTTCTTCTTTTAAATAAGTCAGTGTGTAAGCTCGTAAAAATTGCTGCTTTTCATCTGGAGCTTTAAAATTAAAAATACCGGGTAACATGCCGTACAATAATGCAGAGGCAAGATCAAATTGAGCGCCCAATTCAAGATAAGAAAACGGATACAAATGATTCACGAATGCGCGGCCGGCCAGTAAATTAACACCCGCTAATTTTAATTTACGCGCACTCGAACCCGTTAAGATAAAATATTTTCCACATTTTTTAGTTTCAATTAATAAATGCACAACATCTAATAATTTGGGCACCTTCTGAATTTCATCAATAACCACATATTTTTCTTGGTGAGACATGGCATCAACAATAGAAACCAGTTCCATAGGATTTCGCGCAAAGCGATCTTCAACGATTGTGTCTAATAAATTGATATAAGTATTTTGTGTTGTGTCAATTCGATACGTATTTTCAACTAGCGTGCTTTTGCCCACGCCCCGCGCGCCAAATAAAAACAAGCTATAGTTTTTGCTCAATACTAATAAACGATTCTGCAACATGCTTTATCTCTCGGAGTCAATTCCGAATATGTCGTGCAAATTCGGAGTCTATTCCGATAGTAAAGCATAGTGGAGAGATTATTTCAATAATTTTACAGCAAGTTGGCTTAATTCTTCGGAGTCAACTCCGAATATGTCGTGCAAATTCGGAGTCTATTCCGATCATTTCACTTTGCCTTTCACTTTACCTGGCTTGCCTTCGTGCCTTGTGAGCATCTCTATTTTTTGAGCTCTTGATAAACTTTTGATTTGATTTTCAAATACAAGCGCTTCTGATTTCTTCTTAAAATCAAAAACAGCAACTAATTTTTTAGGCGGAAAGCTGCGCGTGTATTTGCATTTTGCAGAGCCTGCTTGATGCTCCTTGTAGCGGCGTTTAATATCCGTTGTATAGCCTGTGTAAAAACTATTATTGCTGCATTCTATGATATAGACGTGGTGAGGCATTTTATTTTTCTTCACCCAGCCATGCTTGCAATGCATAAAAAGAAATTCCAGTTAAATTATTTTGTATCCAGGCGGCATGCTCAGAAATCACCAGACCTTCTGTTGAATGTGGATGCGTTTCTAAAAATAAATGAATACTTCTTAATCGACCGCTGCTGCCTGATTTTACTTCAATTGGAATAATTTTATGATGCGCATTAAAAATAAAATCAACTTCGGCATTGCTTTGTTTTGCTTCGCGCTGCCAGTAATATAATTCAGGTGGATTTGAGATAGAGGTATAGGCAATATATTCTTGCGCAACCAATTGCTCGGCCATTGCACCCATGTAAGTTACCGAAAGAGGGGATAGCAACCACTCTTTTAAATTTATTCCTTGCAAACGCTGCAATAAACCAATATCGAAGAAAAATATCTTAAATTTGTCGGTATCCATCGTGGCGGATAAGGGGAAGCCTTGTGCACTCGTGTGACAGACTTTATGTACAACACCCGCTTTAATTAATAATTCCAGGGCTGATTTTAATGTAGCGCTTCGAACGCTGTCATCCACTTTACTGTATTTAAATTTTTGACCTAACTGCATTCCTGCTTGATCAAATATTTTATTCACCAGTGGAATTTGATGTTTTTTTGCGTATTTTTCGAAATCTTGTCGATAGGCTAAGATAATTTGATCTTGCGCTTCTTCGCAAAATTTTACATCGCGATGCAAGCGCCATGCATCGACAACAGCTGGCATACCGCCGAGCCATGTGTAATATTTTATTTCTTCTAATAATTTTTCATGAATAACAGAATTAATATTTTTTCTTTTTCGATAATCATTGAGCTCTGTTTTCCCCATCGCAATTAAATATTCGTCAAATGACAAAGGGTATAAATACATAAATTGCACGCGACCGACGGGCATGCCTATTTTTTCTAGTGCAAATTCTAATAATGACCCTGCTGCAATCACATGCAATTCTGGCAACTCTTCTTTGAAGTATCGAAGGCTTTGTAACGCTTCTTCACACTCCTGAATTTCATCAAAAAATAGCAATGTCTCGCCCGGAATAATCTTTTGATTGGTAAAGGCCATCAGCAAACTGAGTAAATTAACAGGGTCTTTTGAGCCTTGAAAAAGCACTTTGGCTTTTGGCTCTTTATCAAAATTGATCGAGACAAAATTCTTAAAGGTTTTCCCGAATTCTATGATTAAAAACGATTTGCCAACCTGCCTCGCACCCCGCATAATCAAAGGCTTTCTAAGCGGATGACCCTTCCAGAGTTCAAGTTCTTTTGTGAGTGATCGTTGCATAAATATGGTCTTATAATATCAATATAGTTGTCATTATAAGGCCATATAATAGCAATTGCAATGCTATTATAGAGTCTTATTTTGTCACTATACACGGTTCTGGTATTTTTTGGACTTGCAAGTTTTACTTTCTTGATATGAAAAAAGCACACCTGTTATCAAATTCTAATCTAGCTAATCACTTTTCGACAAACTGTGATACGGCCCATAAAATGCTTTCACAACAGGATTGGGAGTATTGCTTGTTAAAATAATAATCCAGAATGTTTTACCGCCCGGAAAAACGCGAATAACAACATGCCCATCGGTGCTTTTATAATATTGCTCAATGGCATGTTGACCGTGTCCGCCAAACGCAGGCAATACTAAATCATCTAATTTAAAATACTGAACTGCAAATAAATCGCGAGAATAATTATAATTTTGCAAATTAGTTGTTCGAAGCAGCATATCTATCGTGGTTTGCGATGCTGCCCAATTTTGCTGCACCCAGACTAACGGTCTTAAGGTTTTAATAAAAATATTACTTTGCGAATCATCAAATCCGTGATGATCCATTGTTGCAACATCAACTGGACCAATAACGGGCGAAGCATTCGCTTCTGCAGAAGAACTCACATCTTTTCCTGATAATTCACGACCCGTTATATCAGCGCCTGTAAAATAGGAAAATGCACCATCATCGATTCGAAAACCGTTTGATAAATCATTTTCAGGTTCTGCATTGTTACCAGCAAAATCATTTTCAGCTAACGGAAAAAAATGATATGTATTTAAATTTTTCCCAGTCCAGACATAACCATTTCCAATAATATTTTGTACTTTAAAATTAGGGTTGGGATGATATATCATGCGGATTTGCTGATTGCTACCCACAATAAATTTTTCTACATTTAAATGCTTTTCTTTTATTTGATAATTCACAAATCTTTTATAATTTTGCATTGTTAATGCTGTTAATTTTGCATATTGATTTTTTGAATTTAAATAGGTGTTTAAATTATTTGGAAAGTCGCCATGGTGATTATAATCGGGAAAGCTACGATCAATTAAAGTGTGAATATGAATGAGATCAGCTAATCCTGCAACGCCAATTAATTTATAATGACCATTTAATTCAGCTTTACGATTGAAATTCCATTCGCCCATATGATCAAAATGAAAATGTGAAATCACAACGTAATTTAAAACATCAGGATGCGGTGCAAATTGTCTAATAAAAAGCGCAACCCATTCATAAGGTGTTTTTGTATTATTCGGTAAAACAGCTGAATGCTCTGGCAAAATAGTATCTTGTGGCTCTATCACCAAATCACCTAAATCATATAATAATGTTGTGCCATCAGGAAAAATCATTAATGTCGAATTTCCCGCGCCTTCATGAATATGATAAATATCCAACTCGCCTCTTTGCCAGTGCGGCAAGGGTTTTCCAATAATAAAGGGAGTATTTGCATAGCAAAATGGCATTAAAAATAAAGATAATAGTAAAGTGAAAATGTATTTTTTCATTATTCATCTCGCGGTTTAAATAAATCATCGAGCACAACCGTGTTAGTAATTATTTCTTCGGAATACATAGAAGGTTGAAGACCGCTTGCGCAAATCATCGAAATAAATAACTGCTTTTCAGTTTTGGTTCTTTTTTTAAATACATCGACTTTGCTCAGTAATTTTTTCGCATATTGTTTGTCAATCTGAAAAGCTTGATCTGTATATTTGATTTCGCACACTGTAATAGCATCATCATCGCGATCAAATAATAAATCAATCTGCGCGCCATTTTCATTCGAGTTTTTCTTGGGGATATAGCGCCAGGTTGTAGGAATAGCGGTTGGGCTAAGATGAAGTGCATCGCTGATTTGAAAAATATGCTTATAACAAATCGCTTCAAATGCATAGCCAGTCCAGCTTTTCCATGCGGAAGACAATTGCTGTTTATCCCAATAGCCTTTTTTCATACCGCCTTTTAGCAGCGTTTCTCGCAATGGCTCAACCCATGACAGATAAAACAAGGTAAATTCATCGATAACTTTATAATAGATGCCTTTCTTTTTATGATAAGTTGGCTTGAAGCTCATGATAAAGCCCGCTTCTTCCAGCGCTTTTAATTTTGCTAACCCTCCACTGCCTTTTGCCGAAGTAGACACTTTTTGAAATAATGCATCTTGTCCTATTCCATATCGATGCGCTGCAATAACTTTAATAATATCAATATAGTCTTGATAACGTTCAAACAGCGATGAAAAAAGATTGTCAAACTCTTTGATAAAAAAATTATCTTTTCTAAAGGCAAGTGATTCTATCATTTGCGTTGCAGACAGCCCCTTTTTAATTTTATTTAAATAATACGGAATGCCGCCCATGATCATATAAAGCTGTGTAATTTGCTTGTGATTTAGTTTAATACCCGCATGATGTAGAAAGTTTTTCGTTTCCGATAAATTAAATGGTTCTAGGCGCAATGTTTCCGTCACTCTATTATGCAGACCACCGTGGTTATTAATCACCTTATCGAGAATCCATAATGATGACGATCCGCAAATAATTAATTTTATTCTCGGATCGTTCGACCAATGTTGATTCCAGTAGTAATCTAAAGATTGCAATAAGCGAGAATTTTTTGTCGCCATCCATGGAATTTCATCTAAGAATAAAACAATCTTTTTGTCTTTCGGCGCATTTTTAATAGCGTCAGTTAATGTTTTGAAGGTACCATCCCAGTTCTTTTCCTGTTGAAGTTTAGCGCTTCCAAAAAATGCCTCTCCAAGTTGGCTCGTAAAGTGGGCAATTTGTTCCTGCAGTGTCCCGTCTTTTGATCCTGTGGCATTAAAAAAAATAATGCCTTGTTTTTTTGAAAAAAACTCTCTAATCAAATAGGTTTTTCCGACGCGGCGCCTTCCATACACGGCAATAAATTCCGGTTTTTTTGTTGAAAAACAATGCTCTAGAATATCTAACCCATTTTGTCTGCCAACTAAATACATAGCGAATTACCTGATTATTTGCGGTTTAATTTTTCCACACAGAACGATATATCAAATATTCTCAAAATCGTTCTACCTGGAATAGTACTCCAGACAGAACTATAAATCAAATATCATGCATATCGTTCTGTCTGGAAACAGACTCCAGACAGAACGATATATTAATTAATTGCTCGATCACCCCAACACAATCCCCAAAAAAACCACCAAGCCCACCCAGTGATTATTTAAAAATGCCCTAAAGCATTTAATGGGGTTGCGTGTTTTGATTAAATGCTGCTGATGAATAAATAATAATAGCGCGATTTCACTTTGCCTGGCTTGTCTTCGTGCCTTGCTAGCATTTCGATTTTTTGAGCCCTTGATAAACTTTTGACTTGATTTTCAAATATGAGCGCTTCTGATTTTGTCTTAAAATCAAAAACAGCAACTAATTTTTTAGGCGGAAAGCTGCGCGTGTATTTGCATTTTACAGAGCCTGCTTGATGCTCCTTGTAGCGACGTTTAATATCCGTTGTATAGCCTGTGTAAAAACTATTATTGCTACATTCTATAATATAAACGTGGTGAGGCATGTTCTTCCGAATTCGAAACTGGTTTTAAAATTCTTATTTTTAAAAAAGAGACGGCTGCAGTATATTTTAGGCCAATCGCATATTGCAGAGTTGATATGGGAGGTGATCCATCTCCTCTATCGCGCGGTAGCATTAAGTCCGCTCCGTTTGCGACTAAAAATTTAAGACCCGCTATCGCTTCCACAGAATCTCGATTGCGAGATGAAGCTTTATTGTCGATCGCCCAATGAATCGGTAATTTATTGTGAAGATGGTCTGGCTCATTTACATCTGCGCCCATGCTCACTAACTTTTGCAGCGCTGAAAGATCATTGCCATATTCTGCAACGACACCCAATACGGTATTGCCAAACTGATCGTAAGCATTCGCTGCTAATTTTAATAATTTTTTCGGCGTATGAGTTAAATCTAGCGCCCTAAATGCTTCAGGCCAGGTACTTGTGTTTGCAGCATGTGGAAAAGATAATAAAAGCTGCGCTAAAGTTTCTAGTTCTTTTTTGTCTAATGTTTCATTTGTAACAATATAGTGGTTTGTTCTTGCGTCGTTATTAAAAGAATATTTTTTTGCGGGCATGTTATATTTCCTAAAGGTTGAACCGAAACAAAATAATATCACCATCTTTGATGATGTATTCTTTGTCTTCTTTTGCGCCAGCTTTTTATCATTATATTTTACTTAATCTTCATGAGCTATCACTTTCCGCATGCTCCTTGTAGCGGCGTTTGACATCCGTTGTATAGCCTGTGTAAAAACTATTATTGCTGCATTCTATGATATAGACGTGGTGAGGCATAAAGCACCAATTTGACAAAACAAGACTCTATATTAGCACTTACAGTATTATTATAGGATCTTATTTTGTCGCTATACACGGATTCGGGTATTTTTTGCGTCTACAAGCCTTGAGTAGCTAGACAGATCCGCATGACTGATTGTATTATCAGAACGTTCCGGCCATATGAACCAAACCACAAGAGAAGCAGCATGAAAAATACTTTAATCAATAAAATCTTAAAAAATAAATCGGCTAAAATGCATTGTCACCACACGTGCTTTGGTTGCATGCCACGTCAGAAGTAATTTGTTTTAAGATAATTTATGACACTCGATAAAATTTTAAAATATAAAAATAAAGATTTGCTGGCGCGGTACCAAAAAGATTATCCCAATAATCATTTAAAACCAAAAGAAGCCCTGACAGAACTTTTAAAATATTTTTGGTTGATTCGAAAACATCAGAAAGCAGTCATGCTGCATCCTAAAAAGACATCGCTGCAATTTTCCGCTGGTATTCACAGCGAAATGAAAGAAATCGATGATATGTGGCATACTTTTTTATTATTCACGCAGGATTACACTGATTTTTGTCAAAAATATTTCAGTGGGTTTATTCATCATGTGCCCAACATGAAAAATAAACCTGCTAAAACAGCGGCTTTTAAGAAAAACTTAAGAAAATATTTATCCTATATTTACGATAATTTAGGCGAAAAGACATTGAGAACTTGGTTTAGAAATTCGCTAAAATAAGCCTCTGTCCGCAGTGCTATCTGCTTTAACTCGATTTTCATGATATAGCTGAGAAAATAAAAAAGCACACTTATTATGAAATTTCTGAAATTTTCCTTTCAAAACAAGTCTAAAAAGTCATGGCTGGCATCGCAAAATAGAAAGAACAACAATTTTAATTTACTATTGGTTTGAAGGAACCGCACGCGAAGCCTTGTACTCAAGGCGTAGCAAGCGGATTCTTCTTTGATACGTAAATAAAAAAAATCCGCTCATTTCGCCTTGAGTACAAGGCAAAAGTCGCGGCTCCTTCAGTGCCAATAGTAAGCATTATTTAATGTTTTTCTCAGCTAATTACTTTTCGACAAACTGTGATACGGCTCATAAAATGCTTTCACAATAGGATTGGGAGTATTGCTTGTTAAAATAATAATCCAGAATGTTTTACCGCCCGGCAAAACGCGAATAACAACATGCCATCAGTATCTTTATAATATTGCTCACTTCCTTATGCTTTAAATAAATCAGCCAATGTTGCAACAGAGGTAATGAGTGCCTCACTATACATATTTTTTTTAAGTCCGCTAATTGTCATGGCTGCCTCCAAATCATAGAAAATAAGGGACGGTTATAAGTATATTATAAGCGTCCCTTAGTGGCAATAAGTGCTAAATAAGGGACGGTTATAAGTATATTATAAGCGTCCCTTAAGTCAAGACAACACAATCCCCAAAAAAACCACCAAGCCCACCCAGTGATTATTTAAAAATGCCCTAAAGCATTTAATGGGATTGCGTGTTCGAATTAGATGCTGTTGATGAATAAATAATAATAGCGCGATAAAAATAGCAATAAAATACCAGATAGAAAAATATAAACAAAAACCTAAAATAATAAATAATAAAATAACCATGCATTGCAATACGGCAATAATCAATTTGTCATATATCCCAAATAAAATGGCGCTGGATTTAATGCCGATTTTTAAATCATCTGCATAATCTGCAAGGGCATATTGCGTGTCATACATAATGACCCATAAAATATTAGTGAGCATTAATAGCCATGTAATCCAAGTCAGCGGCATATTTTCAGCTGTAAAAGCCATGGGGACGCCAAATGAAAAAGCAAATCCTAAAATGAGCTGCGGGAAATCAAAAAATCTTTTCATAAAAGGGTAAATAACCCCAACAGCAACGGCTAAGAACGAAATTAAAACAGTATGCAAATTCGTGAACAAAACTAATATAAAAGAAAAAGAAATTAAAGCCACAAATAAAATTTTAGCCTGTCGAACCGAGATTTCTCCTGTTGTGACAGGCCTGTTTTTTGTGCGCTCAACATGCAAATCAAAGTTTCTATCGGCAATATCATTGATCACACAGCCTGCAGAGCGCATTAAAATAACACCCAATACAAAAATAATGATATTTTTTAAACTAGGGTGACCATTCGATGCAATCCATAGCGCCCACAATGTTGGCCATAATAATAAAAAAATACCGATAGGTTTATTCAATCGCATTAATCGGATGTATTTTTTAACTCGCATGAATAATAGCCTTAAAAAAATCAGGGTAAAATGTTTCAATTAGTATTATAGGTTGCTTTTTAAAACAAAAAGTCGATTCTCGCGTCCAAATTAAATCAGATTCTTGATGAAATAAAAAGTCGGTGCGTGACAAATTAAGATCTTCAAATAGAATCTCGCCGATGGGTTTAGTATTAATTTCTAAAAGATGCTTTGTATCTTGATTGACTGATTTTTTGGGTAATAATAAATTGGCTTTAATCCAAAGATTATTATCCAATCTCCATTCGATCATTCGAGAATAAGTTAAGTTTTCAAGACGCCAATCTTGCATTAAGCAAAAACTAATTTTATTTTTTGTAAATTGCTTTAAACGTTTGGTCAATGATGATTTATCGCAGAGCCAATCCGACGCATTTTTTGGCATTTGATCTTGAATATTCATGCGATAAATGTAAGCGATTAAGGTGGTATCGTCAATATATTATTTATTTCCCCAGCATAATCCGCGTTTTCATAATTGAATCAGGAGTCAACGACATACTGTCTATACCTTCTTTCATCAGCCACTTAGCTAAATCAGGATGATCAGATGGTCCTTGTCCGCAAATGCCAACGTATTTATTTAATTTTTTGCATGTTGTAATAATTTGATGCAGCAGTATTTTAACAGCCTCGTTGCGCTCATCAAATAAATCAGCGACCAACGCTGAGTCACGATCTAAGCCTAATGTTAATTGCGTTAAATCATTTGAGCCGATCGAATAGCCATCAAAATATTGCAGAAATTCCTCAGCTAATAGTGCATTCGATGGAATTTCGCACATCATATAAAATTTTAAATTATTTTCTCCGCGCGTTAATTTATTTTTTGCTGTGATTTCAATTAATTTTTTGGCTTCAGAAAGTGTTCGTACAAACGGAAACATCACATGCGTGTTAATTAATTTTTTATTGTCGCGCACGCGCTTAATCGCTTCACATTCTAATTCAAAACATTCCATAAAATTACCTGAAATATAACGTGATGCGCCGCGATAACCGATCATCGGATTTTCTTCATCGGGTTCAAAAATTTTTCCGCCTAATAAATTAGCATATTCATTCGATTTAAAATCAGAAAATCGTACAATCACAGGTTTTGGATAAAAAGCCGCAGAAATAGTAGCAATACCTTCGGCTAATTTTTCAATATAAAATTCCTTTGGGCTCGAATAAGCCGCAGTTTTTTCTGCTATTTCAGCACTTGTTTTATCATCTGTTTTTTCGGGGTGCAAAATTGCATTGGGATGAATGCCAATCATATTGCTAATAATAAATTCTAATCGCATTAAGCCAATGCCATCGTTTGGTAAAAACTGATTTACAAAAGCTTGTTCTGGATTGGCTAAATTCATGCATATTTTTACGGGTAACTGTGCCAGATTATTAATTTGTGTTTTTTCAATTTTAAAATCAACCAAGCCTGGATAAATATAACCAGTCTCGCCTTCAGCGCAAGAAACAGTGATCGTCGAATTAGCAGAAATCAATGCTGTTGCATTGCTGCAGCCAACGACCGCCGGAATTCCCATTTCCCGCGCAATAATGGCAGCGTGACACGTTCTGCCGCCGCGATTCGTCACAATCGCTGCTGCGCGTTTCATAATGGGTTCCCAATCAGGATTCGTCGTGTCTGCAATTAAGATTTCACCTTGCTTTAAGGCGTCCATTTGTTTTGGATCAGTTACATATCGCGCAATACCACTTCCGATTTTTTGCCCAACGCTGCGACCAATAACGATTGGCTCATCTTTTTTTTCTATCTGATATTGCTCAATATAGTGGCGTGAATTATTTTTATGAGTATTAGCTGTTTCGGGCCTGGCTTGTAGAATATAAATCTGTTGATCAACTCCATCTTTTGCCCATTCAATATCCATTGGTTTTTCATAATGTTTTTCGATTAATAAACATTGTTTTGCTAATATTACAATATCATGATCTGTTAAACAAAAGCTTTGCTGATCTTGTTGGGTATTACTAATAGTTTTAACACGTTCGTTACCTTCTGTTGCATAAATCATTTTTGTTTTTTTTGAGCCTAATTTTCGGCTAATAATAGCCTCCGTTGGCTTGTGTACGTAAAATTCATCGGGATTAACGCTGCCTTGAACAATCGCTTCACCCAAACCGTAGGCGGCCGTAATAAAAACGACTTGATCAAAACCCGATTCCGTATCAAGCGTAAATGCAACACCGCTTGATCCCACATCACTTCGAATCATTTGCTGAATGCCCACTGAAATAGACACTTTTTCGTGATCAAAATGATGATGAATACGATAAGAAATAGCGCGCTCATTAAATAAAGAAGCGTAAACCAATTTAATGCAATGTAAAATATTATTTATTCCAGATACATTTAAATAGCTATCTTGCTGTCCTGCAAAAGAAGCGCTGTCTAAATCTTCTGCGGTTGCAGATGATCTGACAGCCACGCTTTGCTCTGCATTTAAATTTAATTCTTGATACGCATTATTGATCGCTGTTTCAAACTCAAGTGAAAAATCAGATTTTAAAATTAATGCTTGAATCGATTTGCTTATTTTTTTTAATTGATTAATATCATTGGGATCCAAATTTTTCAATTGAGAAAAAATAGTTTGCTTTAAATGATTTGATTCCAAAAAAGCTTGATAAGCATCAGAAGTAGTTGCAAATCCATTGGGAATTCGAATACCTAATTGCGAAAGCTTATTAAACATTTCACCTAAGGATGCATTTTTTCCGCCAACTTGAGGCAAGCAAGAAAGCGTGATTTTACTAAACGGTAAAATAAGTTGCATTGCTTCCTGCTCTTCAATTTATCCCTATCTTTATCCTATACGAAAAAAATGGGCTGCGAAATACAGCCCATCATATTACTCAATAATATTACTGAACGATTCTAACTGGTGTTCCAATGTTAATGAAGTGTTGATTCAACCACTGCGCATCATCAAAGAACATTCGAACACAGCCGTGGCTGGCGTTATAGCCTGGCAAAGTTGAGCCATGCAACGCGAACCCGCCGTTAAAGTGCATGCAGTAAGGCATGTGCGCACCCCCATTGGTTTCAAGCGGAAACTTAGATGAGATGCATTCAGGACCTTGCTTACGGAACACTTTAAAGTTACCTGTGACGGTATTGCAACCCGGACGACCGGTGTCGGGACAATAGCCGCGACCCGCTGAAACAGGACCCCAGTGCACAAGCTGACCTGATGCACTATAAGCACCGAAAGCTTGCTTGCTAAGGCTTACATAAATAAGCTTCTGACCATTGGTTTGCATCGTCAATGGAAAGGGTGATAAATCCAAATTACTAATTTGTCGCAGATTGGTTGGCACGACAATCCAAGTGCGATAACCCACGCGCATATTGGTGCGGTTAAGGCGCTTGACCAATTCTCTATCGCGCTGATTAGGGAATAAGCTTTCCCATGTGTCACCACGGTGTACCTTCACGCAAGTAAAACCGGGATAATTACACAAATATTGTCCATAATAGCTTGGTTGCGCCATAGCGGTTGAGCTTCCTGCTAACCCCAATACCAAAGCCGACGCCAACAAGAGTGAAACCACTTTATTATGTTTCTTCATGATCCTATCCTCAACTCTCCGTTAAAAAACTTTGTACAGGTTGAGTATAGTTTGCCTAGTTTGGATTTCCTGTTTTATCTTCAAAAATATGCGTTTATTCAGTAGAAACAGGTAATTAGATGTCTTTTGCAATAACTAAATAGCGGTTTATTTTAAAATATATTCACCTAATTCAAATATATACATAAAATTAAAAACCGTTATTATTTTTCTTTAAGGTTGATTTAAGCTTTAACTATTATACTAGCTTTTAGTTTATAAAAGTCTCCCGGAGAACTGAGCATGTCTATTTTTGCAGAAACCATCCGAAAGGCGATCAATGACTATCGCTTTTTATTACGTCGGAACTTGGATCAAGCTGAGCGCATGGCAAAATTGAACTCGCTGGATCTTCGCAACCCTGAATTATATGGCGATGAGGTTGCTTTATTTAAGGCAGCGCAGGCCATTGTGACTGATATTGAAGCGAATATGCTGCTGTATCCGTCAGGCTACTATGCTTATTCTGGCATTGATAAATTTTGTGTATTTCTAAAAGAATATTTGGCACATTATGAAATTGAAAACGATCGCTTAATGCATAAGGCGCAAAAAGCATCAAAAGCATTGCTCAAAGCCATTCAGTTATCAGGATTGCCCAGAGAGCGCTTGGATGATCAAGTGGCAACCCAGTTATTTGAATGCAACAAGACTGTGGTTTCATTGGGCTCGACAGAACAATGGGATTTGCACTTACAAACGTTAGAGCGCCAACAAAGAGCAAACCCTGGTTTTTATACCCGGATTATCGCCCATCTAGAATCAATGCTATCAGTTCAAGAAGGCCATAGAACTGCTGCCTAAAAAGTGTGTACAATAAAATAGAAATTATTTTATTGTCGAGGGCATCATGGATGAGCTCAATACTCCATTCTGGTCACATCAAGATTATCCGTTTACGCAATTTGCGCACGACCTTTTAATCAATGAAAAGGCGCAGCAAGCATTTTTGCATTTGCAGCATCACAGCGGATTTAATATTAATCTGGTTTTATTTTCACTCTGGTTTGCGAAAGCGCGCTTTGGTCGTTTGTCCAAGCGCAATTTAAATTTACTGCAGCTGACTATTTATTCGTGGCATCAACGCATTGTAGTTGAATTAAAATATACGCATGAATTGGTTATGGGACATTCATCGGATATTGCCATTAATATTAAAAGACAACTAGAAGAAGAAATCGAGCGCGCTAATTTAATTGAGCAGCGCATGTTAGTCGAAGCAAAATTAAAAATGAAAATAAATAAACGCAATTCAAAGCAGCAGCTTGATGATGCGTGCGCAAGCTTAATTCATTACTGTGAATTAAAAAATGATTTATTAATCCCAGAAGACAAAACCGCGTTGACGCAATTATTGCATCATGTTTTCGATGACCTTTCTATATCAGATATCAACAATCAAGTTGACGCCATTTTCAATCGCACAGAAACACCCGAGTTATTTCCCACGCAGTTGATGTGGGAGGGGTTTTGACTTCAAGTGATGGGCTGCACCGAGAAACCTGTGTTATCATACCTAAAATTATCAGCAGGGACAGTGCCATGAAAATTATTAAAGTAATAAAAACAATAGGATTTGTTTTGTCTTTTTGTGCGGTACTGTGTGCTTGTCAAGAAAAGCCAAAGCCGAGTTACGTCGAGAACCCATTGCTGCAAAATTTGCCGATTCAGCAGCAACAATTATTGCAAAAAATTGCTGCGTCTAGAATAGTAGTTATTAAAGAAGGCATGTTATTTACTTTTGTAATTCCTACGGATTGCTTTTTTAATCGCGAGCATCGTGAATTAAAAGAAAGTCAGAAACAGTATTTATTGTTGCTTGCGCAATTTATTAATGAATACAGCAGTTATTTTAAAACTTTCCAGGTGTCGGTTACGGGTTATACAGATAAAGTGTGGTTATATCCTGCAAGACAAAAATTATCAAAATTGTATGCAGAAGATATCGCTGCGACATTGCGAGAAGGCAATGTTTCTGTGCCGATGACCGTGCGCGGCGCGGGGGCGAAAGATCCTATTGCGAGCAATCGATATCCAAATGGCACGGTTTATAATCGTCGTGTTGTAGTGCAGTTACGATAAGGCGCTAATTACGTTAATCATCATTCGCTGCATCGTCCTCGAAATCACCGACTGATTCGAAGGCTTCAAGCAGCTGAGAGACAGCTTGTCCGCGATGACTAATCAAGTTTTTCTCAAGCGGATTCATTTCAGCGGCGGAACAATGATGCGTTGGCACATAAAAAACGGGATCATAGCCAAAGCCCTGTTCACCACGCGCTTCAAATAAAATTTCGCCTTCCCAGAACCCGTGAAAAATCAGTGGAACAGGATCGTTTTCATGTTGCACCAAGGCTAAGACGCAGTGAAAGCAGGCTGTGCGATCTTCTTCTGGCACATCACGCATTTCATGCAATAATTTTTTAATGCGATCTTTGTCGCTGGCGTTTTCACCTGCGTAACGCGCTGAAAAAACACCTGGCGCGCCATCTAGAGCATCAACGGTTAAGCCAGAATCATCCGCGAGTGCTGGCAAACCAGATAGTTTTGCTGCGTTGCGAGCCTTGAGGATTGCATTTTCAACAAAAGTCTTACCGGTTTCGATAATGTCAGGAATGTTGAAGTGTTGCTGTGGAATCCATTCAACCGGCAATGTTTCGAGCAATTGCAGCAATTCTTCGACTTTTCCTGCGTTCGATGAGGCGATAACAATCTGTGGGTTTTCCTGCATATCGGACATTTCTGACATAAGTATATTTCCTGCTAGACATAAAAAATGTGCCCATTATATACTGCCCCTCAAATAAAGAAAGGCTGGCCTCATGAATGAACATCTATGTGCACGGTTTACCCACCGATTTGAATGGCTCGCCCTCAGTTTTTTGACACTTTGCTTTTTTGTCTCACCCATTTCGGTGACCTTAACCACGATCACTTACTTGCTGGCGTTTCTTTTTACGGTCTTGTTTTTGTTGTTTGCACAAGATTGGCAGGAGCGATGGGGTTTATTAAAGCAGAATAAGGCGGCACTGAGCTTTTGGGTTTTGCTCGCCTTATTTTTTATCGGTCTTACTTATACGACATCACCAATGCATCTTGCGCTGCAGGATTTGCACAAGCGGCACTGGACGTTGATCACACCATTTTTTATCATCATCATTGTTGATGCGCGTTGGCGCATGAGAATGATCAATGCTTTTCTGATGGCGATGGTCCTGACTTTGCTGTTGTCAGATTTAAAGTGGTTTCATATTTATCGGTTTCATTTTCCGGGGCAAGTAAATATCAATGGGGCTGGCGCATTTTTTCACCATATCGTGCAGAATTTTGCGATGAGTATCGCTGCTTTTATGTGCGGCTATCGCGCGTTATTTGAAAGACTGAGTAAAAAAACAAGGGCTTTTTATAGTGTTATTTTTGCATTAATGGCAATTAATATTATTTTTATGAGCCTCGGCAGAACAGGGTATATTATCTTTTTATTATTGGTTCTCTATTTGGCATTGATTAGATTTAAATACAAGGGCCTCTTGATAGCGGTTGCGTGTGGAATTTTATTGATGAGCTTGGCTTATATGACATCAAATGACTTTCGTTCTCGCACACAAGCGATGATAGTGAATTACGAACATTCGGGTACCGCGACAAAAGTAAACGATATTAATCAGCGCGTAGAAATGTATCATATTGCAAAAAAAATGATTATGGCACGCCCTTGGTTTGGCTATGGCACAGGCGGGATTCGCACTGCAGAGCAAAAAATGATACCTCAAGTCGAGCGTGTTTTTAATCCGCAGCTTGATTATGTTGAATCGATTTATGTAAACTTTATGCTGGAATTTGGTATCCTGGGCTTTGTGGTATTAATGGGTGTGTTGATGACGCAAATTATTGTGAGTTTTCAGCTGCCCCAGACTGAGCGCCATTTGATGCAGGCGGTATTAATTGCATTATTGGTGGGTGGATTGTTTAACTCATTTATGGTGTCATTTACTATTTCACATTTTTATTCTTTGTTTTCAGCAGTGTGCTTTAGTGCTTTAATAACAAGAAAGTGAGCAAAAAATATGATCAATACTGAAAGTATAAAACATATTTTGATTTCGCGCGTCGATAACATTGGCGATGTTGTTTTGACTTTGCCCTTGGCTGCCGAATTAAAGCAGCATTTTCCCAACACAAAAATGTCATTTTTATCACGAGATTACGCAAGCGCAATTATTAAAGCATGCCCCTATATTGATGAGTTTATCAGTTGGGATTCGCTTATCAAAATGAAAAAAAAAGAAGCGATTGGATTAATACAATCAGAAAATATAGATTGCGTGATTCATGCTTTTCCGAAAAAAGAAATCGCGAGCTTAATGCGAAAGGCAAAAATTCCTTTGCGAATTGGCACATCGCGTCGCTGGTATCATTGGCTGACTTGTACTGATCGCGTGAAGTTTAGTCGCGCTAAATCAGATTTGCACGAAGCGCAATTAAATATGCAATTGTTATCCGCATTTGATTTGCCGACCAATCATTTATTGTGTGATTTAGTGGATTTAATTGAGCTTAAAAATGATCATGCATTTCCAGAGCGCTTAAAACAATTTTTATCGCCGAATAAATTTAATTTAATTATTCATCCTTTTTCGAACGGAAACACGCGCGAATGGCCGGTGTCACATTTTAATGCGTTAATACGACAACTGCCACTGGATAAAATAAATATTTTAGTGACCGGCTCTCAAAAAGAAAAAGTGCTGATTAAAGCCAGAATTAAATCGCAATGTCCTGAAATTCAGGATGTTTCAGGATTGTGTAATCTGAATGAGCTATTGCAGTTGATGCGCGCCTGCGATGGTTTAATTGCCAATAGCACAGGACCATTACATATGGCAGCGGCCGTTGGGATTCATGCATTGGGATTATATCCTGCAACACATGGTATGAATCCGGATCGTTGGGCGCCGATTGGAAAGCAGGCTGAATTTTTAATGGCAGATCCAGGCTGCCAAATGCCTCGTTGTCGAGATAAGCGGGATTGCTTATGCATGGAATCTATCACGGTCAATCAAGCAAGAGATGCTATTGTAAAGTGGCTTGAGAAATAAATTCACTTAAATTATTAATCCAGTTTTCATGATCGTTTAAGCAAGAGATAATCTGAAAAGATTCTCCGCCTAACGCTAACCACTGATTTTTTAATCGAATATTAATTTCTTCTAATGTTTCTAAGCAATCACACACAAAAGAAGGACAGACAACGGATAATTTTTTTACTCCATTTTGTATTAATTGCAATAAATATAAATCAGTATAAGGCCCAATCCATTTTGTTCTACCCAGGCGAGATTGAAACGTTGTTGCAAATTTACTTTCACCTAAATTTAATTTTTCAGTAATTAATTTTGTAGTTGAAAAACACTGAGCTTGATAATTTTTGGAATCTATTTGGCGCTCTGGCAATCCATGATAGCTAAACATTAAAAAATCAGCTGGATTTTTCTCGAGGGAATTTTTAATAATTTCTGCATAACTGTTAATATAAAAATCTTGATTACAAAAATCACGAATTATTTCTGATTTTATATTTTTATTACCCGCTATTTTTGTGCATTTTTTTAAAGCAGAGCCAGATGTTGCATTAGCATATTGTGGAAATAAAGGCAGTATTATTATTTTTTCGCAATTATTTTTTAATAATAAATCTATTGCTGATTGAATAGCGGGTCTTCCGTAGCGCATACCAAGCGCAACACAAAAATTCCCACCTAATTTTTTTTCTAAAGCTGTTTTTAATTTTGCACTATTGACTAATAAAGGCGAGCCTTGATCTGTCCAAATTTGCTGATAGGCATGCGCTGATTGTTTTGGCCTGAAAGGTAAAATAAAAAAATAAACCAATAAATATCTGAAAATAAAAGGCAAAGTAATCACATCCGGATCACATAAAAATTCTTTTAAATATTTTCGTACCGCCGGCACGGTTGGCGCTTCTGGTGTGCCAAGGTTGATTAATAAAATTCCGGTACGTGCTCGCATTATTTTTTTACTCCAACACAAAACCTAAAATTTCCTGACAGATCGCGGTGCGAAGATGTATTTTGAAATTGAGATTCTGTTAATAATTTTAAAACAGATTCGGCTTGGTCAAAACCGTGCTCTAAAATAATTACACCATTATTTTTTAAATAATTTTTTGATTGAATAATTATTTTTTTAATATCATCTAATCCTGTTTTTCCAGAAACTAAGGCATCTTGTGGCTCAAAGATTAATGCTGATAAATGGGGATCTTTTTCAGAAATATAGGGAGGATTGGAAATAATTAAATCATAATAATTTGTTTCAGGTAGCGCTTCACACCAATTACCCCTGTAAAAATTAATATTATGTGCTTTGTATTTATCTGCATTTTGTTTTGCAATTAACAATGCTTTTTCAGAGCAATCTGTTGCATGAATAATCCAGCTTGGATTTTCTAATGCTAATGCAATGGCAATCGCACCAGAGCCTGTTCCTAAATCTGCTACACATAAATTTTTTTGTTCAAAATTCTCGATAATATATCTCACCAAGCATTCTGTGTCTGATCTGGGTATTAAAGTATCAGGAGTAACTATTAAATCCATCGTCCAAAAAGCTTGCGTGCCAATGAGATAAGCAACCGGTTTTCCTGATTGATATTCAAGAAATAACTGGGCTAATTGATTCTGCTCGTCTAAAGATAAAGTGGCTTCGGGATTCATATAGAGCTGTGTTCGTGATTTTTGGGTGACAAATTCAATTAGTAATTCGGCATCCGATTGTTCTTTGAATTTTTTACGCCAGTCTGCGATAGAAGACATTATTTTAGCCCAATTAAATTAGTCTGCAGATTCTCTCATAGCTGTCATTGAAAACACAGTGTTTTTAGTTTGAATCACATGTTATATTATCTAATCAACTACTAAAGGACTAGGCCATGAAATCAATTTACGGGTTTATTGTTTGGTTTATTGCAACGCTCTTTGTCGTGTATTCATTTTGTTTAAATACAGCAGCCGCTGTTTTTTCAGACGCCATTAAAACTTCCTTGCATGCCACTAGTGTTGGCGCATCATTGGCTTCGAGTGCCTTTATTTTAGGATTTGCATTAATGCAAATCCCCGCGGGCTATTTATTAGATAAATTAAATGCGCGATATGTGGTGAGTGCGGGGATTTTAGTTTTGGCAGTCGGAAATGTAATTACTTCTTACGCAGGCAATTTAGTTATTTTTTCTATCTCAAATTTTATTCAAGGTGTTGGCGCTTCTTTTTCATTTGTTGCAGCTGCTGTTTTAATTTCGCAATGGTTTTCGCCTAAATCATTCCCTGTTTTATTTGGTTTAACACAAGCCTTGTCTTGTATATTGGCTGGCATTATCCATTATTATTTTACTTTGGCATTAAGCACCGTAACCTGGAATGTAATTTATCATCAGTTATCATTAATGGGTTTCGGCTTATTGGTGCTGTCAATTTTATTGGTTAAATCACCCGCTGATTTAAAGCGTGGAGCCGGCGTGTCATTATTCAAATCATTAAGCGTTGTGTGTGGTAGCGCGCAAATTTGGTTGTGCGCTTTTGCTGCTGCATTATCATTTGGTGTTTTATTATCGTACGCAAGCTTTTGGTATTTTCCCGTGCAATTATTTTATTCGGTGACGCACATACAATCAGTGATCACGAGCGCCATGATTTTTGTGGGAATCGGCATTGGTACGCCTATTTTAGGCTGGTATTCGAATATTTTAAAATCCAGGATGATGGTGATTCATGTGACATTGGTGGTCGGCGTGATTGCGTTAATGCTCGGTATTTATTTACCGCATTATAATTTTAATACTTTGGTGATTAGCAAAGTGATTTCATTTTGTATTGGATTTTTTCTTTCTGGCTCTATGCTGTTTTATACCATTGCAAGTGAAATTTCATCTAATGCAACACGAGGCGTTGCGATTAGCGTTGTGAACACAACGGTATTTTTATTTAATACATTAATGCTGTTTGTGCCGTATTTATTTATCACACAAGACTCAAAACAATTTTTCACGTATCTGTGGATGTTACCTGTTTTTGTGATGATATCAATTTTGTTAATTTATTTTATTAAAGATTCATACACGCAATCGCAAGTTAATTAGCAATGAAAAAATGGTTATTGCTTTTTTTAATTTCTGCTTCTATCGCTTCATCTGTTTTGTATGCAGACGTTAAGACTACGGGTATTAGCTCAAATCCTGCGGCTGTTAATGTCACCGCAGGTACAGGTGATTTTGAATCTTTTTTATTAAAAAAATTAAATATTCAAAATGATCATGGTATTCGTTTTACGGGCGCATGGCTTGGCGATACAAACGGATTAATTACCGGTGGTATTGCTAACCCGCAGCGATGGACAAGCAACAGCTTATTTTTATTTGATTTAACGATTGATACTAAAAAATTGGGATTGTGGTCGGGCGGTTTGCTTGGCACACAAATTTTGCAATTTAATGGCCAAGATACCAATGCGCAAGCGGGTACTGTTCAGGGATATAATAGTTTGCCCGGCGCACCGCCGCTCAATAGATTTGAGTTGTATCAATTGTGGTATCGACAAGCATTATTCAATGATAAATTTTTTGTGCGTATTGGCAAGCAAGTGCCTACTTATGATTTTGATAATGTGATTAAGCCCGTTGTGCTAAGTAAAAGTCAAATTGAAATACCCTCTGTTTCAGGCCTTATTTTTACGCCTTTATTCGTTAATACCAGCATGTTAGGTGTGATGCCAGGTTATTACAATTCGGCATATGGCGCGACGCTTAATTTTGCACCCGTTAAAAATTGGTATGCTTCATATGGTATTTACGATGGTAATTTAGCGTCTGGCACGCAAACAGGATTAACTGCACCTAATTTTAATGGGACCTATTTTGATATTGGCGAAACAGGTTTTGATTGGTTGATTGGAAAAAATGCCTTGCCGGGAAACGTTGGGGTTGGCGTGTGGAATCAAAGTGGCTTAACAGAATTTGCGAACTTATCTGAAAATAATTCCGTGGGCGAATATCTATTTGGCTCACAACGATTGTGGTACCGCAATCCTGGTCAAAATGACAGTGGTGTTTCCCTGTTTTATCAATTCGGCACCAATGATTCGCACGTATTGGCAATGCAAACCTATGTTGGCGGTGGATTCACAGCATTCGGTTTAATTGCGCATCGTCCGGATGATTCAATGGGTGTCGGTGCTGCATTATCGTGGCTTAATCAAAATATTTATACGCAGCAAACAGAATTAATGTTTCAGGCCTATTATCAATTAAAAGTCGTCAAAGATATTTTTGCAGAACCAGTCTTGTCGTATATTCCACACCCCGCAGGCGGCTTGAATATTGATCCCACCTGGGCTGGCACGCTGCGAATAGTGGCTTTGTTTTAACAAATCACTTATCACCAAATCGACATTTGTCTATTTGGTGATAAGACAAAACAGCCAGTATTTTTCTAATATTATTGATTTTGGGGAGTTTCTCAATAAATAAAATAGTTTTTTTGCTTTATTTCACAAAAAAATCAGCGCTAATGCCGAAACGTTTTTTCAATCCAATGATTTGGTTCTTAGATAACAATCTTTCGCCATTGAGAAATTTTGATACGTTAGCTTGATCACCAAAAATATCGGCTAAATCCTCTTGCCGAAGGTGATGAGATTTCATTAAAAACTTCACCATATCAATGTCAGAAACATTGGAGCCGATATCAGGAAAATGCTCACTATCATACCGCTCTAAATTTTCCCCAATAATTTGCATCGCAACAACCAGTGGATGCTTTTCGTTGTCGCGAATAGCATCAATCAACTCATCCAACACTTTTTCAAGCTTCCCGTATTCTTTATCATTCGATGGTTTTCTAAAAATATCGATCGGATAATGAAATTCTTGTTTGGTTTTTTTATCTACAAAATCAATTTTAATTGCGGCATTACTCATAACTCACCTCTTTTTAATTTTGCTTGATTGTAGGGCTTACTATATTCCGCATGCGTCCAAATTTCTCTGATGTAACAAATTTGCGCATTAAAATGAATCGCTGCGATTAATCGATAATTATTTCCACCAATATCAAAAACAGTATAGCCATTCACATAATCAACGCTATTAAACACTTTTTTCAGCTCGCTCAAATTATGCGCCCGCGTGTTTCGTATTTTGGCATACCATTCAACCAACGGGAGCAAAGCTTGTGGAGCGCTTTTGCAATATTCCCGAATTTTCCTTTTTGAAATAATACGCAATCAACTCGCCCAATCAATTAGTATGCTATCAGCCATGATATGTCAATATGACATATTTGTCAACAAAATTTATAAGGCAGTTGCAAATTTGCGGGTATTTGCGGGTGAAGATATGGGTTGACTTATGGGTGTTTATGGGTGAGTATTTGGGTATTGAGGAGCAATATGTTAAAAACCGAATCCATTCAAATTACGCCTGAGATATTAAAATTGATCGCTGAGATTGATGAATTTAAAGGTGAGTGGCGAGCACTCAGCACCTTAGCGCCAGATAAATTAAATGTGCTGCGGCATGTTGCGGCGATTGAAAGCATCGGTTCTTCAACGCGCATTGAAGGCAGCAAATTATCGGATCGCGATGTTGAGCGCTTACTGTCAAATTTGACCATAAAATCTTTTGAGACGCGTGACGAGCAAGAAGTGGCGGGCTACGCAAGCACCATGGAAACTATGTTTCATGCTTACGCTGATATTTTAATTTCAGAAAACTACATCAAACAATTTCACCGTGATTTATTGCAATTTAGCGAAAAGGATAGTCGTCATCGCGGGGAATATAAAAAATTTTCCAACAGCGTTGCTGCATTTGATGAAACTGGAAAACAAATAGGAATTGTTTTTGAGACAGCGTCACCTTTTGATACGCCAAGATTAATGCGTGACTTAGTTGAATGGCTAAATCATTCGCGTGAAATAAAAAAACAGCATCCCTTAATTATCATCGCTTTATTTATCGTCATATTTTTAGAGATTCACCCTTTTCAAGATGGTAACGGCAGGTTAAGTCGAATTTTAACGACATTGCTTTTATTGCAAGCAGGGTACGTTTATGTGCCGTACAGCTCGCTTGAAAGCGTGATTGAAAATAGCAAAGAAAATTATTATCTCGCGCTTCGAGAAACGCAAGGCACTATTCGAAGTGCTCAGCCAAATTGGCAGCCTTGGCTGATTTTCTTTTTGCGCGCACTGCAAAAACAAAAAAAACATCTGGCGGTAAAAATAGAGCGTGAAAAATTAATGCTAGAAAAATTACCTGCGCTATCTGAAAAAATTATAAGCCACGTAAAACAACATGGGCGCGTAACCATCGGCGACATGGCGCGTGTCACTGATATGAATCGAAATACGCTTAAAACACATTTTCGCAACTTAGTTGAAAAAAACTATTTAGTGCTGCATGGCAAAGGAAAAAGCAGTTGGTATACGTTGTCGTGAGATAATCACTTCTCCCCCAGCTCGCCCAGCTGCTCTGCTTGTAATTCACGCGTCAAAGGCACAATGACGACTTCTAATTTGCCATTTAAAATATCGTCGAGCTGATATAAAGTTAAATTAATGCGATGATCAGTCACGCGGCTTTGTGCAAAATTATAAGTTCTAATTCTTTCGGATCGATCTCCGCTGCCAATTAAACTTTTGCGATGCGCCGCTTGTTCTGAAGCCTGTTTGTTTTGCGCCTGCGCTAATAATCGTGATTGCAATAGTGACATTGCGCGTGCGCGATTTTTATGTTGTGATCGCTCATCCTGACATTCGACGACTAATCCGCTGGGAATATGCGTAATACGGATTGCTGAATCGGTTTTATTGACGTGTTGACCGCCAGCGCCTGACGCACGAAAAGTATCAACACGCAAATCCGCAGGATTAATTGCAATTTCATCAATCGAATCTAATTCAGGCATCACGGCAACGGTACAAGCCGATGTGTGAACACGACCTTGCGCTTCAGTTGCAGGCACACGTTGCACGCGATGCGCCCCCGATTCAAATTTTAATTGCGAGTAAACACCTTGACCTTCAATTCGCACAATAATTTCTTTATAGCCACCTTGATCACCATCGTTCGCTGACACAACAGAATAAGCCCAGCCTTGATTTTCGGCAAATCGTGAATACATGCGAAATAAATCGCCAACAAAAATGGCCGCTTCATGACCGCCTGTTCCTGCGCGAATTTCTAAGAAAACATTTCGATCATCGTTAGGATCTTTAGGTAATAATAAAATTTTTAATGTTTCTTCTAGCTTTTCTTGCTCTATTGTTAATAATTTAATATCCGCTTCTGCCATTTCTCTGAGATCAGCATCTTTTTCTTCGCGCATCTCTAGAGAAGCATTGTAATCTTTTTCGTTTTTTAAATATTGATTAATGCATTTCGAAATGGGCTCTAATTGCGCGTATTCTTTGCTGAAATCACGGTATTTATTTTGATTATTGATAATATCAGGGTCGCTTAACATGGCGCTTAATTCTTGATAGCGATGCGAAAGTGACATTAATTTTTGCTTTAAAGAATCTTTTAACATATAAGCCTTAATCTAATAAAAATAATTTTTTCGCCAACGTAATTAATTCAAAATCTGTATTTTTTGCCGCATCACGCAACTGAATGGTGGGTTCGTGCATGATCTTGTTAATTAAATTATGACTGAGTTGTTCGATAACAAGCTGAGGACTCAAACCGTTTTGCAATTGCAGTAATGCCTTTTGAGATTCATGCTGACTTAAATTTTCTAATTTTTTGCGATAATTAATAATAATATTTTGCGCGCTTTGCAATCGCATGTGTTGCAGATAATGACTTGCTTGCAGCTCAATTAAAGCTTCCGCTTGTTCTGCAGCGGCTTTTCTATTTTTTAAATTGTCTGAAATAATTTTTTGCAGATCATCTAAATTATATAAATAAACATTTTCCAGATGCGCCACTTCAGGCTCAATATCGCGCGGTATTGCTAAATCGACTAAAAATAAAGGCCGTTGCTTTTTTTGTTTTAACGCGGTTTCAATCATGCCTTTTCCTAAAATAGGCAATTGACTCGCTGTTGCTGAAATAACAATATCAGATTCTTTTAAGTAATTGGGAATATCACGCATGGATATAATCTGCGCGCCAATCGGCCCTGCAATTTGTGCGGCTTTTTCAACCGTGCGATTGGCAACGATTATTTTTTTTACCTTATGCTGATGCAAATAAGTAGCGATTAAATCAATTGTTTCGCCAGCACCAATGAATAAAACACGACAATCTGTTAATTGATCGTAAATATGTTTTGATAATTGAACAATGGTGTAAGCCAGTGATACAGCATGTGCACCAATATTAGTTTGTGTGCGAATTATTTTACTGGCTGCAAAAACAGCGGGAAATAAATTTTTTAATTGCGCGCCCACGGTTCCGGCATCAGATGCCAATTGATAGGCTTGTTTCATTTGACCCAATACTTGCGGCTCACCTAAAATCATGGAATCTAAGCCGCTGGCAACACGCATAATATGTTTTACGGCATCCTGACCTTCGTGCTTGAAACAATAGGGCTCAATATTAAAATGCGAAAGTGATTTTTGTTCAGCGAGCCAATTTTGCACGGTTTCAGGTTGCGTTGCGTTGGTGTATATTTCAGTGCGATTGCAAGTTGATAAGATCACCGCTTCGTTTACCGCCGGGAGCTGAACTAAATGTTGTAGCGTATTGGGCAAGCACGTTAAATCAAAAGCCAGTTTTTCACGAATGGCGATCGGTGCGCTGTGATGATTAATGCCGTAAGCTAAAATAGACATAATGGTTTTATCGTCATTAAAAAGTTATTATATCGCATGAAGGAATTTTAAGGGACAAAATATATGACCAAGCGTTTTTTTGCAATGGGTTTTGCAATGGGATTGGTTTGTGCTTTCTCGCTGCTTTTATCAAGCTGCGCAGGTGTGAATGGCCCGCGTCCGCAGAAAAAATTCAATGCGGTTCCTGCCTCAACAAGAGCAGCTGACGCGAGTGCCATGACGTTTTTCCGTGCAGAAGGTGCTTTTAGCATCACACAAACCAACCCTGATGCGCTGCCCACCGATAAAAAACCGCGCCCTGAAATTGCTAATTTTAGATGGGATCAGTATGGCCCCAAGGCATATGACATTTCTATTACCTCCCCTTTAGATTTATATCAGCTTCAAATACTAAAACGTTTGGGCTCTATTACATTATGGAAAAACGGCACAATTGCATTAACTGCAAAAACACCTGAAAATATCATGCAAAAAACGATGGGCTGGTCCTTGCCGATCAGTAATTTGTATTACTGGGTTCGTGGCATTCCTGCCCCTCAAAATCCCATATATTATCACGCAACGTATGATGAGTACGGCCATCTAGCAACACTGACTCAGCAAGGTTGGACGGTGCGATACACAGCATACAAAACAATTAACCAAGATGATTTGCCGCAAACATTTTTCTTGGACCGTCCAGGAATGAGCGTTAAAATCGTGGTGCGGTATTGGAATCAATTTATGACCCGCTTTCCAATGGGCGAGATAAAATGATGTGTGATTTGGTTTGACACGACATTCGAAATGCGTAAAATAGCGTAGCCATTTCCCAGGTTTATTGGGGTGTCGCCAAGTGGTAAGGCACCGGGTTTTGATCTCGGCATTCCCAGGTTCGAATCCTGGCACCCCAGTTTAATTTAAGAGGAATATCTTTATGGCAGAAGTCAGAATTTTCTCAGGCAGTGCAACTCCAGCGCTCGCTGAAAAAGTCGTCGAATATTTAGGTGTCAGTCTTGGCAAGGCCATGGTTGGGACATTTAGCGATGGCGAAACGCGCGTTGAAGTGCAAGAAAATGTGCGCGGCCGCGACGTTTTTATTATCCAATCTACTTGTGCGCCTTGTAATGATACTTTGATGGAATTATTGTTGATGGCAGATGCGTTTCGTCGTGCTTCTGCAACCAGTATTACCGCCGTTGTACCTTATTTTGGTTATGCCAGACAAGATCGTCGCGTTAAATCATCTCGCGTTCCTATTTCTGCCAAAATTGTGGCGGATATGATGTCGGCTGTTGGTATTACGCGATTAATTACAGTTGATTTGCATGCAGATCAGATTCAAGGCTTTTTTTATATGCCTGTTGATAATATTTATGCGAGCCCATCTATTTTAGAGCAAGATGGCTTGCTGCTCGATTATAAAGATTTGACAATTGTGTCACCTGATGTTGGCGGCGTCGTGCGTGCGCGAGCGATTGCAAAGCGATTGCATGACACGGATTTGGCGATTATCGACAAAAGACGTCCATCGGCTAATCAATCTCAGGTCATGAATGTCATTGGTCGCGTTGAGGGCAGGCATTGCTTGATTGTAGATGATATTGTGGATACGGCGGGCACTTTGTGCAAAGCAGCCGAAGCGCTTAAAGAACGAGGTGCAAAACGGGTTTCAGCTTATTGCACACACCCTGTTTTATCAGGCGATGCGATTGAAAATATTGAAAAGTCAGACTTGGATTCGTTGATTGTCTGTGACACCATTCCGTTGTCAGAAGCGGCTGAAAAATGCGCTAAAATCAAGCAAGTTTCATTAAGCGGCTTGATTGCAGAAACGATTTCACGGATTGTCACGAATGAATCCGTGAGCTCAATGTTCGAAGATTGAAAGATTAACTAGCATTTTTCAAATAAATCGTTAGAATATCCCGTTCATTACCCAAGCCTATATAGTTTCGGAGAGTTTTATGGCAAACCATTTTGAATTTGAAGCGCAATCACGCGCAACCAGCGGCACATCTGCTGCACGCCGCATGCGTTTACAAGAAGATAGAATCCCAGCTGTTTTATACGGCGCAGGAAAACCGACCGTTTCAATCAGCTTGCCGCACAATTTTGTGTTGCGCGCATTGGAACATGAGGCAGTTTTTTCGCATATTTTAACCTTAAAAACAGGTTCAGAATCTGAAAAAGTGGTTATTAAGGCAGTGGGTCGTCATCCTGTTCAGCCTCGTATTTTGCACATGGATTTTTTGCGCATTAATATGTCTGAAAAATTGGTGATGCGCGTGCCATTGCATTTCCATGGCGAAGACAAATCACAAGGCCTAAAAGATGGCGGTGTGATGCTAAAATTAATGGCCGATTTGGAAATCAGCTGTCTTCCAGATCAATTACCAGAATTTATTACAGTCGATATTTCGGCTTTAAATATGCACGAATCCATTCATTTATCGGCGATTCAATTGCCAGAAGGCGTGAGCTTGGCGCACCCAATCGTTGATGAAGAACATGATCAACAAGTAGTAAGTATCCATGAACCACGCGCTGAAGAAGTGGATGAAGCACCAGCTGTTGCAGCCGATGCGGTTCCAACAAATGCTGAAGTGGCGGCAGGTGAAGAAGCGGCTGCTGAAGGCGCTGAAGATAAGAAACCTGAAGCTAAAAAATCTGAAGCTAAAAAACCTGAGTCGAAAAAATAAGGAGATTTTATATTTCCGGCATTCGATTAATAGTTGGTTTAGGAAACCCAGGCGCAGAATATGCCAAAACGCGGCATAATGTTGGCGCCTGGTTTGTTGATTGTCTCGCAGAAAAGCATGCCCTCACTTTAAAATCTGAAAAAAAATTTCACGGAAAGCTAGCGCAGCTCTCAATTAAATCCGATATTATTTTTTTACTTAATCCTTCAACTTATATGAACGAAAGTGGATTATCAGTCGGCACAGTTGCGCGCTTTTATAAAATCCCAGCCGAATCTATTTTAGTGGTTCATGACGAATTAGATTTTGAAGTAGGCACAGCCCGCCTAAAACAGGGCGGTGGTCACGGCGGTCACAATGGTCTGCGCGATGTGATAGCGCATTTAAGCTCATCTGATTTTTATCGCTTACGCATTGGCATCGGCCATCCTGGCGATCGCAATCAAGTGATCGATTATGTGCTAAACGAACCCAGTGCAATTGATCACAAAAAAATAATGTCTGCAATTATTGAAGCTGAAAAAGTATTACCAGAATTATTCCTGGGTGAATTCCAAAAAGCATTTCATCAGCTGCATAGTGATTAAATTTATAGCTCAAGAGTTTGCTATTGGTTTGGAGGAACCGCGCATGTAGCCTTGTATTCAAGGCGAAATAAGCGGATTCCTAAAAACCAATAGAAAGCAAAGTATCAAAGCTTTGCAGAAATGCCTAACGTTGAAATATCAGACACTACAAGATTATTTTTTTTAAATAAATCAGTTTGAGGCGCAGAGAGACAATACAACCCTTGATCAGATGAAAAAACACGTGATAATTGATCTAGTCCAACAAAGCCAAAATAGCCAAAACGATTTATGGCTAATTTCAGCATTTCGCAAACCGCATTAATTTGTTGTGTATGCGTTATCTTTAATCGAACCTGATTTTTCTGGAGTGTTTCTGTAGAAAATAACTGACTCATATTTTGGGTAATATAATTAAAAGTATTATTTCCACAAACGCGATCAATTGCCTTTTGTTGCCACGGCAAAGTGCCTTTTTCTAATATTGTTTTTAATTGATCATCAGGCAAAATAGTATTATCGGGATAATTGACACAACTTAACGCCAAATTTATTTTGCAATTTGTTTCTAGCAATTTTGCCAAAGCCTTCGCTGGTTGCAAGGCGCGCTGATTCTCGGATGATTCAATTAAAAATTCAATGCTGAATTTATCTTTCATGTATTTAAAAATAAACATGGTTGCAATAAATTCAATGGCAGATCGCTCCGTCATTAAATCATTTATATTATGAGCACTTCGCATTTGAATAATTTTGGTTTCTTCATCATTTAATCCAGCCGCATAACCTGACTCTTGTTCGCCGTGCCGCATAGCAATACAACAACCCGCGATAGCATGATACTTAAATGCTTCAATGGCTTGCTCATTTAATCGCTGAGCATTATATTCAATATTATATGTTTTGCTCATAGCGCATTGAATTATTTTGATGTAAGAAAATAGTGCGTCAAGTTTCGCACCTTGAAAATAAATTGCATTATGTTTAGTGTCGAGCAAAATAATTTGCGTCGCTAAATCTAATATGGCTTGGCTTTGATTGGTTCGCATAACGTGAACTTTATACGCGATAGATATAGCTTTGTCTATGTCTTATTGCCCAACACCCTTGATTTACGACCAAAAAGTGCTTGAAACATCCTTGATTTACGACCATAATCGCTCCCAAACACCCTTGATTTACAACCAAAATTACAATACGAGTAAAAACCATGAGCTTTAAATGCGGCATTGTTGGGTTACCCAACGTCGGAAAATCAACTTTATTTAACGCGTTAACAAAAGCGGGCATTGAAGCTGCGAACTATCCATTTTGTACCATTGAGCCAAACGTCGGCATTGTGCCGTTGCCTGACGAGCGCCTAGATAAAATTGCTAAAATCATGGGTTCAAAACAAATTATCCCTGCGACCGTGAAATTTTTAGATATTGCAGGTTTGGTGGCAGGGGCTTCAAAAGGCGAGGGCCTGGGCAATTTATTTTTAGCTAATATTCGCGAAACACAAGCGATTGTCCATGTCGTGCGCTGCTTTGATAATGACGATGTGATTCATGTCGCGGGTAAAATAAATCCACTGTCAGATATTGAAGTCATTAATACAGAATTAGCGCTGGCAGATTTGGAATCCATTGATAAAGCGATTTTAAAAAATCAAAAAGCTGTTAAAAGCGGTGATAAAACTGCAAAATCCATGGAAGAATTATTGCAACGCGTCTCAGAACAATTAAATAAAGGCCTATCTGTTCGTGCCTTAAATTTAACAGCAGATGAAAATGCATTATTAGATGTCTATCAATTATTAACCGCAAAACCTGTTTTATATGTCGCGAATGTCGATGAAGCCGGATTATCCGGAAATCACTATTTTGATCAAGTGAAAAAACTAGCCGAATCGGAAAATGCAAAAATCATCATGATTTGCGCAGAATTTGAATCGCAATTAATTGATTTAAGTGAATCCGAAAAAAAAGAATTTATGGAAAGTGCGGGTATTAAAGAGCCTGGATTAAACAGATTAATACGCGCAGGCTTTGAATTATTAAAATTACAAACGTATTTTACAGTCGGCCCCAAAGAAGCGCGTGCGTGGACGATTCCGATTGGCGCAACCGCTCCACAAGCAGCCGGTGAAATTCACACTGATTTTGAGCGCGGATTTATTAAAGCGGAAGTGATGGCCTATGAAGATTACGTAAAATACAATGGTGAAGCGGGCGCAAAAGAAGCTGGAAAATGGCGCCAGGAAGGCAAAGAATACATTGTTAAAGACGGCGATATTATTTTATTCCGATTTAATGTTTAGGAGAAATCAGATGCAAGGATGCAAAAAATTTTTTAAAATAGTATTCGTCAGTTTATTTTCAATAGCATTAACAGCTTTTGCTGACACGAGTGTTGATGAATTAAATAAAGAAACACAAAACCCGATTGCAAATTTAACTTCACTTCCTTTTCAAAACAACTGGGGTTTTAATGTTGGTCCTGACAAAGAAACGGATTATCTCGTCAATATTCAACCTGTCATGCCGTTTCAATTAAATGATCACTGGAATTTAATTACACGGACTGTTTTACCCGTTACGAATCAACCACCACTATTGCCGGGTACAGAGAGTGTGTTTGGTTTAAGTGACACAACTTTCACCGCTTTTTTATCACCCATTTCAAATAGCGATTTTACGTGGGGTGTTGGCCCTGCTTTTTTAATTCCAACAGGAACAGATAATGCACTCAGCGAAAGACAGTGGGGCACAGGACCGTCGTTGATTGCTTTAATTCAGGCGCATTCGTGGACCGTCGGTATTCTCACCAATCAAATTTGGTCTTACACGAGCGCCCCTAATTATCCATCTGTCAACGCAGCTTTATTTCAGCCCTTTGTGGCTTATTCTTTTCCCCACGGTTGGAGCACCTCTTTTGTGTCTGAGACAACCAGTAATTGGGAAGCGCCTGAAAATAATCGATGGACAGTGCCACTGGATCTGGTATTAACCAAAATTGTGATGTTCGGAAAACAACCTGTTGTCATTGGCGGCGGCCCACGTTATTTCCCGATTAAACCCGCAGGTCAGGCGACTTGGGGCGCGCGATTTGTGGTTTCGTTCTTGTTTCCAAAATAATTAACCGTGCTGGAATTCGCATTTTGGCTTGATTTCATTCTGGAATTCTCATATTATAGTTTAAACATTCTGGAATTCGCACGCTATGGCATCTTTGATTTTAGTTGAAAATACGAGTCAAGCAAAAAAATTATCACGATTGTCCCGTGCTAAAAAAATTCGTCGCGTTTGTCGCGGAATTTACACCAGTGATCTTAAAACACCCATAGCTGATATTATTCAAAAAAATTGGATGGTGATCACATCACATATTGTTCCAAATGGCATTCTTTCTTTTAGAACCGCAATAGAATTAAAGCCAGCTGTATTTAAAAATCACGGGATTATTTTCATCACAAGCTCATACGAAAAGAGAATTAAATTGCCAGGGTTGTTGATAAAAGTTTTAAAAGGCGATTCTAAAAATTATATCGAACAAGTATTACCTTGCATTGCGCGAAGCAATCTTGCAAGAGCATTATTAGAAAATTTAATGCCAACAAAAAGAGGCTTGTACAAAAAAATAAAAATGATTGATGGCGACAGCATTCAGCATTGCCTAGCAAAAGAATTAAAGCTGCGACATGAAACAGGCCTTAATAAAATTCGCGATGAGTCTAAAAAAATTGCTAAAAAATTAAATTACGCAGCTGCTTATAAAAAATTAAGTATAATAATCAACGCATTGTTGTCAACGCACGCTGATGAAAATATCCTAACTTCGCCTTATGCCAAAAGCGTTGTTAAAAAAGAACCGTTTGATTCTGCGCGAATTCAATTATTTGAGAATCTCGTTATTTATCTTAAACAATGTAGCTTTAGAGATAGGGTATATGAATACAAAAAATCGACTTTTAAAAATATTAGTTTTTTTGAATCTTATTTTTCTAACTTTATTGAAGGCACTGAATTTTTAATTGACGAAGCAGAAGATATTGTTTTTAAAAGAGAAGAAATTAATCATCGACATGCTGACAGCCATGATGTATTGGCAGGATTTAATTTGACCAATGATTTTTTAGATATGAATTCAACACCCAATAATGCTACTGAATTTTTAACAATACTGCAAAATCGGCATGCTTACTTAATGAAAGAACGCCCCGATAAAAATCCAGGCACATTTAAAACTAAACCAAATAAAGTAGGCAACACATTTTTTGTTTCGCCTGAAAATGTGATTGGCACGCTGCGTCGCGGCTTTGAACTAATGACCGTATTATCTGGCGGATTAGAAAAGGCGTTGTTCATGCAATTTTTAATTAGTGAAGTGCATCCATTTGATGACGGCAATGGCAGATTATCTCGAATTATGATGAATGCAGAATTAGTCAAAGTTAATTTATTTAAAATTATTCTGCCAACTGTTTGTCGTGATAATTATTTGAATGCATTAAGATTGGCCTCACGTGATGCTGATTTTCGTGTTTACTGCAAAGTCATGGATCAGATGCAAGCTTATACCGCCAGTATTGACTGGAAAGATTATGGCAGTGCACGTACAAAAATTGAAAACGATTACGCTAATCAATCGCCTGACGAAGGCTTGGCGATTTTTAATCGCGTTTTGCGTGAATTATTATTATCTGAGTTTGCAGTATGATTGGGTGTTTTGATTTCTCTATTTAAATTTCATCATAAATTTAAGGAAAACTTCACACAAATTTTACTATTGGCACTGAAGGAACCGCACGCGTAGCCTTGTACTCAAGGCGCAGCAAGCGGATTCTTCAAACCAATAGATGGCCGTGTGTATTATTTTTACTGGCAAGCAATGAATTATAAATTATACACATTTTCCGCAACTTCTATCGTCCAATCCGCACCCTCAGTTTTGTCTTCACTGTGCCAAATTGCCGCTAAAACAGCTTGTACGAATGTCCATTTGATTAATCTGTCGCGATCAAAATGTGTGTGCTCAGTAATAATAGATAATCTTCTGTTGAATAATTTTTTTAAATTAATATCTGATTTTATTAAAGCATAAGGATTTCGCATAAAAGCACCGATTTCATATTCGCGCTCACCGATGATTCCCTTGGGATCAATTGCCAAATAATTATTTTTATTTGATAAGATGTTATGATGATGTAAATCGCCATGCAAAAGAACAGACTCACCTAATGAGCTTAATAATTCATTTTTAATTGCAATCGCATTTTGAATTAATTTTTTGGGGATATTAAATTCTAATTTTAAAGCCAAGTCTAATTTATTCAGCCAATCTTGAATATGCTTAAAATCATGATTATTTTGATCAATGGGTTTTAAAAGCGATTTGATCAGTGTTGCAAATATTTCAGCGGCTTTATTTTCATCTAATTTTTCAATTGAAAACCCAGGCGTGCATTTTTCTAATAACATCCAGCCAGATTTTGAATCAGATGCAATTAATTTTACTGCGCTTTTCCCATTAAAATATTTTAATGCATTTAGCTCACTTAAAAATTCATCATTGGGTATGGCACACTTAAAAACGCATTCTGTTCCGTCAGCTTGAATCGCTTCTGCCGCGTAATTAAAAACAGGATTTTTAAAAGGCTGTTTAATTTTTATATTGAATTCTGCCTCAATTTGTTTTAAAAATTGAGGCAGTTGATCAAGCCACATTTTTATTTTCCATCCTTGCTCAAGCCGCTTATTTGGGTGTGATTTTAACAAAAACGCCCACTTTACATTTTTGGGCGTTTTTGTTAAAATTGTTTTTATGTATAAAACAAACGATAACATATTGAAAAACCTCATAGCAAGGCCACTTTTTTTGGCTCGTGATGCGGGTAAGCTTGGAATTCCACCAAGTAGACTCAGCTACTATGAAAAAATGGATTTGATTAAGCGCATTGCAAGAGGCGTATATCAGGGCGTTGATGTAAAAATTGATATTGATTTTCAGTGGGAGGATCTTATTCTCACCGCAAAAAGCGTTCACAATGGCGTGATTTGTCTTGTTTCAGCGCTATCCATTTATGATCTGACAGAAGAAATTACAAGAGCTTATTGGATTGCGATACCGCATGGCACAACAGCGCCCAAACGCTTAAAAGCAAGATTTGTGCGTATGCGAGACATAAGCACCGGAAAACAATCCATTAACTTTGCAGGCGAGACCATTGTGATTTTTAACCGTGAGCGAACTATTGTAGACGCATTTCGTTATCTCGCTCCTGAAATTGCAATTAAAGCGCTTAGAAAAGCAATTAAGCAAAAAATTGATATGAGAAAGCTGCAGAGGTATGCAAAGAAATTTAGAGTTAATATTGATCCTTACATTATTGCGGTGACAACAATATGAATGAACAAGCATTAAAAGATAAATTAAGATTGATTGCCAATTTGCGTAAAATTGATTTTCAAGAGGTGTGGAAGTCGCTTATTCTTGAGCGTTTTTTGGTGCGATTGGCCAATTCAAATTATCATCATAAATTAATATTTAAAGGCGGATTCTTGCTTGCTTACTATATTCCCATTGCAAGAGAAACGATGGATATTGATTTATTAGCAAGGAAATTAAAAGCAGAAATGAAAAATATTCAGGATGCATTTTACCAAATATGTGCAGTCAAAATTGATGATGGATTTAGTATTTCTTTTTCTAATATTGAACAACTGAATCATCCTCATATGAATTATGACGGCTATCAAGTTCGACTGAATGTTCAATTTGGAAAAATGAAGGACAGAATACATGTTGATATTGGCGTTGGCGATGCAGTTGAGCCTCAAGAGAAATCATTTAGGCTTTATCAATACAAAGAAAAACCACTTTTTGAAGATTCGGTATCATTGCAAGTTTACCCAATTGAAACCATTTTTTCTGAAAAACTGGAATCCATTGTTTCTAGAAAAGGAGCAAATAGTCGCATGAAAGATTTTCACGATATTTTATTGCTTTGCAGAGAAAAAAATAAAATAAATACAGAAAATCTTAAGATCAGCATAGACAATACGTTCCAAAATCGAAAGACAGAAAAAATAATACCAATAAAATTTTCCAAAGAGGAATATTTGCAACTCCAGCCTCGCTGGAAGCAGCATCTTCAGCTGCTCGGATCAACGGCAAAAACGCTAAATTTTCCGGAAAAAATAGCCGATCTTGTCGATGAAGCCAATTTGTGGCTTGGTAGCCTACTTGCTCACACCTAAAAACACGCTCGTCATATCTTGCGTATAATCTGCGTTGCTATCCAGCGGCATTTTAAGTGCTTTTGCATTCGGTGAAAAATCGACTTTATCTAATGACACAGAACGTAATGCAGTATTGCCGTATGTCCTAAAATAGATTTTTTTATGCGTTAAATCTTTAAATACGGTCCACTGCGTTAAATCATAATCAGTTGTGCCGTTAGTTACAGCGCGAACCGTGCCAAGTGGAATATCGACATTATTAATAATATGCTGTGCTAAAGTTAGCTCAGATGGTGCGTCAGCAGCTTGTGTTGCTGTTTTTACTAACACTGCAATTTTAACAAAACGCGATGGCGGACTCTGATCACCTGGTAAACCAACCATACCCGTGCCTTGACCTGTTGCCGCAAAAACCATATTGCCGGCAGTGACGGGCTCGGGAACATTGGGCGATAAATTAATATAATTGCGTAAATTCGTGACATGCCAATCATAAGTTGGCGAGTTGGTCATCACGCCAATTGAATCATACGTGTGTAATTTTCCTGCGACATATTCAATTACCATGCTTTTTCCTGTCGCGTCGTTAACCATGATATGAATGGGAAATATCGTGCCGCCAAAACCTGCCATTTTTGTCGCATAAACAGTGATTGTCGGCAGCGCTGCTTTCACTTCATCCACTGTTTTGAAATTACCTAAAATCCAATCGCCGAATTGCGTATAAGGCACCGCTGTGCTTTCTGATCCTGGGGTAATAGTTTGATAACCCGCTTCCGTTGGAAAAAGTAGCGCTTCAATTGATAAGCCTGTTTCATTCATGCCGTCGAGCGCCGTTGCAATTCCCATTCCGTCTAAATAAACATAACCGTATTTTGCTTTCCACGACAGTCCTGGTTTTCCGTCTGGAGTCGTATTATCAAATGCTCTGCCTTCGGGCGAACTATTCAAATTGGAATTCATGGGAATGCCAAATTCCATGGTGCGGGTAATCAAAATAGTGCCGTCTTTGGCGGTTAAGTGAAAATCAGTACAAGCATTGGCAGCGGATGTGATCAACAAAGCTAAAGCAGATGCGGCGATAACAAATTTCATAAAATTATCCTTCCTTGGTTAATAATGCTTATTGAATTTAGCACAAAGAGCCTGCGGGTATCAAATGCGCTAATGACGTCCGAAATCGGGAATGAGCTCCGTTTTTTGGTTTTATTTACCGATCCACCGGTTGCGGCTTTCTGTGCTCATCAACAGCAACAAAGGTAAAAATACCTTCTGCGGCTTTAATGCGTTCATTGTGTTTTATTTGCAGTGTCCAGACTTCGATATTAATTTGCATCGACGTGCGGCCGACTTTAATAATATCGGCGTAGCAACAAACAATGTCACCGATATTGACGGGTTTAATAAATGTGAGTGAGTTAATGGCAACCGTGACAACGCGGGATTGTGAGCGACGTCTTGCTTCGCAGCTGGCGGCCAAATCCATATGCGACACAAGCCAACCGCCGAAAATATCACCATTGGCGTTGGTGTCGGCTGGCATCGCAACAATGCGAATGGCCAATTGGCCGCGAGGGGTTATTTCTTGCATGAATTGTTCCTGGTATCCGATGAAAATCCTTGAGTGACCGCTTTAATGGCTTTTGAAGCACCCCATAGCGTTGCTTGAACCCCAGCCTCGATGGCTGCGCTTACAGCCAAACCTGCGACAGGAAGCAGAAAGGCAGCGGCAACGGTCAACCCAGTTTTTGCCGCTAAGGCAGCAAACCACAAGGCTTCATTTAATGCGCTATCTGAAATAAATTGAGTGTTTTTCATAAAATCTACTCCATGATTTTTAGACCCATAGCATAGCTATAGCGCGAGTTAGCTGATTTTGCAAATCCGGCTTGTTTTATTTCTATAATGTGATTTAATACGACACCAACGGATCCTGTATTCCAGAACAAGGTATTATCGAACAAGGAGTTGGCAGTATGACACTGCTTTTTACGCTAATTGGACTTTGCGTCGCCGCTTTCTCAGCGTTTGCACTTCCCCCTATGAATTTGCCTTATGGCGTGACGCCCATTAGTCATGAAGTCTATCATTTGCATATGACGATTTTATATATCTGTTGCGCGATTGGCATCGTTGTTTTTGGCGTGATGATTTATTCTCTAGTCAAATTTCGCAAATCTAAAGGTGCGGTTTCGCATCCGATTCACACGCATTTAGGCGTTGAGATTTTGTGGACGGTCATCCCGTTTATTATTTTAATTATTATGGCGATTCCCGCGACCCGTGTTTTATTTGTGATTCATGACACCAGTAAACCTGCTCTTAATATTAAAATCACGGGCTATCAATGGAAATGGAAATACGAATATTTGGATCAAAATATTAGTTTCTTTAGCCAATTATCAACGCCGCTTGCAGAAATTAATAATACCGAGAAAAAAGACAAGTGGTATTTATTAGAAGTCGATCATCAGCTCGTCTTGCCAACCAATGAAAAAATTCGATTTTATATTACCTCTAATGACGTGATTCATTCGTGGTGGGTGCCTGATTTGGGATTAAAAGAAGATGCTGTGCCAGGTTATATCAACGATATTTGGGCTATCATTGATAAACCAGGAACCTATCGCGGCCAATGCGCCGAATTATGCGGTGCAAACCATGGGTTTATGCCGATTGTGATTAAAGCGGTTACCCCTGCAGAATTTCAAACCTGGGTTTTAAAGCAGCAAGGAAAAACAGCGCAAGCTCTTGCTGCGGGACCTTCGACATTATCGCATGATGATTTAATGACAATGGGCAAAGCCGCTTACGAAAAAAATTGCTCAGCTTGCCATCAAGTCACGGGCGCCGGAATGCCACCAACATTCCCCGCATTAAAAAACAGTCCAGTTGCAACGGGCCCAGTGCAAAAACAAATTCAAATTGTGTTGCATGGCGTGAAAAATACCGCAATGCAAGCGTTTGGCGATCAATTAGATAATCAAACTATCGCAGCCATTATTACTTATACGCGAAATGCGTGGGGCAATGATGATGCCAATAAAAAAGCACATCAAGCAACTGACGTGCAAGTAGACGAAGTGCAAAAAGCGAGATCATAGTTTATGAAAGAAGTCACAGTAGAAAATACCCATGAAGCAGATCATGCGCATCATTTACCTTATACGGGTTGGCGTCGCTGGGTTTTTACAACCAATCACAAAGATATCGGCACGTTGTATTTAGTATTTAGTTTAATTATGTTTTTTGTTGCAGGCGCAATGGCATTATTAATTCGCACAGAATTATTTGAGCCGGGACACGTAATCATGCAACCTGAATTTTTTAATCAAATGACAACATTGCATGGTTTATTAATGGTGTTTGGTGTGATTATGCCTTCGACCGTGGGCTTGGCGAATTGGTTAATTCCCATGATGATCGGCGCGCCGGATATGGCTTTGCCGCGCTTAAATAACTGGAGTTTTTGGATTCTGCCATTTGCATTTACGATATTACTGAGCACTTTGGTGATGCCGGGACCCGCGCCGGATTATGGCTGGACTTTTTACGCGCCGCTTTCGACAACTTATGCGCCGCCCAGCACAGATTTTATGATTTTTTCTATTCATTTAATGGGTTTGTCATCCATTATGGGTTCATTGAATATTATTGTGACGATTTTTAATATGCGCGCGCCAGGCATGACATGGAAAAGACTACCGATATTTGTGTGGAGTTGGTTTGTCACCGCGTTTTTATTATTAGCGGTGATGCCTGTTTTAGCGGGCTGTGTGACGATGATGTTGATGGACAGACATTTTGGCACCAGCTTTTTTAATGCAGCAGGTGGTGGCGATCCTATTTTATTTCAACATGTATTTTGGTTCTTCGGTCATCCTGAAGTGTATATTTTAGTGTTGCCCGCATTCGGTATTATTTCAGAAATTATTCCTGCTTTCGCGCGCAAACAATTATTTGGTTTTCATTACATGGTCTATGCAACCGTTGCGATTGCCGGTATGTCTTTTCTGGTTTGGATGCACCATATGTTTACCACGGGGGCGCCAATTGCAGCACAATTATTTTTTATGTACATGACATTATTGGTTGCCGTTCCAACAGGGATTAAAGTATTCAATTGGATTGCGACTTTATACAAAGGCTCGATTACATTTGAAACGCCGATGTTATTTGCATTGGGATTTGTCGTGATGTTTACGATCAGTGGATTTACAGGTGTGATGTTATCAATGGTGCCGGATGATTATCAGTACCGCGATTCTTATTTTGTCGTTGCGCATTTTCATTATGCTTTAGTGTCTGGGTCATTGTTTGCCATCATGGGCGGAATATATTATTGGCTGCCAAAATGGACGGGCAATATGTACAACGAAACGCTGGGTAAGTGGCATTTTTGGTTGTCTACTATTTCAATGAATATTACTTTTTTCCCAATGCACTTTTTAGGATTAGCGGGAATGCCGCGGCGCGTACCAGATTATGCATTACAATTTACGACGTTTAATCAAATTGCATCAGTCGGCGCTTTTATTTTTGGTTTCGCGCAATTAATTTTTCTGTATATTATATTAAAAGCGATGTTTACAAAACCTGTAACGCAATTACCAAATCGCATTTGGGAAGGATCCAAAGGTTTAGAATGGTTATTGCCAAGTCCTGTGCCGTACCATACATTTGAAACCCCGCCGAAGGAAATGGAATTCACGATGGAATAGCGAGCTGCGATGAGTTCCGATGATGTTAAATTAAAAAACAAGCGCCTGATCCGAAAAATAATCGTCGGCGTGATTTTTATGTTTGGTTTCTGCTATCTGATGGTGCCGCTGTATTCACTGGTCTGCAAGCAAGCAGGCATTAATGGCCGCGGGGCATTTCGCGCAACGGATGACCCGAGCATTAAAGTTGATACCACACGCACGATTGAGGTGGAATTTTCAACGATGGTCCACGGCAATCTGGCGATGCAATTTCGCCCGCTTATTCATCACATTAATATTCACCCGGGCCAAACAAAAGAGGTTTATTTTTATGCTCAAAATGACACAGGGCAAAATATTACTGTACAAGCCGTTCCCAGCATTGCGCCAGGAGAAGCGGCAAAATATGTGAAAAAAACAGAGTGCTTTTGTTTCACGCAACAAACTTTTGTCAAAGGCGAGAAGGCAGACATGCCGGTGATTTTTAGAATTGATCCTGATGTACCCGAAGAAGTAAAATTTGTGACATTAAATTACACGATGTTTGATGCAACGAATTTTATTAAGAAAAATCAAAAGCAATTGAGCAAAGGTCGCGTGGAATTGCCATCATGAAAATAACATTTTGGCCCACTGTATTTTTTCTTGCACTGTTTTTATTGCTGATTAACCTGGGCTTTTGGCAACTAAGACGATATCACTACAAGGAAAATTTACTTCAAGAATTTCACCTGGCAATAAAAGCAAGCCCTGCGTCGCTTGATGATATTTTAGCATTAAAAAATCCAGAGTTTCGGCGCATACAAATCAGTGGACATTATATTAATTCAAAGACAATATTATTAGCCAATCAATTTGCGCAGCATCAGTCGGGTTATGATGTAATAACACCGCTTATGATTTCAGCAGATAATAAAGCAGTTTTAATTGATCGAGGCTGGGTGTCCACGCAAACTGCCGCTAATCCAAATTTAATGCAAGCTGATCAGCAATTAATTAATCTGACAGGTTATGTAAAATTTCCGTATCAGCATGTTTTTATTTTAGGCCCCACTGTTTTAAATCCGAATCAGTTTCCACTGCAAGTACAAAAAATTGATTTAAAAACATTATCACAAGCAACACAATTAAATTTATATCCGTTTATCATTCGCTTATCTAAAACAGAGCCAAATGGATTTTATCGCGAATGGGTTATTACCACCGTTATGCCAGAAAGACATATGGCGTATGCTGTGCAGTGGTTTTTAATGGCGATAGTTTTGATTATTATTTATTTATATTTCTTAAGTTCCCTCTCCCGCAAGCGCTTTGCGCGACGCGGGAGAGGGTTAGGGTGAGGGTTTTTTGTGTTTAATAATCTAAAATTAACACAGTATTTAGCTATATTAAGCTTTCTGGCAGTCATATTAACTTTTATTGTGATAGGCTTGGGTGCTTACACAAGGCTGAATAACGCAGGGCTAGGTTGTCCCGATTGGCCAGGTTGTTACGGTCATTTGACCGTGCCGAATAATCTTTCGCCTGCAATAACACACAAAGCGGACGCAGAAATGATTCATCGCGCTGTTGCAGGAACACTCGGCATATTTATTTTAGCAATTACTTTTTTATCGGCATTAATTTCTGTTAAGCGCGGATTTCAATTTTTGATTATTTCTCTATTGCTGTTTGCGCTCGTGATTTATCAAATTACCTTGGGAATGTGGACGGTTACGCTCAAATTATTACCCATCATTGTGACGCAGCATTTAATGGGCGGTATGTTATTGCTCAGTTTATTATGGTTGATTCATCTAAGATGCAGACAGCCGAATGTTTTAATTACACCCAGCAGTTCAGAAAAAAGGTTGCGCATTTTTGCGCTGATTACGCTGATTGTTGTGCTGCTTCAAATTAGCTTAGGTGCATGGACCAGTACTAACTATGCCGCGCTTATTTGTCATGGATTTCCGTTTTGTCATGCTGCTGTGCCTTTGGCCTATCATTTTAAATCCGCGTTTAATTTATTATCACCCATTGGCACTAATTATGAAGGCGGTGTGTTAAGCGATGCAGCGCGCATGACCATACAAATGACGCATCGATTTGGCGCTTTAATTACTTCGCTATTTATTTTTCTTTTGTTTTTTAAAGCGAGATATAACCCAAGATTGCGAAAAATAATGAAGCTGGCATTATTGATTTTACTTATCCAGATTTGCTTAGGTGTTTCTAATGTATTGTTTCAGCGCCCAGTCACTATTTCTATTCTACACAACCTATTTGCAGCGATTTTATTACTTTGCCTGGTGACGTTGAATCATTTTTTGTATTATAAAAATAGTGTGAGAAAACTATGAGAGCCGAATTAATTTTACCATCGCGTTTTTTTGAACGATTTTATGATTACTTAGAATTATGCAAGCCGCGCGTTGTGTTGCTGATGATTTTAACATCGATTGTTGGAATGTGTTTGGCAAGTTCGATTGTAACGCCGCTTTCTTGGGTTATTTTTATTTTTGGAAATCTAGGCATTGCTTTGATGGCAGGCAGCGCTGCAGCGATTAATCACCTCATGGACAGGCGTATTGATCAGTTGATGTGCCGCACTGCTAATCGACCGGTTGCGCAAGGCAAAATATCAACACAGCAAGCATCAATTTTTTCAGGGATTCTGTGCGTGCTAGGATTATTTATTTTAATCTATTATGTGAATGCATTAACCGCTTATTTAACTTTTCTGACTTTAATTGGTTACGCTGTTATTTATACTTTATATTTAAAATATCAAACATCACAGAATATTGTGATCGGTGGATTTGCTGGTGCGGCGCCGCCCTTGTTAGGCTGGGTTGCAGTGACGAATCACATTGATCCCGGCGCTTTGGTTCTATTGCTAATTATTTTTGCGTGGACACCGCCGCATTTTTGGGCGCTGGCGATTTATCGCGTGGATGAATATGCTAAAGCCAAAGTACCTATGTTGCCGATTACGCATAGCGTTGGTTATACAAAATTAAATATTTTGCTCTACACTGTTTTGTTATCAGCCATTTCAGTGTTACCATTTGTCATTAAAATGTCGAGCTGGATATATTTATACAGCGTTATTTTTTTGGACCTATATTTTATTTTTTTAGCCATTAAATTAATGCGCACTGATAATCCAGTTGTGGCTATGGGCGTTTTTAAATATTCTATTATTTATTTATTATTGTTATTTGTAGCTTTATTGGTCGATCATTATATTACTTAATTTTTTAAAGCGAGAAGTCTTATGAATAAAAATACACGTTTGTCATTAATTTTATTATTTTTTGTTGCGCTGATTATTGCGGGCACTTTTTTTTATAAAATAAAACATCCGGCAGTGGGCGTGACTAAAAATTTCACTCTGCATACAGCAGTAAAAATAGATGGTACGGTATTAGATAAGCCGCGCACTATTTCGTCATTCACGCTGACCGATGGCAATAATCAGCCCTTTACATTAAATAACTTAAAAAATCATTGGACGATGATGTTTTTTGGATTTACCAATTGTCCGCTAGCATGCCCAACATCGCTTGCTGCTTTAAACAGAATGGATACGATATTGCGCGCACAATTACCTGCCAATTTAATACCGCAGGTTGTGATGGTATCGGTTGATCCAGAGCGCGACACCGTTGCTAAAATGAAAGAATATGTGACGACTTTTAACAAAAGTTTTGTAGGGCTGAACGGAACGCCTGCTGCAACAAAAGAAATAGCTGATCAATTAAATGTTGTATATGCCAAAATTGTCTCGCCCGATGGAAGTTACACCATGAGCCACAGTGCGGAAGTCATGTTAGTTGACCCTAATGGAAAGCTACGCGCTTTTTTTGCTTATCCGCACAAAGCTTCCGTGATGGCGCATGATTATGAAGCAATTTTATCGTCGGTGTACGGAAAGAAATTTCAATGAAAAAAATATTGATTTTAAGCGTATTTTGCATCACAGCATTATTATCTGCTTGCCACCAAGAAAAATCAGAAGCTGTTTTTCAAGACAACCAAGGCCAGACGATTCAATTTTCGAAGTTGCACGGCAAGTGGATTTTTATTAATTATTGGGCGACCTGGTGCCATTCTTGCATGGCAGAATTACCGGTTCTTAATCAATTTTATAAAAATAATAAAAATAATAATATTATTATATTGGGTGTCAATTACGACGGATTGCCCAATTCTAAAATAATGATTGTAGTGAAAAATCTACAAATACAGTTTCCCGTTTTATTAGAAAATCCAGACACCGCATTAAAGCTAGCTGATGTTGCTGTTGTGCCAACTACATTTGTCATTAATCCATCTGGACAATTAGTGAAAACATTATTGGGCCCGCAGACTTTACTTACTTTAAATCAAGCGATGAAAAATCCATGAAATGCTGGGTTTTTATATTAATTTTAATGGTAGCTGGAATCTCTGGTTTTCTATTATCCCTTTATATTCAGCATCAAAAATCAGCACCAGCATTAAAATACATTCAGCCTGAATTGGTTTTGCATAATCCCGTTTCTTTTGTTTCAACTTTAAAGCATGACCCCAACGCGGGCGAGAAAATTTATTTACAATATTGCAGTTCATGTCATAGCAATAATCCGATTATTCCGGTTAATGCACCTACCATAGGCAATAAAAAAGCCTGGAATAAATATATAAATTGGAGCATGAAAAAATTACTCAGCACAGCCGATAACGGCATTAAAGCGATGCCTGCGCGCGGCGGTTGTTTTGAATGCAGTGATGATTTAATAAAGCAAGCGATTTTGTATATGCTTAGAAAAACTAAGGTAACACCGGCAGAGTCATTAGATCATAAACCATTGCTAAGCCCAAAAAAGCAATAATGCATAAAACAATCCAGATAACAAAATAGCGACGCTCCGTTGCTTTTTCTAATATGGCAATACCCGATAGCCAACATAGTGTGCTGACAGCGTAACCTGCTAATACGCCCGCTATCCAACTTGAGGAGAAATAAGATAATTTTAAATAAATCATCGCAAAGCCAGATAATAATTGAAAAAAACCAGCTGGCGCAATTACCCATAAATTGACTTTAAGCGCAAATTTAAAGGCTTGTTGCGAATCATACAGGCAATATAAAAATAAAAATAATCCACCGCCCAATAAAATGGCAGCCGAAACCACATGAATAATTTTGATTAAAAAATAATGCATAATTTTTTTCTTACAGCAGCGTTGATTTCAAAACAGCATCTCTAATTATAAAAATAATTATAGTAATTATTAAAAAATTGAAACAAAAAAAAGTTTTCTTAAATTTAAATGCAATTGCTTGATTTACTAAAATAGCGCGATAATGATTAAGCTTAATCAAAAAAGCACACGCCAGTAAAATAGTCGTGAGGGATAAAAAAATATAAGCCGCATCGATCCACAATGTTCTAAAAGTATAATCAGCTTGATGAACTAATAAAGTACCCGTTATAAATTGATTTATAATTAAAATTGCAAAAAATACATCTAATACAAATGAAAATTTTAATAAGTTTAATAATTTAGCATTATTTTTAACAGCAATAAAATAACTTAAAAAAACAGATGAAAATAGGAGTCCGCCTAAAAATAAAGTGCCAAAAAAAACATGTAAAAATTTTAACGTATGGAACATTTAATTGCTTCCAATTGCAAGTCATACAGTGCATTGGCAAAATCTAAGCCCTGCAATTGCTGATCGAGTAATAATTTAATATCAACTTTCTTAGCCGCATCTAATGCTGTTAATAAAATAGCAGTGTGATTGATGTTGTCAGTATTAATTGCCCGACAGCTTAATATAAATTCGAGCAATCGCTCTTTGCGCCTTAAGCCATCAACTGATTTTAATAAATCTAAAATAGCCTTTGGATTTTGAGTATCTAAATTAAGGTAATGTGAATAGTGTTTTGATACCAATAAAGCCAACTCAGAAAAATCCTTGGGTACGCGATATCGAGTAAAAATTAATTTCATATTGCTGATATTTAAATTAAATAGCAAAGCAGCAAACCGAACAGATGCTTCTTTTGATAAGCTAGTCGCGCGCTTTAATGCATCAAAGCCTTGATGGTTTTCGAGCAATGCAGGGAATAAAATTTTTAAAGCATTGCAATCACTGAGCACGTCAAAAAATCGATTCGGATTTTCGTTCTCTAATGCTCGCGATAATTCTTTCCAGACGCGCTCTGAAACCAATGCATTAATCTCACCATTTTCAACCATGTGTTTCATGAGATCATTTGTTTTGGGGTGTACTGTAAAATCAGGCAGTAATGCTGCAAATCGCGCAATGCGTAAAACGCGAACGGGATCTTCTGAAAAAGCAGGCGAGACATGTTTTAAGTATTTTGATTTTAAGTCAGCTTGGCCTTTAAATAGATCAACTAATTCACCCGATTCTGATTTTGCCATGGCGTTAATGGTTAGGTCTCGCCGTTCTAGGTCTTCTTCTAGCGTTACGTCGGGCGAGGTGTAAAAATGAAAGCCCTTATAGCCGCGACCTGTTTTGCGTTCGGTGCGAGCTAGCGCATATTCTTCGTGCGTTTTGGGATGCAAAAAGACAGGAAAGTCTTTGCCTACCGGCTGAAAGCCCGCAGTAATGAGTTCTTCAGGGCTCGAGCCAACAACAACAAAGTCACGCTCCTTGACGGGTCGACCCAATAATTCATCCCGAACTGCGCCGCCTACTAAATAGATCTTCAACTGTGGTATCCTCTTGCACTTTACGCTACAAATTTGAGGCAATTTTACCATGAAAGCAGGCTTACAAAAAATTTTACCGCAGCATTTTATATCAAAAACCTTGGGATCGTTGGCCAATGCGCGTTTGGGCAGATTGACGCGATATGCCATCAAGCAATTTATTCAGCATTATAAAGTCAATATGCAGGAGGCAAAAATTGCTGATTATCAAAATTTTTCAAGCTTTAATGATTTTTTCACGCGTGAATTAAAAGAAGGCGCAAGGCCGATTTGTCATGATAAAAATAGCTTAATTTCACCCGTGGATGGCTGTGTAAGTGAAATAGGTGTTATTGAACAAGATCAATTGTTACAAGCTAAGAATCATTATTTTAATCTTAAAGATTTATGCGGCGGTGATCTTAGTCTGAGCTCAAAATTTCACAATGGGAATTTTCTAACAGCGTATTTATCACCCAAAGATTATCATCGCTTTCACATGCCAATCGCAGGCAAATTAAAGAAAATGATTTATGTACCCGGCAGTTTGTTTTCTGTTAATGCAAAGGCAGTTAAGAGCGTTTCAAATTTATTTGCGCGCAACGAGAGAGTCATCTGTGTTTTTGAAACAGCGATCGGGGATGTTGCAGTAATCGCCGTTGGCGCTATGATTGTCGGCAGTATCTCTATTTTATCTCACGGTGTTGTTGCACCCAAAAAGCCGCGCGAAGTTCAGCAGTGGCTTTATGCAAATCAGCATATTATTTTAGAGCGCGGTGATGAGCTAGGACATTTTCGTTTGGGCTCAACTATTATTATTTTAACTGAGCAAAATAAAATCGCCTGGGATGAAAATTTAAAAGCAGAAAGTCAGTTGAAGGTGGGGGTTAAGATTGGGGATTTTAAATGAGATTTGTTGATTTACATCCCCATAATTAACCCATATAATGGGGCCTATAAACAACTTTTCAGCTTATACGGCCCCAGATGACAAAATTTATCGGAAGAAACAATGAGTTACAGCAGTTGCTGGAACTATCGAAAAAGAAGTCAGCTTCATTTTTGGTGATAAAAGGAAGGCGTCGTATTGGAAAAAGTCGCCTAATAGAAGAGTTTGGTCGACACTTTGATCATTACTACGCATTTGCGGGGTTGCCACCCGGTGAGAAAACAACAGCGGAACAACAGCTCGATGAGTTTTCAAGGCAGATCGCACGTGAGTTTAAAACTGCTAAAGCCTATTATGATGACTGGAGCGACGCATTTTTTGCTATTGGTGAGCGCGTTAAAACAGGAAAAATATTAATCCTGTTTGATGAAATATCATGGATGGGATCTAAAGATGCTACTTTTTTAGGAAAAATAAAAAATTTCTGGGATTTGCAACTCAGGAAAAATGATCAGCTTATTTTTGCTCTCTGTGGTTCGGCATCCAGCTGGATAGAAAAAAATATCTTAAGCAGCACCGGATTTGTTGGGCGAATTTCTTTTACACAAACGCTACATGAATTACCATTATTTGATTGCAATAAATTTTGGCCAAGCAATATTTCAGGATATGAAAAATTTAAGTTGCTCTCTGTTACGGGCGGCATACCAAAATATCTTGAGGAAATTCTACCGCATGACAGTGCAGAAGCTAATATTACACGATTGTGCTTTACCAAAGGTGGATTTTTGGTTGATGAATTTGAAAGAATATTTTCAGATATTTTTTTAAGAAAATCAGCGCGATATAAAAAAATAATTCGCGCATTGGTCAATGGACCGCTTGAAAAAGATGAGCTTTATAATGCACTTAATATTAAGGAAAGTGGACGCATTTCTGAATATCTCAATGAGCTGACATTAGCAGGATTTATCGCACAAGATCATGCCTGGAATTTAGAAAATGGTGAGGACTCAGAATTAAGAAAGTATCGTTTGTCGGATAATTATTTACGCTTTTATTTAAAATATATAGAAAAAAATATGAGCAAAATAGAAAGGAATGCGTTTGCTATAAAATCAGTCGCATCTTTGCCGCAGTGGTACAGCATGATGGGTTTTCAGTTCGAAAATCTTGTCTTGAATAATCGACCGTTGTTGCATCGCGCAATGGGAATTCGCGCTGATGACATCATTTGTGAAAATCCCTTCTTTCAGAGAAAGACATCTATTCAGCGTGGTTGTCAGATCGATTATATGGTACAGGCAAAATTTGAGAATCTGTATATTTGCGAGATAAAATTTTCTAAAAATTTAATCGGCATTGATATTATTGAAGAAGTACAGCAAAAAATAGATCGACTGAGGCGACCCAAAGGTTTTTCATGCCGGCCTGTTTTGATTCACGTTAACGGTGTAACTGAGGATGTTGTTGACAGCAACTATTTTTCTAAAATAATTGATTTTAGTGAGCTACTGCACAATCACGCTGTCTTTGCATTTACGCAGACTCCCACGGAAAACAAATGACATCTTGAATATTTTTTGTATCGGCACAATACATTAATAATCTATCCAGCCCGATTGCAACGCCAGCGCAATTGGGTAAAGAATTTAAAGATGCAATAAAGTGCTGATCTATCTCTGGAATAAATTTTTTATTTTCTCGTCTTTTATCTTGATCTTTCGAAAATCTTTTTTGTTGTTCCGCAGGATCTGTCAGCTCATGAAATCCGTTGGCGATTTCAATGCCGTTAATATATAACTCAAATCGCTCTGCAACGGGAAATTCACCGCCGCGAATTTTGGCTAATGCGGCTTGGGATATTGGAAAGTCGTATAAAAATAAGGGTTTATCGAATCCGAGCTTGTGTTCAATTAAATGAGTTAATAAAATTTGCAGCGCAGCGTCAAAATCAATTGCATCCACATTAATTTCAATATTATTATCTAAGATAATTTTTTTTAATTGACTTAAATCAGCTTTAAAAAAATCAATATTTAAAAATTTTAAAAATAATTCGCGATAAGTAATTTTTTCAGCAGGCTGTGATTTTAAAATAAACTGCAATAATTCATCTATTTCATTCATTAAATCATGATGATCAAAACCAATTCGATACCATTCTAACATGGTAAATTCAGGGTTGTGTTTTTTCCCAGACTCGCCGTTTCTAAACGATTTGCAAATTTGATAAATAGAGCCAGAACCCGCTGCAATTAATCTTTTCATCGCATATTCAGGTGAGGTTTGCAAAAAACGTGATTTATTTTCAAGTGCAAAACTATCGATATGACAATCAGTCACTGTGTGCTGACACAATAGCGGCGTCTCAACTTCTAGAATATTTTTAGACGCAAAAAATGCGCGAATATTTTTATACAATTCTGCGCGACGTTTAATATTGTCAATACTTGCTGTGGGTTGCCAGGGCATGATGCTTGGGATTACGTCCAATTATGTCAAATTACATAATTTACGTAAGCTAGCATAATCGTACGTAATTGGCAAAGACTGTAGCAACACCTCGGTATGGGCGTAACAGAAAGAACCGCGACTGAAGCCTTGTGCTCAAGGCGCAATGAGCGGATTATTTTTGATGGCTTACGTGTTTCGGTTTGTTTCGCGAGAAAGTTAGTTATTACGCTTGTTTTATCAAAAACACGGTATTGCAAAATAAATTCATTCGCCGTAATGTATTCCATCTTAATTTTTTAATGGAGCACGATATTGTCAGAGGTGATGATTTACAAAACCAAAGATGGTCGGATTGAATTGAGTGTTAGTTTGTCTGATGAGACGGTTTGGTTGTCGCAGCAGCAAATGGCGGATTTGTTTGATAAAAACGTGCGCACTGTTTCTGAGCATATTGGGCATATTTTTGAAGAAGGAGAGCTTGTTGAAAATTCAGTTGTCCGGAATTTCCGGATAACTGCCGCTGACGGAAAGTCATATAATACAATGCATTACAATCTAGACGTTGCAATTTCCGTTGGCTATCGCGTCCATTCAAAGCGGGGCACTGAATTTAGACAGTGGGCCACCAAAATCTTAAAAGATCATCTTATTAGGGGCTATTCAATCCACGAAAAACGTCTTGCAGAATCGGCTGTTTGATGTTTTTGCTGTATTTAAAATTACAAAATTTTAATATTAGATTAAATGAAAATGGTTTGGTGGCTTTGGCATTATTAATCGCAGAAAGCAATCCTGTGCAAAAAGATTTAATGGTGCGTTTGGTTGTGAATTTACTGATGGATTGATATCATGTTTACTATTGGTTTTTGTGAGCCGCGCGTGTAGTTTGCGTAGCAAACGTAACAAGCGGATAATGTGCTTTTTGCGCGCCAACAAAAAAACTCACCGGGAGACGCGATAAATCGCGTCTCTACAATACTACTCTTTTGCTCTCGACATATATTCGCCTTTGCGGGTATCGACTTTGAGTAAATCACCTTCATTGACAAAAAGCGGTACGCGAACGGTTGCGCCAGATTCGAGTTTGGCAGGTTTGCTGCCGCCGGTTGCGGTATCGCCTTTGATGCCAGGGTCTGTTTCAACTACTTTCAGAACCACAAAATTAGGTGGCTCAATTGCCAATGGCGAGCCATTCCACATCGTGACGATGTAGAGTTCTTGTTCTTTTAGCCAATCTTTTGCGGGCGCAATAACATTTTCGCCAACAGTGACTTGCTCGAAGGTTTCAGGTTGCATAAAATGCCAAAATTCACCGTCGTAGTACAAATACTGCATATCCATTTCGGCAACATCGGCGCCGTCAAGCGAATCACCGGACTTAAAAGTGCGCTCAATGACACGGCCGTTTTTTAAATTGCGTAATTTAACGCGGTTAAACGCCTGCCCTTTGCCGGGTTTGACGTATTCGTTCTCGATAATGCTGCAAGGATCGTTATCCAGCATCACCTTTAAGCCGCTTTTAAATTCGTTAGTAGAAAATTTTGACATGTCGCCCTCATGATTTAAGTATCAAATTGCGGGATAGGTTATCATAACTATCGGATATAATTCTATGATTTAGAAAATACTTATTTGTTCACAATAGTTCGCAATAGTTAAAAAATATATATTTAAATCAATCAGCTATAGCTATTTTTTGCGCGTAATTGCGCGTAATTGCGCGTAATGCGCAAAACTATTCTACCAGCTTCCACTTCGTTGCTCGCGTTTCACCTTCTTTTTTTATCTGACCTGCTTTTTCTAATTTTCCCAATTCCAGCTGAACAGTTCGTAACGCGGGTGCATCAGAAAGTTTTTTTGCAATTTCTGTGCTGCTTAGCAATGAAGCCTCAAGCAAAAATAATATTTCGCGTTGTCGAATGGATATCACAACATTTTTATTAACTACTGTTGCTCCAATTGGTTCGGCAAATTTAAATGTTACTGCAATGCCGTGTGTTTGTTCAGAAAATCTTGGCATGGGCACACCTTGTTCTTTGCAGCTATCCATCATCGTTTTAATACCATTTCCCCAAGATTCAATAAATTCGCGTAAATAGAATATTTTTGCGATCAACTCATTGCGCAATATAGACTTATGTCTTTTTTTTAAGTCTTGCATGGTAAGCTTAGGCGGCAAAGTTCCGTTATTCCATATTTCAATTTTGTCATCAAATATCGCGATTGAAACATAACCTGAACGATCTTGGTAATCTCTGTGACAAACTGCGTTCACCAATGCTTCACGAAGCGCCCTTGATGGAACGGGCAATCTATCTACCCTTTGAAGCCGGTTATTTTCAAGATGACTTGACACTGGCAAATGTTTTTTAAAAAAATTATCAGCTTCGTCTAGCATTTGAAATATATTGCAGTGTATTTGCTGATTATCTATAAAATTACTGCTTTTTTCAGTTCCTCTAAATCTAGCCATTTTTAACCAGCACTGCATATATCCGGATTTAATGTGTTTTGCAAACAATGCAACGGCTGCGCGTTTTAAATTTCCATCGACCAATAAGTTGAGATTCGTTAATATTTTTTTGATATTATTTTTTGTAGCGCTTGCGGGAATGCGTCTTGCAGAAATAGCGTCATTTACTGCGCGCATGATTTCATTATGATCTAGATCATCAATTGTATAATCCTCTGAAATTGCCTCTTCCCATGACTCGCCCTCTGAAAAAATTCGCCTCAGTTGGTCAGCGGGCATCGGCACCAGCTGATCACCTGATCGCATATAATAAGTGCCGTCTAATTCCAAAGGATGGCCCGCGGGCCTGGAAGGAATTTCAAATACCAAAACGCGGCCATCAGGATGCAATAGCTCGTGAATTTCAACTCTGATCTTTAATTTTTCTAAAATTTTAGATTTGATATCACTGATATTTAAAAAGGCATTGGTTCCGACGACTTTGCGGGGTAATTTATCACTGACACCCAAAATTAAGTAACCGCCTTTTTCATTGGCAAGCGCAGCGCAATAAAGTAATAATTTGGTCGAATCAAATTGATTTTTAGCTTCTTTAAATTCAAGATGCTCATTTTCTTTTGGGCTTAATAGCCAATGTGATAATTTTTCTAGGGTAACCATATAAAATCACTTTGTATCGAAAATTTTGGTGGCATAATCATACCTAGAATTAGGTGTCATTTCAGTAACAAAATTTTCTATAGTATTCAATCAAATTTTAATGGTATTGTGTTGGAAATATATGCAAGTCAAAACCCGTGTTTTACAAGTCACCGTCAATTCGCCGCTCTTTCGAGTGTTTGATTATCTGTGCCCGGAAAATATCACTCCCATTATTGGCGCGCGCGTCAAGATCCCCTTTGGCAGGCGCGAAATAATTGGCATGATTGTAGGGATTGCGGAGAAATCAGATTTCCCAATAGCAAAACTTAAAAAAATAATATCGCAAATTGATCAAGAGGCTTTGATCGATCAGCAATTACTAAAATTAATGCGCTGGTCATCTGAATATTATTGCCATCCATTAGGTGAGGTATTGTTGGGAACCTTACCTAAAAAAATTCGAGAAGGATTTGAGATTGAGAAAAATATTTTTTCATCAGACGAAATAATTGCTATTGAAAAAAATAATCCTGATTTTAAATTATCAAAAGAGCAATTATTCGCTATTCAGAAAATTACTGATGCTAAGAACTTTAGGGCATTTTTATTAGCAGGCGTGACGGGCAGCGGAAAAACAGAAGTTTACATGCACGTGATTAAAAATATTTTAGAAGAAAAAAAGCAAGTATTAATTTTAGTACCTGAGATTGCTTTAACGCCACAAACCATCAAAAGATTTTCCGAAAGATTTTTGGTTCCTGTTTTAGGCTATCACTCTGGATTATCTGAGAAGAAAAAATTACTGGGATGGATGACAGCAAGATCTGGAGAGCCCTGCATTATTATCGGTACACGCTCTGCTGTTTTTTCACCGCTTAAAAATTGTGGTGTTATTATTGTTGATGAATCGCATGATATTTCTTTTAAGCAACAATCAGGGTTTCGCTATTCTGCGCGCGATATTGCTGTGATGCGCGCCAATTTATTGTCTATTCCAATTATTTTAGGAACCGCAACGCCGTCGATAGAAAGCTGGAATAATGTTAAGCAAAATAAATATGAATTGCTGAAATTATCTGAACGCGCAGGTGTCGCCGTGATGCCGAACATAATTATTCATGATATACGTAATCAAAAATTACAAAACGGCTTAAGTCAAAAATTAATTAATTTAATTCAACGGCATTTGGATAATAATAATCAAGTGTTAATTTTTCTCAATAGACGCGGCTTTTCGCCTGTTTTATTGTGTCATCAATGTGGTTGGACAGCCAATTGTAAAAATTGCGATGCTAAATTAATTTTGCACAATAATCCTAAAAAATTAATCTGTCATCACTGTGGCTATCAAACATTGCCTATAAAATTTTGCGGTGGATGCAAACAAAGTGAATTAATGCCAATCGGTTTAGGGACAGAACAGCTTGAAGAAAATTTATCACAATTATTTCCGCAAAAAAAAATAGTGAGAATAGATCGCGATAATATTAAGACCATGAAAGCGCTAGAAACAATATTATCTCAAATTCACAACCAAGAAGCGGATATTTTAATTGGTACGCAAATGCTCGTAAAAGGCCATCATTTTGATCATGTCACATTAGTTGCCGCAATTGATGTGGATGGCGGCTTATTTTCTGCAGATTTTAGAGCAACAGAACGAATGGGACAGTCGCTTATTCAAGTGGCCGGCAGAGCAGGGCGCTCTGAAAAAACAGGTGAAGTATTTATTCAAACCTATCAGCCCGATCATAAATTATTAAAAATATTATTTGAAGAGAATTATTTTAAATTTGCCGATGAATTATTAATCGAAAGAAACATGGCGAAATTACCGCCGTTTAATTATATGGCGATATTAAAAGCAGAAGCAAGAATCAAAGAGCGCGCAAATATTTTTTTAACGCAAGCCAAAAAATATTTAGAAAAAAATAGTGCTATCGAATTAATTGGCCCTTTGCCTTCTCTCATGGAAAAGAAAGCCGGTATTTTTAGAGCGAATTTATTAATCCAGTCTCGCAACAGAAAATCCCTGCAAAACTCTTTAAGCGCTTTTCTAAAGTCTCAAGAAAATTCCAAAAAGCAATCTGGCTTGCGCTGGATGCTCGATGTTGATCCGGTTGAAATGGGTGGGTGATCCGCTAGCCTAGTCTAGTCTTTGCAAATCATGATCTTATCTTGTATATTATCGACAAATCGCTTTTTTCCATTTTGTAGATATTTTATAACTAACTGAATTTTAACAATTTTTAAAATAACGCAGGAAAATAATGTCAAAATTTATTGGAAGGGGTAAAGAATTAGAAAAATTGAATCACTTGCTAGCGAGACGTTCTGCAAGCTTAATTATTGTGAAAGGACGTCGTCGCGTTGGAAAAAGCCGCCTGCTGGAAGAGTTTGGAAAGAATTTTCCAGTAGTGTATACATTCTCAGGGTTGCCACCATCAAAAGAGCAAAATGAGATTACTGCGCAAGCAGAGAGAGATGAGTTTGCGCGACAGTTCGCAAAGCAGGCCAAAAATAAGAATTGTGAAAAAGACGATTGGGGAAATTTATTTTGGTCTGTTGCTGAACTTTGCAAGCAAGGAAGAGTACTGATTATTTTAGATGAAATTTCCTGGATGGGCTCAAAGGACCTGAATTTTTTGGGGAAGTTAAAAATTGCCTGGGATTTATATTTTAAAAAAAATGATGAATTGATTTTAGCGATTTGTGGTTCAGCATCAGCTTGGATTGATAAGAATATTTTAAGCAGTACGGGATTTTTTGGTAGGGAATCACTTAATTTAACATTAGAGGAATTACCGATCAGTGAATGCATAAAATTTTGGGGTCAAGAACAAGAGCGTTATAGCGCTTATGAAAAATTGAAAATATTATCCGTCACCGGCGGAATTCCGCGTTATTTAGAACAGCTTGATATTAAATTACCAGCAGAACAAAATATTCACGAGCTGTGCTTTGATAAGACGGGAATTTTGTTTGATGAATTTGAGAAAATTTTCTCGGATCTCTTTTATCCCAAGAATCTATTGTATAAAAATGTTGTCAATTGTTTATCGGATGGAGCAGCCACCCAATCAATTGTTTGTCAGAAACTGGGATTGAAGCTTAGTAGTGTTATAGCTGAATGCTTGGATGATTTAATTAAATCTGGTTTTGTTTCACGAGATTATACATGGCACATAGAAAATTCTAAGGTGTCAAAATTGAGTCAGTATCGTTTAAAAGATAATTATTCTCGATTTTATTTAAAATACATTTTGCCCAACCGTGAAAAAATAGAATCCGGTGGCATGCAAGAAATATCACTCGCAAATTTTCCGGGATGGCACAGCATACTAGGTTTGCAGATTGAAAATTTAATACTGAGCAATCGAAATATCATTAAGGATGCGCTAAAAATAAATTTGAATGATATTGTGTGTGATAATCCATTTTTCCAGAGAAAAACAAATAAAGTTGAGGGCTGCCAGATTGATTATATGATTCAAACAAAATACAACGTGCTTTATTTATGCGAAATAAAATATTCTAAAAATGAAGTTGGTGTGATTGCCATTGATGAAATGCGCGAAAAAATTCGACGACTTAAAATACCGAAATATTTTTCATATCGTACCGTATTGATTCACGTCAATGGTGTGAGTGAAGCGCTTGAAGACACGCAATATTTTACGCATATTATCGACCTGAAGAATTATTTATAAAATATTGAAAGATAATATCGATCCCGTTGAAATGGGCGGGTGATCACTTTATTCATATGAAAAATGTGATATACTCCACATTATTCATATGAAAAATGTGATACAAAAACATGAAACGTCATATATTCAAAGAGTTACGAGATTGGAAGCAATCGCCATCCAGAAAGCCGCTTATTTTACAGGGCGCAAGGCAAGTCGGCAAAACGTATATCCTAGATGCGTTTGGAAAATCAGATTTTCAGCATTGTGCTTATATCAATTTTGAGCAGGATAACCGCGCGAAACAAATTTTTGAGCAGGATTTAAAACCAGAACGCATTTTAAAAGCGCTTGCGTTGCATTTGGGTATTCAAATTACTGCAAACAACACCCTCATTTTTTTTGATGAGATTCAAGCGTGTCCCAATGCATTAAATAGTTTGAAATATTTTTGCGAACAAGCACCTAATTATTATCTTGTTTCTGCAGGATCGTTGCTTGGCGTTAAATTGTCAAACAGCAAAGGCTTTCCGGTTGGTAAAGTCAATTTTTTAGAATTATACCCCATGACTTTTTTTGAATTTTTACAAGCGATTGGCAAAAAACAATTAGCCGACTATTTAGATGATATTACAGTAATAGAACCGCTAGATTCTGCTATTCATGACGATTTATGCGACCTATTAAAATTATATTTATACATTGGCGGCATGCCAGAAGCAGTTAAAACCTATATTGAAAATCAAGATATTCAATCAGTTCGAAAAATTCACGATGAAATTATTAAAGCGTATTTATTGGATTTTTCAAAGCATGCGCCCGAAAATCAAATTATGAAAATTACGTCGATTTGGAATTCATTGCCCAATCAGCTCGCCAAAGAAAATAAAAAGTTTTCTTTCTCGGTGATGAAATCAGGCGCACGTGCACGAGAATATGAAATTGCTTTGCAGTGGTTAATTGACGCAGGATTAATTTATATTGCTTATAATATTACTGTACCAAAACTACCGCTTAAAGCTTATTGTGATGAAAACGCATTTAAAATTTATTGCTTAGATGTCGGCATATTGGGTGCGCTCTCTGATTTAAATCCTAAAATTATTTTAGAGCAGAATGCGTTATTTTCAGAGTTTAAAGGTGCGCTCACAGAAAATTTGGCGGCTCAATTATTAAAAAATAAAAATAGAAAGCAATTATTTTATTGGTCAAGCCACAATACCGCTGAAGTCGATTTTATTGTGCCGTTTGAAAATACTATTTTGCCACTAGAAATAAAGTCAGGAATGTCTAATAAAAAGAAAAGTCTATTGGTTTATGATCAAAAATATCAACCCACCATTTTAAATCGCGCAAGCTTAATGAATTTAAAGCAAGATGGAAAAATACGTAATTATCCGCTTTATTTATTAGAAAGGTTTCCGCTTGAATAAAAATATCCAAAAAACGCTGGAACGCTTACTGAGAGTAAGTTTTTCAGTGTTTTGAGCTCGCTTAGAATGAGCTTATCTTTCTGTAAGCTGAATAATTATGTTGATTCTTAATAACCAGCTTCTTTTTGATGTCGGAAAGCAAGTATGTACAATGAACTTGTTTTAACGATATAGCGATAGAGCGCTACATAGCCAGATCCGCCAAAAGGAATTATTAATTCCCGTAATTCTGGTACGTCCTCAAGCGGCCGCCCCATTTCTGGCTCTGCTTGTAAAATAGAAAATGACCGCTTTATAGCTTCGGCTGCACGGATTGCAGCTGCTCCGTTTTTTTCCATCAGAAAAGACCGGCAGCGTTCTAATCCGAGCGTTGCTCCTTGTGTGATAATTATTCGTGGCATTTTGGGATTTCTTTTTCTTTATTCGTTCCCCAGGTATCTAGCCACGCATCCATTTCTTGGTGAGTAAGATGCAATCCCGTCTCTTGAAAACTTTTCCATGACGACAAGGCATCTTGCTTAAATTTTTCTCGCGCTTCTTCATGAGTGACATATTGCTGAATTGCTTCTCGCATCACCCAATGTGCAGAGCGATGACGTACTTCTGCTAAATGCTGAATACGATTTTTCAAATCATCATCAAGTTTGATAGACGTTGCCATATTGATTTCTCTGTTTTATTACTAGGTACTACTTAGTAATATTATAGACTAAATGCTAGAATCTTCCAGTTTTTTTCAGACGTAACACATCACTTTATTCATATGAAAAATGTGATGAAAAAATATAAAATATAATATATTCAAAGAGTTGCAAAAAACCGCTTTATACAATCCAAGTGCTTTTGCAGCGCGCCGCGATTATTTTCAATCACTTTTAAAGCGCATTGACCCATTTTTTCGCGAAGTTCAGGTGCACTGCACAGTGCAATAACCGTTTCTGAAAAATTATTGGGATTTGAAACAATTTGTAGCGCGCCCGCTTTTTGCAATAAATTCGAAATCTCGGTGAAATTTTGTAAATTGGGACCTGATAAAATTGGCAAACCTAACGCAGCGGGTTCCAATAAATTATGGCCGCCGACTGGAATTAAACTTCCGCCGACAAATGCGATATCACTTGCAGCATAAATCATTAATAATTCACCAATCGTATCGACCAATAAAATATCGGCGTTTGAATTAATCGGCATCTGTTGGGAACGAAGATTAATTTTAAAATTTTGCTTACGGCAAAGCTCTACTACCTTTTGAAATCGGTCGGCATGACGCGGCGCTAACATTAAAAATAAATCCGGAATTTGTTTTCGAATAAGTGCAAACGCGGCAAGAATAATATTTTCTTCGCCATCATGCGTACTCGCCGCAATTAAAACCAGGCGATTGCCAATTTGCTGCTTGATGGTTCTAGCTTGCGGTATTAAATGTTCAGAGATTTGAATATCGAACTTAATATTGCCACTGATTAATAATTTTTTTGGATCGAGCCCTAATTTTAAATAACGCTCACTATCTAAAACACCTTGCGCAATCACTGTGTGGCAGCAGCCTAGCATTTTCTTAGTAAGCTTTGAAATTAATTGGTATCTTAGACTCGAGCGTTCCGATAATCTGCCGTTGGCTAAAATAATCGGTACGGACTTTTTTTTGCAGATCGTAAATAAATTAGGCCATAATTCGGTTTCCATGATAATGCATAATTTAATATTGGTGCGACGCAAAAAACGATAGACGGCGCTCGGCACATCAAATGGTGCATAAACATGAACGACCTGATTTTGTAAATTTTTAGTCACCAAAGACGAACCGGTTGGCGTGGTAGTTGTGACGAGAATAATATATTGCGGATATTGTTTAATAAGCGCTTTGATCAAGGGAATGGCGGCAATGGTTTCACCTACCGAAACAGCATGCACCCAAATGCTTTCACCGGGCACCATTTGAATATAGCCAAAACGCTCATTCCATCGTTTTCGGTAGTCACTGACATGCCGAGAGCGCCACAATAGTCGAATTAAAATAAAGGGCATGGCAAGATAATGTAAAACCGTGTAAATAATTTGCATTTGATGATCCAATTAAGTGCCTGTAGACTACGCGAAGAGATCCTTTTTCGCAACCTAACTTAAGTATAAAGGAACATGATATGGCGCAGAAGTCACGCGATGAAGCTTACAACGCAGAAGCCATTGAAGTATTAACGGGTTTGGACCCAGTCCGACGCAACCCCGGAATGTACACCGATGTGTCGCATCCCAATCATTTGGCCCACGAAGTCATTGACAATAGTGTGGATGAAGCCATTGCAAAACACGCCAAGCAAATTGATGTCACTTTGTATAAAGACGGCTCTTTAGAAGTGATCGATGATGGCCGCGGTATGCCGGTAGATATTCATCCCGAGCACAAAGTCTCAGGCGTCGAACTAATTTTAACGCGCTTGCATTCAGGCGCAAAATTCACACGCAAAACGTATGAGTTCTCAGGCGGCTTACATGGCGTGGGTATTTCTGTCGTGAATGCTTTGTCAAAAGAATTAAGCGTGCAAGTTAAAAAAGAAGGCAAAATTTATGGCATGACTTTTAAAGATGGTCATACACAAGAAAAATTAAAAGTCATTGGAAAGTGTGAGTCACACGAGTCAGGTACTACTATTCGATTTACAGTTGATGAAAAATATTTTGATTCTGGCAAATTTGTTTTGCCAACATTAATCGCAACGCTGCGTGCTAAAGCGGTTTTGTGCCCTGGTTTACAAGTTAATTTTTGTGATGAAAAACACGATAAAAAATATTCATGGTGCTATGAAGACGGACTACAATCGTATTTATTAGATAGCTTACAAGGCTGTGATCAATTGCCGACCGAGCCATTTATGGGTCATTTTGCAGGCGAAAGTGAAACAGTCGATTGGGCATTAACGTGGTTGCCTAATGGCGAAGAAGCCGTGGCAGAAAGTTATGTTAATTTAATTCCAACAGCGCAAGGTGGTACACATGTCAATGGCTTGCGCGCGGGATTATTTGATGCGGTCAATGAATTCTCCGAGATGCATAAATTAATGCAGCGCGGCATTAAATTGGTCGCTGATGATTTATGGGAACAATGTCGTTATGTTTTATCCATTAAATTACAGCACGCGCAATTTGCAGGACAAACCAAAGAAAGGCTCACCGCAAGACAAGCGGCTGTTTTTGTAACAGGCGTTGTCAAAGATACGTTTAGTTTATGGTTGAGTAATAATGTTGAGGTGGGAAAAAAATTAGTCGAATTGTTTATTCAAAATGCGCAAAACAGAATGCGCACAGCAAAAACAGTTACCAGAAAAAAAATTACATCAGGCCCAGCGCTGCCGGGAAAATTAACGGATTGCACAAGACAGGATCCTGATCAGTGCGAATTATTTTTAGTAGAAGGAGATTCTGCGGGTGGTTCTGCAAAACAAGCGCGTGATCGAAAATTTCAAGCGATTATGCCGCTGCGCGGAAAGATTTTAAATACCTGGGAAGTGTCATCAGAAGAAGTATTGCAATCAGAAGAAGTGCACAATATTGCGATTGCAATTGGTGTTGATCCGGGCTCCGAAGATTTATCAGAATTGCGTTATGGAAAAATTTGTATTTTAGCGGATGCGGATTCCGATGGCGCGCACATTGCAACACTGCTGTGCGCCCTATTTTTAAAGCATTTTCACTCATTAGTAAAAGCGGGCCATGTTTATGTTGCGATGCCACCGTTATTTCGAATTGATATTGGTAAATCTGTTTTTTATGCTTTAGATGAAGATGAAAAAGAAGGCGTGCTAGATCGCATTAAAGCTGAAAATCTGAAAGGCAAAGTAAATATTCAGCGCTTTAAAGGCTTGGGCGAAATGAATCCGTTACAATTGCGCGAAACAACCATGGCACCTGACACGCGTCGTTTAGTGCAATTAACATTGGAAGCGCATGCAAAATTAGACAATATCATGGACATGTTACTCGCGAAGAAACGCGCCGGCGATCGCAAAGAATGGCTCGAGAAAAAAGGCGATTTAGCGGAGGTGTAAATAAAGCCCATTGCGATAAAAACTACTATTTTTATTTACTATTGGTTTGAAGGAACCGCGCGCAAAGCCTTGTACTCAAGGCGCCGCAAGCGGATTCTTTTTTGATTTATTTCCGATTCACTTTCAAAAACCCTCACCCTGTCCCTCTCCCGCTGCGCTAAAAGTAACAAGCGGATAAAGTTAATCACGCCAGATGAGCGCTAACGCAATAAACCACGTTGCTACGACGGCAACAACAAAAAATCATTCAGGCTTTGCAGCTCCTGCGCTGTGCCAATATTAAACCAGGTTCCGTGATAGTGTTCGCCTGTGATCTGTTGATTTGAGATGGCGGGATTGAGCACATCCGTTAAGCCAAACGCACCTGTTTTTTGATTGCAAAATAAATCAGGGTGTAAAATACCAAAACTAGCATACGTTAATTTTGGCGAATCAAAATTCAATATATTACTTTTTGATAATCCGTAATCGCCCGATAAATTAAACAAAGGATTGTTCACTAAAACTAAATGCGCAGCAGAAACATTTTTATTTATTAAATTTTTAAGTGGATAATCTGTCCAGATATCGCCGCTTAACACTAAAAAAGGCTGATGATTAAAATAAGGCAATACATGTTGAATGCCGCCTCCCGTGCCCAATAAATTTTTCTCGATTGAATAAGTGATCTTTAAGTTATATTTTTTACCATCACCTACATGCTTTTTTATTTGATCGGAAAGATAGTGCAAATTAATTATCACTTCTGTGACACCTGATTCTTTAAGTCGCATTAAATTGTGTTCTATTAAAGTAGTGTTGCCTATTGATAATAGCGGCTTGGGTAAATTGGCTGTTAATAATCCCATTCTTTCGCCGCGACCCGCAGCTAATATCATTGCTTTCATTTATTTTTCTCAATTGATAATAAAAAGTTTTTTAAATCCAAATATTCTGGATATTGCTCACAGGTTTCTATAACATAATTTAAAACGCGCGGAATTTCCTTTAAGTAATTTTGCTTATTGTCACGATACGCTAAGCGTGAAAAAATACCCAAGCATTTAATGTGTCGCTGCAAACCCATTAAATTAAAGTATTTTAAAAAGTCATTAAAAGCAATAAAGTTTATCTTATTGCGTTTTAGCAATGCCTCATAAAACAAAGCAACACAGCTTTCTACCAATTTTTTTGGCCATGCCACATAACAATCTTTTAGTAAAGAGACTAAATCATAAGTAATAGGGCCCATTACCGCATCTTGAAAATCCAAAATACCCAGCTTTCCATCAGCGCAACACATTAAATTTCGGGAGTGATAATCGCGGTGTACAAATACTTGTGGCTGTGAATTGGCTGAGTTGATTAATAGTTGATAGGTATTTTTGAGCATGAATTCTGTTTGGGCTGCGATAGTAAGATTGTGATTTTTTTGCAGATACCAGGTAGAAAATATTTCAAACTCTTTCCAATATAAATTTTCATCAAAATTCGGCAAGTTATAATTTTCGACATGGCTACACGTTTGAATGTTCAGTAAATCTTGCATCGCCAAATGATAAGAATGCTCAGCATTCTGATCATCTAAAACAGATTGCAATTGCGTGTCACCAAAATCGCTCAGTAATAAAAATCCCAATGTTAAATTTTTTGCAAAAATTATCGGAGCGCGAACATCTGTTTTTAATAAAGCTTGATCGATCGCAACAAATGGCTTGCAGTCTTCGTGTGACGGCGGGGCGTCCATCGCGACAAAGCTTTCTTTGTCGGTTAGCACGCGAAAGTAGCGACGAAAACTAGCATCACCTGCCAGTGGCGTGATTTGAAAATGAACATCAGGTAGCACGCCGGAAACCCAGTTTTGCAAGGCTTGTGCGCGCTCGTCTGTTTTGTATTCTTGCATCAGAAACTCGAACCCATTTTGCTTGCGAATAATATACCTAAGTAACCTTGGCCTGTCTAAAAATTCTTTTGACCGCGCGGTAAACACGGTCAAATTCGGGTAAATTTGCCATTTGTGCCGACAGTCTTGTTCCCCATGTTTTTTTAAGTCTGGCTTCTTTTTTGTCAAACTCATTGCAAACATCAGCTAATTTTTTATTGCGATGCGCAAGCTTGGCATGAATGGCGTCGATGCAGAACGTGAGATCAACTGAATTTGTTTCATTGCAAAGGTACCAGAGATCGTATAAATCGCGCGGCTCTGTTCTGGCTCGATCAAGCAGCGCCACTGTTTTTTCAGCTGCAATTTCATTCAGCGAGTAAATAAGAATTTTTTCATTGGCCGGCAGGTCAAAAAATTCATCACCATTTTTTAGCACCGCTATTTTTTCAGGCTTGAAAAATACTTTTTCTTTTAAAGTAATGTCTACTTTTATTTCTTTTATAATTGTCGCGACAGGAAGCGGACCCTCGTAAGATAAATAAAATGTGTAGCAATTTTGATGCGAGACTGAATCGACCCTGGAAAAACGAAAAGTAATATTGGATGCTGTTTTTATTTCTTGGTAAATTTCGTCTAGTTCTTTTTTTAATTCAGCAAAAGAAAGTGGAGCTACCAAAGTAAAATCAAGGTCTTCTGAAAAGCGATAGTTTTCAAAATAACATCTGCGTAGCGCAGTTCCCCCTTTAAAAATAATTTTATTTCGCGCTGATGTGCGCGAGAGACCCACTAAGAACCACGCAATACAATAATCTCGCTCCAATACACTTTCTGGTACGCGTCTTCCGCCTTGCTCCTTAAGTAATCGATTCGATAGTTTTGAAAGCTGGCTTTGTGGAATCATGTATTATGTTACTCTTAACGCTAGCAGTTCTTCTTCTGAAATATTCAATCTTAGTTTCCATTTAGAAATATACGACCCTTCCGCTAAAAGCGTGGGATCCAGTAATTGATATGTTAAAGATAACGTTGTTTGCAGAAACTCCCAATAAATGCGTGTGCCTATATGATATAGCTCCATTAAATATCCAAGACGCCGATTGACAGCACCAATATTTAATTTTATGGCGTAATCAATTATTTTTTGAGGATTAATTAAATCGCGCTTCATCCAAAATGCTTTTGCAACTTCAGAAAATCCACCGCAATATTCTGGTTGCTTCAAGCCATCGAGTAAGCTGCGCTCTAAGTCGCTCACCATTACTTTTTCATTTTTATCAAGCCACATTTCCGTTAAGCCAAAAATATCATTTGCCTTGCAGAGTACAAATTTAAACTCTGTACCTTGGATAATTTTATTGCGCATCATTTTTGTTGAGCTGGTATAAACAATGAGTTGTGGTTGCGTCGTCATTTGATGTAAATCAAATGCAGAAGCGTGGGATAAGTAATATTTTTTTTTGACTTTGTTTTTATGCAAAATAATTTCACGCGCAACAAGATACGGATTGCCAAGATATTCTTTTTCAAAGCCAAGCTCAAATGGCACCAAACGAAAAACGCCTGATTTCAATCGCGAGACAATGCCTTGTTCGACCATTTGAGATAGCACGCGTGACGCCCTTGCTGCGCCCTTTAAAATCTCTACTGCTTCTTGATAGTGAAAAATGGGGTGATTACGGTTATACATACTGGCTGTCAGATGCGCTGCATGTAACCCCATTTTTTTTATATGATCATAATTTGTGTTCATAAAAACCTCAAATTCACTATAATATTAACTTAAATTATGATAACTTTAAACTAAAATAATATTCTATATGCATATTATACTATAAATTAGATTAATTTGCATATAAAATATAATTTATATATAACTGCTTGATTTAGATGATCCAGTAAATTAATTCCGATATACTTTGGCCTACTTTCAACAATTGCGATTGCTTGTGAAAAAACGACGGCTTTTAATTGCGCTCATTACATTGATTTTTACTGGCTTGCTCAGTACGTTGGTGTTTGCTTCAAATTCGCCAGCTGTAAACTCAGTGAGCAACTACTCTCATGCAGAAATTGCCAATTTACTCGGCTGGAAAACGGGTGTTCCGCCCAAAAATGTGCCGTGCAATTTATGCGGCGGATATTATTTACAGCCAAATTTTATTGTTGATGTGCCCAACCCACCGCCTTTTAAAAAAGTGCCAGCACAAGTGACATCGCAAGGTCCGGTTGTTTTCAGCACGAACGGTGATTCTATTTTGCAAGGCAACGTCAGAATCACGCAGCCTGGTCGTTTGGTGCGCGCAGACAAGGCCATTATTCATCGCGATCCTGCAACAGGAAAAGTAATTACGATAACGTTGATTGGACATGTGCGTGTAGAAGAATATGGAAAATTGCTGGTAGGGCAGATGGCAATTTTTAATTTGCTCACGGGGCGCTTGATCGTCGAGCAAGCCGTGTATCACCTTGCGGGCAAGCATCATTTGAAAACTAAAATGGAAATATTTGATGCATGGGGGATGGCAGAAAACATTGACCATCAATCCGATGGCATCATGGATATGACTGGCGCAACGTATACAACTTGTTCGCCGCTTGACCCGTCATGGGTTATGTCGGCCAAAGAGATTAATCTCAATAAAATAACCGAAAAAGGATATGCGAAGGATGTTACATTGCGTTTTAAAGGTGTTCCGATTTTATGGGCGCCGTATTATTCTTTCCCGTTGAGTAACGCTAGAAAAACAGGCTTTTTATCGCCTTCGATTGGCTATTCAGCGGTGGATGGCGCTTCTATTGCAGAGCCTTATTACTGGAATATGGCGCCTAATTATGATTTCTTATTTACACCACAATGGTATTCCGAGCGCGGCGCATTATTACATGGATATTTTCGATATTTAACACCCAATTCTGATGGCATATTTTATACGAGTTTTATTCCCTACGATCAAGGATTTACGCAGTATCGAAATAACACGTTAAATAGCAGTACTGCGGCGCCACCCGGGTCTGCGCCTTATTTAGCAAGCTTGCAAAATTACAGCTCAACACGCGGATACATTGATTTTGAAAATGACAAAACATTTAATCAATACTGGAACAGTAAATTATATTTAAGATACGTAACAGATCCTTATTTTCCGAATGATTTTAGTTCGCCATTCTTAAGTCAGAATACCAATCAAGTGCCGAGCTTTGGCCAATTAAATTACTTGGGCGATCATTGGAATTCAACTCTGTTGGTGCAATCGTATCAAACGTTGCATCCGCTCACGCAAATTACAACGCCTGCACAAAATCAGTATACGCGTCTGCCTGAGTTTGATGTTAGTGGTACTTATCCTCAATTTGCTTCGGGCTTTAATGCGGCCGTATCAGCACAAGCGGTTAATTTTGATTACAATAGCAGTTATTATCCCTACACCTATCAGCGCCCAATCGGACAGCGTTTTCATATTCTACCCAGTATTAGTCGCCCATTTGATTTTGCAGATGGCTATGTCACGCCCAAGCTGTATGCAGATAGCACGACCTACGAGTCAGGCTTGTCAACAGTCAATCCTGGCATGCCAAGACAGGAGCTTGATATTAATCGCACGTTACCGATTTTTGATATCGATAGCGGATTGTATTTCGATCGCGACATGACATTCGGCGGCGGAAAATATATTCAAACACTCGAGCCTAGAATTTTTTATTTATATACGCCCTACTTAGATCAGGATGAATATCCTAATTTTGATACGCAGTCGCTGCCGTTTTCATTTATGAACTTATATACGATCAATCAATTTACCGGATTTGATCGGCTACAAAATGCGAATCAGTTAAGCTTAGGCTTAACAACACGAGTGTTGCGCAAAGATGACAGCGGTAATTTATTAACGGGACAGTTTGGTTTTATCGATTATTTTGAAACACCCCAAGTTTGTTTATTGCCAGGTTGTCAAAATACACCTCAAAGTATTTCGCCCATTACCGGCGCATTAACGTACAACCCCAATGACACGTGGTCTGTTAATTCGAGTATCGCGTGGGATACAACGCTAAAAGAAATTAATAATGCAGAGGCGGGTGTGCAATATCAGTTTGATAATAAGGAAATTGCAGTGCTGAACTATACTTTTGCACATGCCAATGCAGATACGCCATTTAATACACTGGGGCTCACGACAAATTCATCGCTATTAACCGCTGGATTTTTATGGCCGGTGACACATCGTTGGAATTTATTCTTATACGACTACTACAATTTGGAAGCAGGTCATACCGAAAGTGAATACGGCGGCGTATCTTACAATACGTGCTGCTGGTCAATGCGTTTTGTTGTCCAAAATGCCTATACTGGCACAACACTGGTTAATAATGGCGCTGCGAATCAAAATACTTATAATACAACTTATTACATTGAGTTATTGCTGATCGGATTAGGCAGCGGGGGCAACCAAAGCGCAGAATCATTATTAACAGGTACGTTGCCAGGCTTTGAAGATGCTTTTTCAAAACACTCGCAATATGGATATGATGAAAATTAAATAATCATGCTACAATGCTGCACTGTTATGTGACACGAAAGAGAACAGAACCATGAAAACAATTAACCTCATTTTTTTCCTTGCTTTAAGCTGTTTTTTCACATCAGCTGCTGTGATTGCAGATAATTTGCCATCGCCGGCGCATTCAACGCAAAATCTAGATAGCATCGTTGCGGTCGTGAACAATGGCGTCATCACGCAAAATGAATTGGACACCGCGGTTGCGCATGCAAAAGCACAAATTGTCGCAAGCAATAATCCACAGGCAATTGACACAGCTAAATTACAACAAACCGTGCTGCAACAATTGATCGATGAAAAATTAGAGCTTGAAATTGCAAAACGCGCCAATGTTAAAGTGAGCAATGAAAAACTAAATCAAGCCATTCTGATGATTGCAAAACAAAATCATCTGACTTTGTCACAATTAAAATCTAAATTACAAGAACAAGGCATTTCCTATAAATCTTATCAAGCTGAAATTCGAAAACAAATGTTAGTGCATCAAGTGCAAGAAGGCGCGGTTGCCGGAAAAGTGCAGGTGACAGATCAAGACATTCAGAATTTTAAAACAAAATATGCAGCGCAATTACAAGGCCAGCAACAATATCAGGTTATCGATGTGTTAATTCCATTGCCATCACAAGCATCAGCGGCTGTTATTCAAACAGCGCAAAATCAAGCAAATCAAATTGAAGCGCGTTGGAAATCAGGACAAAAACCACAGCAATTTGCACCAAATGATACACAAAATTTGGGTTGGCAATCCGCCAATGATTTGCCTGCATTATTTTTAAATCAAATAAAAGTAATGAAAGCGGGTGATATTTCAGCACCGATTCAAGCACCCAACGGTTTTCACGTGATTCAATTAGCGGCTGTTCGTGGCAATGCGCAAACTGACGAACAATTAAGACAGATGGTGACGCAAGAAAAAGTGCAAGAAGCCGTGCAAAAATGGCTCGTTGAATTGCGCAAGACGTCGTATATTAAAATTACCAATGAGTAATTTACCCGTTGCATTAACACTAGGTGAGCCAGCAGGCATTGGCGCTGACATCGTTTTGTTATTGTGGAAAAAAAAGCCAGAGCTATTTTCAAATAATAAAATAGTAATTATTGGTTCTAAAAAACTATTACAAGATCGTGCAGATTTATTAAACATCAATTGCAATATTCAAGATAGCTTTACTATTCTAGATGTGCCGCTTAGCGCAGAATCTATTCCGGGTAAATTAAATCCTGATAATTCAGCTGATGTTATTACTACTTTAGAAATTGCAGCAACAGGCTGCTTAGAAAAAAAATATGCCGCTGTTGTGACGGGCCCTGTTCACAAAGGTGTTATTAATGATGCCGGCATAAAATTTATTGGGCAAACTGATTTTCTAGCTCGATTTACACACACAAAACAAACGGTCATGATGTTAATGACGCGTGAATTAAAAGTCGCGCTGCTAACAGATCATATCCCGCTCAATAAAGTTTCAGAAAATATTACGCAAGCAAAATTTGAGTCAGCGCTTAAAATAATTGTTCATGATTTTCAAACGCGATTTAATATTGCCAACCCTCGCATTTTAATTTGTGGCATTAATCCACATGCGGGTGAAAATGGTTATTTGGGAATGGAAGAAAAAAATATTTTAATCCCTGTTATTAATAAATTAGCTAATTTTAATTTGATTGGCCCAGTTTCTGCTGATATAGCTTTTACAGAAGCGATGCGCAAGCAATCCGATGTGATTTTAGCGATGTACCATGACCAAGGCTTGCCTGTTTTAAAGTACGCAGGATTTCACCAGGCGATTAATGTTACTTTGGGCTTGCCATTAATTAGGGTTTCAGTAGATCATGGAACAGCCCTGGATATCGCAGGAACGGGCGCTGCGGATATGAATAGTTTGTGGCAAGCGCTGCTAACCGCTCAACAAATGGTTGAATTTGCTCATGCATCAAGCTCGTAAGCGTTTCGGACAGCATTTTCTAAAAAACCCGCAGATTTTATTAAAAATTGTGGCGGGCATGTCATTAAAAAAAACGGATCATATCATTGAAATTGGACCCGGTTTAGGCGCCCTGACAACTGAATTATTAACGCAAGTGGATCATTTGGATGTCGTCGAACTGGATCGCGACCTGGTTTTATTTTTACAAGAAAACTTTACGCAACATCAGCTGACCATTCATTCTGCTGATGCCTTAAAATTTGATTTTAAAAATTTATCTAAAAATTTACATGATTTACGCATTGTGGGAAATCTGCCTTATAATATTTCAACGCCGTTATTATTTAAATTATTTGATGATTTAAATTGCATTCAAGATATGTTTTTTATGCTGCAAAAAGAAGTGGTTTTAAGATTAACCGCCAAAGCGGGTGATGATCATTACGGAAGGCTAAGCGTCATGTCACAATATTTTTGCGATAATGATTATTTGTTTACAGTACCGCCGAGTGCTTTTGATCCGCCACCTAAAGTGAATTCTGCGATTGTAAAATTAACCCCTAAGAAAAATCAATTGCAGGCCAATAATTTAACAATGCTGACGGATGTCGTGCGCGAAGCATTTAATTATCGCCGAAAAAAATTATCCAATGCGTTAAAAAAATATATCTCATCAGCTGAATTAATGGTATTAAATATTAACCCAGATTCTCGCCCTGAAACATTAACTGTCGATGAGTTTGTGAAGATTGCGAATTCGCGCTAAAATAAAGCTCTTCAAATAATCCAAACAATCAAGGATGAGAAAAATCATGGCGGCTAAAAAATCAAGTTATAAGCATATATTAGTAGCAGTTGATTTATCAAAGCAAAGTAATGTTATTGTAAAACGTGCTGCGCAAATGGCGGAACTTTTTAAAGCAAAGCTCAGTATTGTGCATGTGACAGAGCATTCAACCATCGCTTATGCAGGCGAATACGCGCTTCCCATTGAAGCTGAATTTGAAGTGGCTTTGATCAGACAGTCTGAAAAAAAGCTTTCGGCATTAGCGGAAAAATTTAAAATTCCTGCAAAAATGCGCTATTTAAAAGAAGGTTCTGTTAAAAACACAGTCACGGATTTAGCCAGAAAAATATCAGCGGATTTGATCGTTGTGGGTACGCATGGTCATCATGGCTTGGATGTGTTGCTAGGCTCGCAAGCTAATGCTATTTTACATGCTGCTAACTGCGATGTATGGGTCATTCACATTGGTTAATATTATTTTTTAGGAAAATTATCATGGACACGCAAGATCAACAAAAATTATCACTCGAGACGAATTTGGTAAATGCGCTGATTGCAGAGCATAAAACAGCGCGTCGCTGGAGAAATGCGCGATTTATTATTTTATTGCTGATCTTTTTATTTTTTATGTTTATGTTGTTTCGACCCGACTCTGATTCGATCCCAGGCTCTGAGCCGAACGGCCCTTATGTTTCTTTGGTGCGTTTAAGTGGCGTTATTATGCCCGGCAGTCTCTTTTCAGCGCGCACGGTGATTCCACAATTAAATCGTGCTTTTAAAGATAAAGATTCAAAAGGCGTTGTGCTATTAATTAATTCGCCGGGTGGCACGCCAGTTCAAGCTTCTATTATTCACGATAAAATTATTCAACTTAAAAATAAATATCACAAAACCGTTATCGTGGTGGGTGAGGATACGTTGGCATCGGGTGCGTATTTGGTGTCAACAGCAGCCGATAAAATTTATGTTAATAAAGATACAGTAACAGGTTCTATTGGCGTGATTATGGAAGGCTTTGGCTTTAAAGATGCGATGACAAAATTGGGTGTTACGCGTCGTGTTTTTACGGCTGGTGACAGCAAAGATCGCTTAGACCCGTTTGAAGCATTAAATCCAAAAGATGTCACGAAAGTGCAGGAAGTATTGGATTCCGTTCATCAAGATTTTATTAACGATGTGATAGCGGGGCGTGGCGTGAAATTACAAACCTATGATCCTAAGACATTGTTTTCAGGTGATTTCTGGACGGGCACGCAAGCAGTTAAATTGGGTTTAGCGGATGGTACTGCAAACCTGTGGGACGCCATGCAAACGACTTTTGGCACAACGCATTATCGCGATTACAGCCCGCAGCCGCCATTCATACAAGCATTAATGCGCGAGGTTTCGGCCAAGCTTAATTTTCAGTTAGAAAACCATGACAGGCTTGAAGAGGTATTTTGATTAAAAGTTGGTTTTTATTTTAAGTTTTTGACCTATACATTGTAAAACAATGAGTTATGATTTGCCTAAATTATCGGAAACATTGAATTTGATCATAATATGATCAATTTAGAAGAGTTTACTGCTATAGTTAAATCATGAAAACGTACATCATTGGTGATGTGCAAGGTTGCTATGATACATTGCAGGCCTTGCTCGACATCATACAATTTGATCCTGCAGAAGATTGCCTCGGATTCGTTGGCGACCTAGTAAACCGCGGTCCTAAATCACTTGAAACACTTCGATTTATTAAATCACTTCCGCACTCCATTGTGGTTCTTGGAAACCATGATTTGTATTTGCTGTCTACGGCTTATTATTTTAAGTCAATCCCAAATAATATTTCAGATACATTGTCAGAAATTTTAGCCGCCCCTGATTACGGAGAATTAGTGCAGTGGCTACTGCAAAAGCCATTAATGCATTTTGACAGAGAGCAAAAGTTTGCAATGGTTCACGCCGGCATTCCGCCGATGTGGACAATTGAGCAAGCATTTCAATTAGCAGAGAGCGCAACGCAATTGATGCGCACTGACCCCTTTGAATTTTTTCAAAATTTATATGGCAATGAACCCGCGCTATTTCATGATTATTTATCCAAATGGGATCGTGCGCGCTACATCATCAATGCATTAACAAGAATGCGATTTTGCAATCAGCAAGGACGCTTGGAATTAAATAGAAAATTAGATTTTTCAATTGATCCTGAATTTCGGCCGTGGTTTAACTGGGTCAATCATGATATCGATCTTTTCTTTGGTCATTGGTCTTCATTAGATCCGACGCAATGCAAGAATCCAAAAGTACATCCCCTCGATACCGGGTGTGTTTGGGCTGGTGAATTAACCGCAAAACGCACCGAAGACAAAAAAGTGTTTTCAGTTCATGCAGCAGAAGATATTTATGCTGGGTTGTAATCAAGAAGAGAAGCAATGCTAGAAATAATACCATACCGGCGTTTAAAGATAATTACATTTGGCTTGGAATAGCGCGTGATTTAAACCAATGCTATGTTGTTGACCCGGGTGATGCGGCGCCCGTTCTTGATCAAACGAAGCCGATGTTTTTCACAGTTTGCGAGAGTGGAAGAATGGGGTTTAAGATTCAGTGCTCGTAGCGAAAATTACTTTACTATTGGTTTGAAGGAACCGCGAATGTAGCCTTGTACTCAAGGCGAAATAAGCGGATTCTTTAGGAATTTTGAACGTGCATGGTGTGCCGAACAATGGAACTGCAAATTAAGGCGATTAGGTTTGTCTGACAAAATAGATCACAAAATAGATCGCCTTGTTTTTGGTGCGCTTTCGATATTCAAACTAAATATCATCAAGTGCGTGAACCAAAAGAATCCGCTTATTTCGCCTTGAGTACAAGGCTCCATTCGCGGCTCCCCAAAACCAATAGTAGATTTTGACGAGTGAATCAGCCCAAATATTTTCTTCTCATCTCACTCATCTCCTTTTTCTCCAAAATCATCAAATCATGATGGACGCCATAAATGAGTCTTCGTAGATCATCGGGCGAAAGCTCTGTTAAAAAGTGATCGTATTTTAAGATTTCCAGCGCTTTTACCGTGAATAATTCATTATTCTGGATATCCAACAACTGCACGTTGTGTGTTATCTCGTCATATCGAGTCGCTACTATCTTGAAGCGAGGCTTTTTATTTCGACTTGACATCAATCGCTCCTTTCTTGTTTTCTAATATTAACTCGACAAGTGTTTTTATGTTAAAAAACAATTATCTTAGTGACTCAAATAAACCGCCAGTGCGGTTACTGCAAAGCCCATAAATACAATGGGAGATAGTGTTTCACCCAAAATGACATAGCTCATCATTGCGGTCACGCCTGGAATTAAATGAAAGAGACTTGAGACTTTGCTAGCTTCACCGCGCTTCATTAATACAAACAAAACTGTAACTGCTCCGATTGAATTAATTAACGAAAGCCAAGCCGAGATGTTGGCCAACGTGCTTTCGTAAACAAAGATACTAAGAACATGATTGCAGCAGCACTTGAAAATCGAATAAATATTAATGTATACGGCCCTGCAAAATGCAAGCCCAGCTTCCCAACAACATAACCAGAACTCCACATAATAATAAATAAAAATGGCAGAAAAAAATCTCCTATGGCAATTTGTCGAGGTAATGTTAATGTGTTCATTGCTTGCTGCTCAGTTAAGAATTGAATAACATTTTTAGATTAAGATTTGTCAGAGTAGATCCCTGTGTTGATGGAAATTTCAATACCGAATGATTTTAAACTTTCCATCAAAAAATTACATGGCTCGCCACAAATAATTTTCTCGGGCCTGACAAAGCCATGCTCATTTATTTTCCCTTGGAGCAGCATCACGCCAATAAGAGATACCGAAAATCCAGTAATAAATGCCATTGAATTTAATCCCATATCAGTGCGATTTGTGGCTATAAGACTTAAGAAAACTTTTTTCATATTATTTTTTTTGTGCTTTCCTGTTGCTATGATTTTTAATAAAGATACATTATTATCATTATTTAATTTAACGTCATGCTCGTAAAAATACTCAAGAAATTGTTTTGGGGAAAGCGCAATTTCGCCAATTTGAATTTGCTCTTCACTTAAAAGACCCAGTCGATCTAACTGGTTGACGGTTTCTGAAAACCCTGGCCAACGCAGTGTTTTTTGTGTAACCGTGTGCGCTGATGCAATTTCTGGATATTTATATAACCATGGCACCATTCCATCATGCCATGCCTCCAGCTTTCCCAAATTCAAGATATCAATTTCTTCTGCGTCTGAAAATCGAGCAATCTTGATTTTTTTCTTGTTTTTAATAGTATAGGCATCTCGCATTGAGATTGGCAGATAGCGAGTTCCAAACAATGTTTTATGCTTAAAAATATTGTCAGAAGGTATGCGTGTTATTCCCCCACACTTGATATGCAGCTCATCTAAATGATCAAATAAGTTCGCACAATAAAGTGCCATTATTTCCGTTAACCCAGGCTCTAAGCCGCAGCCCACCACTACTGGATTGACCATTTTTTGCAGCTGATTTTCCAATTTTGATATTTCACTGTAGTTGGGCCTGGTGACCGAAAGCATTGGTTTGTCATATTGACATACTAAATTAATAATTTCAGCATGAGCTTGCCATGGTACAGCAGCAAAAACTATATTACATGCAGAAATAATTTCTTCAATATTATCGGAATTATTCAATATCAGTTTATCAATGCAGACATATCTTGATAAATTTTCTGAAGCTCTTTTAAGTTGACTGCTATTAATATCAATTAATGTGAGACTCTCAATTTTTTGAAATTTTAAAAAATAAGTGCATATTGCTTTACCCATTTCACCCGCACCAAATACAACAATATTCATATATTCTATTCCGTAAGAGCTAGCTTTGATGAATGGGTTGCACTTTATTTTTACGCGCTCTTAAAAAGGTTACAAGCGGGGCGCTAATCGTAAATAAAATTGGTAACAGGCTTATTAGGAGAAAGCATGACCTTAAGCCATAAAGAATAGCTAGAATTCCACCAATAAATAATAAAAATCCATTTGCTATACCGTACATGGCTTCCATCTTTGAAAGAATAATTTTTGTTTCAATAATGGAAGAAATTTTTTGACTAATTTGAGAAAGAGCAAGAGGTCTAACAGCTCCGGCTGCAGCACCTAATAAGGCCATACCAATTAGCCATCCCATATTGCTACTGAAAAAGGTAAAAAGAGACACGCTCATGCATAGCAAAATCGCTGTCAGCATCGAAGAAAATAATTTGTGACAGTCAAGAAAACTCTTGGTAATATAACGAGCGCTTACAGCAGCGCAGATGGAAAAGAATCCAAGGAAAAATCCAAAATACTCTATCGAAATTGCTTTGCTTTCCAGTAATAGTGGTAAAAAGCCAACAAATAATGCAAGTACAGTTGCTCTAACTATCACGTAATAGCACATCCAATAAATGATCATTGAATCGATGTTAAAAATTTTATTTTGCAAACCGACGGTATATGATGCATTTTTTAAAATATCATCAGATTTTTTCTGCGGCTCATGAAATGATAAAATAATTAGTGATGAGACTAGCGTTGTAAAAATGCTAATATAAAATGGAAGCGTAGAATGAATAGAATATAGAAAACTCCCAATGTTTCCAGCTAGAAATATGACAAGAAAAACTAATGACATAGAGCTAGACTCTATTTTTTGATACACTTCCTGTCCATTATTTAAGTATTGTGAACGCAGAAGACTAGAGTCTGTTCCAATACACAATGCAAACCCGAGACCACCAATTAACTGCCCCAAAGCTATATATAACTCTGAAGAGTTAAAGAAAACAATAAGGAATAATCCAATCGCCTTGCATATTTCGCCACCTGCAATTATATACTTTAATTTAATTTCTTTTTTTATTAAAAATGTATTTAGGGTTGAAAAAGCAGCAATTGACAAGGCGTAAATCGCTAGCATAAATTCAGCACAGATTAAACTAGACAATTTTGTTAAAAGAAAAATCAACAAAATAGGAAGATGAAAGTAAGCTCTTGAAAGCATTCTATATATAATAAAAATGTACTTGTTATAAATCTCAAAGTTATTTTGCATTCAATTTCCATCAATTATTAAATGTGCTTGGAGTCGGCTTTGACTCTGATTTTCTTATTATCATAGAAAGGGGTATTGACCTTTTTTAAGATAGATAATGCATCTCCTTTTAATGCAAAATGATTATCTTCCCAGTAAGGTTTTTCTATAAAACCAAGAGCAATAATTTTATTAAGCGTTGGGCTTTTGCAACATGATGTTATATAACCAGCATAATTGCCTTTGCAAAAAATTGGATTTCCTTTCTGGCATTCTTTCGCACAGCTTTCTATTTCGAACCCAAACAATTTTTTCGTTACACCATTTTTTTGGATAAGCAATAACTCCTCGCGTCCTAGGAAATCGCCTTTTGTGAAACTAAGCGTCCAGCCCAGCCCAACCTCAAATGGATTATTGTCAACAGACATATCGGTGCCGTGCGACAGATATGCTTTTTCTATTCTTAATACTTGCACAGCTAAACCACCAACTGGTGTGATGCCGTATGGTTTTCCCTTCTCAAGTAGATATTTCCAAATGACATAACCAAATTCGGAAGGAAAATTAAGCTCATAGCCAATCTCACCGGTATACCCAGTTCTTGCCAACAGAACAGGAACATTTTCCAAGTTAATTTTCGTGAATTCAAAATAATTCAAAGAGACTCCATTGCTGCCAAAAAGCAAATTAATCATTAATGGAGATTTTGGCCCTTGCAATGCTAAATAGGCGATGCTGTTAGTTGAGTTTTGTATATGCACATTAAAATTATTTTTTTTAGCAACACAACGAATCCATTCATCAACACGTGATACGGAAAGCGTATTGGTAATAAAATAAAAATTTTCTCTATCAATAAAATAAACAACAACATCATCGATTACACCGCCATTTTCATTACACAAGCAAGTGTATATCCCACCTCTGCCTTGCTTGATTTTATTCAGGTCATTGGTGATAAGGTACTGCATAAATGAAAATGCATCCCTTCCAGATATTTCAAATTTTCCCATAGAGTGCGCATCAATAATTCCAATGTCTCTGCGAGTATTGTTTACCTCTGTTTCGGTTGATGTATATTTCGCTGGACGCAACCATCCGCCTTTTAGCATCATTTCTGCACCTGACTCTAAATGGTTTTGATAATATGGTGTCACACGTGAAAATGTAGTGGCTTTTATCATGAAATTTTCCTGCTGAGATCAACTTGAAGTTCCGGTACAATTTTTTGTAGCTCCCTTAGCGTTAAAGAAGACAGACGCGCAATTCGAGGTGGATTGAGAGTACAGTCAATCATTGTGGAAGGTTTGTTATAAATAGGAATTGTATCATCTATGATGATAACGTCTACTTCGTCTACAAAACGAATAATATCAATTCCTTTTTTTAACTCTGGCTCACCTGAAATATTTACAGTTGTGCCTAAAATGGGATATTTTATATTTTTAACTAGGCTAGAAATGATAAAGTTTCGCGCAGTCATGACAGCGATAGTGTCTTTATTATGTGTAAACCAATTTGAAATGATTGGACGCTTGGGTAAAATAAGCGACAGAGCTTTTGGCCATACTTGATTTATAAACTTGCGACCAATATCATTCACATAAGCTATCATTTCGACTTTTTCTGCATTAGTATAAATAACGAAAGGCTTCCTTTTCTCCCTTTTTTTTATGCTGTAAACGCGCTCCACAGTATCATGCATATCTGATCTTGCAAAAATACCGTACACTGTATCTGCAGGCAAAATAGCAACCCCGCCATTTTCAACTACTTTAATTGCGTGACAAACATTTTCAGCAGATGAATCCAATATTTTAGGATGTTGGTATGAGATTTTTTCTTTCACAATTTCCTCTCGCGAAAATTAATTAATAACTTGCAGAATAGCGTTGCAAATAATAGGAATATTACGATCGTTAAGGGCCGCGATATTAATCCTACCATTTTGCAAAAGGTATATTCCAAATCTTTTTTTGAGGCTCAATACCTCATCGGAATTAAGGCCTGTAAGCGAGAACATCCCATTACCACTCCCCAGATGTGCAAAATTGCAGTTGGCGGAACTAAGCTCAAGAGCCATTTTTTTTCTCGCAAATTTTAACCGTTTTCTGCAGGAGTCTAATTCTTCCTGCCATTGTTTTCGCAGAAATTTATTTTTTAATACGCATTCAACAATTCTAATTCCGTGTGCAGGAGGGTTGGAAAACATCATTCGAGCAAGAAAACGTAAGTGACTTCCGATGATATTTGCCGCGCTGTCATTTTTTGTTTTAACAAGCAAGGCGCCGACTCTATCGCAATACAGCCCCATTGTTTTTGAAAAAGAATATGCCACCATGACATCATCAAATTTTTCTATTGCCAGTCGAATATGTGACATATCTTCTTCCAATCCATTGGCAAATCCATGATATGGCATGTCAAAAAATGGCGTAACTTTTTTTTCCTTGAGTAATTCAAAAAGCGCATTCCACTGAGAAGGCGTAGGATCAATGCCGGTGGGGTTATGACAACAGCCATGCAAAACAATACAATCCCCAGGTTTGGCTTGAGAAAGACACTGCATAACTTGAGAAAAACGAAGCGTGCCGTTTGACTCTAAATACTGGTATTTATTTATCACAAAGCCACATTGCTGAAATATACTACAATGAACATTCCAGGTGGGATCGCTGATCCAAACTGCCGACGAAGGGCGCGCTTTTTTAATGAGCTCTGCCCCCAATCGAACCGCTCCAGTGCCGCCAGGAGCGTAGCAAACAGTTACCCGTTCATCCTGCTTTCCCAAGATTAATTCAGAAACCTGCGTACGATATTCGATAGGTCCGTCAATAGGAAAGTAATTTTTATTGTGGCCGGCTTCTAGAATTGCTTTTTCTGCTAATTGGACGGCCTGAAACACAGGAATTCGACTTTCTTCATCATAATACATGCCCACAGTAAGATTTATTTTATGTGAGCGATTATCATGATTGAATTCCGTGCTGTAGCGTAAAATGGGGTCCTCTGGTAACGCCTGTAGTTCTTGAAACATATATGCTCCTGTTTTTACTGTAGTATTTCAATAATTGAATTAAGCGAAAAAGCATTAAAAGGCTTCTGCAACCAATCTTCTGCTAATAATGCAGTGGTTATGGACCCCAGCCCCAAGCAATTTGCTAACTGTGTTGTTAAGTTTGGCATAACAGGGTGTAAACCAACAATTAGAACTGCTAAAGAATATAGCAACAGTCTGGTTTGTGTTGCTAGCAATGAAGATCGCGGGGTATGAAGCTGCATATGTTTCCATGAGGTAGCGCTATCTGCAAATCGAATTGCTTCCAGCACATACCTTTCAATTTGAGAGCATAAAAAAGTAGAATTAAAATTTCGCGGCGCAATTGATCGATTAATATTTTTGCCCAACTCTTGAGTGATGCGCAAGAAACTTACTTCATGATGACTGAATTCCCCAGCGCCAGGTAATATTTTTGATTCATGCTTATCTAGAATCGACTGAATTTTAAATAAATAATTTGCAAAACCTTCTTTCCACAATGCTTGATTGAATTTTTTGAATTCGTCAACAGAAAAATTCGTTTCGCTAAATTCTGGACGCATATAAATCAAATAGAAGCGTAAAAATTCTCTATTATGTTCGTTAACAAATTCATTTACCCAGATAGCATTATTCTTACTCGTAGAAAACTTGCTTTTGTTTAAATTCATGAAATGGTTGCTATGAAAATAGCGTGGAATTACAGCCTCGCATTTTAATGCTATCAAGATAGAGGGAGCCAAAATAGTTCGAGCAAAAAAATTATCATTACCGAATGTGATAGTAAGTTCATGCTCGTCGCTTAAAACAAAATCTTTCCAGCTTTGTGGCCTCCCTTTTTTTTGCGAAAACATTTCAAACGCTAAAAAATATCGCGCAACATGCTCAAAAGCCACGGTAAAATATTGTTTTTTGTAACCCGGCAGAGGAATATTAATCCCTTCGGTTAAGGGGTTGCTTATACATACATCTGGAAGATCTCTGGAAAACCAATGATCAAGATAGGTGCGCATGCTTGTAGTTAGCCACATGGTTTGATAATGTTCCGCTAATTTTTGCGAAATCGGTTCGAGCTTTAGGTAAAGTCTTTTTAAGGGTCTTGTTTCTACGGTGCCATTTTTTAACGTTGATGGTTTAAGTAGAAGCGAATCATCCAGATAGAGGCCGCAGTTTTCGCACTCAACTCCGCTTACGAATGCACGACACATTGGGCACTGACCTTTGAGATGAGCATCAACAACAAAGCAGTTATTGTCATTGTCAAAGGGAACCGAAGCTTCCTTTTCGTAAATAATTTTCTGATGATACAGCTCATAAAAAATTTCACTCATGATTTCTTTAAATCTAGCTGGTGGTGATGGATGTAGAAAAAAATCATACTCAATATCAAGAAGCGCAAAAGATTGCAAAATCGAATCAGTATTTTTTTTGGCCAATGCATAATAATCAGAGCCATCTTTGTGTGCTGCAATTTGAATATGCTCCTGATGTCCTAGCGTTCCAAGAAAAGTAGAGGTGCGGATACCCTGCATTTTAAAAGCACGCCGTAAAACATCCGCTATTATATATGGTCCTCCAGCGTGTCCTAGATGCATAGGTCCATTTGGAGTAACAATGGCCGGAATAATTAATTGATACTTGCTTTCTTTTGGGGAAGAATCCACAAAGTGTTCGACAACATTTTTTAATTTTTTCGCATTATTCCACCATAATACGTGCAAAACACTTGAATGCTCACCGTTTATAATTTGATGCTTTACAAGAGGGTCTATTTTTAAAAAATTACCCATCTTGAGGTCGATGATTTGATCATTTATTTTAACAGTCATTTCTCCTGAAATTAAAATCCACACCTCGCCTTCAGAATGATTGTGAGGCATGGTTTTCGAAAATGGTTCAAAAATTAATAGGCGACAGTTAAGACCAATTATGTAATCTTTTTCATTAATGAGACTTATTTTTTTAATTTTTTCAAGAGCATTGGACATTATGCCGCCTCTAACGAAAAATTAGCATCTAAACTACTTTTTTGAAGAATATTAAATTGATTAATATTTACAATTGGTTCACACGTATCAACTTTATAAATTTGCTCGTTCGATAACGAATTTATAATGATAGCGTTTCGCCAAGCGGCTAGGCTTAAATTAGGATCTGCTACACCATGGGTAAGCCTCGCCCCATTCTGCAAAAATATTTTGTTGGTTGAAGAACAGCGCCAATTTACTGAATAATCTATATTTATGGATGGGCTTTTTGTATTTGAGATTCCCAGAGGTAGATTTTTCAGACATTCAGAAATGCAAGACTGATAGCCTGTTGCTAAAATAACAATATCAGCAGTATATTCAGTTAGATCCCCTTGCTCCTTATTAAATAAAGTAATGAGATAGCCATCACCTTTTTTAATTACCCTGGATAGTTCCTGATGTGGTAGTAATTCAAAGCTCATAGTTGACGGACGAAGATACTTCAACTCATATAATTTATTATAAATTTCATTAGACAATTCTTGCGTAATTCCATCACTTGTTAATCGCTGTTCATCTAATTTTTGCTCGCGAAGATTTGACGGCAAACTGTAAAAATATTTTACGTAGTTCGGCGTATAGAATTCATTTGCAAAGCAGCTATCTTCCAATGTTTGAAAATTGACACGCTTCGAAGCCCAAATAATTTCTTTTGGTTTGCTTTGAAAAGAAATAAGAGTATCAAATACCTCAGCACCACTTTGTCCGCCACCAATAATAGCGATTCGCTTGTTAGCAAAATCCAGCTCTTTAAGCGACTGCTTAAATTTATAATTATGAAAAAAATTTTTACTTAGAAATTCTCTAAAACGAATCGGAATATACGGAGTTCGACCAGTTCCCACCACAATGTTTTTTGCAAAAAATTTACTTTTTTTAGTAATGATATTAAATAAGTTATTGCTATAGCGCACATCAAGAATTTTTTCTCCAAAGCATAGATTTGGAATTTGAGCGGCAGCCCATTTAAAATAATCGCTAAATTCGTGCCTTGACACTACGCTCTGCTTTCTATTTAAAAATTGATAGATTCGTCCCTTTTCTGATAAATAAGAAAGAAAAGTATATGGATTGGCGGGGTCGACGCAACTTGCCAAATCTTTCAAAAAATGAACTTGCAATTTAGCATTCTCAAGCAACATTCCATCGTGCCAATCAAAGCTTTCTTTGAGATCAAGAAATTTATAGGTTAAATTAGTTTTTTGCATTAATGCAGCCAAGCCCAAATTAAATGCGCCGATGCCAATGCCAATTAGGTCAAAAATTTTAAAATTAATTTCATTGTTGGTCATCACAGTTCCCAAAACTATTATTTACGTTAGCAAAACTTGAAATAGATATTACAACTTTTACAAGTTTAGTCAACAAATTTTTCAAGTATTCTCAAGTTCGAAGTGCGTCACAAAGTCACTCATCTCCTTTTTCTCCAAAATCATCAAATCATGATGGACGCCATAAATGAGTCTTCGTAGATCATCGGGCGAAAGCTCTGTTAAAAAGTGATCGTATTTTAAGATTTCCAGCGCTTTTACCGTGAATAATTCATTATTCTGGATATCCAACAACTGCACGTTGTGTGTTATCTCGTCATATCGAGTCGCTACTATCTTGAAGCGAGGCTTTTTATTTCGACTTGACATCAATCGCTCCTTTTTGCGTTTTCTTGTTTTCTCTGGCTTTTCATTTAAAACCTGGTAGAATTTTCAACAAGCTTTAAATTAAACATTTAAGTTTCGAAACTATATTACATTAATGTTAACTCGGCAAGTGTTTTTTGCAAAAATATACGGATTATAGATTTTTATACTGGAACTCAAAATGAATAAATTAAAATTGCAAGATCTCACGGTTGAAATGTCTTCAGAATTAACTGTCTTTCCAGGTGATCCAGCTTTTGAAAAGCAAGTAATTGTAAAATTAGATGATAAAAATAATCATTATTGTTTATCGAAAATTAGCTTGAGCAATCATCTGGGTACGCATATTGATTTTCCAGCGCATGTTATGCGCGGCGGGAAAACAAGCTCAGATTATTCGCACGATGATTTACAAGGCGATGGGCTTATTATTGAAGTCCCGAGTGAGCACAGATCAATTAATCTTAATTTTCTCAAAGAATATAGTTTTTTTCAAAACGATATTATTTTCTTTAAAACTAACAATTCTAATTTATCAAAGACCGGAAATTTTTCTGATCATGCTGTTTATATTGAGCCAGAGGCTGCAGAATTTTTGGTTGAATCAAAAGTGAAAATAGTTGGAATAGACTATTTGAGTGTTGATCAATATTCAGCGATTGAATTGCCCGTTCATCATATTTTACTTTCAAATAATATTTTAATCATTGAAAATCTAGATTTAAAAAACACAACACAGGGCCGTTACCAATTTTTAATTATTCCATCATTTAAAATTGCTGGTATGGATGGATTGCAAGTGCGGGTGTTTGTGGTTAACAACATATGATTAACTTTCAGTATAATTGGCATTAAATGGAGAGTGGTTATGCGAGACGAAGATACCAAAAAAGACTTTTCAAATCTAGTGAAAGAATATCAATTTTTTCAAGCGCATTCAACAGAGCATCGTGAAAATATGAGCAAGCTTCTAGAAATGCTCGATTCCTTTATCCGAAATAAAACTGAGATTTGTATTTTAGATTTTGGCGGGGGCGATGGTGAATTATTATTTGATTTATACAAGAGCATAGCAAACAGTCGCTTGCGTCTGAAATTAGCTTTGCTTGAACCAGTTTCCGACTATCGTGAATCAGCGACTAAAAAATTTAACGAAGCAAATATAGAACTATCTATCTTTGATACTGTTGATAAAATGCCAGAGAACTTTGCTGATATTATAATTATGTGCCACTCAATATATTATGTTCCAGAAATTCAGCCTGTTTTAAGCACCATTCGCGCCTGCTTAAAAGAAAATGGTGAAGCGTGGATTGTTGTAGCAAATGAAAATAATGATCTTATTAAATTATGGGCCTATTTTTTTGAGCTTATCAAAATGGAAATTCCATATCATACGAATCATGATGTTGAATTAGTTTGCACTAAGATATTTTCAGACATTCAAAAAAAATACATCGCATCAAATTTTTCTTGTCAATTTGAAACAAAATCAATACAGCAACTAATGAAATTTTTATTAAGTAATTATCTTGAGAAAATTCCAGAAATCGAAATTCAACGGAAAATGTCCGAGTTTATACAGCAAGATGGATGTATTTCATTAGTGCTAAATGATACAATATTGCAATTAAAGAAATAGTAATGACTTTTAGAAACAAAGTTTTTTTTGCCATATTTACAATTTCAACATTGCTATCGGTGTTGATTGGTTGTGTTTCATATATTTATGCGAGTCACTATATAAAAAAGATATTCATAAGTACGTACAAGTTGGATTTAAATCAAATTGGGTCGATGCTTTTGCAATTTGAGAATGCGGTAGAAATAAGAGGGATTGATGCGTTGTATGTCCTGAAAGATACTGAGGCACATGACGGATTGCCATCAGACAATCAGCTTAAGTCTCTTGCAAGCAAACTGAAAGTTAGCAATTTTTTTGTTACAAATGCGAAAGGGAAATTTATTAGATCCACAAACGGAAAAATTACCGATAATATATTTCATTACTGCGCAGCATACAAAGGATTGATAACAGGAGAAAGTAAAATATTCAGAACGCCTATTATTCTAAGCAGCGGTGAATCTATGCCAGGCCCCTTTAAGTATATTATGACGTCAAATAAGAGTCATACTAGAATACTTGAGTCAAGTATTCGCCTTGATTTTATCGATAAGCTTCTTAAGACAGCACTGCAAACTAAGCATGATTTCGTAAATATAAAAGTATACACACCAAACTACCAATTACTGGGTGACGTGTACAATAAAAATTTAGATAATACAAAAAACGTGATTCATTTAAAAGAAATTGTTTACCTTAGCCTTCCTGATTGCTGCGAGTGCAAAACTAAACGCATATCTAGCTCCGCAGGAAACTACTATTATATTCTAAAAGCAAAAGTTACGACAGCGTCGATCAATAAAACATTACAATCACTGTTACTATCAATTTCAATTATTGATTTATTTTTTATTGTGTTTGGATTTTTCATTTCAAAATACCTAACTGAAAGGGTAATTGCCAATTTTAAAAATTTACACAGTCAGTTAGATAAAATTATATCAAATAGTGTATTTCAAAATGTTGATGTCATCGGAAAAGATGAAATTTCGGCGCTGAGCAGCCATATTAATAAACTTTTAAAAATAATTAAAAAAAATGAAGAAAGATTAATTGAAGCTGAGCGAAATAAGGCAATGACAAAAATTGCCGCCCAAGTCGCCCACGACATCCGCTCACCGCTTACTGCACTCGAAATGATTATTACGCGCCTGCCAGAAATTGAGGAGTCAAAATATATTTTACTGAGAGACTCCATTAATCATATTAGAGATATTACCAATAATTTAGACAAGAAAAATGTTCTACCTGAATCTGCAGAGTTTCAGGATGCGTCTATTCAAATTGCAGTTTTACTGGATTATGTTATATCAGAAAGGCGCGCTGCATTTTCAAATCCATCTATTTGCATTTTGCATGACTTTTCAGCCGAGGCGTATGGGTTTTTTGTTCAAGCTGACCGATCAGAGATGAAACGGATTTTAACTAATCTGATTAATAATAGCTATGAAGCAGTGTTAAATCACGGCAATAAAATAACGATCGCATTGCATAAAAATAATGAGCATGTTGAAATTATTATTTCAGACAATGGGTCTGGAATTTCAGATGAAATTAGCGCATCGCTTTTTGCTCGCGGCTTTACCACTAAAAAATCAGGTTCTGGGTTAGGCCTCTTTCATGCAAAAGAAACATTGTCGCAATGGGGAGGTAAAATTGAGCTTCATAACAATATATCACAGGGCGCTTTTGCGACTATTACGCTGCCCTTGCAAAAATCCCCCGATTGGTTTTTAGATGAATTATTTTTTCAAAAAAATTCAACCGTTATTTGTGTTGATGATAGTATTTCCATTTTTCATGCCTGGCAGGAAAGATTTAAGGGACTGAGCGGTAATATTGATTTGCAATATGCAAAATCAAAAGAAGCCTTGCTTTCTATTATTGAAAAAAATAAAAATAATATCTGTACTTATTTAATTGATTATGAATTTTCTGGAAAACCATACAACGGATTAGATTTAATTGACATTATTTTATTGAGTAAATCAGAAGCATCTAGAATATTTCTAGTGACAAGCCGATCTGATGAAATTCACATTCAGCAATTTTGTGCAGAAAATAATATTCAAATGATTCCCAAATTTTTTGCTTTTAAAATAGTACTCAGGATGGATGAGCAATGAGTCAGAAAGAACAAGCTAATTTGATGAGCGTGCTAAAATGCCTTTTAAATCAGTCGAATTTAACGGGAAATGCGCTCGCAAAAGAAATTAATTTGCCAACGCCAACGGTGCATCGTTTGATGTCAGGTGATGTTAGCGATCCGCGTATATCGACTTTAACGTTAATTGCAGATTATTTTGGCGTGACTATTGAGCAATTACTAGGTCGAGCTGAGCTAGATGAAAAATTAAAAATTCAGCCCGCGATGTCAATTCCAGAGTTAACCGTTAATGAAGCACGTGATTATAAAAATTATTTAACAGCGCCAGCTCATTGGCTTCGCTGGCAAGCGCAAGATTACGCATTGGATTATACAAACATTTTTTCAGTGCTCATTAAAAATAATATATATGAGCCTGTTTTTTATAGTGGAACTTCAATTATTATTAATCCCAATGCGCAGCCTGAAAGTGGGGATTATGTTTTAATTAGTTTTAAAGGCGATGCCGCAGCAGTCTTAAAAAAATATAGCGCGGAAGGCCGGCATAAATATTTTCATCCGCTAGCAGCTGACTTAAAAACAATTGCCTTTGATCCAAAAGAAGCAAAAATATTGGGCGTTGTGATTGAGTCGCATAAAATTTTTAAAAATTAATCGTGAGAATTGAAAAATGAAAAGTTTACCTTTATTTTATTATCCTAGTACTTGGCTTTATATCGATGATGACAAGACTTTGCTTGCTTGTGTTAAGCTCGTTTTAGAAGAGCGAAATTCTATTGAAACTTTCTTATCAGGAAAAGAAGCTCTATATTTTTTAAATCATTATCAATCACCCTTAGAGCAAAAAAGCTTTTTAAAAAGTATCAAAAACGACGAGAATTATGGCATTTTGCAGCACACACCGATTGACTTTGATATTACAGCTATTGCCGAAATTTCAACTGACCCCAATCGTCACCGAGAAGTTACGGCCATGTTAATTGATTATCAGATGCCTGATATGAATGGATTTGAATTTGCAAAAGCCTGCCCTGATCTGTTTATTCCCAAAATTCTATTAACGGGTTTTGCAGATCAAGAAAAAGCGATCGAAGGATTTAATCATAATTATATTCAACGTTTTATTCGAAAGGGCGATCAGCACATGGAAGATCAGCTCGTTTTTCATTTATCCGAGTTGACACAGCGCTATTTTCAAAAAATATCTGCACCATTGCTGGCGTATTTAGAAACAGAGCACAAACTTGCGCTGACCGATCCTGTCTTTATTGATTTTTTCACTGCCTATTGCAAAACAAAAAGTATAACCGAATATTATCTTATAGATAAACAGGGTAGCTTTTTGTGCATTAACAAGAAGGGCGAAAAATCTTATTTTATTGTGCACACAGATCGTAGTTTAGAGGCTTGGATTGCTGATAATAATTTTGAAAAATCATTGTCAGAAAATATATTAGTCGACATAACCAGTCGGTCGAAAATCCCATTTTTTGGATTAGGAAAAGAGGCCTGGAATTTTAATCATGCTGACTGGCCACATCATTTTTATAAAGCCGCTATTTTAGCGGGCAAAGAAAATTACTATTGGGCAGAAGTTATTCCAACATCTCGCAAAGATTAATGGTTGCTCTGACTTCTGCCGTTATTGACTATGCGCCGCACCAAAATCGGAAAACCGGATTTGGTGCGCCTAGCATAACATACTTTTCGCCGCACCAAAATCGGAAAACCGGATTGGGTGCGCCAGAGAATGCCTGGTTTTTATCTCAGAAAAACCAGTATAGAATAATAAAAAATTAATAAAATAAATAAAATCAAATAGTTAACCTATCTTAAGAGAGCGGCGCCGTGGAAATCGTCTAAAATATGCGCTATACCTATCTGTATGGAATAAAAGGAAATTTATGGCGAAAATGCAACATCCACTACCGCCTTTTGCTCAGCATCTTGTGACCAATGGATTGCTGGCGGCAGCGCAAGCTCAAGAGCTATCCACTCAAGCGCGCGCAGATGAGCGTCCGCTGTTGCTTTATCTTGAAGAAAAAAAATGGGTTAATGCAAAAGCATTGGCAGAAGCAGCATCACAATTTTTTTCATTGCCGCTCTATGATGTCGAAGCCCATCAAACACAAAGCATTCCTAACGAATTTTTAACATTGGAACCTGTTCAAAAAGGTTTTGCAATCCCATTGATGCGAAAAAATAATATACTAATTTTTGGTGTCGCAGATCCTGAATTATTAAATACCAGTGAAATCGCATTTGCGACAGGCACACGTGTCAAATTAATTTTAGTCGAAGCAGATAAGTTGCGCGCATTACTCACTGACATGAAAGATGCGCAATCAGTTGGCGGTAGTGTGGGCAGTATCGAAGGACAGCCTCTACCTGATTTTGAATTAGCGGGGCGTGAAGGACCAGAAGAAATTTCTTTTGCAGCAAACACAGAAGATAAACCGGTTGTGCAATACACGAATCAATTAATTACTGAAGCAATTAAATTAAAAGCTTCTGATATTCACTTTGAGCCTTACGAAAAATATTATCGAATTCGATATCGCATCGACGGTATTTTACATGAAGCATCTCGCTCTTCTATTCGCGCTGTTTCACCGATGGTAGCACGATTAAAAGTATTGGCTAATTTAGATATCGCAGAGCATCGCGTGCCACAAGACGGTCGTTTTAAAATTACGTTATCGCCCGATAAAACAGTTGATTTTCGTATCAGCACATGTCCGACAGTGCATGGTGAAAAAATTGTGTTGCGAATTTTAGATCCCAATGCAACGCCACTTGATTTAGATTCACTCGGCATGGAAGCCGCACAGCGAGAATTATATTTAACTGCGGTACATAAACCACAAGGTATTATTTTAGTCACTGGCCCAACGGGCGGTGGTAAAACAGTGACGTTATACACCGCCTTAAATCTTTTAAATTCAGTGCAAAAAAATATTTGCACGGTTGAAGATCCAATCGAAATTTATTTGCCTGGTACGAATCAAGTGCACATGAATGCTAAAACAGGGCTGACGTTTGCGCGCGCGTTAAGAGCTTTTTTGCGGCAAGATCCTGATATTATTATGGTGGGTGAAATTCGAGATGCTGAAACAGCGGATATCGCAATGAAGGCAGCTGAAACAGGCCACCTCGTGTTATCAACATTGCATACCAATAATGCTTCTGCAGCGATTTCACGATTAATTAATCTTGAGGTGAATCCCTATAATATTGCAAGCTCACTTATTTTGGTGATCGCGCAGCGCTTGGTTCGAAAGCTGTGTAGCAATTGCAAAAAAGAAGCTGAGTTATCCAAAGAAGAATTATTAAGGCAGGGTTTTCTAGAATCCGAGATTCCAACCCTTAAAATATACAGCGCAGTTGGTTGTTCTCGTTGTGAAAATGGTTATCGGGGTCGTCTGGGTATCTATGAAGTCTTGCCCATATCTCCCGCCATTTCAGAGTTGATTCTGCAAGGCGGCAGTACCCTAAAAATCGAATCTCAAGCCCATGCCGAAGGCATTGCAAACTTACGAGAAGCTGGATTACACAAGGTAAAAACTGGTATAACAAGTCTTGAAGAATTAAATCGAGTTGTTGCGGTACCAGGATGATCAAAAATCAGGGAATGGGCAAATACCAAGCTTACGTTTGGAAAGGCCAAAACAAATGGCAGAAAAAAGTCAGCGGCATTATCGTCGCTGACGGTGATTTCAGCGCAGAAAATCAAGCTCGCCAATTAGGCGTCTCAATTACCTATTTTAAACAACGCAGCGTGATGCTGTTGTCACGTGGCGCTGCTAAAAGCATTAAAATCGCTGATATTGTTTTTACTATGCGGCAGCTATCCACCTTAATTACATCAGGAATTCCACTGGTTCAAGCGCTTGAGATTATGGCCGAAGGCCTTGAAAAAGTGAAGTTACGTGCACTATTGTTAACCGTTCGTGATAATTTGGCGACAGGCGGCTCATTTTCAGAAGCGCTGTCTGAGCATCCTCAATTTTTTCCGCCAATGCTGTGCGGATTAATTGCGGCGGGTGAGCAGTCCGGTACATTGGATCAAATTGTAAAAGAAATCGCTTCTTATCTAGAGCGACAAGAACAATTAAAGCGCATGATTAAAAAAGCGTTGTATTATCCTGTCACCGTGATTTGTATTGCGCTTTTAATTGCAATCGGAATGCTAGTATTTTTGGTGCCACAATTTGAGGCAATTTATGCTTCTTTCGGTGCAAAACTGCCGGCTTTCACGCAAGCGTTTGTTAATTTTTCAAATGCCTTGCGACAATACTGGTGGTTAATGTTAATAGGCGTTGCTGCCTTTGTTTTTGGCTTGTTGCAATTGAATAAAAGATCATTTCGGTTTCAGCGGATGCGAGATCGTCTTATTCTCAACATGATTTTATTTGGTGATCTGGCTAGAAAAGCAATTATTGCTCGAATTTGCTTGACGCTATCTATTACATTATCCGCGGGTATTCCATTAATTAATGCGCTGTCTCAAATTACAGAAGCTTCTGGTAATATTCTGTTTAGCGAAGCACTTGCGCAAACGCGAGAAGAGATTACGCAAGGCGAGCCGATGGCAAAATCGTTGCAAGAAACTTATTTGTTTCCTGCGCTGGTTATCCAAATGGTGAATATTGGCGAGAAATCAGGTTCACTAGAAGAGATGCTGCGAAAAGTGGCAGAATATTATCGAGAGCAAGTGAATGCGATGGTGGATGGTTTAACCACGATGCTAGAGCCAATATTGCTGGTTTTAATTTCAGGCGTTATTGGTAGTTTTATTATCGCCATGTACTTGCCGATATTTAATTTAGGCATGGCAATGAAATAGGGTGTCAACATGAAATTACGATTATTGGGTTTTACATTAATGGAATTATTGGTGGTGGTGATTATTGTTGCCCTGTTGGCGTTATTAGCCATCCCCATCTATAGCAATTACTTAACGTATAGTCGACGAACAGATGCCATCCAAACGTTATCAGCTATTCAAGTAGCAGAAGAAAGTTATCGCTTAACGAATAATACCTATGGCACGTTAGCGCAAGTGTGGAGTGGTTCAAGCTCTGTTTCAAGTTACTATACGATCGCTATCTCAAATGTTACCGCATCATCCTACACGATTACAGCGACAGCAGTGAGCTCGCAAGCAAACGATGATCAAAATGGGACGTCTTGCGCTTCGATGGTGTTGGCTTTTGCAAACAACGCCACTACTAAAACCCCTGCCGTTTGTTGGTCAATGAGCTAGTGAGAATAGATATGGCAACACGCTCGGTTGATTTTGTTTTTGCGGATATCAAAGCGCTGCAACGTGCTTATATGCCATTTGTTTTAGACGGCGGCATCTTTATTCCCACACAAAAAGCCTTTCATTTGGGTGAAGAAATTGTTGCGACCATTTCATTGCCAGACACGGGTGAGCCACTTACATTTGCAGGCGAAGTTATTTGGATTACCCCCAAATCCGCTAGCGGTGCGATTAACCCAGCAGGCATCGGCGTGCAATTTACCGGAAAAAACGCTGAAAATTTACGAAAAAAAATAAAACAGCTGGTTGAAAATGCTACCGATCATACGAGTGAAACGGATACAATGTGATGGATCTTACACAGCCTCGCCGACTGGATGGATTATTTATTTTAAGCTGTGCTGTGTTTCTATTTTTATGCGTACTTGCCTTTATTGCAAATCAGAATGAACAACACTATTATCTCGATTTTCAAGCAATCAATTCAGAATCGCAAAAGTATTTTATATTTTTTATGACGACTCTGTACGTTGCGGTGTTATTTTTTCAGAACCAATCTTCCCAAAAGATAATGTTTATTAAATCACTGAGTATGTTATTTATTACACTTTATGTCATGGAAGTTGGCAACACAGCTATTTTTACTACGCCATTTACAACACATGATCAATTGATGCAGCAATCTGACAGCGCAATGGGATTTCATTTAGTATTAATTTTGCAATACATGCATGCACACCTATATTTTAATTCTGTTGTGTGGTCCGTCTATTACAGCTTGCTGTTGATGTTGCATGTTGCGCCGATTACATTATCAATCACCGAAAAACCAGAGACGGTTTACCGTTATTTTTTTTGTTTTATGTTGTCAGTGACGATCGGTTATTTGATTTATTATTTTTTTCCAACGGCCACTTCACCCGCTGCGGTGCTTCCGCATCGCTACTTTACCTCATTTCAATTATTTACATTGCACGCATTTCACCAAGAGCATCTACATCAAAAAATACACTTTAATATGATCGGTGGCATTATCAGTTTTCCGTCTTATCACGCCATTTGGTGCATATTAATTATTTATTTTTTCTGGAAAGATTCTTTTTTTAGATATTTTGCGCTAATTTACGGCACTCTTGTTTTAATTGCTATTCTATTGACGGGCTGGCATTACCTAACCGATGTGATTGGCGGTATTTTAATCGCCATTTTCTCTATTTGGCTTACTCAGTATTTATTTCAACGTCTGATTGACGTAGACTGCTCTCAATAAATATTGTTATTTTCTTTGCAAAATACCTCAATGCGTGCGGGTGGTAAATTTAACCAGCTATATTCCGTATGAGCGCAGTAGAAAGCCGCTGAAGGTAAAAGCGGCTTATGAAATATCCCGTATGTAAATTGAATGTATAATCCCCCAGCTTCTAATAGTTGATTAATTTGACCGTGAATAGCTTTAACCGTGTTTTGCGGTAAAGAACGCAACGGCAAGCTAGACACGATAACGCGGATTGGAAAATATTGATGATCTAGTAATATTGCAAGCTCACTTGCATCGCCATGAATAATATTGAGATGCGTGAAACGTTTTCGCAGATAAGCAGCCAAAGTCGCTGCACGCTCCACAACAATAAGCTTTTCTCTTCTAACGCCATGCGCTAATAGTGCGGCTGTGATTACACCCGTGCCGCCACCTAGCTCAACAACAAACCCAGACTCATCCGGAACAAAAGCAGAAATTTTATTGGCTAGGCGATTAAAGCTTGGAAAAATAGCACCCATCTTGCTTGGGTTCATCATGATTTCACGAAAAAATAAACTCAATCCAGAATTAAGCATGGCCAACCTGCAAAATATTTTGAAACTATGATTTCTGACACATTTTTTTTTCATAAAAAAGCAGAAGATCGAGTTACGATAAATTTATTTTTTGCTACAAATCCAGCTGAATTTTTATTGCATGCTCAACATCAGCAATATCTTCGCGATGATTTGATCAGTAATGGCCTTCGGAATCCTTCGCACCATTCAAGCGCTTCTTCTTCGCGTTTTTTGTCACTTGCCATTTCTGCATAGGCTGCTTCAAGTTCTGAAATCGTAATCATCAGCTTTTTTCGCATAGTATTCTTCTCTTTACACGTATTCTACACGTGTAACAATACCGCATCACAGAAAAAATGCAAGCGATGAAATATACAGTATTTTCAAGATATTGCATTACGGTAGTAAAAAACCTGAGCGAAAACTGCATAAATTTTTAATAAAAATATTGTCAATTTTTAAAAGGATTGCTATACTTTACACATGAATACTTACACTCATGAAAACTTACAATCCCATTTAAAAAGCGGTAATGTTTACCGCAGAGATATGCTATTGTCATTTTCAGCAGCGCTAGATAGAGATTTAGGTGTTTTAGTTAAAAAGGGGCAATTAAAAAAATTATCAAGTGGCATCTACTATAAACCCGCATTATCTGATTTTGGCTTTCTTCCACCTGACGATAAAGAGTTGATTCGTTGCTTTTTGCGAGACAATCACTTTTTGCACTATTCCTGGAACCAATATAATTCACTAGGGCTTGGATTAACACAGCTTTATAATCGTGTTATTGTTTTAAATAATAAAAGGCATGGCGTTTTTAAACTTGGCAATAAAGAATTTGATTTTCGAAGATCAAATAGGGGATTTGCAAAAAAACTAACACCGGAATTTTTACTGGTTGATTTAGTCAACAATATAAATGAACTAGCAGAAGACACTTTTTTCTTGCGGAAAAAAATAGAAAAAAATATGGGTAATTTTGATCAACCCAAAGTTTTTGCAATGGCAAAGCGATATGGAAAAGTAGGTACAAAAAAATTTTTTAAGGCGATAAGCTCTCATGCAATTTCTACATCTTCTACTACAGCAGGAAAAAAAGATCATGCCGATTAATTTTTTGCGACATTACTATGATGTATATAAACTTCTTGAAAATGATCGTGTTTTAAAATTTATTGGCAGTAAGGAATATCTTGCTCATAAAAATATTCGATTTAGAAAACAAGATGACCCGGTGATAAAAGATAATCCTGCATTTGTTATGGGCGATTCAGAAATAAAAAAACTTTACAGCGCTGAGTTTAAAAGGAAATCAGCGATTTATTTTGGAAAACAGCCTACTTTTGATGAGATTATTAAACGGATTCATATTCACATTGATAAATTGTGATTTTTTTTGACCAAAAACCAGCTCACGTCTTCTTAAAAACCTGCGCGCGAAACTGCGTGATTTGAGCGGTGGTAACGCCGGCGATTTGTGAGAATTCTGTAAAATATCTTTCAGCGGCAACGGTATTGCCGTTTTTGAAATTGAGTCGCGCTAAGCACAGTAATGAGTAAGGCATATTCGGATTATTATCAATGGCTTTTTCAAAATATTGCTGAGCAAGAGGTCTGTTTGGAATTCGCAGAGCGCACATGCCAGCATTTTCATAAGCACCTGCGACAAAAGCATAATTTTTTTGATCAATCGCCGTTAAAAATTCACTGATTGCGGCTTTGTAATTACCTTGTCGACATAAAAAAGTGCCGTAATTATTATAAGCGGAGCCTGAATGTGAGTCGATTGAAATTGCTTTTTGATAATACTGATCTGCTAATTTTAAATTACTTGTTTTTTCATAATAGTACGCCATGCTATACCATGACGCGGGACTGTTGGGATCTTCTTGCAGCGCCGTTTGTAAACGGCTTTGTGCTTGTGGGTACATATTTTTATTAAGATAAGCCAGGCCTAATTGTGCGTTGGTAGCCGCAGCTTTCGCATTATTGCTTTCATCTGCGCAGACGGCTGTTGTTAAAAAAATGAAGCACACAAAAATTATTTTTAGCATTATTATTATCCGCTCGCTGAAATATCAGATGGTTTGTGAATAATATGAGGCGTTAGGAAAATTAACAACTCGTTTTTATCATTACGCTTATCTTTTTCACTAAAAAACATGCCGATGACGGGAAGTTTACCTAAAAATGGAATGCGTCGCACAATATTATCTTTTGTTAAGCGATAAACACCGCCTAGCACTACTGTCTGATGATTATTTAATAAAACAACAGAGGATTCTTCTTCTGTATCAATTGAAAAGTTAACGCTGCCACCTTGGCCGTTGATGGGCAAGCCAGGGCGATTATCAGTCACTTTTAATTTTAATATCACGCGATTATCAGGCGTAATTTGTGGCGTCACTTCTAGTTTTAGTAAAGCATCTTTAAATGAAACCGCTGTCGCACCACTTGAGGTTGACTCTTGATAGGGTATCTGTTCACCTGTTTCGATATAAGCGGGCTGCTGATTTGAGGTAATTAATTTTGGTGCTGAAATAATATCTAAATTATTTTGTTCTTCTAGCGCTGATAATTCCATATCAATAAAAGAGCCGCCCACTTTCGCTACCGCCAAACCAATGCTGCCAGGCGGTGTGGTTGCGCCAAAAATTTGGCCGCTTGAACGTGCATCAAAGTTTAATCGTTGCGCTAATGGAACGCTAAGAGGTCCTGCGCCCGCCGCCAATGTGTTTGCACCTTCTAGCGTACCTGTTAAATGATTAGGATCGGTTAAACCAAAACGGGCGCCCAATTGTTCTTCGTAGCGACGACGAATAGTCACGAGGCGCGCTTCAATCAATACTTGTTGCACCGGGTGATCCAGCTGATGAATTAATCTCACCATGGTTTTCACGTGATCTGGTGTGTCGCGAATCCAAACTGAATTAGTGCGCTTGTCAATATTGACAGCGCCACGAGCTGACAGCAGCGAAGAGGTGTTGGTGACTAATATTTTCTGAATTTCTTCTGCGTTTGCATAATTTAAGCTGACCACGCGATCTTGCGTTGCCACCAAATCACGCATGCGTTGCGCGCCTTCAAGTTCTGTTAGACGTTGATTTAATAATTCAGGAATAGGCGCCACATAAACCACTTGACCGACACTTCTTTCGCCCAAATTTTGCGATTTTAAAATAACGTTTAACGCTTGATCCCACGGCACTTGATGTAAATGAATCGACATTTCGCCTTTAACATTATCGCTGATCACAAAATTTAAATTCGTAAACTGCGCCATAATTTGCAGTAGTTCACGAATTTTAATATTAGAAAAATTAAGCGAAATTTTTTGCGATGAAGTTGCTGACAGATCATTGTTGGCAAGACGATCGATGGGCGTATCCGAAAGAGGTGGTGGCGCAATGGATATGGATTCGTACTCATCCGCAAATGAGACGGAATAAAAACAAGCCAAGCTCAATAAGCTGCATAAAATTAATCGCGCTATTCCTTTCATTTTTTCGGCTCCTCTGGCGCCTGAAGCGGCATCACAATCACTTTATTTTGTGTCCCTGATGGCGTATTAACTTCTTGCGTGAATTTTACCTGATTTTGCTCTATTTGTGTTAACAGAGATTGCTGCAGGCCGATGCGTGTGCCAACAGTAATGCGATACAACTCGCCTTTATTGGTTCGTATGATCGCCCAGCTTTGTTTTGCGTTCATAACTATGCCGACCAGTTTTACACTATCGAGCGCCACGTCTTTCAAAATAGTATTAGGATATTTTTTACTTTTTTCATCGTTGACGGGCAGCTCAAATGGATCGCGCGCTTTCCCTGCTGAATAGGGCACGGGCGCAATGGGTGTAATAGTTGTTTTAATCGGAATTTTACTTTTTGAAACCGCCTTGATTTGCGCTACATAATTATTAGCAGCTATTTCAGCCGAGCCTCTTTTGTGACACCCGATTAAAAAACTGCATGCCAGAAAAGTAAAGCATATAAAAATAACGCGCGGCTGTTTCATGGTTTTGCATCCGCTTTGGGTTTGGTTGCATAATAAATAGTTGCCGTGAATTGAAGGGATAGCATCGGTAATTTTTCTTGTCGCTCTAAAGTAAAAGTATTGACAGCAACTACCGAGCTTGGCAAATTCGCAATCCCGCTTAAAAATTTGGCAATTTGATGATATTGTCCGACGACTGAAATTTCAACGGGCATTTCAGCATAAAAATCATGAGAGATAACTTTCTGAGGTTTAAAAGAAACAAATCGCAATCCTTCAGCAGTGCCGAGTTTGGTAATATCAACCAATAATCCTTCGACTTCAGATTGCTGCGGAAATTGTTCGATCAATAATTGAAATCGCTTTGCATCTGCTTCGGCTTGTTTTTCTGTTTGCACTAAATCGAGATAGCTTTTAACTTGTACTTGCAATGTGTCTTCAATCGCCGTTTGTTGGGTTTTTGCTGTTGCTGTCGTTGATTTTGCATGTGCTGCAATATAAAGAAATCCCACCGCCAGAATGAAAAAAAATAATCCAACCGCGAGCACTGCTTTTAGTATGGGCGCCAACATATACAAGCGATTTAGCGATGATTCCTTTTTGACAATCACGCCCCTCATTGTCCTTTCTCCAATGATTTTTTAATAAATAATTCTTTTATTTCTTCTTTATGCGCATCAAATAAATTTTTTATTTTTGTGCCTTTTTCGGCAGGCTTTGATGAATCTGAGTTTTTATTGTCTATGGGAAGCGAGGTTAAAATAGCTAACTGCAAATCAAAATCAGTGACGCTCGTGAAATCTTTTTCAGTGCGTTCTACTTTTTTAAGCGAGAGCGTTGTGATATCAGATGAGCTATCGATCGATTTAATTAATTGCGCAATGAGAAAATTCGAGTTGGCAATACCCATCACTTCGACATCTGCGTCCGTGCGCGCCATGCTATTTAAATAAATACCAGCGGGAATAATACCAGTGATTTCATTAAAAAACTTAATAGTGGTAAAGCGACTGTATTGCAAATTCTCGAGGGTAATTACTTTTTGCTGCGCTAGCTCAAACGTTTTTTTTCTAGCTTGTAGATCGCTGATTTCTGATGATAATTGCGCGCTTTGGTTTTGTAGTGCGGCAACATATTCTTGATCGTAAATGACCTGCGAAAATAGCTCGGAATAAACAAACCACAGTAAGCCGCCTGCTAAAACAATGGCGGCTAACACAAAGCCAAAAAATTGATTTTTGTTATAGGTAATAATTTCTTTACGCCACGGTAATAAATTTATTTCCATGAGGACATCCCACGCATTGCAAGACCACAGCCTAAAACAAAAGCAGGGCCTAATTGTAACGGATTTCCAATAATAGTTGGTATATTCAGTGTTTTTATAAGCTCATCTAACAAGCCAGGTAGCAGCGCGCATCGTCCTGTTAAGACAATGTGATCAATGGATTGGTCATTGAACTCTGAATAAAATAATTGCAATAACCGATTAAATTGCGTGATGATATAGGCTGTTTCTTCAGGTGACGCGTTTAATATATTTCCTGTAAAAGCTTGTCGATTGACATAGATTAATCGTCTCTCGTGCATCACCACGCTAATTAAACTTTGCGGATCAAAATGAATAATTGCTATGTGCTGCTCAGCATGTTCCTTTGGTAATTGCGCTTCAAACAATGGATAAGTGCGTGCAATCGCATAATAATCGACGTCAACCACTTTGGTGATTAAGCCCGCTTGTTTTAATGCATCAATACGTGGCGCAACATCTTCTTGCCGTGCAATCACTAAAATTAATACTTGTGTTGCGGGCATATTTAATCTGTGATTTTCAACAAGCGAAAAATCCAGCATTAAATTTTTAGCAAGACCCGGAAAGGCTTTGCGCGCTTCTTGCCAGGCGATGTTTTCTGCTTCCGCTTCTGAAATAAATTTATCTAGCTTGAGCTGACGAATAATTACTTTCGAGCCAGGAATGGCGATCGCTGCCTTTTTTGCTTTAAGTGATATTGTTTGCAAGCCTTGTTTCAAGGTGTCAATAAAAGCGGGGGCGTTTAGAATCATATCATCGCCAACAACACCTGGTTGTAATTCGATTTTATCGGCCTTTAGAACACGAATTTTGCCCATGGCGTTAGATAGCTTCACGATGGTTATCGATGAGGCGTCAAAATCAATGCCAACCAGGTCGCCGTAAATATGCTTTGATTCGCTTAATAGTGCTTTTAATTGATCGGGTCGCGCAACTAGTTGTTTCCACTGCATTTTAAGGCGAGTGAAACGCTCTTTAGCGATATTAAGATAGGTATCGAGCTTACCCATGCCTGTCATGTCCTGATGTCCTTTCTACTTGATTTTTGGAGATAAATTCCCTTAATTGACTATAATGTACTTAGGAGATGATGACAACCATTCGAGGTTTTTGTGAAAACACACGGAAAACAAACCGGCTTTACGCTCACAGAATTGCTTGCATCGCTCATTATTTTTGCTATTTTAGCCATTATCGCAGTGCCGTTATACATAAAGTATGTCGGCGAATATCAAATTAGATCAGCAGCAGAAGCATTAAACGGTGATCTTAATCAGGCGCACAGCATTGCGATTGAAACACAACAAAATATCACGGTCGTTTTTCAAAGTGGCGCCAACTGGTGCTACGGCCTTACATCGGCTGCGACGTGTAATTGTAATACAGCCGGCAGTTGCAATTTTGGGCAGGCTAACAGCGCGCAATTTACCGGATGTTCATTATCAATAAGTGGTTTTCCATCAAATATTACCGTATTTGAGCCAACTCGAGGCGTGCCAAGCTTAATCGGCACCATGGTTTTCACCGGCAGCAATGGCGATAACATCACAGTACAGCTGAGTAAAATGGGGTTGCCAAGCTTGTGCTCAACCACCGTGGGAGGTTATCCCGCATCATGTTAAAAAAAATAAGTCAAAAAGGGTTTTCATTAATAGAAATGTTGGCTGCAATGGTGATTATTTTGATTGCAACATCGGCCATATTATTTTTATTTGCAACCACCTCGAGCAGTGGCCAACTACAACTCGATAAGGGGCAGCTGGATCGGCAATTGCAAACCATCATGGATATTATTACAAACGATGTTCAGCGCGCAGGATATTGGTCACAGGCCAGCAGCAGCAACAGCAATCCATTTATGCAAACGGGGACAACAGACATTACAATAAATGGCGCAAGCAATTGCATTTTATTTACGTATGATCATGATAACGATGGTCTGTTGCCTGCTATAAGCGCTGCCTATGATGATGAGCGATATGGGTATCGCTTGAAAAACAACGTCATTCAATTTCGGCCTTACGGCGCTTCTTTTGATTGCACAGCGGCGAGTAACAATTGGAGCAATCTTACGAACTCTGCTTTGATTACCATCACTGCTTTTACAGTCACTTTGACTAATGTCGCAGTTGATGTTGATAAAGCAGAAGCGGGTGTTGATACAACCAATTATCGCACGGTAACGATAACCATTACGGGACAGTTACCAACCAGTACTGGTGTCACGAAAACAATTACGCGTACAATCAGAGTGGTGAATAACAAATATGCGCCATAAAACGATGCTAATAAAACGGAAAAATCAGCAAGGCAGCACCATTATTGAGGTTGTGCTGGCGATTTTGATTTTTGCGGGTGCACTGCTTGCGCTCATCGACTTTCAAGGATCATTAATGCGCACGCGTAATGCAGTAAATCAAGAAGCGGTCGCGCTAACCATCATTAATGACAAGATGCAGTCTTTTCGAAAATACACGACACTGGTAACAACACCAGGACAATTCGCTTATGCTGATATTATAGGGACTGGTGCGTCGCCCATTAATGTTGTCAGCGGCAATGCTACTTACAGCATGAGCATTAGCGTAACGGATTTACTGAGTCCCACGCGAAAAAATGTCAGTATTTCTGTCAAGTGGACTGATCCTGCCAAGGTACCGCACACGGTTGCGATTGTCAGCGTTATTGCCAGCATTGATCCTAATTTAACGGGCAGGGTGTCGGAGAATTTACCATGAAGCGAATTATTAAACTATTTTTATTTGTTGCAACTTGCTTGTGTGTGATTGTCCCAGCATTTGCAGAAATTTATCGCACTGTCGATAAAGATGGCGTGGTAACTTATTCTGACCAGCCAGCCATTAAAGCCGAAGTGATTAATCTACCGCCTGCGAATATTTCAACTTCAGGGACACCGAGTACGCTTAACAATCCAGCCGAAAAAAATACCGTTAGTTCAAAATCAAGCTATCAATTATTTGTGATTTCAGAACCCAAGGATAATGCTACTTTTCAAAACGCGGAAAGCATTCCTGTTACAGTCGAGATTCAACCTGCTTTAATCAAAGGCGATATGATGCAGTTGATTATGGATGGTATGCCTATTTTACAAAAACAAGCTGGCTTGCAATTTAGCATTCCAAAAGTAATTGGCGATAAAACCATATTGGCGCGTGGTGCGCATGCATTACAAGTTGTTTTATATAATCAAAATCAGCAAGAAATAATGCGCACACAAACCATTACGATTAATGTTCATTATGCCTCTATTCAAAATCCAACGGTGGGACCATGACAAAAGCAATGAATATTTTTGAATTATTAAAATATACAGTGGATGAAGGTTGCTCAGATCTGCATTTATCCAGCGGCGAAGTTCCCGTCGTCCGTAAAAATGGAGATCTAATAAAAATCGAAAACCAGCCTGTTTTAACGAATGATATTGTTAAAGAAATGTTACACGATATTATGACAGACGCGCATCGTGCATTGCTGGAAAAGCAATCCGAAGTTGATTTTAGTTATGCGGTCGATGATGTGGCACGTTTTCGTATTAACGCATTTCATCAAGCGCGTGGATTAAGTGCGGCACTGCGATCACTGGCATTTGAAACGCCAACGTTAGAAACAATGGGATTAAGCGGCGGTGTATTTAAAAAGATTTGTGAATATCCCAATGGGCTAGTATTAATTACTGGTGCGACAGGATCGGGTAAAAGTACAACACTGGCTGCCATTATTAATTATATTAATAGTATTGAAAATCGCGGTGAGCATATTATTACAATTGAAGATCCCGTTGAATATATTTTTAAAAGCGATCAATGTTTAATTCAACAGCGTGAGCTCGGTCGCGATACGCGATATTTTCATGATGCGCTGCGAGCTGCATTGCGAGAAGATCCAGATATTATTATGATCGGTGAAATGCGAGATTTAGATACCATTCGTTTAGCATTAACAGCTGCTGAAACGGGCCACTTGGTTTTTGGGACATTGCACACACGATCAGCGCCGAGTGCCATCGATCGGATTATTGACGTATTTCCAGGCAATGAAAAAGACATGATTCGCGAAATTCTAGCACAATCACTACGCGCCATTATCGCGCAACGATTATTAAAAACACCGGATGGAACAATCAGACCCGTGTATGAAATTTTAATTTGTACGGATGCAGTTCGAAATTTAATTCGAGAACATAAAATCCCACAGTTAATTTCTGTGATGCAAACAGGCAGAAAATTCGGCATGCAAACGATGCAGCAACATATCGAAGAATTATTAGGTGAAAATAAAATTCTGCCAGTAGACGATGGCACGCCGGAGAGTTAGTGGGGGAATTGCTACTGGATTATTTAAAAATAAAAAAGAGGCTTGTAGTGAAATCATATTTTAACTTCTATTTTAAATTTTTATTTAATATTTTAATAATTTCCTATTTATTTTTCCAGCATGAGTAAAGAACTGGAATCAATGTCAACGTCATTATCGTTCCAAAAAACATTCCTCCTAGTAAAATTGTGCCGATTTCAAAACGACTATTGCTGCCAGCGCCAATTGCAAATACAAGCGGTAAGACACCCACAGTCATCGCTGCTGTTGTCATCAAAATAGGACGCAAGCGCTGCTTAGCCGCTTCTAAAATCGCATCTTGGCAGGAAGAAAATTTTTCTAGTCTTAGCTCATTTGCAAAACGAACCATTAAAATTCCATGTTTGCTAATTAATCCAATTAAAGTAAGCAATGCGACCTGAGAATAAATATTAATGGTAATGCCACCTAGTGTCGCAGATAGCAACCCTGCAAATAATGCAGCAGGTGCGCTGCCTGATAAAATAATCCATGGATCAACAAAACTATTAAATTGAACAGCTAAAATCCAATAAATGCAAAATAAGGCGACCAGAAAAATCCAAATCATGTGGCCTCTCTCTTGTAGAAATTGCCTTGATTCTCCTGTTGTGCTCGAATGCATTTTTGATGTCATTAATTTATTGGCGCTTGTTGTTAAGTAATTCAGACCAGTTGATAGGCTTTCATGATTACGCATCACGCCTGAAATAACGACAGATTTTTCACGCTGAAATTCATTTCGCTCACTGGGTTCTGTTTTAATTTGCGTTATCACCAAATCTGACAATGGAAAAAGTGTTCCGCTTGTATTTCGAACATAAAATTGATCAAGGCTGCTTTGTGATGCGCGAAACATTGCGGGTACTTGTAATATCACGTCATAGTTTTTGCCATTATGCGTGACATTTTGAAATCGATCGCCCGATAGAAAAATATTCAACGTATTTTCTAAATCTGATATTGCAATTCCAGACTGAGAAATCTGGTCTCGATTAATATGAATTTGCAAGGTAGGTGTATCATAGTGCAAATCAGATTGGGTAAATAAAAATAATCCTGATTGATTTGCTTTTTCAACTAACTGCTGTGCGATATTATATAATTTTAAATAACTACCGCTGGTTGATATTACAAATTCGACGGGCATATTATCGCTTCCGGGTAATGATGATGGCACTAACGCGTAAGTTGACATTCCAACCATTGGCCACACTTTTTGCTGCAATTCATTTTGTAATTGCATGGCCGTTTTAGTCCGTAAATTCCACGGAATCAATTTTGCATAAGCAATCATTTCATGTGATCCTGGAATTCCATTAAGATAAGCGTAACCACTAATTTCAGGAAATTTATTAAAAATAGCATTAAGCTTATCAGTATTACTTTCAATAAAATGCAAATTAGTTGAGTCAGGTGTTTTTCCAAATAGCATGACATAGCCTTCATCTTCTTTTGGCGCTAATTCGCTTGGCAGACAGGCGTACAACCCAATGGTACTCAATAAAATTCCCGCCCAAATAACTAAAATTGTTTTTTGATGTTTTTTTAATAGGTAATGTAAAATAGCATGGTACTTCTCTTTTAAATTATTTAATATTTTATCGACTTGAAAACTCCATCTCGGCTTTGTAAGATCCGCGCTAAGTGATTTAAAGCACATATACGGGGATAGAACGAGTGCAATTATACCAGAAATAATAACTGAGCCCGCCAGCGCAATTGCGAATTCAGTAAATAATTCAGCGGTAATTCCTGTTGAAAAACAAATGGGTAAATAGACAGCGGCCAGAGTAATGGTCATTGCGATAATAGGAACGAGAATTTCCTTTGAGCCTTCTATTGCAGCGTCTACTGCAGATAATCCGAGCTCATGATGACGATGAATATTTTCCAAAACAACAATAGCGTCATCGACAACTAAGCCAATTGCAATTACCATTGCCAATAGTGTTAATGCATTGATGGAGCAGTCAAAAAACCATAAAATGGCACAGACACCAATAAGTGATAATGGAATAGCAACCAAGAGAATAACTAAGCTACGTAAATTAGCTATGAATAAATAAATAACTAAGCTTACAATTAAAATAGCAATTAATAATGATTTGAGCACTTCGTGTACTGAGGCGCTAATAAAGAGACTATTATTGACAACTTCATGTGATTTTAGTCCCGTTGGAAATATCGATTTTAATGTTAAGAGCTTTGCGCGGACTTTTGGTAATACTTCCAATGGATTTGCTTTATTATCAAGTTGAATAAACATAACTGTTGTAGGCTTGCCATTATAAAATGCTGAAACATTATTACTATGCGACCCCCAATTGATGGTAGCAATATCACTGAGTGTTATAGCGCCTGTTTTCGTTTGCCTGATAATTATTTTTTTAAATTGATCAACGCTAGATAACGCTGAATTCATTTCGATTGGCAATTCACTATTTTCACCTTTAAATTCACCTGATGAGCTTATCGCATTTTGTTCCGGCAACACCTTTGTGACATCATTTACCGTGACACCCAAAGATGACATTTTATCCGGATTAAGCCAGATATGTAGAGCATAAACACCGCCTTTGACATCAGCGCTGCTCACACCATTAATGCCTTCAAGTTGCGGTTCAATTTGTCTTCGCAAAAAATCACCTGTTGCTTCTTGCGATTGATTTTGATCAGTGAATGCCAAGATCATCGCAGCATCATTCTGCGTCGTACTAATCACAGGATCCATCATGCCAGCTGGCAACACATCTCGAACGCTACTTATTTTACTGAGCACCTGTGCTTCTACTTTTTGCGCAGAAATGCCTGGTTGCAAAATTAAATTGATAACGCTGGTGCCTAGCGTGTTGCTTGCGGTCATGTAATTAATATCATCAAAGCCTGAAAGCGATTTTTCAAGAACATGCGTTACATTATTTTGCATAACTGCACTGCTTGCGCCGGTATAAATTGTCGTAATGGTTATTTTATTTTCTATAATCCGTGGATATAAACGAACAGGAATTTGATGAAATCCTATCAATCCCACCAGTAAAAGCATCATCGAAATTGCAATGGCCAGCACAGGTTTTTTTAAAAAATAATGCGTAATATTCATGTTTTCTAATTTCCATTGACAATCGTAACTCGCATACCATCATAAAGATTATTTTGACCTGCGGTTACAATTCTTTCTGCTCTCAGTAAATCTCCTGAAATTAAAGCGCTATTAGCTTTTAACTCAACAATGCGAATTTTTTTTAAATGTGTAATATTATTATTATCTAATGTGAAAACTTCATCTCCATTAGGAGAGTAAATCAGGGCGGTTTGCGAAATTGAAAAAACTTTTTCAAGATGACTTGCTTCAAAATCAACTTGTACTGACATCCCGGGTGATAAATATTTATTTGATTCATCTGCTCGTACGCGCACATCAAAAGTGTGCGTCTCATTATTCAGCTGAGGATCAATACCAATAATTTTTCCTGACATTCTTTCATTCAAAGCCTCGGTTGATAAATTAACGCTTTGATTTAATTTAATTTCAGGGTAATATTTTTCACCCAAATAAAAATCAACATCCAGCGGCGCCGTATTTTCAATTGAAACAATTGGCTGCCCTGCTTGCACAAACTCACCAACCGACACTTCTGGAATACCCACCACCCCATCATAGGGCGCAATAATTTCTTTATTATTTAAATTAGCTTTTGCGGTTTCAATTTGCGCATGAATTTCTTTAACCTGCGCTGTAGCAACATCCAGATCGTTTTTTGAAACAGCAAAAACCTTATAAGCCTCTTGGTATCGCGCTAATTGCTCTTGCGCTAACTGATATTTCGCACTCAAATCGTCTGATGCTGCTTTTTCAGTTGCGTTATTAAATTCAATTAAAACATCTCCTGCTTTGACAACTTGATCTGCAGTAAAATTAATTTCAGTAACGGAAGTGCTTTCAGGCGCGCTTAATATTGCACCCTGCGCAGCTTTAGCAATTCCAGTTGCATGAATTTTTGTTTTCCATGTAATATAATTTGGAAACTGTGCCTCAACAAAAGCAGGTTGCGCAGATGGCGGCAGAGTTATTTTATTTTTTTTATTCTTATAATAATGATGAAAAAATAAAATCGTGAGCAAAAAAAATATGGCTGGTATAAGAAATATTAGTTTCCGTTTCATCATGCTCCAATCACTTTTTTAATTATTTTCTAGTGGCATAAACTGCCAAAACAAAAAATGTTGCTGTGTATCCAGCTAATCCAATCAAGCTTAAATAATCTAACGAATGCTTCATTGCTAGGTCATAGGAAAGTGTTAACCATTGATAACTTGGAATAAATGTTCGAACAAAAGATAGCCAGCCATGATCCGGAAAACAAAAAGCGGCAAAAAATAATGCTATGTTAATTAATACAAATAAGCTTCGAGCAGCTGCTGGACTAATCATTTTGCCTAAATAAAAACCCAATATTCCCATCGGAATACCACCAGCTAGGGCAACAAAAAATACAATGGAAAGCTTCAGATAACTAACGGTAAACGCCATCCAAAATATACCCGCAATAAGAACTAATAATAGGCTCAGCATCGCAAACAGCAGCATTGCCAAGACTCTACCTATAACAGAGTAAATTCCTGAAGCAGGGAGTATCTTTACATATTCACTCCATTTTCTGTGATTACTAAAGGCAATTCCCATTCCTAAAGCTTGTAACATTGCACACTGCACAGCATAATTTGCAAGCGATATTAACATGGACCATTGTGCATTTTCAGTTGGCGGCACATTTTTACTAAATAACAATAATAATATTGTTGGAAAAATAATCGTGAAAAATGCTGCTGATTTATTTCGAATTAGCTCAAGTGTATATATTTTAAGATATTTATTAATTAACATAACGCTTCCTTTTGTTGCCACGCCAAATAAGCATCTTCTAAGCTGGGTTGATAGATTTGTAAATTATAAAAGGGTATTTCAAGCTGAATAAGTTTTCTTACTACCTTGTCACTATTATTGCTATATAAAATAAATTTATTTTCATGGTTTTTTATATTGGATGCTAGATCAACAAATTTTTCTTTGCAAAATACTTCGTCGCATTTAAATTCAACTCGAGTTTGAGACAAATGCAATTTAAATTGTCTTACACTGCAATCAGACAAAATTTTTCCATTTTGTAAAAAAATAACTCGCTCAGCCAGTATTTCAGCTTCCTCTAGATAATGTGTTGTTAATAATAACGTGATGTCAATTTTGCTTATATAATCTTTAATAAAAGACCAAATATGTAGACGACTCTCAACATCTAACCCAACTGTTGGCTCATCGAGGAAAACAATTTTTGGTTTGTTAATAAAAGCCAATGCTAATGCTAATCTGCGCTTTTGCCCCAGCGATAATGTAGTTGATTTTTTATTTTTAAAATCGTTCAGTAAAAAGAATTCAATTAACTCTTGCTGAGTAAAAGTGCGTGAGTAGTGTCCACCAACAAATTCCAGGATCTCCATGACGGTTAATTCATCAATAAAATCTGATTGCTGTGGTGTAACACCAATATTACGGCGCGCTTCTAAATCGCAAGGATTACGATGATTTAATGTGACCGAGCCTTCTGATGGCTCATCCAAGCCAAGCAATAATCTCAATGTAGTTGTTTTTCCAGCGCCATTTGCGCCCAATAATATTACTTTTTCGCCCGTATGAATTTTAAATGAAATTTGATTGAGTGCTATATTATTACCTGAAAAGCGCTTGGTAAGTCCTTTGCACTCGATAATTGATGTATTGTTCATTAGTATTATTTCTCCGAAAAACTTTTGTGTCTCTCTTATATATCAAATTCCATCAAAAATAAACTATATTCATATTCTATAACAACACAAAAACAAAAAAAACACAGTGAGAAATGATCAAGGGATAAATAGTTGGAATCAAGCAAAATAGGTATCCATGCATAATCCCCATTGCTGCCGCGCTTATCATTGGAAAAACGGCATTTTCAAGTGATGGCATTGAAATATATTTCATACAAATAAAAAGGCCAGCAGAAACCATGATCCCCAATACAGTTCCAAATGGAAGAAAATAATTTAAATAGGTGCCGCGAAAGATTACTTCTTCAGAAAATAATTGAAAAAATAGAATTAACAGCCAGACTGGTCTTGATAATATTTCTTTTGCATTATGGTGATTTTTTAACCATGTGCTTCTAGCAGAAAAATTACTGCCGTTGCTTTTCAAGAGGCCGCAGGCAAATAATTTGGATTGAAAAATTGTTGTTATCAATTGGCAGCCCAATGCTGAAATACCTGCGATTCCTACGCCTAGCAGCAATCCATAAAAAATGATGTGTAGCGAAATGAATGAAAAACTAAGTCCAATTTTCTGAAAAGATGTATGTGTGATAACCAATAATATAACTGCAAGCAATAAATTAGAAATTGAAATTAATACAAAATTAATCACGCCTGTAATTTTCAACAATGGATAATTTCTACAAAAATTATATTTTTTTGAAATAATTTCAGATACATTTAAAATAGCAGGTCTGCACATTTTATAAAATAGTATCACAAGCACTGCTGAAATAAGTAATTTTTTATAAAAATAAAAAGTAATCATATTGATTTCATCAAGTTTTTTGAATGGTAAAAATAATGCCTATTATTTTTTAAATACCAAGAAGCAATATTTAAAACTGTATGTGCCACTATGGCTGCAATTACAGTGTGCAATAATAGTGTTACAATTAGTAAAATAAGTCCAAAAAATCCCTTCAGCATTGCTTGGTGCGTTCCAAAAATAATATGCGACCAACCAAATATAAAAGTAGATATAAATAAGAAAATAACCGTCAATAACAATGTTGGCAATTCTTTGGAGACCGACACAAAAAATCCGCGAAATATTAATTCCTCTGTTATCGCCAGAAAAAAAATGGAAATAATTCCATAGTTGAGCCAATAACTAGCAGATCTTTTATTATCAATAAAAAATATAGCCTTAGTCTCATGTGGATATAGAATTTTTGCTTTAGAAGTAAGTGATAATGTAACAAGCCTGTTTTTGGGTAGGCTGTGCTCTTTTTTAAAAATTGTATTGTTTATTGCAACTGATCTGTTTACTGACCTATTTACTTTTTTTTCTATTGCAACCATAGAAAATCCACATAGCAGCCCAATTAATACCGCTAAAATCTCATTATTAATATTCGAGGAAAAAATAATTTTAATTGGAATAATTGCGCATCCAAACAGAACAATCAATATTTTTACACAGCAGTTTGTTGGTATAAAATATTTTAATTTGTTATTAAAAATACGCTTACAAAATTGTGCTGGTAATACAAAGCATGATATTCCGAGAATAACAAAAATAATAGTTCCATACTGCTGCATACTAGGGATAAGGGTGTGGATCTTCATGCGTAATCTCCCCATAATCTAAAAATCGTTGATGACGGCTTGGAACGGCGCTTGGAATGGCAAGACCAAGCAATTGAGGTGACCATACGCGAGCTACTTTAATCCCCAAATCGTGAGCCTCTTGATTTGTAATATCTATATAATATAGATCTTTGTTGGTTTTTTTAAAGCTATCGATTAGTTCAGCTAGCTGTTCTTGATCATTACCCTCTAAATTAGCCGGTAACTCGCTTGCATTAATAGACTTCGAGCAAAGAAAGTTTTCTGCGATGCGCTTTGCGTAATCACCCTTTGCATAAAGCGCGATGTTGCTGTCTAAATCATACATTGCATCGGCAGAAGTCTCATACTGCTCCCCTGAATATTTTTCACTAATGAGCACTATCTTCGCTAATTGCAACACCCCCAGGGCCTCAAGATATGCTTTATACATTGCCTTCAAAAGATCCGTATCAGCACCTAAACCCACGGCATAATGTGGTATTACTTTTTTTTCAAATAAGCATGCAATTACAAATCCCTTCAAATCACAACTTTTTATCCAATAAAACTGTGGAGAAATTGCTTGGTTGGAAGAAAATTTTTTTAATAATCTCTGTAAGGGCGCAGTACGCACATCAAAATTAATTCTGAGTGATTTCGTGTTTGTATACCAATGCCCCATTGTTGCGTCGAGTTGAATGAGTTCAAGTATTGCGCTCTTAATAGCTTTTTCATGAGTTATGTGAGCAGCGGTTCCAGTTGTTACTGCTGATGCTAACCAATGCTCGCCTTCGCTTTTCTTGTATGCATATCCCACAAATAATAGCTGCATTGGAATATAGAGACTATTAAAATTATTGTATATTGAATTTACTGATATCCAGCTAAACGGAATATTTTCATTAAATGGTTGGAACGGAAATCCTTTGCGCGCAAACTGCTGCTCCGAATAAAAATTAAGATATGATGCATCAAGCACATTCTTACCTTCATTTTTCATTTCTTGATATGTTTTAAATTCAATTGTTAATCGCTTTTCAATGTCTGGCATTAACTGTGCATACCGTTCAATTGCTTCGCCCAGAGATTTTATGAATGCTTCATCAGCAAGAACCCCGCCTCCGCCAATGTGATAAGCCCCGCGCCGTGGTGCGTTTCGGCCTTGCAGGACATGAACACCGCAAAGATCAGCACCAGCTATAAATGATCGCGGTTCATTGGATCCTCTATGGACAAATCCAATTTGCTGAACCATACCACACAAAGGATTCAACATGCGCCTCATTAAATTATGAGTATTATGTTGAATTCCGTTATAGAAACCGGTTGAAAATATTTTCATTTTTGTTCATCCAAAAGTTTATGTGCATCAAAGTACAGTGGCTGACTATCTCTGAGTTGATCAACACCGCATGTTTTGCAATTTGGGTAGCGCAAAAATTCATTAAAATTAATCTCCATCGTCGGCAAATAAATCGATAGTACTTTATTTTGCGTGTAGGAATTTCCCGTTAATGAAAAGTTTGTTACTTCCATTGCGGCGTGCGAAGTTAGAAGCCCGCGAAGTATGGGGTCCAATGAAAAGTTTTTGCTATTTTTAACCTGCTGGTTTGCAGAGGCAATTTTATATTTCAGATAACTTGCATGGTCCTTCACATTCATGCTAATACGCGTCTCAAAGCATTCAAAGCAAGCGGTGTTCTGATTAAAGGTTGGGCCAATAAATAAAAATGGGCCGTCAATGGCTGCATAAACCCACGGGATTTTCAAGTCATGGAAAATGCGGTTTAATTTAAAGCATAGTGATGGATTAATGTTTTTTTGTATCAACACAAATAGATTATTTTTCCAGGACGAAAACTGTTCTGTCATTTTTTCAAATTCCAAGCCATCATAAAGCCAGTCACTGGAAGCATTTTCTAATTTATCAATTTGAGAATCAGCTGAATCGATTGCACTGACAAAATCCTCTCCAAGCGTATTGACCAATAATTTCTGTAAATCTGATACAAGGTCATTATCTCCGAATAACATAACCGGCCATTTTGGGGAGACGTTTTTTTTATACGTATCTGTCGCATGAATATTGGGAGAAATTTGCTCAAAATAAAGGTCAATTGCAGATGATGGGTTGGTTTCAATAGCGCTAATTTCTTGCAAATGATCGATAAGTGATTCCAATTCGGATCGAGGAATATTAAGTTCCTGACTTATTTCAGAAAGTGATTTCTCACCATTTAAGGCTAGAATTAATGGGAGAAGATATCCTTTATTTGTTTCATCGGTCAATGTATAGCTGGTTGGATTCCAAACACCAGACCTCAATTCTACTGAATTTACGCTATGCGCAACGACAGAATAAAATGGTTTAATTTTTAAATGAGTATTATTTAAATTTTTCATATACCACCGTTTTTTTATTAACTAGAAACCCCAAGAATAATTGCGTGCACAAATGTTTCGAGCACACCATCTAAGTGCAATAACTCATTAACTTCTTCTTCATAAAAACTTGCGCAATCAACGCCACCCAAGCCCAATGCCGTCGCAGCCAAATTAATGTTTTGGGAAATCATCCCCGATTCCATAAAATTAAAACGAAGACCTCTGTCGCCATATTTGCGCATTGATTTCCAGGGTTTGATTACTAAGAGAATAACAAAACTTGCTTGTAGCAACGAGATGGTATCATCGGAAATTGCGGAAAGTTTTAGTAAATTTTCACATGCATCTTTATCTGAAATTTTTAACAAAGCATCACTGCTTGGGTGATACCTGTAAATCCCTTTAGATAGGTCATTAACATTGATTGCAGCAACATACAGACTAACGGGATATAAGGCACCCGCGCTTGGATAAGTTCTAAATGAAAACTTTACGCTACCACCACTTGTAAGCTGCGAATCTGCGGTAGAGGAAATACCACCGCCAGCCCTTAGCACTGTTGCAAGATAATCAAATTCAACAGAATCGCCGGTAAACTGTCGAATACTTCTGCGATTGGCCAATGCTTCTCCCAATGCTAAATCAATCGGAGCGCCTTCTGGCAAATTTATTTTAAAAAATTCGGAGTTATCTTCATGGCCATTTAATGCAACACTATTAACACCTGCATCTCCGAGATAATTGAGGATGGAATATGAGCTTTGTGAATCATTGCGTCTATGCGTTGAATTGGTCAGATAAATTTCAGCTTGTGAATTTAAAGTTGAGCGTTCACGATACGCTGACTGATTTGTGTGAAATCCAATTGATTTTATCCAAGGCACCACTGCTGTATAAACATTATTAAAAATAACCGCGCTCATTAAACTTACATTTTGAATATCGTCTTGCTTACTCATATTTTTTTAAATCCTGCGTTTTATTTTCTTTATAAAAATTCCCGCAAAAATGAAGTCTCATCAAATTTCTAGAAACGCATTTTTGCGAGAAAGTATTTTCGCTTAATGTTGCGCAACAGCACCAGAACAACAACAGCATGCGAAACAACAGCAGCAACCACCAGGAACCAAAATTGCATAATTTCCACCAGCAAAATAAGGCAAATCAGTTGCTGATGTGCTTTTATGATCAATTGACATTGATGTCTTAATTTTCATCTTCGAACTCCTTTTTTAATAAATGATCAACAAATAGAGTTTTAAATGTAAACTATTCCATTTGCTGTGATTTGCATTATAACAATATTTTGCATTAATACAACTATTTTGCATTGTAGAAATTGTAATCATTTTGATTTATGATGGTTGTCATTATTTTATAAATAAATCAATCTGGAGAGTGTGTAGTGGCCGTTAGTTTTTTAGCTAAGAATCTCGAAATATTACTGGAAAGAGATCAGGTCTCTTCTAGCCAGTTGGCGGAAAAATGTAATGTTGAAAAACCAGTCATTAGTCGCATTTTAACAGGCAAAACAATCAATCCGCAGGTCGAAACGTTAAGGCCTATCGCGGAATTTTTTGGTGTCACTATTGATCAGCTCATTGGAGAGTCATCACTTCAAGCGGACAAGACATATGGGATTGCTATATCCATGAGACGTTTGCTTGTCCCTCTGATCGAGTGGAAGCATGTTCCATACTGGTTGCAAATTAAAGATAATTACAAAGGATCTGGAACAGTCGATGTAAAAACAAATATCTCTCCCGAATCTTATGCCTTGGTGATCGACACGCATCATTATGAGCCTCGCTTCGGAATCGGCAGCACGATTATTGTTGATCCGAAATTAGCACCTGAAAACAGAAATTATATAATGACACATGATGTAGCAAGTCCAGCTTCTGTCATTATTTCACAAGTGATTGTTGAAAATAAAAAATGTTTTTTAAAGTCCATGACAAAAAAATCTGAAATAAAAAAAGTTTCGCAAATTGATAGTTTCGGCGTCATTACCGAATCTCGCATTCATTTAAAAACATAACTAAAAACATAAATAAGCACATGCATCAGAATCAAAAATTAAATTATCAATATTTCACGTTACTTGCGCTGATATATCTAACGATCATGGTTGCATCCACCAGCATCGCCTATAAGCCTGTGATGGTTGGCAATTTTACCGCTACAGCATCATCATTGTTGTTTGCTATTACATTTGCTATTAGCAGCATTATTGCAGAGGTTTATGGTAAAGAAATCTCAAAAAGATTATTAAATCAAATTATTCCGTGTGGCCTGCTATTTTCGATTATCGCAAGCCTAATGATTCATCTTCCGTCACCTGTCGATTGGCATCACCAAGCAGATTTTAATTATGTTTTCGGAAACAGTTTCCGATTTGCAGTTTTTGGCACAATTGGTAGTTGGATTTCATATCGAATTAATATATATCTTATTACGAAATGGAAATTTCTAACAAGAGGGAAGTACTTCCCTTTGAGAATTATCGGCGCTAATACTTGCGGAGAGTTTTTCTTGGTTTTTATTACTTCATTTGGCGCTTTTTACGGCGTTTTTCCATTTAAAGAAGTTCTTAGTATCTTTGCCTTTGCATATATTTCAAAGATCATTTACGCCATTTTATTGTCATGGCCAGCTGCATTTATTGCCGTTATTATAAGAAAAAAAGAGTTTGGGAATAAAAATGCAAAACAAATTTAATAAAATTTTAATTGTTGGAAATGGTGGGTCTGGAAAGACCACGCTCTCAAATAAGATTTCAAAAATGTTAAATATTCCCATTTTGCATTTGGATAATATTTATTGGATTAATGGCTGGGTTCATAACGAAATGGAAAAATTTGATTCTATAACAAGCCAATTTATGCAATCTCAATCTTGGATTATCGAAGGCACCCCGATGCGTGGATTTGAAACAAGAGTCTCACATTCAGATACCATTATTTTTTTGGATTTTAGTTGCGCTGCATGTACTTTTAGAATTATGAAACGCTCAATAAAAAATATTTTTAGTACGGCAACAAGACACATTGATGGGCCTGCTAAATTTTTTAGCTTAAAGGCTTTGGTTTGGATATGGAAATTCAACAATGAGAAAAGAAAAATGATACTGAGCGTTATCGCTCGCTCAAACGCTAAAAATCTATTTCATATTACAACCGACAGGGACTTAAAGAAAATGCTACTCACAATTTCGAATCAATAATTCTTCGTTCATGCGCTCTCTAATTCCAATTTCTTTTCCGATATTAAATGCTTCAACACTGCTTAGGCCGTCAATAATTGATATGTTTTCTTCAAGTGCTGCAATGTTTGTTTTAATCACCCCAGGATTATCTCTATCTATCAAGTGAACTGTATTGGCATCAAGTTGATTTCGAAAACTTTCCCATGCAAGACGGTATTTTGGTTGAGTTTTATAATTAAGCAGAATCGCCAGTGTTGAAATATATTTTATTTCCTTTTTGCTAAAATTTAAGAGTAAATTATCGTCCGAATAAATTTCCAGAACACTAAAATTATTAATATATTTATCAGTTGCGGTAACTCGGTATATCAAAATATCTTTTTCGCGCTTATCCTTTTTTACCCAGCCCGCGATCTCATACGCACTTTCACGGCTAGTTTTTATTTCCTTTGCGATCGTCGAAAAATTATTATGCAAAGAATTGACGTAAGCCTGAAATTTATTTCGAATAGTTGCCATATCCATGAGTTTCTCCATAATCATACACCTTTCCATTCACTCTATACTATCTACGTTAGTAAAACTTGAGATATATATTACAACTTTTGAAAGCATAGTCAACAAAATATTTTAGCTGTCAGAATCAGATAGAAATAATGTTTTACATCAACCCTTCCATTCCATACAGCAATTGCTTTAATGCCATTACTTTACGACAGCATAAAAATAATCCTGGCATCATTGAATTGCGATCTAGCGCATTATGTTCAATCGTCAGTATTTCACTATTATTGCTAAAAATAACCGCTTGTTTTGCAAATACGCCTGACAATCGCATAGAGTGAATCGGAATGTGTTGATGATGTTTTCCGCGCGCAGCATTATTATTTAATGTTGCATCAATTTCAGCACTACTGTTTTTAATAGATTTGTTTTGTGAAATTAATTCTGCTGTTTTAAGCGCAGTTCCTGAAGGCGCATCTAGTTTTTTCGGATGATGTGTTTCAATAATTTCAACATCAGAAAAATAGCGCGCTGCCATTTGTGAAAATTGCATCATTAAAAGCGCGCCAATCGAAAAATTGGGCGCAATAATTCCGCCGAGTGATTTTTTCTCACACAATAATTTTAATGTTTGAATTTGATCGAGCGTTAAACCCGAAGTGCCGATCACGGGTCTTGCGCCCGATTCAATAATTATTTTTGTATTGTTGAAAACAGCTTGTGGCGTGGTTAAATCAATCACCACATCGGCGCAGTGCTTTTTAATTTCGCTTTCTAGATTATCTTTTTTTCCAATGGCCGCCACTAAAATTAAATCAGATTCTGTGGCAATGGCTTTGACAGCTGTTGCACCCATTTTACCCGATGCACCGTTGATAATGATTTTGATCATAGGTTTTTCGCTGCAAATTCCCAATTCACCAAATTCCAAAAGTGATTTACATACGCCGCACGATCATTGCGTGTGTCGATGTAATAAGCATGTTCCCACACATCGCAAGTTAGTAGGGGAGTTTTATTATCTAAAATAGGATTACCCGCATTGGATGTTTGAACAATTTCTAAATCACCATTTTTATTTTTAACAAGCCATGCCCAGCCTGATCCAAATTGCGTCATCGCAGCTTTCGTAAATAATGTTTTAAATTCTTCAAATGATCCGAAAGCCTTATTTATTTTTTCAGCCAAATCGCCTTTAGGTGCGCCGCCGCCGTTGGGTTTTAAAGAATGCCAATAAAAGGTGTGATTCCAGATTTGCGCGGCGTTATTAAATATGCCGCCTTGCGCTTTTTTCATGATCTCAATTAAATCCATCTGTTCAAATTCGGTGCCTGGCACTAAATTATTCAAATTATTCACATAGGCACGATGGTGCTTTCCATAATGATATTCGAGGGTTTCTTTTGAAATATGAGGCGCCAAAGCGTCCAATGCGTAGGGTAGTTCGGGTAAAATAAAGGCCATTTTTTTCTCCTGAAAATAGTAATTTGAAGCTGTCACGATACCGGATTTTTAAGCGGTTGTCAGCCAGCCTTGTTTTCTATAAGATAAAACCCCATGTGAATAACTGGTTTGGTTAATTAACGAGGTAAGTATTATGTCAGTTTTAGTTGGAAGACAAGCTCCTGATTTTACGGTTCCCGCGGTTTTAGGAACAGGCGAAATCGTCAATAGTTTTAATTTTGCAACCGCAACAAAAGGCAAATATGCCTTGGTTTTCTTTTATCCGCTGGATTTTACTTTTGTATGTCCATCTGAATTAATTGCACTGGATCATGCAATGAAAGAATTTAAATCGCGCAATGTGGAAGTGATTTCGGTGTCGATCGATTCGCAATTTACGCATAACGCATGGCGCAATACGCCTGTGAATAAAGGCGGTATTGGTGAAGTGAAGTATACGATGGCAGCCGATGTGCAACATATGATTGCAAGAAGCTATGGTGTTGAGCATCCTGATGCGGGCGTTGCTTTCCGCGCTGCTTTTATTATCGATACCAAAGGCGTTGTGCGTTCTGAAATTGTGAACGATTTGCCGCTGGGTCGCGACATGGGTGAAATTTTAAGAATCATCGATGCGCTACAATTTACTGAAACGCATGGCGAAGTATGTCCTGCTAATTGGAAAAAAGGCGACAAAGGCATGAAAGCATCACCTGCCGGCGTTGCAAGTTATTTAGCTGAAAATGGTGAGAAATTGTAGTTTATAAATAAGCACAGAGGCCCACTTTCAAAAAAGTGGGCGCACTTATTCAAGAAAAGACCGATAATCAATGTCAAAAAGCTTTTCGATACGTTGCGCGATTTTGCGACCAATTTTTCGTGCGCCTGTTTCCATTTGAGAAATATCGGATTGTGTAACGCCAATTCTTTCTGCAATTTCTACTTGCGATAAGTTTTCACGTGCCCTTAAGCCACGCAAAAGAGCGCCAGGCTTACTGTATTTTTTATTGATGTCAGCAAACAAGTCATCTGCATTGACAGCATAATCATTTTCGCAAGCGTATTTTTCAATAATGCTTTGAGGGATTTTATACATAACGCCAGCATGATGCACAGTAATCACATCGTGAATTTGACGAGTTGATTGGTGCTCAGTAAGGTGCTTTTTCATGCGTGCCAACATAATATACCTCTATTTTTCCTTCTGCTTTATAAACTTCCCAGCAACAAACATAAGTAGGCTTTCCCTTTACAAGATGGCAGTGCCTTTTATCTTCCGTTTTCTTACCGCGCAATTTTCCATAATTATGCCAATGTATCCCCGGTATTGGGCCTTTTGTTTTCAGGTTATCCACCAAAACTTGCAATATCAGAAAAACCTCTTCGCTTAATTGGCGAGCTTGTTTTGCTGATTTTCCAGTAAATTGGACCTGCCATTTCATATAGTTTATACCATTTTATGCAATATTGCAAATTTTGCAATATATTGAAAATTAAAGAATATTATCTCTTCGCAAACCGATTCACAATCAAACAAAATAATTCCGCCGTTTGCTTGGCATCATAAATTGCTGAGTGTGCTTCATTTTTATCAAAACCCAGACGTGCAGCGCGCAGCGCTTTTGCTAAAACTGTTTTTCCAAAAACCAAGCCAGATAAGGTTGCGGTGTCAAAAACGGTAAACGAATGAAACGGTGTTTTTTTTATTTTGCAGCGTTTGCTCGCCGCCATAATAAATGACAAATCAAAATGCGCATTGTGACCCACTAAAACCGCGCGGCGACAATGTGTTTCTTTCAAAGCTTGCTCTGCAAAATCAAATAATTGATTTAATGCATCTTGCTCAGTAATATCAAAACGGAAAGGATGATAAGGATCAATGCCGGTAATTTCCATTGCTTCCGGATCTAGGCGCGCGCCTTCAAAAGGCGTGACATGACAAGCAAAATTATTCTTAATCGCAAGCAAATCTTCTGCGTTGTAATCCACAGTAAATGCTGCAATTTCTAAAATCGCATTTTTTTGTGAATCAACGCCGCTGGTTTCAATGTCAATAACAATGGGTAAATAGCCGTCAAAACGTCTGTTTATAAAATTTGCCAAGAAATGGTTTCTCCTGCTTTCATTGGAACGACGACTGAATTGCCAAATGACAGCGATGCCGGAACTGTTTGCATTTGATTGGTTAATGTTATTCTATTTTGATTTAAAGGCAGCTGATAAAACTCTGCACCAAAAACACTGGCGAAGTTTTCTAATTTATCCAGCGCCTGTTGTTGATCAAATAATTCAGCATATAAACCTATAGCATTGTGCGCAGAATAAATGCCGGCACATCCACACTCATTTTCTTTTTTATTTTTTTCATGTGGCGCACTATCGGTGCCTAAGAAAAATCGAGAATCACCTGAAATCGCCGCTTCAATTAACGCTTGTTGATCTTGCTCGCGCTTTAAAATGGGCATGCAAAAATAATGGGGGTGAATGCCATGATGAAATAAATCATTGCGATTGTAGTACAAATGATGCGGCGTAATGGTTGCGGCAACATTTTTAGGCGCGGCGCGAACAAAATCGACTGCTGCTTTCGTTGAAATATGCTCTAAAACAATGCGCAATTTAGGAAAATTTTTTAATAGAGCATACAGCGTTTCAATTAAAAATAATTTCTCGCGATCAAAAATATCAATTTCTTTTGTAATTGACTCACCATGAATGCACAAAGGCAAATTATTGGTTTGCATGGCTTCAAATAGTGGATAGCAATTTTTTAAATCTACAATACCCGAATCAGAATTGGTAGTAATGCCCGCGGGATATAATTTCGCGGCAATAATTACATCTGATTTTTTGGCTTCAGCCATTAAATCAGGTGACATGGTTTCGGTAAGATAGAGTGTCATCAAAGCTTTAAAATTTGAGCTGTCCGGAATATTTTTTAAAATCCTGGCCTGATACTCTTTTGCCATTTGAATGGTTGTCACGGGCGGTTTTAAATTAGGCATGACCACGGCGCGCGCAAATTGTTTTGCCGTGTCAGAAACGGTTCGCGCTAAGAATTCATTATCACGCAGATGACAGTGAAAATCGTCAGGCTGTCTTATTTCCAGTATTTTTTGGTTCATTTTTGTGCTACGCATTATTTTTAGAACGTCATTGTAGCAAAATTCAAAAAATAACGTTATGATTTTACGCTTTGAAAAATCAGAAAAACAAAAACAGGAGTTTGTCACAATGAAAAGAGTGATTTTGCCATTAACGGCAGCCGCAGTATTTATTTTAACTTCATCGAGTTTTGCCGCAACCTCATCTGAGCCTTCGCAAGCTGCATTGGCTGCACAAGTCTCTCAACTACAAGCGCAAACAACACAACTACAAAACGAGCTCAATCAGCTTCAAGCTAAAAAGAAAAAGACAAAAGCGAAAAAAGCTAAAACGACAGCGGCAGCACCTGCAAAACCTGCGGCAACCGATCCTTATGCACCGCCTTATCATTTTGTCACGGTGACGACAACGCCATTTATGGGGAAAAAGTTAGGATATAGTGGCGGTGATTTATTGTATAACGCAACATCAATGAATGAAGATCTGTGGCTGTTGCAACAAAAACAATCGCTCGAAAATCTATTGCATCAACAGGGCTACGATACGGATCGCCCTATTTTGCAAATCAGCGGTGATTTGGAAGGCCAGGCATTTTGGCAAAACGGCTTTGGTTTAACCAATAACAGCACGGGAACCATCAACAGTGGGAATGGTTTAGCGCTATCCAATGCTGAAATCGATTTAAATGCGATTGCAAGCTCATGGGCAACGGGCTTTATGGCATTGGATTACACGAATTCACCCGTAAGCTTGGGTAATCGTGAACCGATCGCAACATTGTATGTGAGCCGTGGTTTTGCAACCATTGGTAATCTGAATGTGTCCCCTGTCTACTTCAGTATCGGTTTGATGAATCCTCCTTTTGGTCGTTACATGACAGGCATGTTAAGCACGCCAATGACAAAATCAATGGGTCAGATTTTATCGCCCACAGCTGAATTAGGTTTTGGCTTAAATAACGGCTTAAACGGCTCTGTTTTTGCGTATTCTGGTAGCCAAACAACCGGTGGTGATTTTATTTTAGAACAAGGTGGTGCGAACCTAGGATTTAAAAATACATTTGATGGCAGCGTTGGTTCTTACACAGTGGGCGCAGGATGGGTTAGCAACATTGCGGATTCACAAGGTATGCAAGCAAACGGTCTGCCTTCTTCTGGCACGCAATTCACTGGCTTTGGCACACCGACTGCAACCAGTCCCAATAACAATGGATTGGCGCATCGCGTTGCGGGCTTAAATGCACATGGAAAATTAGGTTTAGGACCCTTGACATTTTATGCTGAATACGTCGGCGCAACACAAGCTTTTTCAACTCAAGACATGACATTTAACAATGGCGGTGCGACACCACAAACAGCACATGGCGAAATAGATTACACACTACCGTTCTTCGCGAAAAAATATGGCTCATCAATCGGTGTTGCGTATGATCACGCGTGGGAAGCATTGGCGCTTAACTTGCCAGAAGACAGCTACTCCGCGTTTTTCTCAACCAGCATCTGGAGAAATACCGGCGAAAGCTTAGAGTATCGTCATAACACCAATTACAGCGCAAATGATTTTGCAACTGGTGCTGGCGGCACAACGAATATTGTTGGAACTGGCACGGATAGTAACTCCGTGTTGGCAGAACTGGATGTTTATTTCTAATAATCCAATAAATAATAGGCGGATGTGATAATGAGTCGAGAAAATAACCCGGTCAATTCAGGAGCAGGAGAAGCAGGAGAAGTAGAGCGTAGGCTGGATTATCATAGTTGCAATTCAGAAGATAGTTGCAATTCAGAAGAGGAGATTACCGCTGGGACGACAGTAGAACCTGTTGTCAATGAATTACCTGCCAATCTTGAAATTGCTGAGCCGCTTGCTACCAGCCCCATAAGACAAGAACAGCCTGTTACTGGCGGCTCTGTGCCAGAACAGCGAGTTGCGACGCCGAAGAACAGTGAGAAAAAATGTTATAAGTGCCTTGCTGCAGAAAAACAACAACAACAACCGGCATTATTTTCAACAGTGGGAGCAAGTGGTTTAGAGGAGCCTTTAATTGTTACGATTCCAGATGGACAACAACCCGTATCAGCAAAACCAATGATGACGGGAAATCGTTTTGAAGTGGTCGTTGGCATACTGGCTTTTATTGGTTTATTTATAGCAATGATCGTAGGTGAAAGTAATGATAGAACATCTACATTTAATACTGCTCGCATTGGCGCGGCGAACTTTGTTAATGATGTACCACAGGCAGCTGCAACTGTGTTTTTGCTGTCACTGTTACCGCAGCTTTTCAATATAGCGCGCATGGTTTCTCATTATCGCGCTCCCGGTGAACAAAGCGAGCTTGAAAGAGCTGGTGACTATGGAAAATTTGCTGCTCTCCCCTATTTGGTAACGCTGTTAGTGCTTACGCTGAATGCCGGCGCAAATGCATCGATGCAAAATGGCATCAGCAGCGCATTGACAGCAGATCCTGCGAGTGCTAAATCGCTATTTTTTATGACTTCAATGATTATATCCATGTCGATTGTTGTCGGATGGGTTGCGCATCTGGGTTATGAATGTACGGGAGCGCTATTTCATACCGGTGCTGCGCGCAATGGGCAGCAGAGCTCGCAAGGCTCATCGATGGATTCGCAAGATGGCGATAATCCAGAAAGACCCGGTGCTTACACAGAGCAAACCTCCTTGTTAGCGGCTAATCGCGGTCGCGGATCATTGTAACGCGAGCGATTTTTGATTGTATTGGCAACTTGTTTTAATAATGCACTCAGCGCATTTTGGATTGCGCGCTGTGCAAATATAACGGCCATGCAAGACTAACCAATGATGCGCGTTTTTTAAATACTCTGTTGGAATTATTTTTTCTAATTTTGCTTCAACTTCAAGCGGTGTTTTACCCATTGCCAAACCGGTTCGATTGGCGACGCGAAAAATATGCGTATCAACAGCAATGGTTGATTCACCAAAGGCGGTATTTAAAACAACGTTCGCTGTCTTTCTGCCTACACCCGGCAGTGATTCCAAATCTATTCTATTATTGGGCACCGTTGAATTAAATTGTTGAATTAATAATTTGCAAGTTTTAATAATATGCTTTGCTTTAGTAGGATAGTAATTAATCGTTTTAATATAATTTTTCAAACTATCTTCACCCAACGCAACAATCTTTTCAGGCGTATTGGCAATTGGAAACAAAATTCGAGTTGCCTTATTGACGCTCACATCCGTGGCTTGCGCTGATAAAATCACTGAAATTAGCAATTCAAAATGATTGCTGTAAATTAATTCTGTTTTGGGCGCAGGATTGTTTTTTTGAAGAGTTGAAAATATATTATTGATAGATTCTGCGTTCATCTTATTTTTTTCGCCTTGCTCGCATCAGAATATCTTTTATTTTTTCTTTTCGGGCGTTTATGCTTTCTGTCTCAAAAACCGTTTCTTCCGATTTTTTCTCTCTTGCCAATCTTATATTTCTGTTATCAAAGCGAATACTAGATTTTTGATATAATATAGCTTGATTAATCTGAGATTTTTCTGGCACTGAAATCATATCAATACAGTCAACAGGACACGGTGGCACACAAAGTCCGCAACCTGTACACACGTCGGTAATCACGGTATGCATTAATTTTGATGCGCCAATAATTGCATCAAAAGGACAAGCTTGAATACACTTGGTGCAACCAATGCATTCATCTTCTCGGATGACAGCACGTTGTGTAAACGCATCTTTTTGTAATATATCGCTGAGCTTATTCATTTTATTTATTTTCAATCGGCGGATTAACACGCTGCATTAAAGGCGTAAATGAATGAATGGTGTGATTTAAAAGCGGAATTTTAAAATCATCCCAATTTAATTCAGCCATATTCAAAAAACTTTCGACGTTCCTGGCAGTGATCGGCAGAATGGGTTTTAAATATAAAGTCAGTAATCTAAAGCAATTTAAGGCTTGCGTGCAGATTAATTGAACCTCTGATTCTTTGCCAGCCTCTTTTGCAAGCGCCCAGGGTTTATGTAGATCAACATATTGATTTGCTAAATCAGCAAGACGCATAATTTCTCGCACTGCTTTGCTGTCATTTAAGTTTTCATAACTTTCTGAAATTAATTTTTCAGCATCTACAAATTCTTTCCATAATGTTTCATCATGAATTTTATCTGCTAATTTCCCTTCAAATTTTTTAGTAATAAATCCAGCAGAGCGACTCGCTAAATTGACATATTTTCCCACTAAATCAGCATTGACGCGCGCACAAAAGTCTTTAAAATTAAAATCAATATCTTCCACTTGCGAGTTTAATTTTGCGGCATAATAATATCGCAAATATTCCGCAGGGTAATCTTTTAAATAATTTTTAGCCGTGATAAAAGTACCGCGCGATTTTGACATTTTTTCGCCATCGACAGTGATAAAGCCATGGACAAAAATGCCAGATGGCAGGCGATAATTTGCAGCTTCTAACATCGCCGGCCAAAATAAAGTATGAAAATTAATAATGTCTTTGCCAATAAAGTGGTAGAGTTCGGTTTTATTTTCTTTGTTCCAAAATAAATTAGAATCCATCCTATTTTTTTCACAAAAATTTTGAAAACTTGAAATATAGCCAATCGGCGCATCTAGCCAAACATAAAAATATTTATTGCTGGCATCCGGCATTTCAAAACCAAAATAAGGCGCATCGCGTGAAATATTCCAGGCTTGTAATCCCGCAGTAAACCACTCTTGTAGCTTATTAGCGATAGATGATTGCAGTACGCCTGATTGCGTCCATTGTTTTAGAAAATCAGCATAATGATTTAATTCAAAAAAATAGTGTTCAGATTCTTTTTCAACTGGCGCTGCACCTGAAACCACTGAGCGTGGATTTTTTAACTCAATCGCATTATACGTTGCGCCGCAGGACTCGCAATTATCGCCATATTGATCCTTTTCGCCACATTTTGGGCATTCGCCACGAATATAGCGATCTGCCAAAAACATTTTTTTCTCAGGGTCAAATAATTGTTTAATTACTTTTTGACTGATGTCGCCTTTGGATTTTAATTTTAAATAAATTTCTGTTGCTAATTTTTTATTTTCAGGAGAATGCGTTGTGTGATAATTATCAAAGCTAATATAAAAATTGCTGTAATCACTGATATGATCTTCACGAACCTGTTTGACTAATAATTCTGGTGCAATATTATTTTTTTCAGCTGCTAACATAATCGGCGCGCCATGCGCATCGGAACCACAAATATAATAACAATGATTGCCGCGCATGATTTGAAAACGCTTCCAAATATCCGCTTGAATCACTTCTAATAAATGCCCCAAATGAATTTCACCATTGGCATAGGTTAGGGCGCTTGTGATTAAAATATCGCGTTTTACATTTTGCATTGTTATTGCTCTATATCAGATGAAATCAGTGAGTATAACCTATTTTGCACAGAGCTATATAATTTATGTATAAAATTTGGGGTGGTTTTATATCAATTATGCTGATTTTTATGGGTAGTTTAGAGCTAGTTTTGCATAAAAATAGGGGTAGTTCAAGCATTGTTTTGTTAAATTGAGCGTGATGGCATTAAATTAATATGATGACAAAATATACATATATGGTATATGATTCATTCATGATTAAAAAATATCATTATAATCAAATCAAAAATCAAAAGCTTAAAATGGAGCGAGGGGTTTGTTTTGATGAAGTAATAGCCTGGATAGAAGCAGGAAAAATAGTAGCAGTTGTTGCGCATCCCAATCAAGAGAAATATCCAGGACAAGCAATATATATTATAGAAAATGACGGGTACGCATACAACGTCCCGTTTGTCGTAGATGGCGATGAGGTTTTTTTAAAAACAATTTTTCCGAGTCGAAAAGCAACCAAGCGATTTTTAAAAACGAGAAAAAAGTGAGGTCATTATGATTAAGAAAAATAAAATCCGCTTAAAAGATAGGGCGCTTGATGAGTATGAGCAGGAAATAGAAAGTCAATTCGAAAAAGCGAAGCGCTTGCCTCTTGCCGAAGAAAGAAAAATGATTCTCATGGCACAGCAAGCAGCAGCGCATCATATTCGTAAAAAAAGAGAAGAGCGCATTAATATTCGCGTGTTTGCAAATGACCTGGCTAGAATTAAGAAAATTGCGGACGAAGAAGGTTTAGCGTATCAAACGTTAATTACCAGTGTGCTACATAAATTTGCTGCTGGTCGCTTAAAAGATAGTCATAATGTTAGATAATGCGCGCGCGCCGATCTCCGGCATCAAAAATATCATCGCCATTGCCTCTGGCAAAGGCGGTGTTGGCAAATCGACAACAACTGTCAACCTAGCCTTATCTTTAGCGCAAACCGGTTTAAATATCGGCATTTTAGACGCTGATATTTATGGGCCGAATCAGCCGCATATGCTGGGAAAAATACAGCATCCGTTTTTGCGCGAAGATGGCCGATTTGAGCCGATTATAAGGCACGGTATGCAGACGATTTCAATGGGCGACCTGGTGGATATTAATGCGCCCATGATTTGGCGAGGGCCCATGGTGATTAAAGCGCTGCAGCAGCTGCTCTATCAAACCGCATGGGATAATCTAGATTACCTATTTGTTGATTTGCCACCAGGAACCGGGGATGTGCAGTTGACCTTATCGCAAAAAGTGCCTGTGACGGGCGCTGTGATTGTGACAACGCCACAAGATATTGCGTTATTGGACGCAAGACGTGGGTTAGAAATGTTCCGGAAAGTAAATATTCCCGTATTGGGTATTATTGAAAATATGAGTGTTTATCATTGTCCACAATGCGGTCATACTGCCGCGATTTTTGGCGAAAAAGGTGCTGCCAAATTATCGCAAGACTGTGATGTTTTATTATTGGGCCAATTACCGTTATTATTAGCCATTCGAGAACAGGCGGATGCAGGAATTCCTATCGTAATGGCAGAGCCTAACAGCGCTATTGCAAAACAATACCGTGATATTGCTTTAAAAATAACAGAGGGTGCAACGTGTCAATAAAATCAGATAAATGGATTCGCCGCATGGCGGCAGAACACGAAATGATTTCACCGTTTGAGCCTAATCAAGTGCGTGAAAATAATAGCGGAAAAATTATATCTTATGGCACTAGCAGTTATGGCTATGACGTACGGTGTGCGCGTGAATTTAAGATTTTTACGAATATTAATTCAGCGATTGTTGATCCTAAAAATTTTGATGCTAATAGTTTTGTGGATCTCGCATCAGATGTTTGTATTATTCCGCCGAATTCTTTTGCGCTGGCAAGAACCGTTGAGTATTTTAAAATTCCGCGTAATGTATTGACTATCTGTTTGGGCAAATCCACTTATGCGCGCTGCGGCATTATTGTTAATGTGACACCGCTTGAGCCAGAATGGGAGGGACATGTTACACTTGAGTTTTCAAATACGACAAATTTGCCTGCGAAAATTTATGCAAACGAAGGTATCGCGCAGATGTTATTTTTGGAATCAGATGAAATTTGCGAGACGTCGTACAAAGATCGCAAAGGAAAATACCAAGGGCAACGAGGCGTAACTTTGCCGGTGACTTAAAACCCTCACCCCAACCCTCTCCCGATTACGGGAGAGGGGGCTAAAGAGAAAAGTATGATTAAATTAAACAACATTAATAAAATTTATGCCAACGATATATTTGCGCTTAAAAATATTAATTTAGAAGTCGCACAAGGCGAAATCGTGGGTGTCATTGGCAGAAGTGGCGCGGGAAAAAGCACATTAATTCGCTGTGTGAATTTATTAGAACGGCCAACCAGCGGTTCTGTTTTTATTGATGATATTAATATCACAACATTAAATCAAAATGAGTTAAGACAAGTTCGTCACAAAATTGGCATGATTTTTCAGCACTTTAATTTATTATCAACCCGTACGGTTTTTGATAACATTGCTTTTCCATTAACACTAATTAAAAAATCACCATTAGAGATTCAGCAAAAAGTTTTATTTTTATTAGACAAAGTCGGCTTATTAAATCATCAGCAATCTTATCCGCATCAATTAAGTGGTGGACAGAAACAACGCGTTGCAATCGCAAGAGCACTGGCGACCGATCCTTCTGTTTTATTGTGTGACGAAATGACTTCTGCGTTGGATCCTGAAACCACTGACGATATTTTAAATTTAGTGAGAAATTTAAATCAAGAATTAAAATTATCGATATTATTAATTACGCATCAAATGGAAGTGATTAAAAATATTGCTGATCGCGTTGCAGTCATAGAACATGGTGAAATTATAGAATGCGACAGTGTTGTTAATATTTTTAAAAATCCCAAAACGAATACCGCCAAGAAGTTTGTACAAACGGTATTTAAATCCGACTTGCCAGTAGAGTTTCAAGCTAAATTACATGCTGATTTTATTCCCAATGGCGAGGTTGTTTTAAGGCTTACTTTTATTGGGCATACTACTTTAGAGCCTGTAATCGATGAGCTCGTCAGAAACGAAAAAATAAAAGTGAATATCTTGCAAGCTAATATAGAAAAATTACGGCAGATCACAATGGGTCGCATGATTATTTCAATGCAGCTCGATAGTATTCGAATAGAAATTATTAAACGATTTTTGGAAAACAAAGGGCTAACGGTTGAGGTAATGGGTTATGTTGACGATGAAGCTTGGCTTATTAGCTAACGCAACTTTTGAAACAGTAGAAATGGTAATTATTTCAGGTTTGTTTGCAGTGGCAATCGGTTTGCCACTGGGCGTATATTTATTTATTACGCGTTCACCCCATTTGTTTGAAAAACCAGTCATTAATAAATTTTTGAGTATTATTGTCAATATTATTAGGTCTATTCCATTTATTATTTTATTAGTGGCCATCACGCCTTTAACTCGTCTGATTGTGGGTACTTCGATTGGCACTGTTGCTGCCATGGTGCCGTTGGCAATTAGCGCCATCCCCTTTTTTGCACGCATTGTTGAAAGCGCATTAAGTGAAGTGCCAGCAGGATTAATTGAAGCTGCTTTATCCATGGGCGCTTCTATTAAGCAAATTGTCGTTAAAATATTAATTCCAGAATCGATGCCCGCTTTAATTCGCGGCATTACTTTAATGTTGATTACTTTGGTCGGTTATTCTGCAATGGCTGGCGCCATCGGCGGCGGCGGTTTGGGAAATCTCGCTATTATGTATGGTTACGAGCGCTTTGAAATTAACATTATGATTGCAACCGTGGTGATTTTAATTATCATGGTGCAGTTGTTTCAGTGGGTTGGGGATCAGCTAGCAAAAAAAGTTACTCATTGATTTTATTGGGTTCTGTCCGTTGTTCATAATCGAAGGTAATTCAATTCTGAAGAACAACACAAAATATTGACTTATCGTTCAGGATCGAATGTAATTCAATTCTGAAGAACAACACAAAATATTGACTTGTTGTTCAGAATCGAAATAAGGAAAAACATGAAAAAATTATTTTTTATTATTTTATTAAGCAGCTTATTTTTAACAGCCTGTTCTAAAAAAGAAGGGCCCAACACCGTGCGCGTTGGTACGATCGCGGGGCCTGAAACAAAATTAATGGAAGTTGCCAAGCAAGTAGCATTACAACAGTTTGGTTTGGATATTCAAATAGTCACTTTTACCGATTACAACATTCCCAATCAAGCGCTGGCTGAAAAAACGATTGATGCCAATGCATTTCAGCATTTACCGTTTCTTCAATCGCAAATTAAAGCGCGTGGTTATAATTTGGTTTCAGTTGGAAATACTTTTTTATATCCCATGGGTTTGTATTCTGCCAAGATTAGATCACTCTCGCAATTAAAAGCAGGAGATAAAATTGCGATTCCCAATGATCCCAGCAACGAAGCGCGCGCATTGTTATTATTACAAAAGGCTAATTTAATTACACTTAAACCTAACGTGACGATTAATGCTACAACACAAGATATTGCCACCAATCCAGAGCATTTAAAAATTGTGTCGTTAGATGCTGCTGAATTACCGCGTACATTAAGCGATGTTACTTTAGCGGCTATTAATACCAATTATGCTGTTCCTGCAGGTTTATCACCTACAAAAGATGCGCTATTTGTTGAAGGCGCAGATTCACCTTATATGAATATTATTGTTGCAAGAACAGCTGATGCGCATGAAAAGAAAATTGTTGAATTAGTTGAGGCTTATCATTCTCAAGCCGTGATTAACGAAGCAAAATTATTATTTAATGGAACAGCAATCGCAGGATTTTCAACAAAATAAATAAGACGCGATAAATCGCGTCTCTACGAAGTACTAGTCAGAATCTGAATCATCTACCTGTTTTAAAACAGGATGTGATTTGCGGCTTTCATTCACGCGGTCACGCAAATCTTTTCCGGGTTTAAAATGAGGCGTGTGTTTTGCTGCGGTAAATACGCGCGCACCTGTTTTTGGATTGTGCGCTTTGCGAGGCGGGCGATAATGCAAACTGAAACTGCCGAAGCCGCGAATTTCAATGCGATGTCCATTTCCTAAGCTGTCGCTCATGCGCTCAACAATGTGATTAATACTTAGTTCAATATCTCGTAGCGATAGTTGCGATTGCTTTGCTGCAATGCGAGCAATTAATTCTGACTTTACCATGATTGTCTCCTCCAATTTCTTCCGTTTTTCGAGACAGAGTCTAAACTTTTACCAACTTCTATTCCTTGAGTATAACAGATTGAATTAACCTTAGAAGCTAATTTTCTTACTTAATTCAATTGATTAGAAAGCAAGGTCAATTATTGATCAATGATTTGCACCGAGTTATGCACAGTTGCCTGTGGATTGATCTAAAGTCTGTGGATAAATTGTGAATAAGTATTCAGAATTACCTACGAAGCAAGGTCGTCGATTTCGCCTGTTTAGCAGCCATGGTTGCTAGCACTTCAAATGTTCGGCTTTCAGGATTATATGCGCCGTGATCAAATATTGCTTTAATTTTTGCCGTGACGTCTAGCTTTTCGTTTTTAAGCACCGCATCCATACTGCAGCGTTGAAAAAAGCGTGGTATCCAGCTATTTCCTTTTTCAGCATGATAGTGTTGCTCAAAAGATGTTAAAAATGGGTTCAGCCTATTATTTTTTTCTGCTGCATCAAGATTGGGTGAGTGCACCATCACATTAAAAAGAGTTTGATTTAGAGCAAGCAGCATCATTGCGAATAAGTGCGTTCCGTGAGAGAAAGATATGTTTTCTGATTGACGGCCAAAGTCGTCATATAGAAAAGCATTCTTAATTTTACTTCTTGAATTAAGTTTTTGGTACAGCAACTGACTTGCGGCAGGAATTAATTCTTGATCTCTTGAGGTCGAAACATTTACGCCGCGAAATAAACCAGAAAGATCTACTGTTGATGCGGCAATTAGTACCCTTTTTTTCTGCAGTTTTTCTTCAAGCTCCAACAGTTTTTTATTGATATCTTTTGCTTCTATATTTTCTAAATATTTAATTAATAGGGCGAGATCATCATCAATTTTTTTAATTTTTTTAAAAATATGTTCTTCACTCACGGCTAGAAAATGTCGAGAATAAATTATCGGTTCCTGCGTAAGTTGCGCCAATTGTTCTTGCGACACTGGCGTAGAAATGTGATCGGTTTCTGGCGATGGCGGAAGAGATGATAATGCTCCGCCAGACTCTTGCTGAGGGAGTTCTGGGTCAGAGTGGGAAAGGTCTCGATTAGGCATTGCTCAATTAACCTTCGAAGTTAACATCAAACAAGCTTAACATTAGCGCTATTTTTGACCAAAAACAAGTCAAATTTAATAGAATAGCAGTCAGTGAAAGTCTTTTGCGACTTAAGTTGGTTCTATCTCTCTGAATTGCTACAATAAAAAGCATTTTAACGGCCATTAGAGAAATTATATGCGGCATTTAGCTAAGTTATTGATATTCTGCGTTCTCACGCTGTTTTTTTGGCAGAATGCGCAGGCAGACGATGATATGCCAGCATTGGCGCAAATCACGGTATCAGTGACAGATCGTTCGCCAGAGCAATTACAGCAAGGCATGCAGGCCGCGTTTTCACAAGCGTTGATACAATTAAGTAATAATCCACAAGTAATGACGGAAGCGGCCATCCAATCTGCGAATGCTAATGTGAGCCAATGGGTGCAAAGTTATTCTTATAGCCAGATGCCAAACGCAACGCCGCAATCGCCATTGCAACTGCAAGTATCGTTTGATCAAACTGCTTTAAAAAAATTATTAAAAAATGCGGGACAAAAAATTTCGACTCCAATACCAGCGGCAACGCCGGTAGTGCAAAATACGCCTGCGGTCACGCCAGCTGATCCCAATCAGCCTTTAACATTAGTTTATTTTCAAACGGATGCGGCGAATTTAAAAAACATGCAAGCAAGCGCGCAAAAAACAACAAGTAATCTCGGCGAGAAAATTATTTTTCCAGAATTAGATTTATCTGATCAGGCGATTATTGGTTCAGCTGATGCCAATACATTATTAACAACACAGCAATTACAGCAGTTTTCGCAGCGTTATGGTGTTTTATCTATTCTGGACGGCCAAATTTCACAGCAACCCGATCAAAGCTGGCGCGGTAATTTTAATTATTTATTAAATGATCAGGCAACAGCATTTACTGCAACAGGCGCGACATCAGATGCAGTGATTTCCATTGCATTTAATAATATGCAAAAAATAATGAACGGTACGTACACACCCGATATATCAGATTCAAATAATAATATTAATCCTAATAGCAATAACACAGCGGCACCGGGGGGCATTACACTAGAAGTCATTGGGGTAAACGACATTGCTGATTATGCAAAAATCATGAGTTATTTAAAAAATATAGGTGATGTAAAGCAAGCGACAGTCAAAGATATGAATCCATCTGGCATAGTTGTTCAAATTAATTTAAGTGATGGCTTGGCGCAATTTCAGCAAACATTAAGTTCTGAAGGTCATTTAAAACCAGTTGATGATTCTGCAAAACCGACCGATGGCGTCGCTGATTTATATTACTATTGGGTTCAGTCGTGATCACTTTAGAACAGCTGCCACTGAATATTCAACTGCGCGATGAAGCGCTTTTCAGTAATTTTTTTATTGGAAAAAATAAGCTAGTGATAGAAGCTTTAACATTATTTTCCAAGATTAATCAGGAGTCTTTTATTTATTGCTATGGTAAAAATGGCGTGGGGAAAAGTCATTTATTGCAAGCATGCTGCCATTTGGCTTTTGAAAATAAACGCAATGCGTTTTATTTATCGTTAGAAAACTTTTCTGAGCTATCTTCTACTATTTTAACAGACCTTGAGAGCTATGATTTGGTATGCATCGATGATCTTGATTTGATTACCAATAATCAATCATGGGAAGAGGCTTTGTTTCATTTTTATAATCGCGCAAGAGATAATAAAATAAATTTATTAGTCAGCGCACAAAATCCGCCACAACAATTATCCTGTATTTTACCTGATTTGCAGTCTCGTTTAACATCAGGATTAATTCTAGAAATTCAAAATTTATCGGATGACGAAAAAATTCAAGCTTTAAAAATGCGCGCTAGTAATCGCGGATTATTTTTATCAGATGATGTTGCACATTATTTATTAAACCGATTTTCTCGCAATATGCGCGATCTATTTTCTGTCTTAGAAAAATGTGATCGCGCCTCACTTGCCGCTAAAAGAAAACTCACTATTCCCTTTGTTAAATCGCTTGATTTTTAAACTGCTCTCGCGCTAACAATCCCGCTTATATTTTCTAGTTTTGAAATGATCTCTTTAGATATTTTTTGATTAGTATCCAATAAAGTCACCGCAATTTGATCGCGGGATTTATTAATCATATCAATAATATTGATATTTTCAGATGATAATACAGAAGAAATTTGCGCTAACATATTAGGTATATTGCGATTAATAACAACCAGGCGATAACCTTCGGTGCGTGGCATTTTAATGCTGGGGAAATTCACAGAATGCGTAATATGACCATTTTCTAAGTAATCTATTAATTGTTGACAGGCCATGATCGCGCAGTTTTCTTCTGCTTCAGCTGTCGATGCACCCAAGTGTGGCAAACATATTATTTTAGGATTATTTAAAAAATCATGATGCGGAAAATCGCAGACATAATTTAATAATTTATTTAATTGTAAAGATTCAATTAAAGCATGATGATCAACAATTTCATCGCGAGAAAAATTTAACAAAACCGCATTTTGTTTAATTATTTTAAAAGTAGTGTGATTAATTAAATTCTTTGTTTTATCATTGAGTGGAATATGAATAGAAATAAAATCTGCTTGTTGTAATGCTTCGGATAAACTTTGCGCTTGTTTTACAGTGGAATTTAACTCCCACGCATTTTGCACCGTAATGGCAGGGTCAAAACCAATGACCTTCATTTCTAAATGCGCAGCGGCATTGGCAACTTTAACGCCAATATTCCCCAATCCAATCACTGCCAATGTTTTATTGGGCAGCTCAAATCCGGCGAATTGCTTTTTATTTTTTTCAACATTATTTTCAATATCATCATTAATCGTTAAATTCTGAGTGTAATTTAAAGCGCTAAAAATATGGCGACAAGCTAATAACATCCCAGCAATCACCAATTCTTTAACCGCATTGGCATTGGCACCTGGTGTATTAAAAACAGGAATACCCAATTGGGTGCATTTTTCAACAGGAATATTATTCGTGCCAGCACCCGCGCGAGCAATTACTTTAATAGTAGGCTCAATATTTTCTGTGTGTAAATTTTGAGAGCGGCACAATATAGCATCAGGATTTTTTATATCGGCGCTGACCTGATAATCATTCTCAGAAAACAACGCTAAACCAGCGGGCGAAATAGCGTTAAAAGTTTTGACTTGAAACATGGACGTTCCTTTTGTATTCTTTAAAAAAAGATAGAGTTTAGCATAATTTTAAGCTAGTATTTCGTATGAAAAAAAATAATTTTCTAAAAAAACCACTTAGCGCCATTGTATTTGACTGCGACGGTACTTTATCGCAAATCGAAGGCATTGATTATCTTGCAAAATTAAATAACGTTGAAAAAGAAGTGTCTGAGCTCACTCATTTGGCCATGGCTCAAACTGGCTTATCTTCTTCGCTATATCAACAACGCTTGGATTTGGTTAAACCCACAAAGAATCAAGTGATATCACTAGGTGAAATCTATTATCAGCACATCTCACCCGATGCTGAAAATATTATTAAGCTATTTCAAAAATTAGATAAAAAAATATATATATTTTCAGCGGGTGTGAATCCTGCTGTTACATTATTGGGTGAAAAATTAAATATTGCTGCCAGCAATATTTTTGCGGTTGATCTGCAATTTGATCAAAATAATCATTACCTCAATTTTAATCACACATCTCCACTGATCAATAAAAATGGAAAACAAGAACTAATTAATTTGATCAATCAAAAATCTATCGGCTACATTGGTGATGGAATGAATGATTTGGCTGTCATTAATCACGTTGAGCGTTTTGTGGGTTACGGTGGGGCTTTTTACAGAGAAAATATTAAAAAACAATGTGATTTTTATTTAACTGAAAAATCCTTTTTGCCGTTACTGCAGCTTTTTCTAACGGAAGATGAGCAGAGGCTGATTAATGTCGAATAATATATTACTCGTAGAAAAATACTTAAAAAATCTGCAAAATAATTTATGTAGCGCTTTAGAATTTGAAGAAAAGTCTCAGCAAAAATTTATTATCGATGAATGGAAAAAAAATAATATTGCTGGCCGTACCTGTATTTTAGCGGCAAAAACATTTGAAAAAGCCGGTGTTAATTTTTCACGCATTAAAAGCAATGCGTTGCCCAAAGCCGCAACTGATAAGCGCCCTGATTTAATTGGTGCGGAATTCGAAGCGCTGGGTGTTTCATCCGTGATTCATCCTGATAATCCGTTTGTTCCCACGTCGCACATGAATGTTCGCTATTTTCAAGCAACAAAGCCAGATGGAGACATTGTTTGGTGGTTTGGCGGTGGGTTTGATTTAACGCCGTATTATGGTTTTGATGAAGACTGTCTATATTTTCATAAAACTGCTAAAAAAGCCTGCGATCAAGTTAATCTAAATTTTTATCCTGAATTTAAAAAAAATGCAGATGATTATTTTTACATAAAGCATCGCGACGAACAGCGCGGCATTGGCGGAATATTTTTTGATGATTTTAATCAGCCTGATTTTGAAACTTGCTTTGCTTTATTAAAAAATGTGGGCGATGGATTTATTGAAGCTTATATTCCCATTGTTCAAAAGAGAAAGTTTTGTGACTTTACGCAGCAACAAAAAGATTTTCAGGCATATCGGTGTGGCCGTTATGTTGAATTTAATTTAGTGTATGATCGCGGGACTTTATTTGGCTTGCAAGTCGGCGGTCGCATTGAATCTATTTTAATGTCGCTACCACCCAAAGTGGAGTGGATATATAACTTTACGCCTGAAAAAAACTCACCTGAAGAAAAGCTGACGGAGTATTATTTAAAGCCAAGAGAGTGGGTTTGATCTAAATCTTTCAGAACTCGAGCGCCAGCGAAGGGGAAAAGGCAAAAATTCTGAGAAAAAGCATACCCCAAAAGGGTGATATAGTTGACATTGTTAGAAATTATCTGTAAATTAATAATTATTAAATTCAGTAATAATTTTTAATACTATGCAAAAAATACAGCCAGATTGGCATTATCCAAGGCCTCAATTAGCTCAAAAATACCTTGATCTTTTCAGTCTTGGGTTGGTTTCAGCGCGTTGCCTGTTCGCAAGACGCAGAATGGGTAAAACAGAATTTTTAAAGAACGACTTTATTCCTGCTGCCAAAAAAGAAGGTTATATTCCTGTTTACGTCAACTTGTGGAAATCGCAAGCTGACGCTGCTTCAGAGATTATTTCAGAATTTTATAAAGTCATTTTACCAAAGCAATTTAAGAAAATTAAAATGAAATTAACAGGAAAAATTCCTGGATTTTTGGAGGGTTCGATCGAAACGGAATCGAGATCAAAGGCGATGACATCGCAAATGACGTTGTCGGATATCATGGAAGCAGCACATAAAAGAAAATTGAGATTAATGTTGATTATCGATGAAGCGCAAGTGTTATCGTACGCAGAAAATTCGAATTTTACTCACGCGCTACGCGCCGAACTGGATACGCGAAAAGAGGGCATCAAAGTTATTTTTGCAGGTAGTTCCGAATCAACGCTGCGCCGCATGTTTGGCATTCCTTCTGAACCATTTTATAATTGGGCGCCACTTGAGCCATTTGAATTACTGGGAAAAGAATTTGTAGCTGCAACCATAAAACGTGTTAATTCAATTTGTAAATATCCTTTATCGCTAGATGATGCATTAGATGCTTTTTTACTACTTCGAAGTACACCGGAGTTTTTTCGTCGCTATATTGAGCATTATCTGAGTAGTCCCGAAATGGGATCAGGTATTATTTTGCAAGAAACGAAAAAAGCGATCCTGAATGATGATAGCCTTAAAAAACAATGGCATTCGCTTCTGCCAGCAGACCAAGTTATTTTATCGATGGTTGCAAATGAAAATAAAGATTTATACGGAAAACAAACCATGCAGAAATTAGGCGAAACTTTGGGAATCACAGATGGCGTTAGTAGCAACACTATTCAAAATGCATTGCGAAGGTTATCCGAAAAAAATATTATTGCTAGAATTGATCATGGCATGTATCAATTTGAAGACGAGGCTTTTGCAGACTGGGTAAAACACAAGGAATAACTTTATGGCACGCTTACTAACCGTTTCTGATATTAAAAGCTTAGTTAAAAATATTGGGATTAATGAATTTTATTTAGGATTAATTTCTGAGATTGAAAGCACATTTTCACGCTGGGATGAGTTTCAAAAAACAGCGCGTCATGCATTTCATTTTAGCAATGGTGTGATTGAATTAATGCCAGCGTGTGATCAAGAATTTTATTCTGTAAAATACGTCAATGGGCATCCTGACAATCCGTCTCATCAAAAATTAACGGTCGCGGCAGTGGGTTTGTTATCTGAGGTGAATTCAGGTTATCCGCTACTAATTTCTGAAATGACATTGTTAACGGCCTTTAGAACGTCAGCAACTTCTGCGGTTGCGGCAAAATATTTAGCTAATCCAGATGCAAAAACAATTGGAATCATCGGTTGTGGCGCGCAATCTGAATTTCAAGTGCATGCGCAAATGGCTTTATTTCCAATTAAAACCGTTAAATATTTTGATATCGATAAAAATGCAATGTTAAAATTTGATGAGAATCTAAAACATTTAAATATTGAATTGGTGCCTTGCGATCAAGCAGAATTTGTACTCAAAAATGGCGATATTATTACAACGGCAACCGCTACAAAATCGCGTACGCAAATTTTAAATTCAGATTGGATTAAACCTGGCATGCATATTAATGCGATTGGCGGTGATTGTCCTGGAAAGACAGAATTAAACGAAACTATTTTAAGACAGGCAAAAGTAGTCGTTGAGTATTTGCCGCAAACTAAATTAGAAGGCGAAATTCAGCATCTTTCATCAGATGACTTAATTTATGCGGAATTATGGGAGCTGGTCACGCAAAAAAAACCTGGCAGAACGTCGCGTGACGAAATTACCTTATACGATTCAGTGGGTTTTGCACTCGAAGATTTTGCGATATTAAAATATGTTTATAACTTAGCTCAAGAATATAAAATAGGTCAAGAAATAGAACTGGTGCCGGATTTAAAAAATCCAAAGAATTTATTTGGCGCGCTTTCTTAATTCCATCAGCGCCCAGCCGTCTTTTTCTGCCGTTCTCTCAAGCTCAAAGTTATTGTGATAAGCAGCAAAAACACGATCCGTATCGTTTATTAGCATACCTGATAAAATTAATATTCCGTTGGGTAAAATCAAGTTTGTCAAAATAGGTGCAAGCTCAATTAAAGGGTTTGCTAAGATATTCGCCAGCATCAAGTCAGCTTGAGTATTATTGATCTCATTAGTTTTTAAAATAATTAAATTATTTTTATCAAATAAATTATAACTTGCGTTATTGTGAGTTGACTCTAGCGCTAAAATATCATGATCTGTTGCAAATACTTTTTGTGCGCCCAGCGCAATGGCCGCCAGCGCTAAAATACCCGAGCCACAACCATAATCTATTACCAATTTATTTTTAGGTGGATGATTGGAAATATATTCCAAGCAAAGCTGCGTCGTAGGATGCGTTCCCGTGCCAAACGCTAATCCCGGTTCAATAAAAATGGCTTTATTATTGTCGGGAAGCTTAAAATTTTCTTTTTCCCATTCGGGACACACCCACAAGTTCTCACCAAATTGCTGTGCATGAAAATATTGTTGAGACTCAGCCACCCAATTTTTTTCTGCTATTGTTTCAGATTGAAAGTTGAGTAATTGATAAGCTGGATTTATATTTTTTATTTTTAAAATAATTTTTTTAGCTGAAATAGTTTGATCAAATAAGGCGGTAATAATCATGTTTTGCCAAAGTGGCTTTTCTTTTAAGTCAATTTCAAATAACGGCTCATCTTCAGCATCGGTCATGGTGACAGACAGCGCGCCCAATTCAAAAAAATCATCAGATAGTGTTTCAGCAAAATCGCGCGTGGTGTTTACAGTGATTTGAAATTGAGTTGGCATTTTTTCTATTAAATTTGAGGAGCAGGTGTTTCAGCGCTGCATTTTTGGGGTGTAAAAATAGCTTTTAATCCATCAAAAAATCCTGGTTTTGATAGCGATACGCCAGGAAGTTCTCCAAGCTGATTTGAAAAGCTTTCTGCCTTAGAACGAAGATCGGTATATTGTTTAATTTGCCTGCTTTGATGGGTGACAGCAGTGGTGGTTGCAATTGTTCCCAGTATGATTCCTGCTAAATAAATTCCAGCGACAGTTGAAGTGCCTGCCGTGAAAAATCCGGCCGCAAATCCCACAATTAGCAAAAAACCAGCTGCTGCATAACGGATCGCTGCATATTTTCTTTCGCTGCTCAACTGCTGTGTTGCTATTTGATGTGCCAATAAATTTTTATTTAGCATGCTTGTATTGCCAGAAAGCGTTAAGAAAAGTGCTGTGGTAGTTTGTAAAACCACGGTCAATTTTTTGATGTTAATACTAGAGATTGGATTCTCGGCAAGTTCAAGCGCTTCCTTGGCAATGCTTTTCGCTCCTCGCGCCTTCTTCGCGCCTTGCATTTTATTTTTAAAGTCTTCTATTGCAGCTTCTTTTAAGTTCAATGTGGGCGTACAGTCGATGTCTTTGATTGCTGTATCTAGCATGCCATAAGCTTTATAAAATTCAGCGCGATCTTCAATTTCAGCCACTGATTTGAAGCTTGGGGTAAGAACATAATTTTCAAATTCTTTACTCTTTTCAAGAACCCGATAGATTTGGTCTTGATGCTCGCTTTTTTGACTTTCAAAAACTGTGTCTAGAGCTTTCTTGGCTTTATCATATTGATTCTCTAGTTCAGTTTCACTGCCAGCCATAACCATCTCAGATTTGTTTAAATTAACTTCAACATTACCTAATATGAGTATTAACAGTCAATAAAAATAGTTAATAATCACGAAAATATTTTTTTCAAAGCAAGAATGAGATCCTAGAGCAATTTGTCAGCTTGTGCAATACCGTATTTTGCGTTGCCTACTCCTTAAGCTTTAATTTTTTTTCCAAATAATGAATATTTTGCGAGCCTTTTTGGAAGTTTTCATCGTTCATAAGATCTTGATGCAGGGGAATGTTGGTTTTAATGCCTTCAATCACCGTTTCTTCTAATGCATTGCGCATGCGATTAATGGCGTTTTCGCGTGTTGTGGCATGTACAATTAGTTTTGCAATCAAAGAATCATAGTAGGGCGGAACGCGATAACCGTTGTAAATATGCGTGTCCATGCGAACACCCATGCCACCCGGTGCGTGATACACATTAATATTGCCAGGCGATGGCAAAAAAGTATAAGGATCTTCAGCATTGATGCGGCATTCAATAGAATGCCCATTAAAATACACATCACTTTGCTTGTATTGTAGTTTCTCGCCCGCCGCGACCCTGATTTGTGCTTTGACAATATCAATATCGGTGATCATTTCGGTGACGGGATGCTCAACCTGAATACGCGTATTCATTTCGATAAAATAAAATTCGCCGTCTTGAAATAAAAACTCAAAGGTACCTGCGCTTTTGTAATTAATTTCTAAGCAGGCTTTAACACACAGCTCACCAATTCTTTTGCGCTGTTCGGGTGTAATGCCAGGCGCTGGCGCTTCTTCCATGATTTTTTGATGGCGGCGCTGCATGGAGCAATCGCGCTCGCCCAAATAAATAGCGTGGCCTTGGCCATCACCCAATACTTGAATTTCAATATGACGCGGATTTTCGAGAAATTTTTCCATGTAAACTTCATCAGTGCCAAATGCAGCGCCAGCTTCTGTTTGTGTCATGGCTATCGCGTCGATTAATTCATCTTCATTATGAACAACGCGCATACCGCGTCCGCCACCGCCACCTGCGGCTTTAATAATAACAGGAAGGCCAATTTTTTTAGCTATTTTTAAATTTTCAACGGGATCATTGGTTAATGCGCCGTTAGAACCTGGAATACAAGGAACGCCTGATTTTCTCATGACTTCAATGGCAGAAACTTTATTGCCCATCAATCGAATCGTTTCAGATGAGGGCCCAATAAAAGCAAAACCGCTTTGTTCAACGCGTTCTGCAAAATCAGCGTTTTCAGCGAGAAATCCATAACCCGGATGGATGGCATCAACATGAGCAATTTCAGCAGCTGAAATGACTGATGGGATGCTTAAATAGCTTTGCGCGGAACTTGCAGGACCTATGCATACTGATTCATCCGCTAATTTAACGTGCATTAAATCTTGATCGGCTGTGGAGTAAACAGCAACGGTTTTAATGCCGAGTTCTTTACAAGCTCTGTGAATACGCAGCGCAATTTCGCCGCGGTTGGCAATCAACACTTTTTTAAACATAGATTTAATTTCCCTATTATTCTTCGATAATAAATAATGGTTGATCGTATTCAACAGGTTGTGCATTTTCAATTAAGCGTGCGCTGATAACGCCGGCTTTATCGGCTTCAATTTTATTAAACATTTTCATGGCTTCGACCATGCATAATGTGTCACCTATTTTTACCGTGTCACCGACTTTCACAAACGGCGGATTGCCCGGCGCTGAAGCTAAATAAACTGTTCCAACCATCGGAGATTTAACGGTATGGCCTTGAATATGCGGCGCATGTTTTGGCGGCGTTGCTGTTTCAACTGAGACTGCAGGTTGAGATAAAATAGCTTGAGATTGTTGTGGCGGTGATGCATATTGCGTCACAATTTGCCCGGTATTAATTTGGCAATTAATTCGCACGGAGTCTTCACCTGATTTAACTTCGAGCTCACCAATATTCATTTCTTTTACGAGCTCGATGAGCTTTTTAATTTTTCGTGCGTCCATTTATTTTTTACTCCCATTTAATAAATAATGATTTGCAGCCAATAATCCTAAAACATAACTATAGGCACCAAAACCTTGAATACAGCCAATGGCAATATCTGAAAAATAAGAATGCTGCCGAAAAGCCTCGCGTGCTTTTATATTGCTAAGATGAATTTCAATAAAGGGAATGGAGACAGCCAGCAGCGCGTCTCGAATGGCAATACTGGTATGCGTAAAAGCCGCAGGATTAATCAAAATGAAATTAATTTGCTCGTGCAGTGCTTGTTGAATACGATTGATTAGCTGGCTTTCTGAATTGCTTTGAAAAGTGCTGATAACATGACCAAGTTTGCCAGCTTGCTCAATCAGCAAATTATTGATATCTTCTAGCCGGTCTTTGCCGTAGACATCGGGTTCTCGAGTGCCCAAAAGATTTAAATTGGGCCCATGTAATACCAGTATTTTTGCCATGGCGTATTCTGCCTAACTTGCACGTTAATGTCCAGATCTGCTCAGATCGATGAAGTTAGTGCAATTATAGCGCAAGTTAGCTACAAAGAGGCGATTTTTCGCAAAAATACCTTAGGTGATTGATAGCCAATGATTCTGGATCTTTGAATTTCCTGGTTATTTCTAAAAAACAGGATCGTGGGTGGCGCGATAACGCCGAAATGCTGTTCGAATAAACGGTTCTCTATCGAGTTGTCGGTTACATCGACTCTTAGCAGCGTTAAGCCTGCCAATTTACGCGTTACCATGGGATCGCGAAAAGTCATCATGTCCAATTCCTTGCAGGCCACACACCAATCAGCATAAAAATCCAACAGCGCGATTTGATCGGTTGGCAAGGCTTTTAAAACAGCATTTAACCCATCTATAGTTTTAACAGGCTGAAAAGATAAGTATTGCTGAGAAAAATGTGATTGCGGAATTTTCCAGGCCAGTAATGGATCGGTATTACCTAAGTAAGCGGATATTAAAATCAATACACCATACATAAAAATAATTAGCCCTAAAAATTTTTTTAATATGCCAAAATAAATGGCTGTGCCAAAACACAAGCAAGCCCATAAAACCATGGTAATCATGGGAGGTAAAATGCGCGCGCTCATGAAAATTGCGACAGCCAACATTAAAATACCCATGCAATTTTTTACTGTGTTCATCCAGCGGCCTGTTTTTGGCAATATTTTTGGACCCACTGCGCCAATTAATAACAAGGGGAATCCCATGCCAATGCCCATCACAAATAAAATCACGCCACCCAAAACTGCATCACTGGTTTGGCCGATATAACCCAACACGGCAACGAGCGGGGGCGTGACACACGGCGATAAAATTAATGTCGATAAACAACCCATGATCAATGCACCCAAAAAACTACCGCGCTTTTGCTCGTTGCTGGTTCGCGCAATTTTGCCGCGCCATTTTTCAGGTAATTGAATTTGAAAAAATCCAAATAAAGATAACGCCATAATAATAAACAGAATAGAAAAACAAGCAATAACCCAAGTATTTTGAAATAAAGCCTGAACGCTTTGACCAATCAATCCAAATAACATCCCGGCGATTGCATACGTGATAGACATGCCTAATACATAAAATAACGAAATAAAAAACGCATGCGCGCGCGATATTTTATCTTTGCCCAAGATCAAGCTAGATAGAATGGGAATCATCGGTAAAACACAGGGCGTGAATGAAATTAAAATACCAAAACCTAAAAAACTTAAAATAATAATAAAAATATGATGACCGCTTAATAATTGAGAAATCTTGTCATGCTGAATTGTAGGCGGCGCAGCAAAATTGACAGGCGCAACGTCGATGTTTAAACCACTGGCTATTTGATTTTTGGCAGATAAATTAATTGAAATGATTTTGGCAATCGGTGGATAACAGTAACCGGCTTTCGAACAGCCTTGATAATGAACCTGCAAAATTAAATTATTTGCATTGGTCTCGATAATAGGAACAGGAATAGTAATCGAATGCGCATAAACAACAAAAGAACCAATGCTTGTTTTTAATGTTTCTGTGTTGCTGGGAAATAAAGGATTGCCAAGCTCTGCGTCATCGGGTTTAATAATTTTAAAGTTAAAATCTTTTTGATATAAGTAATAATTCGGCGCAATTTTCCATTTTAATAAAATAGTTTGATCATCTTTTGCAGCAGCTGAAAATTGAAATGCTTGATCTGCTGTGAGCGGCTGGGGTGATGCGGCAAAAGCAGGCGAAAATGTAATTAAAAATAAAAACAATAAGACAAAAAAGAACAGGATTTTATTTTTTAGACACATTTAATTTCATCCATTGTGATAATTGTTCATGTGTAATTCCCATGCCAGCAATTCGCTCGGGACCCATATTGATTAAGTCTTGATTGATTGTATCTATAAATTCAGATCTATATTTTACAGGAATTAATAAATCAGCTTGCTTTTCAATGTAGTGCTGCATTGTCTTTTTTGTTAATTGTTGAGTAATAATATCGCGAATGATTAATCTGCGCTCTTTTCTAAAGCGGAATCGAGACTCATTTAAGCCCATCGCCTCAACAATGGCGCGATACTCTTTGCATGTGTAAAGATATGAAAAAGTGTAAAGCTCAGCTAATGCGGTAACATTATTTAATTCATATATGGCAATCATCGCAGAAATATAATCTTCTTTTTTAATTTTATTAAAAGCAATGGGATATAAATTATTTTTAATCAGCGGAATATTGGCCGCTAATCTAGATGTCCGTTTGTTCACATCATTAAATGCTTGAAGATAAGCAATATGCACCAGAAGAAAAAAACTCTGTTCATGCTCGTCGTGAATTTGTTCTGCTTTCTCGCAAATATGATTTAATTGCTTTGCTAATCGCGCTGATCCTTCGAGCGGCATAAATGTTGAAAGACCTATTTTAACAGCGTGATCTCGCATTTTCCCGGTATATTTTTCTAAAATCAATCCATCTGATAATAAAAAATGTAAAGTGCAAATAGTGTTATAATTTACCGTTAATTTTTCTGCATTTTCAACCAAATATCGAATGGCTTCTTTGTGATTTAAAATCATCATCTTTTCGCTGTCTAATTTTCCCGTCGCGCCAATCTCTTCAAAAATTAATTTCTCGGTTTCGCCAAGCGAATAAGAATTCCCTTCGAGACGCGATGAGTTATATGAAAGATCGATTAATAATCGATGATAAATTTTTTGCGCATAAGTTCCTGCTGCTGCTTCTGTTGTTTCTGGTCGTCCTGCGGCTTGCAATGCAGCTCTTTGCTCCCAAGATAAATAAAATGTTTTGTTGGGCTGATATTCATCGAGCCAAGCAGCATGATATGGAACAGGATCGCGGTCAAATAAAGGTTTTTGAATTTTGTGCAATGCGGTGTTTGCAGTTGGGCTAAATGGAAAAGATTCATTCAGCGCTAATTTTACTCGATATCGCATCCCGCGCTTTTGCCCGATTTTTTCAATCTGATCATCCGCTGCAAATTCATTTAGCCATCGGCGAACGGTGCGTTCTGTAAAATCAGCTCCTAAAATACGCATCAGCGCTAGCAACGAAAGCGATTGCTTTTGCTCACGCAGCACGGCCAATACGGCCAATTTCTTGTGATGATGACGCATAAATACGGCCAAAATTTGGATTATACGGCCAAAATAGCTCAAATACGGCCAAAAATCAAGTTATACGGCCAAAAATGGCAGAATACGGCCAAATGAAATAAGATAAGTCTTGGTGAGAATTGCGCAAGGAAAGTTGATGAGCCAACAGCCAAAGAAAATGATTGAAAATTTATTATCGATAGCAGATGTTCAAATTAATGGATCTCGCCCTTGGGATATTCAGGTGCATGATTCGCGCTTGTACGGCGCGTTGCTGATGCATGGTTCGTTAGGATTGGGCGAAGCCTATATGCAATCCTGGTGGGACGCAGCATCACTCGATCAATTTTTTGATCATGTTTTGTCAGCAAGGCTTGATCAAAAAGTAAAATTTAATTGGGATATGCTGATTCAAGTGATCAAGCATAAAATAATAAACTCACAATCAAAAAAACATGCGTTTGAAGTAGGTGAGCAGCATTATGACTTGGGTAATAATTTATATGAAGCGATGCTGGATTCGCGTTTGGTTTATACGTGCGGTTATTGGAAAAATGCAAATAATTTAGAAGAGGCACAAAAAAATAAATTAGCATTAACCTGTCAAAAATTACAATTAAAACCCGGCATGAAAATCTTAGATATTGGCTGCGGCTTTGGCTCTTTTGCAAAATATGCCGCAGAAAATTATGACGTCAGCGTTGTTGGCATTACTATTTCAAAAGAGCAGTTAAGTCTCGGGAAAAAATTATGCGAAGGATTAAATATTACATTACGGCTACAAGATTATCGCGATTTACTTTTGCAAAACGAGCAGTTTGATCGCATTGTGTCACTCGGCATGTTTGAGCACGTTGGCACAAAAAATGATGCAACGTATATGAAAGTCGCTCACCACTGTTTAAAAGATCAGGGTTTATTTTTGCTGCACACCATTGGCAATGCTGAAAAAACAATGGGAACTGATCCTTGGATCACAAAATATATTTTTCCAAACAGCCGTATTCCCACTATGGTTGAAATTGCAAAAGCGGTTGAAAATAAATTTATTGTCGAAGATTGGCATAATTTCGGCGCCTATTATGATCAAACATTAATGGCGTGGCACCAGAATTTTATATCGCATTGGGACGTATTAAAATCACAATACAGCAATCAATTTAAACGCATGTGGGAATATTATTTATTATCTTGCGCCGGCGCCTTTCGTTCGCGCAACGTGCAGCTCTGGCAAATTCTGATGTCCAAAGGCATAGTAAAGCACGTAGTGGAGACGTTTCGGTAAGTATTTTGGTGATTTGACTTTGCTAAAATTGTTAGTTATAATTAACTTAAAGTCACTTAGAGTTAACTATAATTAACATGATATCCCGATTTTCACAAAAATCATTAATAGCGCTTGGCGATTTAATTAAGGTTGCAAGACAAGAGCATTTTTTTTCGCAAGCAGCGTTTTCAAAGAGGCTTTGTGTGACGCGCCAAACGATCATGGCGATTGAAAAGGGTGATCCTAAAGTTGCTATCGGCACGGTATTTGAAGCAGCTTATTTATTGGGCGTGCCACTTTTTGCACAAGATAATGATCAATTATCAAAATGGCAATCTGTTTTAGCAGATTTTTCTGCTATTTTACCCAAGAGAACACGACGAAAAAAATATAAGGTGAACAATGATTTCTGAAATTCATAATCACAATGCAAACGAAGCATTTGTTTGGATTTGGTTACCAAATCAATCTGAACCTGTTGTTGCAGGGAAATTAACGCGCGAAGAAAAAATATATATCTTTACTTATGGCAAAAGTTATTGCGCGCGCGCCGATGCCATTTCATTATCCCCTTTTGAGTTACCGCTGTCTGATGAGATATTTGAAACAAGTGGCATGCGCATGATGCCATCTTGCTTGCGTGATGCATTACCCGATGCGTGGGGAAGACGACTGATTGATTATCAATATCCGCAATTTCAAAAAAATGAATTGGATTATGGCTTACTGTCAGGCAGTGATCGTATTGGGGCATTGGATTTTCAGCATACAGCTAATCATTTTATCAACAGAGATTTGGGGAATGTCAGCCTAAAAGCAATTGATGATTTGGCTGTCGCGCTAGAAACAGATCAACAATTTCCAAAATCATTAGCGCCCATATTATTGCATGGAACGAGTGTCGGCGGCGCCAGACCCAAGTGTTTAATTAATATTGATGCTGTCGATTATATTGCGAAATTTTCACTATCAACGGATTTGTATCCATTTTTGCGCGCTGAATTTTTAAGCATGAGATTAGCAAAATTAGCGGGTATTCGCGTTGCTGACGTCAGTTTAAAAAAAATAAAAGAGCGAGATATTTTATTGATCAAGCGCTTTGATCGCTACACTGTTCATAAAAAACAATATCGCAACATTATTCTAAGTGGTTTGAGCTTATTAGGTTTAGATGAGCTTGAAGCGCGATACGCAAGCTATATTGAATTAGCGGATATTATTCGAAAGCATTTTGATGATCCAGAAGCAGAACTCAAAGAATTATACAAACGATTGGCATTTAATGTGTTAATGGGAAATACAGATGATCACGCCAGAAATCATTCTGCTTTTTGGGATGGAAAATTACTGGCGTTAACGCCCGCTTATGATATCTGTCCGCAAATGCGAACTGGTTTTGAGGCAACGCAAGCCATGCAGATTGAAGGTGAGGCTGGTAATAATTCAACTTTGAGAAATATATTATCTGTCTGCAAGCACTTTTTGCTAACAGAAAAAGCTGCGCGCGCGATCATTAATCATCAAATCAAGACCCTCGATAAAAATTGGCCATCCCTGTGTGATGAGGCACAATTGCACAAGCGCGAGCGCGATCGACTATGGGGAAGTGTTATCAAAAGCGAATTCGCACTGCTAAATTGGTAGTTTTCTCCCATAAACCCCAATAGTTTTCCGCCTTGTGGCTTTTTTAGCAAATTTTGGTAATATTCTATTACTCTTTTAAGGTAGTTTTAACATTCGCGTGATAGGATCTTGAAAGCTTTTAAAATTTTAATTGTAAATGAGGGGGGTTGGGATGAGAGATGGCGAATTAGTTACAGAAAGTACAATAGAAAATAGAGCTGGGAATGGCCCTATTGATTTAGTAGCGCTAGCAAATTTCGCCACGAGCCTTGCTAAAGTGCGTGAAGATTTTGAAAAAAAAGCGGGATCTTCGGCTTCGAGTTCAGGTGGGCAGAATACGCCAGTAAAAGAAAATATTAGTAACAGCGCCTCCTCCCCGTTTTTGTCGATAGCGCCAGCTGAGGCACCAGCAGCTGTGCAGAATACAGAAGAGCAATCAGCTGATCAAGATCTCGCTTCAGTAGTGCGAGCTATTGACCAGGCGCCTTCGCAGACCGAAAATACCGACCCTAGGGAAAAAGAACCTGCTTTGTCCCTGAAAGACCGTGCCTTGGCTCTGCTCTATGCTGATGTGAACGAAGCAAGACAGACTGCTTTGAAAGAACAAAATGAAGAGAGGGCAGTACTGCAAGAATATATTTCATTGTGTCAGAAGTCGCTGAAAAATGATGCAGAATTTAACGAAAAGAGAAGTCGGCAGGTCAAAGAAAAAGAACAACAGATAGCTTTGAAAGCAAAACAGCAGCAAGATAGGGAGAATAATCCAGAACTTTTTGATTTAAAAGACAGTGTGATGGAAGAAATAAGTAATTACATACGCTCTCGTCAAAATGAAGATGGTAAGCTGAAATTAAAAAGAGGCCCTGCTTTATTTTTAGGATTATTTAATAGAAATGAAATTGTTTTGGACTATAAAGTAAGTCAAGCTAAAATGCTATTAAGCAGGCTGTCGCATGCTAGCAATACAGAGGAAATTAGACAAGCAATAGAGAGCGCTCAAATAACCGCTAAGAGCTTTTCTGGCTCATATTATAAAGGCGATTACGAAAAAGCATTGAATCAGTGTATTGAAAAAGTGCCTCCAAAAGAGCTAAGCCTTGTGAAAAATGAAATTTTATCTGAAATTTCTAAATACATCGCATTGCGCAGCAAAGCGAAGTTAAAGCAAAATAGCAGGGGTTTTAATTTCTTGATGTTTAACGAAAATACAACTTTAGCAAAAACAGCAATGGCAAGTGCGTTACTGGAAACAATCAAATTCTTTAACACAAAAGAAAGCCTGATCGAGATGCTGAATTCTTTTGTTGAGCAAAATAATATACTTGCTCATAACAGCTCGTTTACCAAAGGCGATCTAGGTAAGGCATTAGATAAGTGTCTTGCGCTTGCGAAAAAAGTTGCTCCGACAGAAGTTGTTGGTGCGTCAGCGCCTTCAATGACTGTGAATTAATTTAAAAACCCTCACCCTAACCCTCTCCCGATTACGGGAGAGGGGATTTAAGAGTTTAAGCCCTCAGCCTAACTTTCCTTAACACAAACGGCAAAATACCGCCGTTTTGATAGTAGTTCAGCTCATCTTGTGTATCAATACGACATAAAACAGGATGGGTTTCAGTTTTGCCATCTTCGCGAATAATATGCATTTGTAATGTTGCTTTAGGCTTCATATCAGCATTTAATAAAATATTTATTTTTTCAGTACCGGTTAATTTTAAAGTAGTGCGCGTCATGCCTTTGGTAAATACCAGAGGCAACACACCCATGCCGATTAAATTCGAGCGATGAATACGCTCAAAACTTTCTGCGATCACGGCTTTTACGCCCAACAACAAAGTGCCTTTTGCTGCCCAATCTCGTGATGATCCAGTTCCGTATTCTTTTCCGGCAAATACAACGAGTGAAATATGATCTGATTTATATTTCATTGCGGCGTCATAAATCGGCATGATTTCGCCATTGGGAAAATGTTTTGTAAAACCACCTTCAACGCCTGGAATCATTTCATTTCGAATACGAATATTCGCAAATGTGCCGCGCATCATGACTTCATGATTACCGCGACGTGCGCCGTAAGAATTAAAATCTTTTATCGCAACATGATTCTCACTTAAATATTTTCCAGCAGGGCTGTCCGCTTTAATCGCGCCCGCAGGTGAAATATGATCAGTTGTAACGCTGTCGCCAAAAATCGCTAAAACACGCGCATTTTCAATTGATTTTGGCGCATCGGGAATTTGTTTTATATTTTCAAAAAACGGCGGTAATTTAATATAAGTAGAATTTTCTGGCCAATCATAAGTTTCACTTGGCGTAATTTTAATTGCTTTCCAAGTGTCATCTCCTGCAAATACATCTGCATATTCTTTTGTAAACATATTTTGCGTGACTTGAAGCACGGCCGCTTGAATTTCTTCGGGTGTTGGCCAAATATCTTTTAAGTAAATATTCTCGCCTTGGCTATTTATTCCAATTGGATCTTTATTCAAATCAATTTTCATCGTGCCCGCTAATGCGTAGGCAACAACTAATGGCGGTGATGCCAACCAATTGGCACGCACTTGTGGATGAATACGTCCTTCAAAATTGCGATTACCGGATAATACTGCGCACGCCATAATATTATTGTCGGTGACAGATTTGCTGACAGGTTCACTGAGCGGCCCTGAGTTGCCAATACAAGTCGTGCAGCCATAGCCGACTAAATAAAATCCGAGTTGTTCTAAGTAAGTATATAAATTTGTTTTATTTAAATAATCGGTCACAACTTTTGAGCCAGGCGCCAAAGATGATTTCACCCATGGTTTTGCTTTCAAACCTTTTTCAACTGCTTTTTTAGCGAGCAATCCTGCTGCTAACATAACGGCGGGATTCGATGTGTTCGTGCAGCTCGTAATTGCGGCAATCACGACATCAGCATGATGCAAATCAAAACCCGCATCGGTTGGAAAAGATTTTTCCGCTTGATCCTCAAGATGATTGGTTTTTAAAAATTCGTTAACGACTTTTGCAACATCGGTCACAGCAACACGATCTTGCGGACGTTTGGGTCCTGCAATACTGGGGACGACATCCGATAAATTTAATGTTAACGTATCGGTAAATTCAGGCTCAATTGTATTTTCATCATGCCACATGCCTTGAATTTTCGCGTAAGCTTTCACTAATTCGATGGTTTCTTTTGAGCGATTGGTGAGGGTTAAATATTCGATGGTTTTAGCATCGATGGGAAATAATCCACACGTTGCGCCGTATTCTGGCGCCATATTCGCAATCGTTGCGCGATCGGCCAGTGTTAAATATTGCAAACCGGGCCCATAAAATTCGACGAATTTATCAACAACACCTTTGGTTCTGAGCATATTGGTGATGGTTAACACTAAATCTGTTGCAGTAATCCCGCACTTTAATTTGCCTTCTAGACGAAATCCAATCACATCAGGAATGAGCATAGAAACAGGTTGTCCCAACATTGCTGCTTCTGCTTCAATGCCGCCAACGCCCCAACCCAAAACGCCCAAGCCATTAATCATGGTTGTGTGACTGTCCGTGCCCACCAACGTGTCTGGAAACGCATATTCTTTACCGTCGATTTTCCTCGACCAAATACCGCGCGCTAAATATTCTAAGTTGACTTGATGACAAATGCCGGTGCCGGGTGGCACGGCTTGAAAATTATCAAATGCTTCTTGACCCCATTTTAGAAAAACATAACGCTCGTGATTTCGATCCATTTCAATTCTGACATTATCAGCAAACGCCATTTTATTGCCGTACACATCGACTTGCACAGAGTGATCAATCACCAAATCAACAGGACATAATGGATTAATTTTTTTAGGATCGCCTTGTAAAGTTTGCATCGCATTGCGCATTGCGGCTAAATCGACAACCGCTGGCACGCCGGTGAAATCTTGCATTAAAACACGCGCAGGTCGATACGCAATTTCATGATCAGAGTGTTTATGCTTGAGCCAAGCTGAAAACGCGTCGATATCTTTTTTTTGTGTGGTTGCACCATCTTCATTGCGCAATTGATTTTCTAATAAAATTTTAAGCGAAAAAGGTAATTTATGAATCTCCGGAAAACCTGCTTTGGCTAATTCTGGCAGGCTAAAATAATGGTAAATTTTGCCGTCGACGTTGAGTTCTTTGAGCGTGTTGTAAGAGTTTTTCATGGCTTTCCTCGAAGATTTTTTTAGATAATGATGAAGATGCGAGATTATAACTGGTTTTGGGTAGAAATATCGAGTAAATAGACATAACTAAATCTTGAATTATTTGAATACTCATATATAATTAAAATATATATAAATTAGTTATAAATATATAGTTAATATATGAAAAATCAATTAGTTGCATTAAAACAGATCGATAAACAGCTTTTTGATCTAAAAAAGCAGGTTCCACCTATTCCAAAACAAGGTTGGGTTCGAACGCTTCGAAAAGCGTTGGGCATGACAATTAAACAGCTAGCAAAACGCTTGGATGTCGATCCTTCTCGCGTTGTTAAAATTGAAATGTCAGAGCCCAAAGGCGCCATTAATTTGCATACAATGCAATCTGTTGCAGAAGCATTAGACTGTCGTTTTGTTTATGCCTTTATTCCCAACAATAATTTAGAAGAGATGATAAAAGCACGCGCAGTGAAATCCGCAACAGAACAAGTACAGCGCACGTCGCATACCATGAATTTAGAATCTCAAGCAGTAGATCAAGCATTTTTAAATGATCAAATAAAAGAATTATCAGATGAAATGCTGCGACATTCTTGGAAATATTTATGGGAAGAATAAAAAATGTTTAATTATGCGCCCGGTGCAACGCCGCTAGATCCTGACGAAGCAAAAGGATTGATTCCATCGCACATTACAACTCAAAGCCAACTGAACGAGTGGGAACAAAGTAATATTTTAGAAGCTGAAAAATGGACTCATCGTCAAAAATTTAAATTAAATGAAATTGTTAAAATTGAATTTGTAAAAAAACTACATGAGCGTATGTTTAAAAATACTTGGAAATGGGCAGGTTTATTTCGACAATCTAATAAAAATATCGGGGTAGATTGGCCAATTGTTTCAGCGCAATTAAAAATATTGCTAGATGATTTAAATTATCAAATCATAAATAAAACTTACGGACTTGATGAGTTAACCGCACGATTTCATCATCGATTAGTGCTGATTCATCCATTTCCAAATGGTAATGGCAGGCACGCTAGGTTATTATCAGATATTATTTTATTGTCACAAGGCGAAAAAAGATTTTCATGGGGTGACAATACGTTATTAGCAAATGCATCAGAAATTCGAAATCAATATATTGCCGCATTACGTGCAGCAGATAAATTCAATTATAAGCCGTTATTAGATTTTGTGAGGAAATAAAATGCAACTGATATACGGCTCGTCCTTTAGCGGCCTTGCTACGAGATGACCTATATTTTTTATTTTCCACTTGAATTTGCAAAACCAATCCACATCTGGTACACATGGTGCCGCCGGAGTGTCTGGCGGAAATGGTAAAAAATTATACTAAAATCAATTAGGAGAAATAAGCGTGAATATTCGACCTTTACATGATCGCGTTGTGATTAAACGCTTGGATGGAGAAAATAAGTCTTCAGGTGGAATTGTGATTCCAGATACCGCAACTGAAAAACCCATACGCGGAAAAGTTGAGTATGTTGGCACAGGTAAAGTATTGGCAGATGGTAAAGTGATGCCGCTTTCTGTGAAAAAAGGCGACATCGTTGTGTTTGGCAAATACGCTGGCACAGAAATTAAAATTGACGGACAAGATCTGATCGTGATGCGCGAAGATGATTTATTGGCTGTTATTGAAGGCTAATTTAGTTTTAAATTTAAATAATAATGAGGAATGAACATGAGTGCAAAAGAAATTAAATTCGGTGCAGATGCACTGCACGCAATGGCTAGTGGTGTTTCAAAATTAGCCGGTGCTGTGAAAGTAACATTGGGACCTAAAGGCCGCAATGTGGTATTGGATAAATCTTATGGCGCGCCCACCATCACAAAAGATGGCGTGAGCGTTGCAAAAGAAGTTGAGTTGTCTTGTAAGTTTGAAAACATGGGCGCTCAAATGGTTAAAGAAGTGGCGTCAAAAACATCTGATTTAGCAGGTGACGGCACAACAACAGCGACTGTGTTGGCAGAATCTATTTTGGTTGAAGGCATTCGCTCCGTGACTGCGGGCATGAACCCCATGGATTTAAAACGCGGAATTGATAAAGCCGTTGTGGCACTGGTCGAAGAATTAAAGAAAATTTCAAGACCCTGCGCTGATTCTAAAGCGATCCAACAAGTCGGCACCATTTCTGCCAATTCTGATGAATCGATCGGAAAGATTATTGCAGAAGCGATGGCAAAAGTCGGCAAAGAAGGTGTTATTACAGTTGAAGATGGCTCCGGCTTAGAAAATGAATTGTCTGTGGTTGAAGGCATGCAATTTGATCGTGGTTATTTGTCACCTTACTTTATCAACAATCAACAAAGCATGAGCGTTGAATTAGACGCACCTCATATTTTGTTGGTGGATAAAAAAATCTCGAATATTCGCGAAATGCTGCCTGTGTTGGAAGGCGTTGCGAAATCAGGTAAGCCATTATTGATTATTGCAGAAGATGTTGAAGGCGAAGCCTTAGCAACATTGGTTGTAAATAATATGCGCGGTGTTGTGAAAGTAGCTGCTGTAAAAGCGCCTGGTTTTGGTGATCGTCGCAAAGCAATGATGCAAGATATCGCTGTATTAACAGGTGCAAAAGTCATTTCAGAAGAAGTGGGTTTAGCATTGGAAAATGCATCGCTAGATGATTTGGGTTCTGCAAAACGTGTTGTGGTGACCAAAGATAACACCACGATTATTGGCGGTGCAGGCGATGGCGCTGAAATTAAGGCGCGCGTTGAATCCATTCGTCGCGAAGTGGAAGCAAGCACATCGGATTACGATCGTGAAAAAATGCAAGAACGCTTGGCAAAATTAGCTGGCGGTGTTGCCGTGATTAAAGTAGGTGCTGCAACTGAAATCGAAATGAAAGAAAAGAAGGCGCGCGTGGATGATGCATTACATGCAACGCGTGCGGCAGTTGAAGAAGGCGTTGTGCCTGGCGGCGGTGTTGCTTTAGTTCGTGCGTCTCGTGCGCTTGATAAGCTTAAAGTGGACAACGAAGATCAGCGTCACGGTGTTGAATTAACGCGTCGTGCATTGCGCGCACCATTGCGTCAAATTGTTCGTAACGCGGGCGAAGAAGCGGCTGTTGTGTTGGCTGCTGTGCTTGACAATAAATCCGACACATTCGGCTATAATGCAGCGACCGGTGAATACGGTGATATGATCGCGATGGGAATTTTAGATCCAACTAAAGTTACTCGCACTGCATTGCAAAATGCGGCATCTATCGCAGGCTTAATGATTACAACTGAATGTATGATTACGGATGCGCCAAAGAAAGAAGAAGGCGGTCACGGTGGTCATGGCGGTGGTGACATGGGCGGCATGGGTGGAATGGGCGGCATGGGTGGAATGATGTAATCCGGCTCGTTTTATTTCAGATCAAAAAAAACCCCGCAGAGAGCGGGGTTTTTTTATAAGCTTTGCTTTGTAAATAATCAATGTCGGTTGATTTGTAATTTAATCCTACTCTCGTCGTTTCATCGGTGTCAATCAAATTTTAATCAAATCATCAAGTTGCATTATTTTTGTACAAATTGTTCGATGTTTCGCAACTTACTGGTTGATATTGCATTACAATACAAGCGTTGGTGTTTTTGTTTCTGCGCTTTCGACACTTGTTTTTTCACTTGATGACCCAAATGAATCACGTAATGATCTAAACGATCCAAAGGAAGAGGTTAATAAACCGCTAACGGGTGAGTCAGGTTTCTGAAATGAGCGATGAACGGCTTGATGTGTGTTGATGAATTCACTTGTTTGCAATGGAGCTTTAAAACCGAGTCGCATTTGTAATTTTGAAATTACTTGCTCGACATCAGAAATGCGTTTGCTCGCATAAATATCACACATTTCCTCTCGACCATCTCTTGTTATGATAAATAACTGTAGATGACCGATCTGCTCTGGATTGTTTCTCACAAAAAATAGAAAATCTGGTTTTGTATTGGCAGGAAGTGCGTCGTAATGTGGTTTTAAAAAATCAGATGTTGTATCTACGGAATGAATAACGAGGTGAGTATCGAAATATCGCATCAGCAGAACTCCTTTTTCATTAATCCAGACCCATTATCCAGTTATTTTTTTATAAATTTCAACTCATTTATTTTTTGGACAAATATTATACGTTCCAGTATGATGACGGTTCGGAGCAAAATCATGTTTACTATTTCACAAAATTATCGACGACCTGTCTTTTTTGCCGTGCTTTTGCATGTTTTACTGCTATCGATTTTTATTTTTCATTTATCACCCACGCAATATCGTTATCCTAGTGCGTCTCCCAATCATTCGCAGCCTACGATACACGCACAAGCCGTTTCTGCAAGCGAAGTGCAATCGCAAGTAAAAGAAATCGTCCAGGCACAAGAAGCAGCACAGCAAGCAGCGCAAGAAGCTGTGCAGAAGAAAGTGGCCGCAGCAACAGCTGCAAAGGCCGCGGCAGCTAAAAAAATAGAAGATTTAAAAATTCATCAGGCGAAATTATTGCTGCAAGCGGCTGCAGCGCAAAAAGAAAAAGCTAAAAAATTAAAACAAGCCGAATTACAAAAAGAAAAACTAAAACAAGAAAAGATTCAGCTTGCAAAACAAGTAGCGCAGAAAAAAATTGCCATGAAGAAAAAGTTATCGGCGGAGCAAGCGAAACTTCAAAAAGAGTTGATGCAACAGCAATTACTGCAAGATCAACATGATTTGACACAAGTGCAAGTAGCCGCAAATCAAGGCGTGATTGATCAATACAAGGCGCAAATTTTATCTGCGATTCAGTCAAATTGGCGTATTCAAGAAGTGAACGATAAATTAAGCTGTGTTTATGTCGTGAATATTGCGCCAGGGGGTGTTGTGTTGTCAGTCGTGCTTCAAAAAAGCAGCGGTGACAGCGGCCTGGATCAATCTGCACGCGATGCGATTTTTAAATCCTCGCCTTTGCCGGTGCCAACTGATGCGAGCGAATTTAACAGCTTTAGACGACTGGTATTAACATTAAGTCCGCAAGGATATATACAATAAAAGCATCGCACTGTAATATGTCAACATTATTTTTAGGAAAATTTTATGAATTATTTTAATGTAAAAAAATTATTTTTATTTGTTTTAGTGCCAATGATAGCGTTAATCACAGCGCCCTCTTATGCTGCAATCCAACTAGAATTAACGCAAGGCGTGAATGCAGCGATTCCAATTGCAATCACTCCTTTTGTGAATCAAACAAATAATGTGCCGAACAATACAACGTTAACAGCCGTTATTCAAAATGACCTGCAAAATAGCGGTGAGGTTCGCGTTGTGCAATCTGGATTGTTGAGCAATGTGGCGGGCACGGATTGGAAAAAATTGGGTGCAGATTATGTTGTGTCAGGACAAGTCAAGCCAATGGGCGCGGGTCAGTATGAAGTATCATTTCAGCTTGAAAATATCTATTCCACATCAACAGCGCCGAATAGTAATATTTTATTAAATCAAAGTTTTCGCGTGACACAACCTGCATTAAGATCATTGGCGCATCACATTAGTGATTTAATTTATCAAAAATTAACAGGTGTTCGCGGCATTTTTTCAACAAAAATTGCTTATATTTTATTGCAGCGTTCACAAAGCCAAGCAGCACAGTATTTTTTAATTGTGGCAGATGAAGATGGTTTTAATCCTAAAATTTTATTTCGTTCGAATCAGCCTTTAATGTCGCCGACATGGACGCCAGATGGGCGCAACTTAGCTTACGTGTCGTTTGAAGGCCATCAGGCTGCTATTTATGAGCAGAATTTAGCCTCAGGCAGTCGCCAAATGATTTCTAATTTTCCTGGAATTAATGGCGCGCCAGCATTTTCACCTGATGGCCGTCGTATGGCTTTGGTGTTAACACGAACGGGTAATCCTAATATCTACATTATGAATTTAGGGACAAGACAGTTGACGCAAATTACCAATGATTATTCGATCGATACCGAACCTGCTTTCTCATCCGATGGAAAATCATTGTATTTCACATCCAATCGAACGGGTGGCCCGCAAATTTATCGTTATGATTTTGGTAGCGGACAAGTTTCTCGCATTACTTTTGATGGAAATTACAATGCGCGCGCCTGCGTTTCACCCAATGACAACAGAATTGCATTAATGCATCGCGAAGATGGGTTATTTAGTATTGCGAAGCAAAATTTATCATCGGGTCGTTTAACGCTTTTAACGCAAGCGGGCTTGGATGATTCGCCGAGTTTGGCGCCGAATGGAAAAATGATACTATATGGTTCACGCTTTGCGGATCGCGGTGTGTTAGGCATGGTTTCGATCGATGGTCATGTGAAATTACGACTGCCAGCACAAGAAGGCAGCGTGCAAGATCCATCTTGGTCTCCGTATTTTTAGGGTAATATAGTTTAATTTTTTAACTTTAAGGAAATAGGAAAATAATATGAAAAAAAATATCTCAACAGTTTTAAAAGGCTTGGTTATTGCAATGGCAGCAACGGGCGTGATGTTAACAGCCTCTTGCGCGAAAAAAACAGCGTCTAACGATATGAATGGAGGTGATCAATCACAAGCGTATGGCATGGGCAATAACAGCGATACTGATGGATTTCATGTGAACTCATTGAGCGCGCCATCAGATCAAATTTATTATTTCGGCTTTAACGAAAGCGATATTCGTCAAAGCGACATGAAAGCATTGATGATTCAAGCTAATTATTTGGCAATGCATCATTCTGCAACGGTTCGCTTGGAAGGTAACACGGATAATCGCGGCAGTCGTGAATATAACATTGGATTAGGATGGCGTCGTGATCAAGCGGTTGCACGTATTCTAGAGCAACAAGGTGTTAACCCAGGCCAAATTAAAATGGTCAGCTACGGAAAAGAAAAACCAGCAGTGCTCGGCAATAATGATCACGCCTGGGCTTTAAACCGTCGCGTTGTGTTTGTATATACACAAAAATAAATAAGTGCTGTTTTAAATAAGACGGGGGAATTTTCAGATGTCAAAATTTTATATATATATTGCTTTGATCATTGGATTTTCCCCCTCTTTGCTTTTTGCAAATGAAGCACCGGTTGTGGATGCGCAGCAAGATTCAGCAAGCACACAAGTGGAATCAGTGGGTGCGGGTTGGCAAAGTATGCCAAACACTGCGCAAAATAACGCAGAGCAAAATCCGCAAAGCGCAGCTCAAAATGATGGGCAATTAAGCGTTCAAGATGAAACACCCGTTGCAACAACGGCGCAAAACCAAAATCAAAACCAGAATCAAAATTCATCAAATAATAATTCAGAATCAGAAAATACAGTTGTACCCAATGCTGCGTACGTTGCGCCAACAGGTTCAATTGATCAACGTGTCGCCCGTTTAGAGCAACAAATTGCGAATATAACGCAAATGAATTTGCCGCAACAAGTTGATAATGTACGTCAATCGGTTGCGCAATTACAGGGTCAAATGCAAGTTGAAGATCGCGATATTAAAACATTAACCTCACAGCAAACCAGTTTTTATCAAGATTTACAGCAGCAAATTGCACAGTTAAAAAAACCCGGCACCGCGATTGCTGCAACAGCCACAACCACTGCAACAGCGGGAACAACTGCGACTGCAACACCCGCAGATTCCGCGGCCTATGACAAAGCCTTTAAATTAATTTCGGCGCGTAATTTCCCACAAGCTAAAATTGCTTTTAATAATTATTTGCAACAATTCCCCAAGGGCCGATTTGTTGCGAACACGCATTTTTGGTTGGGCGAAATTGGAATGAACTCAAAAGATTATTCTGAAGCAACAACACAGTTTCAAGATTTAATTTCGCAATATCCAACATCCAGTAAAGTACCTGATGCCAAATTAAAAATCGCAACGATTCATGCTGCTACTGGAAAAACTGAAGTAGCGCGCAAAGAATTTGCCGCGATTCAAAAAACTTATCCTGGTACTACCGCTGCGCAGTTGGCTTCAATCAGATTGCAGCAGTTGGGTTAGACTAATCTTTCAATTTGACTCGTCAAATAAAACGGGATAAAAGTAATATTGTCTTTTTGCTGAAATTCGTGTTCTGAAATAACAATACCCTTTGATAATTTTTTTTCATTGATAAAAGTATGCAATGATTTGAGACGACCTGTTTTGCCTGATTTCACTTCGATGGGAATAATTTTTCCATTCAGGCTAATTAAATAATCGATTTCAGCTGACGCTTCTTTTCCATCGCGCTGCCAAAAATAAAGCGCAGCTTCATTTTCAGGCGATTGATAAGCTAATAATTCTTGGCCCACAAATTGTTCAATGAGCGCGCCCTTATTTAGAAGCGGTGATTCAAGATTAAAGCGCGCCTGAATATCAATTTCTTGAGCGCAATTAGCTAAGCCAATATCCAAAAATAACAACTTAAATTTCTTTTCATTAATTTGTGAGATGAGCGGTAAACCACTCGCCTGTGTCATAAAAACTTGATGCAATAATCCCGCTTGTTTTAATAATTGTAAAGCATTTTTTAAATAGCGACTCTCTATCGTTGGATCAACATCAGCGTATTTAAATTGCTTGGCAATTAATCCCGGCGCCTTTCCAAATAAACGCTTTAAATAATGTTGATTTGTAAGATCAGCGTATTTTCCAAAATCATTTCGATAGGTATTTAATAATTGTTTTTGTAAATGCTGACAAGGAGATAATTTTTTCAACTGTTGATAAGCTTGTACGACCGCTGGCATGCCGCCTAAATGAAAATATAAATGCGCAAGCTCAGATAGTTTCTCATGAATAGGCTGAATAATATTTTCGTTTATTTGCACTGTCTGAATAAATTCAACTAATTTATTCTCATCTAAAGCTAGCAAAAACTCTAAAAAACTCATGGGTCTTAAATAGAGCATTTCGATGCGCCCGACCGGCATGCGAAAATTTTCACTGTTTAAAACAAATTCCAATAAAGATCCTGCAGCGATAACGTGCAGAGCAGGTTTTTTTTCCTTAAAGTAACGCAAAGCTTGCAAAGCCTGCGGGCATTCTTGAATTTCATCTAAAAATAATAATGTTTTGCCTGGATTGATATTTTTTCCGGTTATAAATTCCAATTTTGAAATAATACTATCTGGCTCCAATGACAAAAAACATTCTGAAGCGCCCGGCATCAATTCAAAATTGATAATGACAAGCGATTCAAAATGCATTTCCCCGAAGTGTTCGATAAGATAGCTTTTACCTGTTTGACGAGCGCCTCTGAGTAACAGCGGCATCCGAAGCGGCGAATCTTTCCAGGCTTTTAATTGCTCAAATATTTTTCTTTTCATGATATGCACCTTATACAGATTTTATATATACATTTTATGCGTAGTATGCACAAAAAGTCAAGATGATTATATTTTGCCAGGCTTGCCTTCGTGCCTTCACGAAATTGCAAAATATAAACGTAACCAATTGATTTTTTCATAAAGTCTAACTTTTTGTGGTATGCAACAGCAATTAGACCGATATTTTTATAATTAATACGCATAAAGTACAACTTTATTTGATTTAAATTAAAAATAGTTGTACTATTTGCTGATAGTATCAACAGATGGTTCATTTATGTTTAATCGTATTATGAAAATTAAAGCTCCTAAAGGACAGTCGTTTTTTCTATGGGGTGCGCGTCAGACGGGTAAATCAAGTTTCCTCAAGACTCACTTTAAGGAATCATTGTATTACAATCTGCTCGATTCAAAATTGGTTATGCGCTACATCCAGGAGCCATATTTGTTTCGTGAGGAGCTATTAAAACTGCCAGGTGAACGGCTTGATTTTCCAATTATTGTAGACGAAATCCAAAAAGTGCCCGCACTATTAAATGAAATTCATCTTCTTATCGAAGAAAATAAATTACAATTTATTTTATGCGGATCAAGTGCTCGAAAGTTAAGAGCACAGTCAACAAATTTATTAGGCGGCCGCGCGTGGATTTATCATTTTTATCCATTGGTTTACCCAGAAATTCCTGATTTGGATTTATTAAAAGCTTTGCAGCAGGGATTGCTGCCAAAATATTATTTAGATTCTGCTGAGAATATTGATGAAAACCTAGAAGCGTATGTAAATGTGTACCTAACAGATGAGATTCGCAATGAAGGCATTGTGAGAAATTTAGCTGCTTTTGCAAGGTTTTTAGAAGTGGCGGGTTTGTGCAATGGCGAAATGATTAATATGAGCAACATCGCAAGAGATTGTCATATCGATCGAAGTTCTGCGCAGGGATATTTTCAAATCCTGGTAGATACTCTGCTGGGATATTTTATTTATCCGTACCATAAAAAAATAAAACGCGATTTATTGGTGGCAACACCTAAGTTTTATTTCTTTGATGTGGGCATTGCAAATTATTTAGGCAAGCGAAAATTATCGGATCTAAAAGGCGAGATTGCAGGAAGAAGTTTTGAGCACTATGTTTTTATGGAGTTAATGGGGTACCGTGGCTTAAACAAAAAACGCTTTGATATTGCTTATTGGAGAACAAAACATGGCTTAGAAGTTGATTTTATTCTAGGTGATCTTTTAAAAGCCGATGTCGCAATTGAAGTTAAAATCAGCAAGCAAGTGCACCAGCAAGATTTAAAAGGCTTGATTGCATTTTGTGAAGAGCATCCTGAAACTAAAGCTTATGTTGTCTCGCAAGATTACTGCGCGAGAAAACTAGAAATAAAAAATAATATTAATATTACTATTTTGCCCTGGAAAGATTTTCTCGATAAATTATGGGCAGGAGAGATTATTTAAGTATGCTAAAACTCACTGAGATTTTCTTTTCAATTCAAGGCGAGACGAGCCGGGTGGGATTGCCCACTGTTTTTATTCGATTGACGGGTTGTCCTTTGCGCTGTCAATATTGCGATACTGCTTATGCTTTTTCTGGGGGAAAAAATACTGAAATAGATGAAATACTAAAAAAAGTTTCGTCCTATAAAACAAAATTTGTTACAGTCACGGGCGGTGAACCACTTGCGCAACCTGAATGTTTGGCTTTATTAAAAAAATTATGTGATGAAAACTATTCTGTTTCATTAGAAACCAGCGGCGCAATTGATATTTCAAAAGTTGATTCTCGCGTTGTTAAAATTGTTGATATTAAAACACCAGGCTCAAAAGAAGAGCCAAAAAATTTATTTAAAAATATGCAATATATTCTACCGCATGATGAAATTAAATTTGTAATATGTAGTCGCGAAGATTACGATTGGTCTAAAAATATTATTTTAAAATATAATTTAAATAATTTATGTGCTATTTTATTGTCGCCAAGCTACCTTGAAATTACCAATCAACAATTAGCTGATTGGATTTTAGAAGATAATCTGCCCGTGCGTTTTCAAATTCAATTGCACAAAACCATCTGGGGTGATGTGAAGGGCAAGTGAAATTTAAATCCACTTCTTCTTTTTAAAATATAACACCATAAAAGTTACGCTGGCCAGCATCATGAGCGCGACAAACGTAAAAGCCCACGGTGATTTCATCAGCGGAATACCCGCCATATTCATGCCGTAAATGCTCGCAAGCGCTGTAATGGGAATAAAAATCGTTGTGATAATAGTCAATGTTTTCATAATTTCATTCATGCGTATGGTTAAGCCCGATAAATACATATCGACTAAGCTTGATAGCATATCGCGAAACGTTTCGATCGTGTCAATCGCTTGCATGGTGTGATCGTACACGTCACGCAAATATACGCGCGTGAATTTCGTAATTAAAGTATCTTCTGCATATAATAAATGACTGATCGCTTCGCGCATCGGCCAAACTGCTTTTCGCAATAATAAAACCTGACCTTTTAATTTATAAATCGCGCGAGAATTAGCGGGTGTGGGTGAAGCAATAATATGATTTTCGACCACTTCAATTTGCTCGCCCAAGCCTTCTAGCACAACAAAATATTCATCAACAATAGCATCAATTAATCGATACGCTAAATAATCAGCGCCTTGCTGGCGCAATCCTTGGCTGACTGTGCTTTGCAGTTTTGCTAAAATGGGGTCAAATAATTTAGTGTTGGATATTAAAAAAGACAGAACAAAATCTTTGCCGACAATAATGCTCAGCTGCTCGATTGAAAAAGTGGTCGTCGAATCCTTCCAGTGCAATATTTTTAAAGTAATAAATAAATAATTTTCAAATTCTTCTACTTTGGGGCGCTGTTCGACATTTAAAATATCTTCTATTGTCAATGGATGAATACTAAATTTTTCTGATAGTTGTTTAATTAAATCAACATCCGATAATCCTGCGACATTAATCCAAGTAATACCTATCGGCTTTTCAGCGGGTAAAATTTCAGCGAGTTTTGCGCTGGTGGTCACTTTGCAGTGATCCGCATCATAAACAGCTGCAGTAATAACCGTTGGCTGCGCCTTTTCAGAACCTGTATAGATAGCCGTTCCCGGCGCTTGGCCGGCCTTTTTTGCGCGTACTTTGATGTCGGAAAACATGGGAAACCTCATATATGTTTGAACAGTATAGCAGTTTGGGTATACTTGCAAAATAAAAAATCCTACAGAGAAAGCAAGATGTCAGAAAAATCCTCAAAAACAGAGCAAAAACTCATTCACTATGTCACCAAAGCCATAGCAGATTATAAGCTCATTGAGAAAAACGATCGCGTGATGGTGTGCTTGTCGGGTGGAAAAGACTCCTATACCATGCTGAAAATTTTGCTAGAAATAAGATTGGCTTGGCGTAATTCCTTCGAAATTTTTGCATTTACGCTTGATCAATCTCAACCTGGCTGGGATGATTCGCACATGCGAAATTGGTTGGATTCGCACAAGGTATCCTACGAGATTTTAACAAAAGATACCTATTCCATTGTTAAACGCGTGATTCCAGAAGGAAAAACCTATTGTTCGCTGTGTTCAAGATTGCGTCGCGGTAATATTTACCGATACGCCGAAGAAAATAATTTTAATAAAATTGCACTGGGTCATCACAGAGATGATTTAATTCAAACATTATTAATGTCGATTTTATATTCAGGTCAGATTAAATCCATGCCGCCTAAATTAATATCAGATAGCAAAAAAAATATTGTGATCAGACCCATGGTATATTGCCAAGAAGCGGATATCAAAGCCTACGCGAGCGAACAGCAATTTCCGATTATTCCATGCACGCTGTGTGGCTCACAAGAAAACTTAGCGCGCAAAAAAGTAAAAAAATTAATTGAAAGCTTGGCATTGGAAAACCCAAAAATTCCAAGCAATATGTTGCATGCGTTACAGAGTATTCATCCCAGTCAATTGATGGATAAAAAATTATGGGATTTTAATCTGATGAGCATTGAAGAAAAAATGGATGAGCCCATATTTTAAATCAAGTGTCTGATCAGATATAATAGGCAGCTGCAACCAATATCGTGATCAAAATGGGTGAAATCAGATGAGAATGGACAAATTTACCAATCTTTTTCAAACAGCTCTGGCAGATGCGCAATCAGTCGCCTTGGGGCATGAAAACCAGGTCATCGAGCCAGTGCATGTGCTATCAGCGATGCTATCACAAGAAAGCGGCACGATTTCAGCTATTTTAGAGCAATCTGGGGCGAATCTGGCTGTACTAACGGATGAGTGCGACAAAGCCATTGATCGGCTGCCTAAGGTCGAAGGTACGCCTGGCCAAGTGCATATTTCAAATGAACTATCTCAATTACTTAATCGCTGCGATCAATTGGCGCAGCAAAAACAAGATCAGTTTATTTCATCCGAATTGTTTTTAATAGCCGCTTTAGAGAAAAAAAGTGGTCTGCAAGATATTTTAAAAAAATCTAAAGTAGACCCTAAAAAATTAGAACAAGCGATCACCAAAATGCGCGGTGGTGAAAAAGTAAAAGATGCGGGTGCCGAAGGCCAATGGCAAGCACTTGAAAAATTTACGATTGATGTGACCGAGCGTGCGCGCTCCGGAAAATTGGATCCTGTGATTGGGCGCGATGAAGAAATTCGCAGAACGATTCAGGTATTGCAACGTCGCTCAAAAAATAATCCTGTATTGATCGGTGAACCCGGCGTTGGCAAAACAGCGATTGTTGAAGGTTTGGCATTACGCATTGTGAATGGTGAAGTGCCAGAAGGTATTAAAAATAAAAAAGTGTTGTCGCTCGATATGGGCGCATTAATTGCCGGCGCGAAATTTCGCGGCGAATTTGAAGAGCGTTTAAAATCGGTTTTAAAGGAATTGTCTAAGCAAGCAGGACAAGTGATTTTATTCATTGACGAAATTCATACGATGGTCGGCGCTGGCAAAGCAGAAGGCGCGATGGATGCAGGCAATATGCTCAAACCCGCTTTAGCGCGGGGTGAATTGCATTGCGTAGGAGCGACGACGTTAGATGAATATCGCAAATACATCGAAAAAGATGCGGCTTTAGAGAGACGCTTTCAAAAAGTATTGGTTGATGAGCCGAGCGTAGAAGATACGATTGCTATTTTGCGTGGTCTAAAAGAAAAATATGAAGTGCATCATGGCGTCACGATTACGGATCCTGCGATTGTTGCGGCTGCAACGTTGTCTCACCGATATATTACTGACCGCAATCTTCCTGATAAAGCGATTGATTTGATCGATGAAGCAGGCAGCGAAATTCGCATGGAAATTGATTCAAAACCAGTGGAATTAGATCGCTTAGATCGAAAATTAATTCAATTTAAAATTGAGCGCGAAGCTTTAAAAAAAGAAAAAGATGACGCATCTCAAAAAAGATTAAAAGATCTAGAAAAAGAAATTAAAAATTCAGAAAAAGAATATTCTGATTTAGAAGAAATTTGGAAGTCAGAAAAAGTAAGCTTACAAGGCACGCAAAAAATAAAAGAAGAATTAGATCAAGCAAAAATTAGCTTGGAAGCCGCTGCCCGCGCATCTGATTTATCACGTATGTCAGAATTACAATACGGTTTGATTCCGGAATTGGAAAAAAAATTAAAAGCAGCTGAGAAGGCTGAAAATACTGCAGAATCAAAAGATAAAGCCAAATTATTTCGTAATAAAGTAACCATCGATGAAATTGCTGAAGTAGTTTCTAAGTGGACGCATATTCCCGTTTCTCGCATGCTAGAAGGCGAAAGAGAAAAATTATTACGCATGGAAAATGTGTTGCATGATAATGTTGTGGGGCAAGAAGAGGCCGTTAGTGCTGTGTCTAATGCCATTCGCCGTTCGCGCGCAGGATTGTCCGATCCCAATAAACCACTCGCTTCGTTTTTATTTTTAGGGCCGACGGGCGTTGGTAAAACAGAATTATGCAAAACATTATCTTTATTTTTATTTGACACGATTGAATCGATGGTTCGAATTGATATGTCAGAGTTTATGGAAAAGCATTCGGTTGCAAAATTAATTGGCGCGCCGCCGGGTTACGTGGGATATGAAGAAGGCGGTTATTTAACAGAAGCGGTTCGTCGCAAACCCTATTCGCTGTTATTATTAGATGAAATTGAAAAAGCGCATCCGGATGTGTTTAATATATTATTGCAAGTATTAGATGATGGCAGATTAACCGACAGCCAAGGTCGCACCGTTGATTTTCGAAATACCGTGATTGTGATGACATCAAATTTAGGCTCTGACATTATTCAAGAGTTTTCATCTGAGGGTTATGTCAAAATGAAAGAAATGGTGATGGAGGTTGTTAAAAAATCTTTTCGCCCTGAATTTATTAATCGCATTGATGAATCGATCGTGTTTCATCCGCTGAATCAATCTGCAATCACACAAATTTTGGAAATTCAAATTCAGCATATTCAAAAAAGATTAAAAGATAAAAATTATCAATTAAGCTTATCATCTGATGCTTTAAAGCATTTGGCTAAAATAGGCTATGATCCAGTGTATGGCGCAAGGCCTTTAAAACGGGCGTTGCAGCAATATCTTGAAAATCCGCTCGCGCAAGATATTTTATCTGGAAAATTTGCACCCAATGACACGATTAAAGTCAGTGTGAAAGACGAGAAGCTGGTTTTTGGGAAATAACTATTTTTTATTTTCCCATTCGTGAAAACCAATGGATCGTTTTTTCTCGGAAGGTTTTGGTGTGATCATTAATTGATGGATTGCATCAAACACGACGCCAAATTTTTTGTCGTAGTTTTTCTCTAGCGCATCAAGCTTGTCGCGCAATTCTTTGTGTGTTGCAGTGAGTTGTCGGAGGCGAACAAAAGCCCGTATGATTTCGACATTGACTTGAATTGCCTGTTTGCTGCTTAGCACGCTGGATAGCATCGCAACGCCTTGCTCCGTGAAAACATAGGGCGCATATCGTCGTCCGCCCCAACTTGAGGTCACAAATTGTGACCTCAAGATTTGGAGTTCATCCTGAGTTAGCTGAAACATAAAATCAGTCGGAAATCGATCCAAATTACGTTTAATTGCCTGAATAAGAGCTTTTGTCTCAACCCCGTAAAGCAGCGCCAAATGGGCATCCAGCATCACTTTTTCGCCTCGAATGAACAAAATATGCTGCTGAATTTCTTCAGTAGGTAGCGCAATCGGAGATTGTGTTTTTATCATGATTATTTCCCTGTGGTTTAAACTTGAGGTCACAATCTGTGACCTCAAACAATTTAGGAAAACACTATAAATGATTTCCAAAAAATTGGAATACCGTATTTTTAAATCACTCAAAACCCAAAAACACGGTATTGACGTTTGTCTTTACTTGAGTACACTACAGCGATGTCGAGCATTTAATTCATGGAGAGCAAAATGACTTATTGGAATGCATTGCTAGATAACGTGTTGGATAAAGACAACCCCCTATTTTTATTTTCAGAAGAAGAGGATTTTCAGGCAGATACTTTTGCAACGCCTGAAGTTTTTCAGCCTGAAGTAAAAAGAAGTTACCAGCGTAATTTTCGCTATTATTATCTGGGAAAAGAATTTCCCGGAATTTATTTTACCAAGCGCGAAGCAGAATGTATTTATTGGATCGTGCAAAATAATACATTGAAACAAACAGCTCGTATAATGAATTTGTCGGCACGTACCGTCGAATTTTATGTGAAAAATATGAAGTTAAAATTACGTTGCGCGAACAAAAAACAATTAATCAACACCATTCTAAAAACCACGCTATTAGCCCAGCTTGAAAAAGATGGTCTGAAAATTGTGCGGCATTGAGACCTGGAATAACAGAGTTTGACATATTGTGCTATAATATGACATATCTACAATATGAGGTTTTTATGAATATTTCATTGACGCCAGAACTTGAAAAATATGTTCATGATAAGGTGAACTGCGGTTTGTATACTTCCGCGAGCGAAGTGGTACGTGAATCACTTAGGATTATGCATACCTATGAAGACTTGCAAAAACAAAGAATATCTCAATTGGGTGAAGCAATTGATCTTGGTATGCGGCAGCTGCGAGAAGGTAAAAAAACAGCGGGGCGGTCGAGTTATCTAAAAATGAAGAATAAGATCAGTAAAATAACCAAAGGAAAATAGTGCAAGAAACATATTTTATATCTGAGGCGGCAGAACAAGACATTGATGATGCAATCACTTATCTTGCGTCAGAGAACGTAAAATCAGCTCAAAACTTTTTGGATGCATTGTATCAAGCGTTTGATCAATTGGCTGATAATCCATTGCTTGGACATCTTCGGGACGATTTAACTAATCACCCTGTTCGATTTTGGACATTTAAGTGGCATTACCTTGTGATTTATACGATAAAAAAACCAATTGAAATTGTTCGGGTGCTGAGCGGGTATCGCGATATCACCAATTTATTATGCAACTTTTAAATTCAGCATAACTTACTATTGGTTTGGAGGAGCCGCGCATGCAGCCTTGTACTCAAGGCGAAATAAGCGGATTACCTCTGTTTCAAGCGGTGATCAGTGCTGATTTTTTATTTATTCAACCCCAAACCCAAGTCCTTGAGATTCTACCATTGAGCTTTGTGCTGACGAGTCTCCGTTGCTGTAAAACAACGATGGATAGGAATATGAAAACGAATGCGGCTGAACACTATTTGCTGATTTATCATCATTTGTTTTGAGTCCGCAAAACGCATGATAACTTGCAGCTGCAAAACAACCAATTGCGACAAGCAAGAATGCACCGCTTACAATAGCCGCTGTGCCACCGCTAACTGAAAGCGAAGCTAAACTTAATGCAAGCATAGAGAATCCAAGTCCTGCGTATAAAGCCGCTGTGCTGCTGCGGGTTTTAGGTGCTGGTAATTTGCTAGCTATCACTGGATTATGGGGGTTTTCAATCAAAAGAAAACCGTTGCTTTCGCTAAATGAACTTTTATCTGCTGTGTCAATAATAAATTCCTTATTTTTGTCAGCGATTGCATCCTTTATTTTAGCGCAAGCACTTTCCGAGAGAGCGTGCCCTTCTTTATATAGCTTAGATAATTGCGTCGTCAGCGCATAATTTTTGCGTTCAAAAAATTCGAGACTATCTATTTTGAAGCCAAAATCGCTTTTATGTAAAATTGCAAGTGCGTTTAATAATTTTTCGTATATGTACGAAGGCTCTGTTCCTTCTTCTTGCGAAGGAGAAAAAATACTAATCGGACATTTTCCCTTAGAGCTAACACCAAGAATTAATATAAAAGCACGCTTTATTGCTTCATCATCTGTTTTTTTGAGATTCCCGAAGAATTCCATATCTTCGTCTGTTCGATCTTCTAAAGGAAAGTAAATATTTAACGCATTAAAAGCAAATTCAAAAGCAAGGTTTAATTCTTTGGTTTCTACTTCATTTGTTTCAACTGGCATCTCAAAACCCTCTGTTATTAGTAATCGATAAACCCATCTTACAGGGCGAATATTAAGCGAATATTAAATAAACAGGGGAAAAGTAAACATTTTTTGCTAAAAAAAGATGAAAACAGTGAAAATCAAGGCTTTGGGCTTGGTGGTACAAATATATTGTTTATAACAGGCATTTGAAATAGCGAAATTTTTGATAGACCATTGCCAGTTAAGCCTCCGCCAACGATAAACAGCCCAGCAAATGTGCCGACCAGTGCTGCGCCATGCACAAAAATAAGTGCCGCAGGAACGATGCCTATTCCTCCGGTTGAACAAGCCAGCGCCACTGCAAAAAGCATCATACTAAGCCCTAATCCAATGCTTAATCCTGCGCGCAGCGCAGTGCTGCTGTAGGCTGTTTTGGGAATGCTGATCGCTGTTTTTTCAGTGGATGGCGAATTCGTTCTGGCTTGTTGTATTATTGGATCGCCTTTAAGCGCACTAATATTAATTTTATTTTGAGTAAGTCCGTTTAAATTTTTTCCAGACAAGATAACACCTCGACGGTACGCATTTGAAAATTCATTTTGTAATTCTGTGTTCGACAACAGGCGTTCGATAATTTTTTGGTAACAAAAATTATATGCTTCTATACTTTCCGAAGTAAGTCGGTTTATCTCCGGCATTGAATCATACAAAAGCGCTAATGCTGCTTCAAATTCAAGATGCTTCCCATCAAAATGCCCAATAATTTTTTGAGCAATTGTAGATTGTGTTCTGTGCAGCGAGCCGTCTTTATATCTATTTATAATATTAAGATCATCTAAAAATTTTGCCGTTTTTACGGCACAAATAGTTTTTTTCATGCCGAATTCTTCTTCGCCTAGCCATCCGTGGGGATTAGTGCGATACCCGTGAGTGTTGAAGTAAAAAGAGCTATTTTTAATTGCCTGGCCGTAATCAACCGAAATGAGCTCACCATTATGATCTTTGCGAATATTGCCCGGAAAAGAAGCATCAAGAAACGCTCTTCCTGAAACTATAAAAATACGCCTTACTTCACTGGCGCATTCAGCGTCATTTGCATCAGAACCAGGAATAAAACGCGCAGAAAATAAATTGCCATATTGCGTTTCTTTTAAAATTTCATTTTCGCTGTGAAATTCTTTTGGAAAAATCTCTTTGGTAATGCGTAATAATCGTTCGGGATGATCTAATGATTTTTCAGTAATCTTGTGTCTTGGAATTTTTACTACGTGCTTACGGTCTTTTGAAAGATAGACCCAATTATAAGAACCATTTCCGATAAAAGTATATGTTTCACCGAGAATTACCAATGTTGGCGGGCGGCTTTGACCTGTAAGTTCTGCTCCGTCCGCAACTTCTTGCCAATCACTTGGGTTTTCAGGAAAAATTTCTATTTCTTGGCGGCTCATTTTTATTTGTATTTATTATGAACGAAGCGTGAATCAGCAGTGTGATCAGCCCGTCCGTTTTCATCGACTTTTTTTGTCAATAATAAAGAAGCGCTGGTCGCAGAAAGTGTGGCGCCGGTGACAAATAATCCCGCAGAAGCAGCCATTAAATGCGCGCCTTTAGCAAAAATAAGCGCGCTGGGTACAAGGAGGATTCCATAACTGGATGCAAAAAGAGTGTTTTTTTCATGGTTACAAATATAATTATAAAGGTTTTGTGGCAACGTGCAGTTTGCATCATGTAACTTAGATAATGCATTTCGTAATTGCCAAGTTTCTTTTTTATTTAAGTAGGCGCGCAAAGTATCGCTGATTTCACAATTTTTTTCTAGCAATTCAATCGCATTGTTGAACTCTTTATTTTCTAGATCTCGGCTCATTTTCACAACCTCAATTTTATTAATTTGATAGAACTAATACTACGCCATCAAACTTAAATTAGTCTTAAATGCTCGACATATCGCGCGCGATGATTTAGATTAAATGAGATTGTAGTCAAAATAAGGAAGATTTCATGTCAAATAACCAATCATTACCCATTTTTCAGATTTCAGTGGATCGGCTGCGTGCACTGTGCGATGTCGTGATGGGCGTGGTGATGGTGTTGCTGGTGCTCAATATTGATCTGCCGGATATATCCCAAGTGAAAGATGCTGGCAGCCTGTTGCAAGTTTTTTATGCGGAGTTCCCCGCATTCTTTGCTTTTGTGATTAGTTTTATCGTGGTTGCCAAATGCTGGCAAATTCACACGCTGCTTTTTTATCATGTCAAAAAAGTAGATAAGCGTATTTTGTGGATTACATTATTTTATTTGTTCAGTATTTGCTTGCTGATTTTTACTTCTGGCTTGCCGATTCGTTTTGAAGACAAGGCGATTGTGGATATTTTTTCATTAAGTTTATTATTGCCGGCATTATTATTGTTATCGCTGTGTGTTCGCGTTGTGTATGCTTGGCGTCTCGATGAAGAAATTGAATTGTCAGAAGCTCGCAAGCGCGCGACAGTCATATTAACATTGAAAACGTTTGTGATTCCTGTTTTATCGCTGATTTCAATCGGCGTGTCGTTTTACTCGGTGAGCATCGCTTTTTATTTATGGACACCGGTATTTTTCGTGATTTTCATTTAAAATTTTTTGTGTGCCATGCCCGCAATTTCTTGCGCAAGCTTAGGCACTAAAAATCCCGGTAGTTTTGTTTTAAGTGCTGACATTAAATCGTGCGCTTCCTGTTCACTCACATCAAAATGCGCTGCGCCATCCACTTTATCTAATAAATGAAGATAGTAGGGCAGCACACCAGCTTGAAATAATTTTTTACTAAGTTGAATTAAAGTATCGGGATTATTATTAATATTTTTTAATAACACGGATTGATTTAATAATATAACTTCAGCTGTTTTTAGGTATTTCAGCGCATTAATTACTTCTTGATTAATTTCATTCGGGTGATTACTATGCAGCACTACGGCAATATTAAAACGCGAATGTTTCATCCACGCAATCCATTCTGGTGTCACACGTGATGGAATCACAATGGGCAAACGCGTGTGAATTCGCAGGCGCGTTAAATGCGAAATTTTTTCTAATTCTAAAACGAATTCTGCGATGGCTTTATCTTGTAATAATAACGGATCACCACCACTTAAAATGACTTCTTCAATGGTTTTGTTTTCAGCAATATAATTTAATGCATTTTTCCAATTAGATTTTCCGGGTAAATTATCGGCATAATTAAAATGTCGTCGAAAGCAATAACGACAATTAATCGCGCAACCGCCGGCCATGGTCAATAACACGCGACCAAAATATTTGTGCAATAAACCCGGAATGGGATTACTATTTTTTTCTTGCAGAGGATCTTTTGAATAATTTTCAGCTGAGATCATTTCAATGGCTTGCGGCAATACTTGTAATAATAATGGATCGTTCAGATTGTTTTTTTCCATGCGCGCAATAAATTCTCGCGGCACGCGCAGAGCAAATGATTTTTCAGCGGGATGGCGTGATAAAAAATCCTCGAGCGGGATATCCAACAGATGACATAACGTTGGTAAATCAGAAACGGCTTGTGATAAAGCGTGTTGCCAAGGTGTTTTCATGGCATGCAAAGTAAAGCAATTTTAGCGAAAACACAAGCGCTAATCGCCTTTGCTTTTATCGCCCAGCGTATCAAACGCCTCTTGGACTGTTCTGCGAAAAGCCAAAGGATCCGGAATAAAAGGAAAGCTGTCTTTGGTGCCGCCGGTGCCGATAATGGTAATCGTGCCGTAATTTAAAATGCGACCCCCAATGGACTGGTCAACCAAAACGCCTTCGACTTTTTCCAGCATAATTTCAAGTGAATCACGCGAAATCCAGCCGACTTTAATTAATACGCGCTTATTGGTGACACCATATTCAGAAGTGACATAACGAATCCATGCGCCAATGCCCCAGTAAATCGCGACGATTGCCATAAAGGCTGAAACAACATCTCCCAAGGTCCAGCCAGAGTAAATAGGCTTGGTTAATAAAACAGGTTCTTCAGCCCAAAAAAATAAAGATATCAGCGCTGCAAAAACTGCCCATTGAAAAATAATCCAATGGGGTCTCACGCCATATAATATTTTTTCATTGGGGAGCAAATTACTGTGGATATATTTTAAAGGGGTCATATTGATTATCCTGTAAAAAAATATTTTTTAACGCCGATTTCCCATGGATAAACCATGATAGCATCAAATTGCTTTACGTGTGCATCTCGACTAAAGCAAGCCGCTTCACAATCACCAAAATCTCTCGCTAGGGCTTTTAAGGTCGATAAATGACGTTCTTCAACGTTATCCGCACTTTTAATTTCGATAAATAAAATTTTTTCTCCCGGCCTTTCAACAATTAAGTCAATTTCCGCATCATCTTTTGTGGATAAATAAGAAAATCGAAAATTGCGATGACAATAGCTTGCAAGCTGAATGCATTGATTAATAATAAAATGTTCAAATGCAAAGCCATAACCATGTGTTTTCTCAGCTAAAGGAATCTCAATTAATCGCGCTAATGTTCGCACAACGCCGGTGTCAAAATAATAAAATTTTGGTTTTTTGCTTAATCGTTTTCTGAAAGAATGCTCAAATGGCTGCAGAAAATAGCCGATTAACGTATCTTCGAGAATAGAGAAATAATCTTTCACGACTTGATCCGTCACACCAACATCTTTTGCAATGTTTGAGAAATTAATGATTTTTCCATTGGCTTGCGCTGCCACCTCTAAAAAATAACGAAATGATTCAAGTTCACGTACGTATTTTTCAGCCCAAACTTCTTCTTTTAAGTATAAATTAACGTACGATTCAAGAAAAAGTTGCTTATCAATATCTTGTGAGTACTCAAATAATTTTGGCAGCATGCCATATTGCAATGCGTGCGTTAAATTAAATTTTTTGCCCGCTTCTAAATAAGTGATCGGAAAAAGATGGTAAAGCCATGCTCTTCCCGCCAATAAATTGGCGCCACCATGCTTTAATTTTTTTGCAGAAGAGCCTGTCAGAATAAATTTTTTATCAGTGGTTTCAATTAGGTCGTGCACGATATCTAATAGCTTTGGTAATTTTTGAATTTCATCGATCACAACATGCGTTTGAGATTGTGGTAAAGCTTTAACGATTGCTGTTAATGCATCAGGATTTCTTGCAAAGCGATTTTCATCAGCGGCTTGAAGCAAATTAATAACTAAAGCGTTTTTTAACCAAGGCAGGCTTTTAAGCAGGGTGGTTTTCCCCGTCCCACGCGCGCCAAATAGGAAAAAACTATTATTTTCAGTCAGTTGAATAAATCGTAAGAACATAAATGGACGCCATTTTCTTATAAATTATAAGAAATTGTACGCCATTTTCTAATAAATAACAAGAAATTGGCGTCTAAGTAATCACCACCACACCCGTAATCCCGCGAAAACCGCGTGGCAATAAAGCACCGCGTTGAGCGCGATCACCGTGGAAATTTTTAAGATCAGATTTTTTGAGTACCAGTGTTTTTTTGCCGGCGACGATTTGCAAACTGTCGTTTTCATTTAAAACAGCAATTGCAACACAATATTCTTCGCCAGTTGATACTTTAGCGCTTGGCATTTGAATGATTTTATTTCCTTTGCCGCGCGGTAATTCGGGTAATTCTGCAAGAGGAAATAATAATAATCGACCTTCGTTAGTAATGGCTGCTACAAATTGCGATTCTAGATTTTCAATTTTTATGGCTGATAAAGCATGCGTGCCCGCGGGGCATTTTAACATGGCTTTACCACTTTTATTTTTACACAGCAAATTTTCAAGCTTGGTTATAAAGCCATAGCCGGCACTGGATGCCAATAAATAAAAATCAGCCGGATTACCCGAAAGCACGCTGACAACTTCTGCGCCTGGCGATAATTTTAATTTAGAAGATAAAGGTTCGCCCTGTCCGCGCGCCGATGGCAATGTGTGGGCAAGCAGGGAATAAGATTTTCCGGCGGAATCCAAAAAGATGGCTTGATCATTACTTTTGGCTTGAATTTGCTGATAAAATTGATCGCCCGCGCGATAACTTAATGTATCACCTTTTATTTCATGACCTTTTGCTGCACGAATCCAGCCTTTTTGTGATAAAACTATGGTGACATTTTCAGTCGGTACAATTTCTTCGAGCTTTAATGCTTGCGCTTCTTCGCGTTGAACCAGCGGTGAGCGACGCTTATCGCCATATTCTGTTTGATCGGATTTTAATTCGTTTTTAATTAATGTTTTTAAGCGTGCTGCAGAGCCCAATGTTTTTTCTATTTCTTCTTGCTCAGTGCTCAATGCTTTTTGTTCATCACGAATTTTGACTTCTTCTAATTTGGCTAATTGGCGCAATTTGATTTCTAGTATTGCTTCGGCTTGATCTTCAGTAATTTTATATTTTTTCATTAAAGCCAATTTAGGTTCGTCTTCTTGGCGAATAATGCGAATGACTTCATCTAAATGCGCATAAACCGTTAAAAATCCTTCTAGAATATGCAAGCGCGCTAAAATATGATCTAAGCGAAATTGCAATCTGCGTTTAACCGTATTTTTTCGAAATTCAAGCCATTCGTTTAGAATTTCCAATAAAGATTTAACTTGTGGCCGGCCATTTAAGCCGATCATATTTAAATTCACGCGAAAACTTTTTTCTAATTCGGTTGTAGCAAATAAATGTGACATAAGTTGATCTATATCAACGCGATTGGATCGTGGTGTGATAATTAATCGTGTTGGATTATCGTGATCAGAATCGTCGCGCAAATCAGACACCGTCGGCAATTTTTTATTTTGCATTTGATCTGCAATTTGCTCTAAAATTTTATTACCAGAAACTTGATGCGGCAGTGACGTAATAATAATATCGCCGTCTTCCATTTTGTAAGTCGCGCGCGCACGAATCGAGCCATTGCCTGTTTCATACATTTTTTTAATATCAGCTTTAGGCGTAATAATTTCAGCAGCGGTTGGATAATCAGGTCCTGAAATCATTTTTAAAATATCAGATAAAGTCGCAGCGGGATTATCTAATAAATAAATACAGGCTTCCGACACTTCTTTTAAATTATGCGGCGGAATATCGGTTGCCATACCCACAGCTATACCTGATGCACCATTTAATAAAACATTCGGCAAACGTGCTGGTAATAATAAAGGTTCTTCCATGGTGCCGTCGAAATTCGGACCCCAATCGGTTGTGCCCAATTGTAATTCTGACAATAAGGCTTGCGCATAAGGTGTCAGACGCGATTCAGTGTATCGCATTGCAGCAAAAGATTTTGGATCATCAGCACTGCCGAAATTGCCTTGTCCATCGACAAAAGGATAACGATATGAAAACGGCTGCGCCATTAAAACCATGGCTTCATAACACGCGCTGTCGCCGTGCGGATGAAATTTACCGATGACATCACCAATGGTTCTGGCTGATTTTTTATATTTCGCGGTATTTTTTAAGCCCAATTCAGACATCGCATAAATAATGCGGCGTTGCACGGGTTTTAAGCCGTCTGCAATATTCGGCAATGCGCGATCTAAAATCACATACATGGCGTAATCGAGATACGCTTTTTCGCTAAAAGAAAAAATAGACTGTTTTTCGACATTGACGTTGGAAAAAGAGGATGATTTTGAAGCCATTTTATTTACTCAGGTAAGGTTATCAGTTGACGTCGTTTGCCGCGTTTACGTTGCGGCTCTGCAATGGGTTGCCAGTTTTGAATATCGACGCGTTGCCGTGGTTTAAATAATCGTTCGATTTCACTATTAGTTTCTAATGCATTTGAAATGGCAATCAGGCGTTCTAATGAAATTTGCCCAGTGCGCTCAAAGCGCTTTAATGTGTGCACATTAATTTTAGCTAGTTTTGCGAGCGTTTCGCGCGTCCACGCCTTTTGAAGGCGGATTGCCGTGAGTCGTTTTGCTAATTCAATGCACAAATCCTTGGGCGCTGTTTTGCTCATACGAAATCCTTATCAGATCATCTTAAAACAGATATCATGTTATCTTTGATTATTTTGGTTGGCAATAGAAATCATGCGAAATCTTTCACTCATCGACAAAATTCTGACACAAGCTAATTTAGCATTAGAAACTATTTTTACCATTTCAGCAGATTCTAGAAAGAATCCCGCAGAAAATATCGCCGAAGATAATTTAAGCTCTGCAGAGAAAAAGCAAAGCGCGAATTTAATGCGCGTGAATCACACGGGCGAGGTATGCGCGCAAGCGTTGTATCGCGGGCAGCTCATGTTATCGCATTCACAAAAAACAAAAACCATGCTGCTAAAATCCTGCGAAGAAGAAACAGATCATTTGGCGTGGACAAAGCAAAGAATACTCGAATTAAATAGCCACGCGAGTTACTTAAACTCTTTTTTTTATTTTAATTCTTTTATGATTGGATTGCTTGCAGGAATATCAGGTGATCAATGGAGTTTAGGGTTTGTTGAAGAAACTGAAACTCAAGTGGCAAAACATTTAGAAAATCATCTTGAAAAACTACCCCAAAAAGATTTAAAGAGCAAAAAAATTCTTGAGCAAATGCGTGATGAAGAAATTCAGCATGAAAAGGCGGCCGCAAAAGCGGGCGCATGCGAATTACCATTGATTATTAAAAAATTAATGCAGTTTAATTCTAAAATAATGACGACGCTGACGTATTGGGTTTAGCCTGATATCGGCGGATGATAAATCACTTGAATGACATTGCCGTCGGGATCTGCGCAATACAAGCTGCGCGCGCCATCGCGATGCGTTTTAGGTTCTTTAATTATTTTTACTTTATTGTTAAGTAGAAAATCATAAGCGGAATCGACGCCTTCGGGGGTTTGGATAATAAAACCAATGTGATCGAGTCTTTGTGATACACGCTCTCTGTCAACTGCCAAAACGCGATGCAATGCTAAATTATCATTACCCGACGTTAAATAAAAATTATTATCATCAGGCTGCCATTCGATTTTCATATTAAATATTTCTGTGTAAAATTTCACGCAGGCTTCTAAATTAACAATATTTAAAGCAACATGACGAAGCCCCAAAGTTTTAATGCCCATACTGATCTCTCAGCTCCTGAATTCTTTTTTGATAATTATTAGTATCAAATAATCCAGAACCCATCACAATAAAATTAGCGCCGGCTTGTGTGACAGAACGAATATTATCTACTTTAATGCCGCCATCAATGCCCAATAAAATAGCAGGATTATTTTTTTGAATTAAATCATGCGTTAATTTAATTTTATCTAAACTGTCTGGCATAAATTTTTGTCCGCCAAATCCTGCAAAAACAGACATGAGTAAAATTAAATTTAATTCAGAGAAAACATTGTCTGCAATTTCAATGGGTTTATCTGGATTAAACGCAACGCCGGCTTCCAATCCTGCGTCATGAATTTTTTGACAGAGTGTTTTAGAATCTTTGACAGCTGCAGGATGAAAAGTTAAACGATTAGCGCCGGCTTTTGCAAAAGGCTGAATGTATTTTTCAGGATCAGTCACCATTAAATGCACATCAATAGGTGCTGTAATGCCATAGTCACGCAGCGCTTGGCAGACAACGGCGCCAAACGATAAATTAGGTACAAAATGGTGATCCATGACGTCAAAATGAATCACATCGGCGCCCGCATCCAAAACAGCCTGTGATTCTTGACCCAGATTGGCAAAATCGGCTGATAAAATCGATGCTGCAATTTGAATAAATTTTGTCATAATTTTATATTTTCACTTAAAATGCTATTGTATCACTCAATTGGTTTATTTTGGATAAAAAAATGTCTGACGTGCCGCATTTAGAAACCGCCTTAACAGGCCCCTTACAATTACTCGAAAAGGAATTTTTGAGCAAGCAAGTTCAAATCGAAAGCTGGTTTCGTCAGCAGTTTCAAAAAACACCCCCTCTATTTTATGGCTCAGTTGATTTGCGAAATGCAGGTTTTAAATTAGCACCAGTCGACACCAATTTGTTTCCAGCTGGTTTTAATAATTTAAACCAAGAGATGATGGCTTTGTGCGTTCAAGCCGTTCAATCCACGATGGCTGAAAAATGCTCCTCTGCAACCCGTTTATTATTAATTCCAGAAAATCACACGCGCAATATTTTTTATTTTGAAAATTTGGCAATGCTGACTGAAATTTTACGACGCGCAGGATTTGAAGTGCGCATCGGCAGCTTAAATCCAGAAATTACTAAGCTCACAAAATATGATTTGCCTTCGGGTCGCGAAATTATTTTAGAAAAACTAATTCGCGAAAATAATCGTGTCGGCGTTGAAAATTATCTTCCCTGCTGCATTATTTTAAACAATGATTTATCTTCCGGCATTCCTGAAATACTCATGAATACACAACAAGTGTTTATGCCCGATATGAATTTGGGTTGGTCAGAACGCTTAAAATCACAGCACTTTACGTTATATCAGCAAGTTTGCGATGAATTTGCAGGATTAATTAATATTGATCCCTGGTTAATTGCGCCGCTATTTGATCAAGCTATTAATATTGATTTTGCAAGTCAAACGGGACAAGATGAATTAGTTGCAAAATCACAAAAATTATTTGAGAAAATTAAAATAAAATATGCAGAATATCAAATTGACCGCGAGCCTTTTGTCGTTATTAAAGCCGATCAAGGCACGTATGGTATGGCTGTGATGATGATTAAAGATCCCGAGGAATTAAATAATTTAAATCGCAAAGAGCGCACTAAAATGGGCTCATTAAAAGGCGGAAAATCAGTGACTAAAATTATTTTACAAGAAGGCGTTTATACTTTTGAGCGCGTAGGCAATGACAATGCCGTTGCAGAACCCGTCGTATATCAAATTGGTCGCCATGTAGTCGGCGGATTTTATCGCGTGCATAAAAATAAGGATATTGATGAAAATTTAAATTCGCCAGGCATGGATTTTCAGCCATTGGCATTTGCCAAAAATTGTCATGTGCCGCCGGGATTTAAATGCGACACAGCGGAACCCGTAAACCGATTTTATGCCTATGGCGTAGTGGGAAGATTAGCAATGATTGCAGCAGCGAGGGAAAGATAATGATTAAAAATGGCATTGTAATGGATCCGATTGAAAATATTCATCCTGAAAAGGATACTACTTTAGCAATGTTGCTATCAGCACAAGAACGTGGCTGGCAAAATTATGTGATTTTGCCTGAAAATATTTGGCTGCAAGATGGCATTGCGTGGGGACGCATGCAAACGGTGCGCGTGTTTGATGATGTGAATCACTGGTTTGAATTAGGCGAAATTGAAGAGCAGCCACTCGTAGATTTAGATGTATTATTAATGCGAAAAGATCCGCCCGTTGATATGAATTATATTTATTTAACGTATTTATTAGAACAAGCAGAATCACAAGGATTATTAGTGGTGAATAAGCCTGCAAGCCTGCGTGATGCAAACGAGAAATTATTTGCATCGTGGTTTCCACAATGCTGCCCCAAAACATTAGTCACATCTCAATCTGATTTAATTTTAGATTTTATAGATGCTGTTGAAATAGCTGTTATTAAACCATTAGACAGCATGGGCGGAAATTCTATTTTTAAATTATCAATGCAAGATACCAATCACGCATCCATTATTGAAACAATGACGCAAAATAATACTAAAACAGTGATGGTGCAGCAATATATTCCTGAAATTTTACAAGGTGATAAAAGAATTCTAATGATTGACGGACAACCTATTCCGTATGCATTGGCGCGTGTGCCAGCACAAGATGATTTTCGCGGCAATTTAGCTGCAGGCGCAGCAGGCGAAGGCCGCGAATTAACATCGCGCGATAAATGGATTTGCGAACAAGTGGGTTCTGTATTACGCGAAAAAGGGTTATTGTTTGTCGGCTTAGATATTATTGGTGATTATTTAACAGAAATAAATGTCACGAGCCCAACGTGCGTACGTGAATTAAATAAATTATTTGATTTAGATATCGCATCAGAATTTTTAGATGTCGTTGAAGCGCAATTGAAGTTGGTATAATTCATTTTGTTCAATAAAAAGTCCGCAATTGACAATAAAAAATATAATGCGCATGCTATGCAATTCGAATATAAAATAAATAAGGAATTGTTTATGAAAAAAGAATTGGTTACGCAATTACACAGCGCATTTGAAAATATTGTTCAGCGAAATGGCGAGGTAGAATTTTGGTATGCCAGAGATTTGCAGAAATTGCTGGGGTATGAAAAGTGGGAGAATTTTCTGAATGTAATCATAAGAGCAAAAGAGGCTTGTACAAATTCTAAACACTCTTCACTGGATCATTTTCCCGACGTCAGGAAGATGATCTCATTAGGCAAAGGCGGTCAAAGAGAAGTCGATGATGTCAAATTGACTCGTTACGCCTGTTATCTTATCGCTCAAAACGGTGATCCGCGTAAAACTGAAATTGCATTTGCACAAACGTATTTCGCAGTGCAAACGCGGAAACAAGAAATTATCGAGCAGCGACTTGCTGAAATTGAACGTTTACAACTGCGAGAAAAATTATCTAATTCGGAAAAAATATTATCCGGCATTTTATTTGAGCGCGGTGTTGATGGACAAGGCTTTGCACGTATTCGCAGCAAAGGTGATGAAGCCTTATTTGGCATCGATACCAAAAAAATGAAAAGTAAATTATTGATTCCGGAAGGCAGAGCGCTCGCAGATTTTTTGCCGACCATTACAATTAAAGCCAAAGATTTTGCAAATGAAATCACAACATTTAATACTACTCGCGATAATTTACAAGGCGAGCAAGTGATTTCAAAAGAGCACGTTAAAAATAACAAAAATGTACGAAACTTATTGGTTGAACAAAATATTTATCCTGAGAAATTATCTCGCGCTGAAGATGTCAAAAAAATTAATCGAAAAATAAAATCTGAAGGAAAACAGATAGAAAAAGAGTTGTAATTTCCTATGAAAAATATCGTCATATTGTGTAAAGATGAGAGCAGACAAGCAGAAGCTGAAAAATTAGCAAAAGCATTAAATATTCCGCATATTCAGAACGCGAGCACACCCAAAATCTTTCAGAACCCGAGCGCGAGCGAAGGGGAAAATTTTAAAGCTTTGCTTATTCTTGAAAATGATCATCTCTGTCTTGAATTAACCGCAAAAGACGCACCTGGCCCTATTTTTGTTGATTTTATCCGCGGACCATTGGAATATCGCCACCGCTTTGGCGGTGGGAAAAAACAATTAATCGCGCGTGCTATTGGCATTAAGCCCAAAGAAAAATTATCGGTTTTAGATTTAACGGCGGGTTTAGGCAGAGATGCCTTTGTATTAGCTGCATTAGGTTGCGATGTGGTGATGTGCGAAAAATCAAAAATAATTCATGCGTTATTGCAAGATGGATTAATGCGCGCTTCTACAGAAAATTGGTTTCAACAATTATCTTTAAAATTAATTTTTGCTGATTCGCTTAATTATTTATCGCAATTACATCCAGAAAATTTTCCTGATGTGATTTATTGCGATCCCATGTTTCGAGATCAAAACAAATCTGCTTTAAATAAAAAAGAAATGAGAATACTCAAAGAAATTGTCGGTGATGATTTAGATTCTACACAATTATTACAGTGCGCTTTAAGCAAAGCTAAAAAAAGAGTCGTTGTGAAACGCGCAAAATCAGCGCCCTCTATCGACAATCAAAAACCCGATATTATTTTCGAAGGCAAAAGCAGTCGGTTTGATGTGTATTTGAAAAAGCCCTCACCCTAACCCTAAATTAAATTACGCCGAAAAAGAAGAGCCGCAACCACAAGTAGTTTTGGCATTGGGGTTTTTAATAATAAATTGTGAGCCAGAAACATCTTCGCGATAATCAATTGTCGCGCCTTGCAAATATTGAAAACTCATGGGATCAATTAGTAATGTTACGATAACATCTTCGCCGGACTCCCCGCTGATTTTTTTATGAATCTTGAGATCATCGTCATTGATTTCTTCGTCAAACGTAAAGCCATACTGAAAACCCGAGCAGCCACCGCCGGTGATAAAAACACGCAAGCTGAGCTTATGATTGTTTTCTTCCAAGATGAGCGAATACACCTTTTCTGCAGCCGCATCAGTGAAAATCAGCGTTGCAGCAGGTTTTATTTCGAAATTTTGAGCAGTATTGTGTGACATCCGCGGATTATGGGGGTTTTGTGCAAGCCTGTCAAACCTAAAAAATCTCTTAAGATCGACATTTGCAGATTAGTAGAGAAATTTTGATTGACAAAAAAATCTCTTAAGATCGACATTTGCAGATTAGGAGAGAAATAAGTCAAATTTATGTTAAATTACAGCTAGATAGAAAAAATGGCGTTTTTGACGCCCAAGAGGTCTTGCAAGAGGTTTTATGCACTGGATTCTAGCGTTTCACATTATTTTTATGGTGGCGTGGTTTGCCGGTTTATTTTATCTGCCGAGATTATTTTTATATCACGCGATGGCAGCTGATGTGATTAGTATCGAGCGATTTAAAATCATGGAGAAAAAATTATATTGGATGATTATGACGCCAGCTGCAATTTTAACAGTTACATTTGGCATCTGGCTTTTAAGTTTTAATTGGGGTTATTATTTGCATGAAAATTGGATGATCGCAAAATTAATTTTGGTGGTTTTATTATTGGGTTTTCATCATGCTTGTGGTAATATTCTTAAAAAATTCAAAGCAGATTCTAATAAATATTCTGCAACATTTTTTAGATTTTTTAATGAAGTGCCAACCGTGCTTTTAATTTTAATTGTGATTTTGGTAACAGTGAAGCCGTAAATAAAAATATGAAAATAATTCAATCTGAGCAAGATTTTGCGCTTGCGCAACACACTATTCCGGGCGGTGTGAATTCACCGGTGCGTGCTTTTAAATCAGTCGGTGGTACGCCGCGATTTATTGCTTCTGCAAAAGGTGCTTATTTAACAGATGTCGATGGAAATGTTTATATTGATTACGTTGGATCATGGGGTCCGATGATTTTGGGGCACGCTAATCCAATCGTAATTGAAGCTGTTAAAAATGCAGCAGAAAAGGGATTAAGCTTTGGCGCGCCCTGCGAAGCTGAAATTAATTTAGCCAGAGAAATTTGTTCGCGAGTAGATTCTATTGAAAAAATTCGCATGGTAAATTCTGGAACGGAAGCCACAATGACGGCGATTCGTTTAGCGCGAGGCGCTACGCGTCGCGATAAAATAATTAAATTTGAAGGCTGCTATCATGGCCATGCCGATAGTTTATTAGTAAAGGCAGGGTCAGGGACATTAACATTCGGCGCGCCAAGCTCGCCTGGCATTCCAGCGGATTTTACAAAACATACTCTGGTAGCCGAATTTAATAATATCGACTCAGTAGAGAAATTATTTAAGCAATTTGGCAATCAAATCGCAGCAATTATTATTGAGCCCATTGCGGGCAATATGAATATGTTGCTGCCTGAAGAAAATTTTTTAAAAGATCTACGCGAAATTTGTGATCAGTATAAAAGCTTATTAATTTTTGATGAAGTCATGACCGGTTTTCGCGTTGGTTTTCAAGGCGCACAAAGTTTAACTAGCGTGAAACCCGACATAACAACACTCGGAAAAATTATGGGTGGTGGCATGCCAGTGGGTGCCATTGGTGGCAGAGCAGATTTAATGGACTTGTTATCGCCTGTCGGCACGATTTATCAAGCCGGTACTTTATCGGGTAATCCTGTCGCGATGGCGGCTGGGCTTGCGACTCTGCAGCAGTTAAATCTCAAAACCTATGATTTTTTATCAGAAAGCACTCAAAAATTAGTTCTGGGGATGAAAAAACTGGCCGATCAATTTGGCGTGCCATTTTCTGTGAATTATTGCGCTGGCATGTTTGGATTATTTTTTACAAATGAGCCCAATATATCGCGTTATTCGCAAGTGATGAAATGCAATTTAGCCCATTTTAAAGCCTTTTTTTCACATATATTGAACTTAGGTGTTTATCTTGCGCCATCCGCTTTTGAGGCAGGTTTTGTTTCAACTGTGCATACAAATGCTGTGATCGACAAGACGTTGGAGGCTGCTGAAACAGCATTTCAAAGCATAAAATAACCATTTTTCAGCAAAACACGGATTGCTTCTTGCTTTTTTATTCTGGATAATAGAAGACGTCGGTTGCGTAATGAATGGATTTTGAATGAAACAAGCTTTGCGTTCGTTGTTGATTTTTAGCAGTTGCTTAATCGGCTTGTTTTCGCCATCAATTTTTTCTGAAGATTTGCTTCAGGTCTATCATCAGGCTGTGTTAAGTGACCCTGCTTTTGCACAAGCCGAGTCATCTTGGCAATCTCAAAAAATGAATCTACCTATTGCAGAAGCGGGCTACTTGCCACAAGTGGGCACGACGGCTTTTGCGGATCGAAATTATTCTGATAGCGAGCCCAGTGATATTACGAGTGCGCTTAATGGTTACAATTGGACCTATGGGTTTACCTTGACGTTAACGCAACCGCTTTTTAATTTCGCCGTCTGGGCACAAATTAAAAAAGCAAGCGCGTCGGTGAAAGCAGCAACTGCAAGTTATCTTGCTTCGGAACAATCTTTAATGCAACGCACAGCCAAGGCTTATTTTGATGTGCTACAAGCGTACGATCAATTGCGTTACACAGTTGCTGATAAAAATGCCGTGTGGGAGCAATTAGTTACTTCAGAGCAAAAATTTAAAGTGGGTTTAATTGCTATTACAGATGTGTATGACGCGCGTTCAAGTTATGACAATGTCACGGCTAAGCAAATTGCTGCGCAAAATAATTTAAATATTCAGCTTGAAAATTTGCGCGCCATTACCGGCGTACATTATTCAGCATTAAACGGCATTCGCACGCAATTGCCATTGCTCAAACCACAGCCTGATAATATTGAACAGTGGGTGGATGTGGCTAATCAGCAAAACTATTCGATTAAAGCGCAAAATTACACTGTGATTGCTGCAATGGATAATATTAAGCAACAAAGAGCGGCGGGTTACCCTTCGATTAATTTACAAGGTGGTGTGACACAAACACAAACGGCTGACAATCCTTCAAACACGCTGGGTATTCCGAATAATTCAGTTCAAGATACGCAAATGTTGGGATTAAATTTGGCTTATAATCCTATTCAAGGTGGCGCCGTGATTGCAACGACAAAACAAGCGCGTTATGACTACGTCACTGCCTCGGGCAAGCTTGATCAAATTCATCGGCAAGTCGTTGATGATACGCGTTCTAGTTTTTTAACCGCTTCTTCTAGTATCAGCCAAATTAAAGCAGACAAAGAACGCATTGTTGCAGCGCAAAATGCATTGGATGCAACAGAAGCGGGCTTGAAGGTGGGTACCCGCACCATGGTTGACGTATTAAATGCACTGACAACGTTGTATCAAGCGCAGCAACAATATGCCAATGATCAATATGCGCATTTAAACAGCGTGATTTCACTGAAATTAGCGGCGGGCACCTTGTCGTTACAAGATTTAACGCAAATAAATTCATGGATGAACAAACGCATTGTTTTTCCTAATGAAGACAGCGCGGTTATTTTAAAATCGCTGGACCGATCGCATCAAACGATTGTTTATCCGAAAACACAATCAGCTGGCTTGCCTAATGATTCTGTGGATGAAGTGAAGAAATTAATTCAATCAAGACAGTTGAAATCTGAACCCGCAGAACCGAAAAAGCCAACACCAGCACCAACACCAACACCAACACCAGCGCCAGCACCAGCACCAACACCAGCACCCGTATCAGTACCAGCATTAAAACCTGCGCCAATGCCCACGTTGATACCCGTAAAACCGGTTATTTCATCTATTCCTGCGCCAGAAGCAACTGTATCGCTGCCGGGTCCTTCGCAAACAAATTAATTAAATTCTTTTCGCAGCGGATAATTATTTCTTTCGTTGAGAAAAATAGTTTTAATCCTATTTTTATCTGATCTATTTTGTATTTTGTTTTTTAATAATTGGGTTAAAATCATTGGATTAAAATGAGATAATACAAATACCGCCCAATTATTTTTATGCTGCAATAATAAATTATCTGATTTTTGATGGGATAATTCAGGTATTTTTTTCCAATTAAAAAATGCTGCCGCTTGATTGTAAATTAATTCGGTTGCTTTTCGTTTTGCATCAATCGTATAGCCCGCAATATGCGGCGTTGCGATTAAAGCGCGATTGAGTAAATCTACATTAATATCAGGTTCGTTTTCCCACACATCCAAGCAAAAATGAATATTTTTTGCATTTAACAAAGCGCGTTGATCAATCACAGAACCTCGCGCGGTATTTAATATGATTGCATTATTTTTTGCTTTTTTTAACAGTGCTTGATTGAATAAATGAAAAGTGGGGTGTGCGCCAGATTGAGTTAAAGGCGTGTGAATCGTAATAAAATCACTTTCAGATAATATGGTTTCTAGTGATACAAAATCAAAATGGGGTTTGTTCAGCAACAATGGATCACAACAAAGTATTTTAAATCCCAATTGATCCAAAGTGTGTGCAACTAAACTTCCGATGCGTCCACAACCCACAATGCCAATAGTCGATTTGGATTTTAATTTTAGGCTGGCGACACAACATAAAACATATTCTAAAACAGCATTGGCATTACAGCCCGCTGCATCCGCAAAAACAATACCGGCTTGTTTTAAATATTCATGATCAATGTGATCAATCCCTGTTGATGCGGCACCCACAAATTTGACTTGAGTGTTTTCTAAAAGATTTTTGTTAACAGGCGTGACTGTGCGCACTAAAAGCGCATCAGCATCTTTTAGTGTTGATTTTGTAATATTTTTGTCCAATACCAGCGTTAACTCATCACATTGCGTAAAAAATTCACTTACAAATTGGATTTGTTGGTCAGCTATTAATTTCATATTATTATTATTTCGCGTATTATAAACGATGTCGGTTTTACTAATTATAAAGGCACGTGATGCGGAAATTTTTTTCCAGGCTTATTTGGCAGGGATTGCTTTTCTGTGGATTTGCTTTATCCGCCAATTTACCGCCGCCAGGTTCTATTTTGCCGCCACCTGATGCAACGCCTGATCCTTCTTACAGTGCACCAGTTTACCCGCAAACCAGAACAGATCAAGTCGAAGCGTATCGTGTCGAAAGAAAACAAGAGTCACCGCCATTATCAAATGCGACTGATCATCCGAATGAACCGTTGATCACCAGCACAACTGATACGTATAAAACATTGGCCGATATTCCAGAACCCAATGCGTTTCCCGCTGTTGCAAAGCCCATGAGTTTAAGAGAAGCGATTGCTTTGTCGCTGCGAACCAATCCGGGTGTGCAAGTGGCAGAATTGCAACGTATCGTCGATAAATTTGGATTAGAAACATCATTGCAGCAATATTGGATTCAATGGACGCCATTTACCGCATCTTCAACCTTACAAAATGGTACACCGCCCGTTTGGTCGGCAGGCAGCGGTATTGCGTATAATGCGCCGACCGGTACGAGCGTTTCAATTCAGCACACCAATAATTTATTGGGCGGCACAGGCTCTACTGTGTTAACAGGCACGCAACAATTACTGCAAGGTTTTGGATTGCAAAATGGCATGGTGAATTATCAAAATGCGGTTGATAATGAAACGATCGCGCGTTTGAATTTTAAAAATAATGTTATTACTGATGTAATCGATGTGATTAATGCTTACAATGCCTTGGTTGAAGCTTACAGCAGCTTGGATGTGAATAAAGAATCATTGAAAGATCAAGAAATATCCGTTAAGCAATCCAAACTTCAAGTGCAAGCCGGTGTGATGGCGCGTTCTGATTTGTTACAACAACAACAAAATTTAGAAACCACGAGATTGGGTTTGGTTGCACAAGAGCTCTCTGTTGAAACAACCTATCAAGCTTTTTTAACACAGCTTGGCATGCAGCCAACCGCTAAAATTGTGATTGATCGACATATTCAAATTACACATCAACACATTCCCAGTTTGCAGAAATGCATTGAGTTAGCTTTAAAGCACAATGTTGCTTATCAACAAGCTGTGATTTCACTGGGTATCACTAAACGCGCATTAATTACAGCGATTAATAATCGCAAATGGACATTAACCGCAACGTCTGCAACAACATTGGGCAGTCAGCGTAGTGCGCCCGGCCAATCTATTTCATCGTTGAGCACGAATCCGACATTGGCGTTTAATTTAAGTGTGCCGATTGATCAAATTGCTTTAAAAGCAGCCGTTGTTGATGCGCAAGAGGCGATTGAAACTGCAAAAATTAATTTAGAGCAATCCAAAGAAGCGTTGGTGGGTCAGGTCATTAATCAGCTGCAAACGATTGCAAATCAAAAAGAGCAAATTAAGATTTCAGAGTTGGCGCTGAAGATGCAACAGCAAACATTGGATAACACAAACCTAAAATTAAAATACGGTAAAACAACGGTGTTTGAAGTAAACACCATGCAAAATCAATTGCTGCAAGAACAAGTGAGTTTAATTAATTCGCAAATTAGCTATTTAGATGATGTGGATGTGCTGTATCAGATTTTGGGATTAACGTTGGAAAAATGGAATATTAAACTTAGGTATTAAGCCAATGAAAAATAGATGCTTAAAAAAAATGGGAATAATTGTTTTGATGCTACTTTCTTTTTTAATAGCAAGTTGCGATAAAACAAAAAAAAATAAAACCAGCGCGTCAAATAAAACACATATTATTGTTGCGACACAAAAATCACCTGTGCAAAAATTATATTTTACAGGAACGCTTTTGCCGATTTCAACAACTGCTGTTATTAGCAATGTCGCTGGCATTATTACTGAGATGGATTTTAATTATGGTGAAAAAATACAATCGGGTCAAAAATTAATGGTTTTGGATTCAAAACCATTAGCAGAAAAATATAAAAAAGCCGTCAATGATTTTTTACAAAAGAAACAAGCTTATGCAAACGGAAAATTATCATTTACGGGCACAAAAGCTTTATATGCAGCAGGTGTTATTCCACAATCACAATATATTAGCGAGCAAACAGCATTTGATAATACGTCATTGGATTTTTTAGAAGCGCGGTATGAATTAGAGAAAGTATTAAGAACCGCTGGCGTGGATGTGAAAAAAATTGAGCAGCTATCGATTTCCGATACCGCAGAAGTCAATTCAGTTTTGCAAGTGCATTTTAAAAATATCGTGATTGTAGCAACGGGCAGCGGCGTTGCTTTATTTCCACCGCCCAATCAAGGTGGCGGTGGCAATGATGCCTCTTCAGGCGTATTAACACAAGGCACAACAGTGAAAGAAGACCAGCTGTTATTATCAATTGGAGATTTATCAGGTTTAAAAGCAGATTTTAATGTTAGTGAAATTAATATCGATCGCATTCATAAAGGCATGGATGTTATTGCAACGGGTAGCGCTTTTCCGGGTATTGTTTTGCACGGAAAAATTACTTCTGTTTCAGCACAAGCAAAACAAGATTCGAGTGGCAGCGGATTGAGTGTTTATGCGGTTGAAATTAAAATTCCCGTCGTCAGCGAAGCAGACATGCAGAAAATTCGCGTGGGCATGACGGCAAAATTTGAAATTGATATTCCATCACCTTCAGAAATCATGTTGCCGATTAATGCTGTATCGCGAAGTGACAATGGGAGTGTTGTGACTATTGTGGGGGCGAATGGAAAACCCACTACGGTTTCTGTGCAGACTGGCGAAACCACCGCAACAGAAGTGTCTATTACGCAAGGCATAAAGGCGGGTGATAAAGTCATTGTTACTGACGGGGCGACGCCGTAATGATTGAGTTTAAGGATATTACTAAAATATATAATGCAGGCACTGAAAGTGCCTATGAAGCACTCAAAGGAATTAATTTTAAGATTAATAGCGGCGAGTTGTTTGGCATTATTGGTCCTTCGGGCGCTGGTAAAACAACGATTATGAATATTATTGGTTTACTCGATAAGCCATCCACCGGAAAATATTATTTAGATGATCTTGATACAACTACTTTTACGGGCGACAAGTTAGCGTCATTGCGTAATCGACGTCTGGGTTTTGTATTTCAGCAATATAATTTGCTGCCAAAATTTACAGCACTTGAAAATGTGATATTGCCATTGACCTATCGACGTATTGAGCCTTTTACGCGCGACGAGATGAAAAAACGCGCGATGGAAATGTTGGATAGAGTACAGATGTCAAAATACGCAACACACAAACCGCTGGAATTATCAGGTGGGCAGCAGCAGCGCATATCTATCGCGCGTGCCTTGGTGGGTGAGCCGAGTTTGATTTTAGCGGATGAGCCAACGGGTGCATTAGATACAGAAACAACAGCGCAAATTATGAAATTATTAGAAGAGCAAATGTCAGTTTCAGGAACAACTGTTGTCATCGTGACGCACAATCCAGAGATTGCGGCGCAATGTCAACGATCAGTTCATATTCTAGATGGCATGGTTAAATCGACATCAGCTGTGTGAGGCGCAATGGTATTATTAACACATTTTCGAGAAGCAGCCATTAATATGTGGAGCGCTAAATTACGCTCGTTTTTAGCTATTTTGGGCGTATTAGTCGGAACAGGATCGGTTGTTGCGCTGATTTCATCGAGTCAATTAGCAACAGCGCATGCGTTAACGCAATTTAAATCACTCGGCACAAATTTATTATCATTAAATTTGCGCGATCAACAATCAGGCCAAGGTGGTTCAACATCACAGACACAACAATTTTCATTATCAGATCTTCCCGCATTAATTGCATCATCAAAACAAATTATTGAGGTCGCGCCTTATACAACATTATATCAAAGCGCTTATTTTGAAAATATCAATTTGCAATCACAAATTATCGGCGCAATGGATAATTTCAAAGTAATTGCAAAAGTGAATTTGGCGCGCGGACGTTTTGTATCCTACCTTGATGGACAGAATTATTTTTGCGTCATTGGCGCAAGAGTGGCGGATCAGATTGCTAAAACAGGCGTTGATCCTTTAGGAAAACAAATTCGGGTTGGCGGCACAGTTTTTACAGTAATCGGCATTATGAAATCATGGCCACCGAATTTATTTATTTCCGCTGATTTAAATCACAGCTTGGTCGTTCCAATTCAAACATCGTTTTTTTTAGCCAAAAATACGCATATTAATAATATTTTAATTAGACTCATTCAGCATCCTAATATTACAGTGGCAAAACAACAAGTAACGCAATTTCTGCAGGGATTACTGCCGCAAAAACAAGTTGCTTTTAGCAGTCCTGAGCAAATTATTGAGCTTATTGGAAAACAACGCGAAACGTATAATTTATTATTGATTGCGATTGGTTGCATTTCATTAATTGTCGGTGGTATTGGCGTGATGAATATTATGCTTGTGTCTGTCGTTGAAAGGCGACGTGAAATTGGTATTCGCATGGCACTCGGCGCGCGACAAAAAGATATTTTACGCATGTTTTTAATTGAATCTGTTTTATTAACACTGTGCGGCGGATTACTCGGTGTTATCGTCGGCACATTAACGTCATTTATTTTGGCAGAATTCTCAGGCTGGCAATTTTATTTTTATGTTTTACCCGTCGTATTGGGATTTAGCATTTCATTTTTGGTCGGTGTTTTCTCGGGTATTTATCCCGCGTGGCGCGCCTCTCAATTAAATCCTATTCAAGCGTTGCAGTCATGAGAATATATTAACGCACTATTTCAAAAATACGGTATTGCAAAATAAATAAATCAGCAGTAATGTGTTCCATCTTAATTTTTTAAATGGAGCCTTTATGGAAAACAATCTTACAATTTTTGAAAATTATAATATTCGTAGAATTTATGACGAAAAAACACAAACCTGGTTATTTTCAGTGATTGATATTATTCAAGCGCTGACACAGCAAACGGATTATCAAACTGCCAGAAAATATTGGAATAAGCTTAAAGAACGATTAAAAGCAGAGGGGAGTGAACTGGTGACAAACTGTCACCAGTTGAAAATGCCAGCCGAAGACGGAAAATCACGACTCACCGACGTTGCAACCGCAGAAACTTTGCTTCGTCTCATTCAATCCGTCCCGAGCCCCAAAGCTGAACCAATAAAACTCTGGTTAGCAAAAGTGGGGTATGAGCGCATTCAAGAAATGTCCAACCCTGAACTCTCTTTAAATCGCGCAAGAGAAACTTGGCAAAAACATGGTCGAAGTGAAAAATGGATTCAGCAAAGAATGACCGGTCAAGAAACTCGCAATAAGCTAACGGATTATTGGAAAAACAACAATGTCAAAGAAGGCAATGAGTTTGCAATCTTAACTAATATTATTCATCAAGAATGGTCAGGAATTTCTATCAAAGAGCATAAAAAGCTAAAAAAACTAGAAACTCAAAATCTACGCGATCACATGTCAGAAGCAGAGCTCATTTTTACAGCACTGGCTGAATTATCAACCCGCCAAATTGCAGAAACGATTGAAGCAAAAGGCCTTGCCGAAAATAAAGTGGCAAGTAAAAGTGGCGGAAAAATTGCGAAACAAGCTCGGTTGGAATTGGAGAAAAAAACGGGAAAAAAAGTGGTAATGGGAAATGTACCTTTTCAGAAACGCAGTCTTGCAAGATAAATAAATTAGCAGTAATGTGTTCCATCTTAATTTTTTAAATTTGGGTGTTTTACATTTACACTTTATTGGGGTATATTTACACTATAATAGGGAATATATGAAATGTGTGATTGATGTTAAAAAAAGCGCATTAGAAAAACTTGAGAAAATGCCGCTTCATATTGTAACTAAGCTTGAACATTGGGTTGATGCGGTTGAAAAATATGGTATTTCAGCTGTCAGGAAGGTCCCTGGCTATCATGATGAGTCACTAAAAGGCGATCGAAAGGGTCAGCGCTCGATTAGACTCAACAGAGCTTATCGCGCGATTTATGAAGAAAAAGTGACTGGAGAAATTAATTTAATTTTAATTGTAGAGGTTAGCAAGCATGAGTACTAAAGCTGCAATTGCGCTCCAAAAGATCACGAAAAAAAAATTAACATTGGGTAATATGCTTTGGTCTATTCGAATGTGTGATGAGAAGACACAAATTGAATTTGCAAAGACGCTCGGTGTCTCCAGTCAATACTTGTGTGATTTAGAACATGGCAGAAAAATCGTAAGCCCAAAAACCGCGCAACAATTTGCGGAAAAATTGGGTTATTTGACAACACAGTTTGTTGAGCTTGCAATTCAGGATATGCTGGATCAGGCTAAAATTAAAATGACCGTTGAGGTTCATTTGAAAAAAGCCGCATGATTTACAAAGAGAATACATTGCCGTATTTTATTTTTGTGATAAAGTGTCAAATCTGTTAACAAATACTGAGATATTGATGAAAAAAAATAGTCATAAAGCATTAGTTAGTCCGTATTTTATCTGGTTTTTAGGCGCATTGTTTTTTTTGGTTGATTACATTATTCGTGTGTCTCCAAGCGTGTTGACCCCAGAGTTAATGCATACATTTCATGTGAATGCGTTTGCAGTCGGGCTTTTTTCAGGCTATTTTTACTATGCTTATATTGGCATGCAAATCCCCGTCGGTATTTTAGTCGATCGGTTTGGGCCAAAGCGATTGTTGGTTGTCGCAATTTTGATTTGTGCGATAAGTGCTTTTGTTTTCTCTGACACACATTCTATTCAGATAGGTTATTTTAGCCGTATTTTAATGGGTTTTGGCGCATCTTTCGCTTTTGTAGGAACATTGAAATTAGTGTCGCTGCATTTTTCTGGCGAGCGTTTTGCGCTGCTTGCAGGAATTACGCAAGCGATGGGTATGTTGGGAGCGATGATTGGCCAAGGACCTATGGCTATGGTGTATCATTCCGTCGGTTGGCGAGAAGCGATGCATGGATTTGGTTTATTTTTTATTTTACTCTGCCTTCTTGTTTTTATTTTTGTCAAAGATAAAAGCCGACAATCTCATCTAGAAGATGCTCATACATTACTGTCCGTGAAAATATTGCCCGCGTTAAAGGCAGTGTTAACTAACCATCAGAGCTGGCTCAATTGCTTGTTTGTGGGTTTGCTGTATGCGCCGAGCGCCTGTTTTGGCGAACAATGGGGCGCACCATTTTTAAGTGCGAATCAGCATATTCCAATTACGAACGCAGGACATGAGACGGGGATTATGTTTATCGGTCTTGCCATTGGCTGCCCCGTTTTGGGCTGGGTTTCAGATTATTTAAAAAAACGCGTGATTGTGATGAGGGTGTCCGCTGTTTTTTGTTTGCTTTTGTTAACAGCGGTTATATATGGCAATTTATCACCTTTTTATACTACGATATTGTTGTTTGTCTATGGATTTTTTAATAGCGGCATTGTTGTGTCTTATTCAATGGCATCTGAAATTAATTCTCGTCAATTTACGGGTATTGCGCTGGGGCTTGCCAATATGGCTTCTGTGATTATTGGCGCGTTAATGATCCCGGTGGTCGGCCTGATTTTGGATCACTTCTGGGATGGGGCATTGCAAAATGGCATTCACTATTTCTCGCCAAGCATCTATAAAATGGCATTTTTAGCCCTACCCATTGTTTTTATAGCGGCCTTTTTTATTACTTTCCTCCAAAAAGAAACAGGATGTAAGCGAGTTTCAATGATGTAAATAAGCCTTGCATTACTGATGCGTCACTGACATTTCCTCAATATATTTTTGCGTTGTTTTTGCGGGTAATTTAAAGTATTTTGCAAGCATTAAAATAAAAATACAAAAAACAGCAATCACAATTAAGTCATAACCAAACGTTAATATATTTCTGCCTGTGCCGATACTGCCAAAATAAGAAATGAGTGTTAAGCCGCCAATATAAGGCCAAATCCAAATCGATGCGCGCCAATGCAAATCAATTTTTCTAGCGTCTTTTGAGCAAGCGCGATAAATGAGTAAAATAATTAAACCCGCAGCAAAACTTAACCCTAATTTTGAAATAATTTCCCAACCGTTAAAATAACTAAACACAGTGCATATATAAAATGCTACTGTTCCCCATAGCGTTGCAAAAGGCAGTCTTAGCGGACGTTTTTGGTTCGGGACTTGATCGCGTAAGGCAATCAAACAAATGGGTCCAATAGTGTAAGTAAGCGTCATCAGTGATGTTAAAAATGAAATCATTTTATTCCAGCCTGGCAGCGGCGCAAACATCATCATACCGATAATAAAATTAACACCAATGGCATAAATGGGTGTGTGCTGACGGGATAAAATTTGTAAAAAACTGGGTAAATAACCATTAATACTTTTGCTTCGCAATGATTGCGCAGCGCCACTGGCATAAATTAAACCTGCAGCAAGCGGTCCAATAATAGCGCCGGCAAATAAAATAGGAATTAACCATTGAAATCCATCTTGATGCAAAATAGCGGCAAGCGGACTGTTTCCGCCTGAAAGAGACATGTGCTGCCAGCCATGAATTAAATTATGGGGTTCAAGCGAAGTTAAAAATGCTACTTGTAAACCCACATAAATTAACATGGTCAAAAATACAGAGCCAATAATCGCAATGGGCAGAGCAACCGCAGGTCTTTTAACAGCGCCACCTAATTCGCAAGCCTGCGTAAAGCCATTGAACGCATAAATAATACCGCCCGCAGAAATTGCGGTTAACATCCCTTTGGCGCCCATCGGCATAAAGCTGGATTCAGCGGGATGAATAATATGGTGTGCATTAAAATAATAAACGAAAATAAAAACAATAATTAACACAGGCACAATAATTTTCATTAATGTCAGTGTCGTGTTGCAACGCAACAGCCAGCGCAGTGAAAAGGCATTAAAGGCGCTCATCACAATCATTAGAATAGTCGCTAAAACATAGCCGTCCTTAGTTAAGCCGCCTGCTGCAAAAACAAGATTAGGATAATAAAAACTTAAGTATTGAATAACGGCTTGTACTTCGGTGGGTGGAATAGCGGCATAACAAACCCAAATAATCCATGAATACATAAATCCAACGAGCGTGCCGTGCGTAATTTGCGGAATTCGCGTGCTCGCGCCCATGACCGGCAACATAGCATTGAGCTCTGCAAAAACAAAAGCGACAAACATCACAGAAAAGCCCGCGATAACCCATGAGAATAATGCAGCAGGACCTGCGTTTTGAGCCGTGTAGTAAGCGGAGAAAAGCCAACCAGAACCTAAGATTGCGCTAACTGAAGTTAGCAATAAAGTAAAAGTGGTGACAGATCGTTTCATGCAAAATTCCTGTTAAGATTTCCACAATGGACTTGGGCTCACATGATATACTTTTTAGCAGCTTTTAGCATACCACAATTTTTATAAAGTGATTATAAAATGACCAAAAAACTCATATTAATTGACGGCTCATCTTACCTATTTCGCGCTTATCATGCGCTACCCCCTTTGATGACCAAAGACGGCAGACCAACGGGGGCGATTTATGGCGTCATGAGCATGATTAAAAAACTCATGCAGACCACACCATGCGATTATATTGCTGTGGTGTTTGACCCCAAAGGCAAAACATTTCGACATGCGCTTTATCCAGAATATAAAGCCAATCGTGTTGCAATGCCCGATGAATTGCGCGATCAAATCGCACCATTATTTGAATTAATTCGCGCAGCGGGTTTGCCGCTGGTCATTCATGACGGTGTTGAAGCAGATGATGTGATTGGCACGCTTGCGAAAATCGCCGAAAAAGAAAACGTGAGTACGCTGATTTCAACCATGGACAAAGACATGGCGCAATTGGTGAATCCGCACGTCAGCTTAATTAATACCATGAGTGATCGGTTATTAGATGAAAGCGGTGTGTTTGAAAAATTTGGCGTGAAACCCGATCAAATCATCGATTATTTAGCATTGATGGGTGACACATCGGATAATGTTCCGGGTGTTCCAAAAGTGGGGCCCAAAACAGCTGCAAAATGGCTTGAAGAGTATGGCACGCTGGATAATATTGTTAACAATGCTGATAAAATTTCAGGAAAAGTGGGTGAGTATTTACGCGAAAGCTTAACAATACTGCCATTATCGCGTGAATTGGTCACGATAAAATGCGATGTTAACAATGTAGAGTCACTCGATCAGTTGATCTGCAAAGAGCCCAATCTTTTAGAATTAGAAAAAATATATACTGATTTGCAATTTTCATCCTGGCTTAAAGAATTAAAAAATAAAAATAATATAAATATAATAGAAAAAAAAGAAATTAATTCGCATTATCAATCAATACAAGATTTAACATCATTTGAGCAATATTGTGAAAAATTATCACGCGCAAAACAATTTTCTTTTGATACAGAAACAACAGATATCGATGCTATGCGCGCAGAATTAGTAGGTGTTTCGCTCAGTATTGAACCCAATCACGCTGTGTATATTCCTATTGCGCATCTTGAAAAACAGCCGCAATTAGAAAAAAATGTTGTTTTAGGTAAATTAAAAGTTTATTTGCAAGATAAAAATAAAAAAGTAATAGGCCAGAATTTAAAATATGATTATAAAATTTTAAAAAACAATAACATTGAGATCACAGCGCCCATGTGCGACACGATGTTAGAGTCTTATGTTTTAAACAGTACAAGCTCTCGACATAATTTAGATGCACTCGCACTACAATATTTAAATAAACAAACCATCACATTTGAAGATGTCGCTGGAAAAGGCGTAAAACAAGTCACTTTTGATCATGTTGCAATTGCCGCTGCCACACAATATGCGGCAGAAGATGCTGATATAGCATTGCAATTGCATGAAATATTATGGCCTAAAATTGAAGCTGAAAAATCAATTGAAACAGTATTAACATCAATAGAATGGCCCTTAATGCCTATTTTAGCGAACATGGAATACAAAGGTGTTTTAATTAATATTGAGATGCTGAAAAATCAAAGCGTTGAATTAGCTGAAAGAATTAAAAATTTGGAAGAAAAAATCGTTACAATTTCAGGTGAGCAATTTAATATTAATTCCCCTAAGCAATTACAAGAAGTGTTATTCACTAAATTAAAATTACCCATTATTAAAAAAACACCGACAGGCGTGCCGTCGACTGCAGAAGACGTGATGCAGGAATTGGCCTTAGATTTTGAATTGCCGAAAATTATTTTGGAGTTTAGGAGTTTAAGTAAATTAAAATCAACCTATGCCGATGCCTTGCCAGAGCAGGTGAATCCTACAACGGGTCGAGTGCATACTTCTTATAATCAAGCAGTCACTTCGACAGGGCGTTTATCATCTAATAATCCAAACTTGCAAAATATTCCGATTAGAACACCGGAAGGCAGAAAAATTCGAGAAGCATTTATTGCACCGACCGGTTTTAAAATTGTCTCTGCTGATTATTCGCAAATTGAACTGCGTATTATGGCGCATTATTCGCAAGATCCTGCTTTGTTATATGCATTTACGCATGGTCTAGATATTCATGCGTCAACCGCTGCAGAAGTGTTTGGTGTTGATATAAAGGATGTGACGGATGATATGCGACGCAGCGCCAAAACGATTAATTTTGGATTATTATATGGCATGTCGGCATTTGGTCTGGCAAAACAATTAGGCGTTGAGCGAAATCAAGCACAAGAATATATGGATGTGTATTTTAAACGTTTTTCTAAAGTAAAAGAATATATGGAAAAATCACGTCAATTTGCGCAGAAAAACGGCTATGTTGAAACTATTTTGGGTCGTCGTTTATATGTCCCCGATATTAATGCTTCTAATCACATGCGAAAAATGGCAGCCGAACGCGCAGCGATTAATGCGCCATTACAAGGCACTGCTGCTGATATGATTAAGCTTGCAATGATTTGCGTTGATGCACAATTAAAAGAAAATAAATTCAATGCGTCAATGATCATGCAGGTACATGATGAGTTAATTTTCGAAGTTGAAAAAAGCCAGGTCGATGCAGCCAGCTTAATGATTAAAACTTGCATGGAATCTGCGATTAAACTATCTGTGCCATTACTAGTTGCGATTGGTGTGGGAAATAATTGGGATGAGGCGCATTGATATTCAGCGGAATTTGCTATTGGTTTGGAGGAACCGCGCGTGTAGTGAACGAAGTGAACGTAACAAGCGGATCAGCATAGTCAATGTTTTACAGAAAAATCCGCTTATTTCGCCTTGAGTACAAGGCTACTTGCGCGGTTCCTTAAAACTAATAGCTGATTTAGTCCCCTCTGATTAAAACTATTACCAAAATGTTTTTATTTTAAAATAGCAGGAGATAGCAATGTATAGTATTCCATGCATGTATTTTCGTGGCGGCACTTCAAAAGGCCCTTGTTTTATTCGAGAAGATCTGCCGCAAGAACCAAAAAAGCGAGAAGAAGTTTTATTAAGCTTAATGGGCTCTCCAGATCCTAGTGAGAGACAGATTGACGGAATTGGCGGCGGTGATTCACTGTCAAGTAAAGTAGTCATTGTTGGAAAATCAGATCGTCATGGCGTTGATGTGGATTATCTTCTTTGTCAAGTACATATTAAAAATGCAATTGTTGAAACAGCGCTGAATTGCGGCAACATGCTTTCTGCTGTTGCGCCATTTGCGATCGAGAGAGGCTTGGTTGAGGTGTGCGATCCAGAAACGGTTGTTAGAATTTACAATGAAAATACGGGCGTGATAATGGAGTCTACTGTTCAAACACCCGGAGGGAAAATTTCGTACGAAGGAGCAACACATATCGATGGTGTGCCCGGAACAGGAGCGCCAATTAAATTAACTTTTCTGAACGCGGTGGGTTCAAAAACTGGCAAACTATTACCAACAGGAAAGACTATTGATTATATTGGCAACATACCTGTCTCATGCGTTGATGTTGCGGTTCCGTTGGTTATCGCTTATGCGAATGATCTTAAAAAACTAGGGTATGAGTCAAAGAATGAATTGGATTCTGACAAGGAATTTATGATGCGCCTAGAAGCGCTTCGGCAAGAAGCTGCAAAAAATATGGGCTTGGGTGATGTTTCCAAATCAATTAATCCTAAAATTTGCATGTTAGCGCCACCTCGCAATGGAGGTGCAATTACTTCTCGATATTTCACACCATTTGATTGTCATGATGCCCATGCTGTTTCGGCAGGATTATGTTTAGCTGCAGCAACATTAATTCCCGGCACATTGGCTTACCAGATGGCGAATAAAGAAAATATAAAAGTAAGCGATAGGGAGAAAGAAATTACTATTGAGCATGTTTCAGGCGTTATTTCAACTACGGTAACCGTAGAAGAGAGTGGAAACGAAATTACTTTTCCAAAAGCATCGTTTATTAGAACAGCGCGGCCGTTATTCGATGGGTGTGTTTATGTGTTGGGGGAGCGTTGATTAATGCCCGCGTGATTTGCTATTGGTTCCCGCAAACCAATACTCGCTCTCCTAGTTTTTTTTATCCGACCATTAATTTCAAAAATAACCGCACTCTAACTTATTGTTTGCTAGTGTTAATATTACAGAAGCCGAGTGTTAACGAAGGCGAAGTACAGATGAAAGGCATCAAATACGACTCTGTTTTAAAAAATACGTTATCTTTTGTTTTATGAAAACAATGCGATTCACTAACCTGCAGCGCCACAAGATACTTATCAGTTAATTACTTTCGCAGTCGCTAACGCTCCGCTTCTGTTTTATTGTCACTAGCGCGTAGTAAGTTGAAGGCCGGTTATCTTTGATGCTTAGCTTATATAAAAAACTAAAAGTGCCCCTTAAATCATCTTTCCTGGATTCATAATATTGTTTCGATCGAATATTTTTTTAATTTCGCGCATGTAATTTATTTCAGTTTCTGATTTTGAATATTTTAAAAATTCCTTTTTGAGCAAACCTACGCCGTGTTCAGCAGAGATCGCACCTCGAAATTGCTTAATTAAAGCATAGAGCTCATTGCTTGCTGTAGCGCAATAAGAATAAAACTGGCTCTTATCTAATTCATTTGGTTTTAAGATATTAAGATGTAAGTTACCGTCTCCTGCATGCCCAAACCAAATAATTTTAAATCCAGAGTAAATTCTAAGTAGTAGTAGATCAGCTTGAGTAATAAAGTCCGCTATTTTGGAAGATAAAACCGCAATATCATATTTATAAGGGAAGTAATAATTAAGAGCTCTTGAAATTTCAACGCGATAACGCCAAAATTGTTTTGCTTGAATTTTATTTTCACTCACTAAAAAATTATTTACAAAATTATGGTTGATACAATTTTGAATAATATTTTTTGATTCAATATCATTTTCACAGCTCGATTCGTATTCTACTAAAATATAAAACTCTGTTTTTTGAGAAAACAGATGATTTAATTTTGATTCACTGAGCATATAAGAAAGCGCACTATCGGAGAAAAATTCAAATGCAGATACAATTAATTTTTTTTGAAATAAATTTAAAATGGTTAAAAAATCTCTGCAATTATTTACCGAAAGCAAAACTACTTTTGTATCAACTGGCTTTGGCGCTAGCTTTACTGTTACTTCGGTGATAAATCCGAGCGTGCCTTCAGAGCCGATAAACAAATGTCGAAAATCATAGCCACAAGCATTTTTAATCAAGCCATAATTTAATTCTAAGCAATCAGCATTACCTGTTACAACTTTCAAGCCCGAAATCCAGTTTCGTGTTAAGCCATAGCGAATAACTTTAATGCCGCCCGCATTGGTTGCGACCATGCCGCCTATCTGGCAAGTGTCAGATGGCGCAAAGTCTATCGGATAAAATAAATTATTTTGTGATGCAAAATTTTGAATTTCCTTTAAGGTAACTCCTGGCTCACATTTAATACTGCGATCACATGCATCAAAAGAAATTATTTTATTCATTTTCTCAAATGACACAACAATTTCTTGATTTGCTGCAACAGCGCCCGCGCTGTATCCCGTGCGTCCGCCTGAAGGAACCAACGCTGTTTTAGTTTCATTTGCAATTTTAACAAGTTCAACAACCTGTTCTTGATTTTCAGGAAAGACAATTGCCATAGGGTCCGGAGTGAAATTATTGGTTAAATCTTTTCCGTATATTAATTTTGATTCAGGATCTATCAAGATATTTTTTTCACCAAATAGATTTGTAAGGCGCGATGTTAATTTTTCTTTGCTTATGTGATTTATATTCATTTTTCGCCTAGTAAGATAACATTGTAGTGGTTTTCGTCGTAATTTCCAGGTTTATACATTAGCTCTGTAATGAATTTATTGCAATATCGAAAACAATTGATTATTCTCTGCGGATAAAAGTTATTTTTTGGGCTATAGATATGCGTCTAACTAAATCAGAAATACAGTCGTTTTATAAAAATGGCTTTGCAGGACCCTTTAAGCTATATGATCCAAATGATGCAAAAACGCTATTGCGCGCAATAAGAAAGAATAATGCAGATCGCTCAAATATTATATTTGACAATGAGGTTAATTACGATCGTCATTTTGATATTCCAGAATTGGCTGTGCACATTTGCAGGAAAGAAATTGTTAAGCGCATACAAAGCCTTTTCGGAAATGACATTTTTTGCTGGAGAACGGAATTTTTCCCAAAATTTCCAGGAAGCGCAGGAACTGAATGGCATCAGGTTGCAAATTACCAGTATGCAAACGGTACCCCTATGATTGAATCAATGACAGAAAATGATGATTTAATTGATCTGACTGTATGGACAACTTTTACAGATGCCACAAAAGAAAATGGGTGCATGAAATTTCTACCTGGTTCGCATAAAAGGAAATATTATGATGAATCAAAGCCAGTGGATATTGGGAAGAAAGTCGGGTATCAGTCCATTAAAAGCGATACCGGGTTTTTTGGATATCAATTTTCAGAATTTAAAATTGATCCCAAGTGGGAGCCGAATGAAAATGAAGCTGTTTCTATGGAAATGCAAGCTGGCGAGTTTGTTATTTTCACGGCAAAATGCGTTCACGCTTCCCATGCAAATATAACGGATAGATTTACACGCTTTGCGATTTCTTCTCGTTACGTCCCGACCCATGTTAGAGTTTACCCAAATCAAGAGAAATTTTTTGCACATGGATCTTTATTTGATTTAAATAAGTATGGATGTGTGCTTGTGTCAGGGAAAGATAAATATAAACACAATAGAGTGAGAGATATGGATAACCACAATAAAAAATTTACAGTACTATAGCGCTATTTCCTGACTTCCGAAAAGCCTTTTAACAATAATTTTTTCAGTTTTCGCCAATTCAATTAATTTGTTAGCTTCCAGAGATTGTATTGAATTTTTGCTTTCTGAAATGCTGCTAATAAATTTCAGCCATGGTTCATCTCCCATAGCGTAAATATAGGCCCTTTTGCATCCTAAAGCTTTAAGTAGAGACAATGTTCCTTGAGAATCGGAACCATTTAGTCTTCTTGATTGATTTTGCGCTTTAGTGAGAGGTTGCATCAATAATGGACCATACAGCCAGTTAACTGGCGCGCCCTCACATTCCATCCCAATAAAAACAATATCAATATTTTTGCTTAAAATTTTTTGAATATGATCATAAAGCTTTGCGCACAAATTATTTGAATCAGCCATGAATGCAATTGATTGATCAGCAATAGTGATGACATATGAAATTTTTGATTGAATAGCAAGATCACCATGCTCCCCCATAAACGGAATCGCTAAAATATTACCACCAAAAAAGTTTATTTTTTCAAACTCGTCCAGTTGAATGATATTCTCAAAACCACAGGCGTACAAAAATAATTTTAAAGAGGGGTCCAGGATTGAGCCTGCATTATTATGCGGAATAACAATATTTTTAATCTTATACCTGATTTGCAAAAGCGTTTCTAATGATGCGTGATCCAGATGGCTGTGAGTTAATAAAACATAGTCTATAACATCAGGTAAATCAGCATAGGAATATCGTGAGATTTTTGAAAGCCTATTTTCATAGGCAATATATGGGTCTATAAGAATATTTGTTTTCATTAATTGAACTAAGACGCAAGCATGCCCAAAATATTTAATTTTAAAGTCACCGCTATCCCTTTTTGGAGAAAATTTTTCAAAAAAACTGAGAAATATTTTTCTAGATATCTCTGGTTCAAATTTTTTTGAAATCTCAGAAAGTTCTAGGTTAGAAATTCCAATTTCACGAGACGAAAAAATCACATCAAAAATTTTATTTCTAAAGGGAAAAGATAATAGGCAGCTTTTATCGATATTTAGCCTGGGGGTGCTTAAAACAAAGCTTCTATCATCAGGATTTTTTTCATAAAAAAGTACGGATTGCCATTCTTCCTGATAATAGGCACTCCGATACAGGAGTTGCTCATAAAATTTTACTGATGGCTGATTAAGGGTATCATATGTCAATTCAACAAACCCTTGAATACTTTCTGGAACTGATAAATAAAAATCTGAAAATTGTTCACCAGATAAAGAAAAATATTTCAGTTGACGATAAAGATTTTTAATATCATGAGCTAGCCTGTGATTTTCCAAAAGATCATTTTTTAATTTACATAGTAACTTTTTCGCCTGATCTAAATCTTCGTGACTTAAGCCAACGAAAATTCCACCTTGCAGCTTCTTTTGAGCTGCTGCATCTTGGTGTAAAGTAGGAGATTTTAAAAATGACTCCAGGGCGGGAATAATTCTAGAGATTAAAATCAGCGAATAGGTGTGTGGGGCAACTAAAAAAGATGAAGCATACCAATTATTTATCAATGGCTCCGCGATAACTGATGACTTCAGATAATATACCATTAAATTTCTACTTGGTTTCAAGAGTCAATAAGTAATCAGATAATGTTTCAATGGTAGTATGCTCAAATAAATCCATTATTTTCAGTTTTTTCAAAACTGGGTAATGTTCATTTGTGTGAAAAAGATCAAGAACGTTAATTAGCTTTAATGAGTGTCCTCCCAGATCAAAAAAATCATCATCTAATTCTATTTTGGTTATGTCTAGTTGTGATTCCCAAATGGTTAATATTAAATTCTGCAAATTAGTTAACTTGTTTTTATTTGACATATTGAGTTTTGCCTTATTAAGTTGGAATAATTTATTTTCCCGTTTATAGTAACAGGTAATTTATCGACGATATTGAATACATTTGGAATCATGTGATTTGAAATTTTTTTTCGAAGGCAGCTTTTTAAATTCTGAATATTGAAGCCTGGATCGGATGTCTGAATCCACGCAATTAATTTTTTCTCAGAATTTTCCTCATTGTAGTGGACCGCTACTGATTCAATATTCTCATATTTTCTAAGCTCAGATTCAACCGACTCTAATGAAACTCTATGCCCTCGAATTTTGACCAATCTATCATTTCTTCCTATAAATTCTAAATCACCATTTTTGAGCTTTCTTACAATATCATTAGTTTTAAACAATTTTTCTGACGATGAATTTTGAAATAAATTTGTAATGAATTTTGAATTCGTTAGCATTTTATCATTAAGGTATCCTGATGCAACGCCTAAGCCACCGATATGTAGTTCCCCCTCCTCCTCGTGATCAACCAATTGATTTTTTTTGTTAAGCACAAAAACTACAACATTGTTAATCGGCTTTCCAATAGGAATAGTACTTGATGAAGCATTCGAATTAATTAAATGATATGTTGAAAATGTGGTGCATTCTGTTGGGCCATACATATTTATCAATTTTGAATCACTGGATTTATGCGAGAGCAGTTTATTTACATGAGAAATTGAAGCAGCTTCTCCGCCAAACAGTATTTGTTTAATGCTAAGTAGGCTGCTTAAGCGCAGGTCTACCATTGAGTTGAAAAGTTGAGTGGTGATAAAGAGAATTGAAATTCCGTTTTTAGTTAGTTGGCGCGCAATTTCTGATAGTTCGGGGTAGCCGGGAGGCATCAGTGAAAGAGTCGCTCCATTGAGCAGTGCGCCCCATATTTCAAAAGTAGATCCGTCGAATTCAATAGGACTTAGTTGCAAAAGGACATCTTTTTCAGTGATTTCAACATAGCTTTGATTTTTTACAAGATTAATAATGCTTTTTTGAAGTACGGTTACACCCTTCGGCATTCCTGTTGTTCCTGAAGTAAATATAATATACCCAATATCTTCAGCGTCTGATGTAAAATCTAGGTTGTTTTTTTGAGAATTTTCTGTCTCTGCGTAACTTCTGATGTCAATGATCACTGGATTAGTTTTAAATATTTTTTCTGAGCTCGAAATAATAAACGGAATATTTGCATGCTCAACAAGACTTTCAATGTATGTCTCACATAACTCGGTAGATAGCGGGACATAATAAGCTCCAGATTTTAAAATTGCTAACATAGAGATGATTGTTTCAATTGATCGTGGCAGGTATATTCCAACCGAAGTATTTTTTTCTACGCCTGATTTCTTGAGAAAATTAGCTAGTTGACTGGATAATGTATCTAGCTCGTTGTATGTAATTTTTCGAGCTTGTTGAATTAATGCAATTCGTGAGGTGTGTTTTTTAACAACGTCTTCAAACATCGAAGAGATATTTTCTTTTATTTTTTTCACCGTCAAATGCACCGCTATAATTTTGATTTTAATGTTGTCTTTCCAGCATAAAGCATAACAGGAAAAAATTCATTTTGATCTGTAAGCAGACAACTTTCCGAATTATCTGTAACTAAATTTTTTTCAAAGTGACCGATTCCACAATGCTTAATAGCACTAAAATTTTGTGTTAGCTGTTTAAAATTTTGCTCTGACCAGAACCCATTATCAAAAAAACTAACAACGCTTTCTTTCATGAATCCGCGCAGCGCGTGAACTGTATTAGAAAAGCATTTGCTTTCTTGCGCGCCATCTTCAGGCCAATAATCAAAAATCAGTGCCGCTGTATCATAAGAGGAGATCTCTTTGATTAGCCACATCACGCACTTTGTGCTTAAAAAATAAATCACACCTTCAATTAAAAATACTGGATTTTCGCAGGATGGAAAAATATCCTTTAAGTGATAGTTGTTATTGCACGCCTCTTCTAAATCTAAAACTTGTGCTGCAATATTATTTTCAATGAGGCTATGTTGATATGCCATTTTAGCTATTCGCTTTTGCCTTTCATTCAGAATATCTTGTAAGTCAGTATCAATAAATTTAATTGATAAGCTTTCGGTATGTAACCTTTGAAAAATAAAATAAGTCAGCAGTGAAAATCCAGATGCGAATGAAATGCAAGAATCATATTGCTTGGTGTTTAGAAAATGACATGCCAGATCTAGCATAAATCGAGCGCGCACAGAAACTTTGCGTTTTACCAAGGGATAATTGTATTTTTCTTCAAATTGATGAGCTTTTTCAATACCTTGCGGTGATGCAAGTTCTTCGCTTAAGTGATCACCGCTAATTTTATACCCCGATCTCCAGTATGCTGTCATTTCAGCTGAGCTAATATTGTTATTTTCTTCTGGTTTTTTCATGGCAAACCTCGTTAGAATGCATCATTTCGTTGGTGTCAGATAATAGGCGATATTTAGAAATCGTGCAATGAGGTTTTACTTTGTGAATACTCAAGAAAAAATGTTGCAACCGCGTCAACAGTATAAATATATTGTGTTTTTAGCCGTTTTTTATTTTACAGGCTGGGCCGCCACTTATCCGATGGTTTACAAGATGGTAAGCGTGCACGGCGTGCTTGAAACCGGCGCAATTTTTCTTTTTCCGCTCTCATATGCAATTGCCGATGTTATTACAGAAGTTTATGGTTATCAAATTGCAAGACAAATTGTTTGGGTGGCTTTAATATGCGGCTTTGTTTTTGCCTGCTCGCTGCAGTTTGTGACAGATATGCCGCCCGCACCATTTTGGCATGGCAATGTTAGTTTTCAGTATGTTTTTGGGCATATTTTAAGAGCCTATTCCGCATTAACAATAGCAAGCGTCGTTGGAAATTTTATTAATATTTACGCAATTTCAAAATGGAAGATTCATTTGCGTGGCAAATATTTTTGGTTGCGGAGTTTGTTGTCAACGGGAATTGGGGAGCTGACTTTTACGTTGATAGGCGGCACGATTGCATACGCAGGTCTTGAGCCGTGGTCTAAGATTGTTTTTCTGATGATGGATGGGTATCTTTTTAAAATGATCTACGCTGCCATTGCCGTTTGGCCGGCGTATCTTATTGCGATGCTATTAAAACAGGCAGAAAAAACAGATGTGTATGATTATGGTATTAATTATAATCCACTGAAATTTAGTCTAGAGTAACTTATGAGAAATGTCATTAATAATATAAAGCGTGCTATTAAACAGTTAAATGAAAGTAATAAAACACCATGTCGTATTGATGAAATTGATGTTGCGGAGAATAGAGTCATTATTTACTGTCACGGTTCTCGGAATATTATTAAAACAACCATTGCTGAAGCGATGTCAGATCCTTTGTTGTTAAATCAAATCCCACCGCTACAAGCGTATTGCTTGGGGTATTATTATGGAAAAATATCAACGGAAACGCGCTTGCTTAAGAGCAATTTGAGCAAAGAATTTGAGCCAAGGGAGTGGAATTTTTCATTATTTTCAGACAAAGGAAAATACAGGGTATTTTCATATGATCGTTCTCATGATTTGACGTACGAAAATATAAGCACCAATGAAAAACATAAAGCGAACATTATTCTTGTTGCGCAGAATGAAGTATTACTTTCTAAATTTGATCCGTCACAAGCGTGTTATATTGGTTTATTGGCAGGTGTTTTTATTGCCCGGTTTGGGAGTAATGGGCTCAAGCTGCCAAAATCAAAACCTTTATTACGCATCGTTAAATAATCAACCCTCGGCTTTCCTATTATAAAACATCGTCAAATAGACCGTTCCTGCAAGAGTATGTTTTTTTGCGTCAAAGTCAATTGTGCCGCCACCTGCGGATAATGACTGTAAGTGCCAAGTGGGTGCATCGATTATTAATTCTCGAAGTGTTAATTCATTGTTATCACGCATGCGGATTAATACAAAATCGCCATCGGTCGGTTTCACCACGGGATCAATTACAAAAATAGTGCCTTTTGAAAAACGCGGATACATTGATGGTTTGCTTTCTAATATAAATGCATCATCGCTTAATGCCTCTTTTGAATTAAGTGAAATGGGCTGCCAATTTTTCCAGTTTGATAAATTAAGTTCTTTAATCCGTTTTATTTTTTCAGCAGTTACCCAGTCTAAAACAGGCAAAAATCGCGGTTTGCTTTCAAAAGATTCAAACGCATTGTTTGTGATATCCCCCATTAATGCATCAAGGGTTACTTCAAAATAATCCGCAATCATTTTAAGCGTTAAAATCCTCGGATCATTGGTTTCGCCCGAGAGTAATCTTCTGACTGTCATCGACGTTAAATCCAAAGCTCTTGCAAGATCACATTCAGTGATATTCTTTTTTTTCAGCAAAAATTTAAGATTTTCGGCTAAATGATGCTGTTCGGTTGCTGAAATGGTAACAACATTGGATTTCATATTGGCTCGCTTTTTGTAAAATTTCAGCAGCAATATTAACATGTTTGTTAAATATGTAAACATTTTTAAATTTAAATAACAAATATGTTTGACAAATAACAATTATGTTGTATAGTAGCTTCATTATTTTTAACAGCAAGGAGCCCGACATGCCATCCCTCACTCAGCACCTATACCGCTACACCATTTGCGCATTTAATTATAGTGATGCCATTCAGAAGATCGAGTTATTCGATCATCAAGATAATAAATCGTTAATTTTAAAATCATTGGAGATTTTAAAACACGATCATTATTTAATGGGCCTATCACCAGAAGATTTACGAAAGCTCGTGCACGGCGTGCACAATGATTTAATGATGATGGAAAAAAAGGGATTGGATGAAGTGAAAAAGCGCTATCTAAATTAATACTCCGGCGGCTGTTGTTATTTATACTCCGCACCATCAGTAAAAAAAAATACTTGAATAAAATGTAGGAGAGAAAATTTTGGTTGAAGATCATAAAATAAAAGAAAACTTAGCCGCTGGTGTTGAAGCCGCAGTTAGCTCTTTTGAAATAACCCTTTCTTCTGATGAAGCATCAGACATCAAAGAGGGATTGTCTATGATAAAGTATGACTCGCATGGAGGCGATGGTTACGTGAGTGCGGTACGCGTTGCGGCATATAAGTGCATGCCACAAAGAATACTGGATATCCTTGAAAAGCAAAAATCCGCTAAGCTTTTATCCCCATATTTTATATTTAATAATCTACCTATTGATAGCCAAATTAATGGAAGCCCTTCATTTGATGAAACAGGAGCTTTGTTTAAATCCGGAAATTTGAGTGAAAACGTGATTTGCGCAATTGCTGCAATTATTGGCGAACCTTACTCTATATATTTTGAAGGTCGAGAACTTGTTAATAACCTGACGCCTCAAAAAGATACAAAACACGATTATACTGGACTGGGTTCTGAAGTTGAGCTTGACCTTCATATTGAAAATTCTGCGTTGAAATATATGTCGGAAGATGATTGTTCTCCAAGAGGGATGTTTTTGCTGGGTATCCGTAAAGATATTAATGCAATTGGCCCCAAAACATTCGTATCCGATTCAAGAGAAGCGTTAAAACTTTTAGATCAAAATGATATTGAAACGCTTTATGGTAATAATTTTATTGTTCGTTTGCCATATCGGTGGCGCAGCGCATTTTCTGGAGGAAAAGAAAATACTGATTTATCTCCGATGATTTCGGGCCCAATCTCTTTGCCTAGAATAAGCGCAGTCTTTTATCCTGATATGGTGCTCCCAGTTAATGATCGTGCGAAAAAGGCATTTGATCGACTATATCAAGCAATGAGGTCTGTTTCCGTAGGAGTTGATATTACGCCAGGAAAATTGGTTTACATTGATAATAGATTTGTTCTTCACTCAAGAGAAAAATACTATCCAACCTACGATCAAAATGATCGTCCATATCGATGGGTGCAACGCTTGTTTGTAACATCTAGTCTGTGGAATTTCAGAAAATTTACAAGTACATCAGGTAATGGTGGACGCGTATTTGACCCGAGTATTGTGAATTAATGGAGATAATTTGATGCTTGAAATATTTTATAACATTGCCCCTATTTTTGCGCTTATTGCGATTGGGCATATTACCAAGCGCAAATATATAAATGCAGAGGATTTTTGGAAGGGTTGTGAGAAAATTACATACTATCTATTGTTTCCCGCTTTGCTAATTAATGGATTGGCTACAGTTAATTTAAGTGTGCACTTGAGCAATATTATTGCTCCACTTATTTTGGCAACACTTCTTCTTGGTATTTTCTTGATAGGCCTGCAGAAAATATTTCCAACTGATAAAGCAAAATTCACCTCCTACTTTCAAGGAACCATTAGATACAATAGTTACGTGTTTATTGGCGTATCCTCTGCTTTGTATGGTGTAAAGGCGATGCCTATCGTTGCAATGGTTATTGCATATATGATCATTATTACCAATATTTTCAGCGTCATTATTTTGAGTGTTTATGCATCTGGAAAAAAACCTAGTATCATTGCTATGCTCAAAGGGATAGTTAAAAATCCTTTGGTGGTTTCTTGCGTAATTGGATTAATATTAAATAGGGCGCCATTTTTGTATCCGCAAGTAGTAAGCACTTTATTTGGTTTTTTAGGTGGCGCCGCTTTAGCAATAAGTTTGATGTGCGTGGGCGCCGGATTGCGATTTAATCATTTATTTAATAATTTTAGGCCAATTTTTTTAGTGACAGTTGCTAAATTATTGGTGCTTCCGGTCATTTCAGTTTTTTTATTTTATTTATTTCACGTTCACACAGGGTTAGAAAAAAATATTGCGCTGCTTTATGCAGCAGTCCCATGCGCTGGCAATGCTTATATTTTAGCTCTGCAAATGAAAGGTGATCATGAAACAATGGCGGTTATTATTAGTACTACAACCTTGGCGTCTATTTTGACGATCCCAATCGTTTTATCATTTTTGTAATGAATGATGAAATAAAAATTTTTGCTAGTATAAAGTAATCAGGAAAAGTAATATTATGTTTTCATTTTTTAAATCAAGCCTTAGATTGATCATGACACGGAACACTCTGAGCTTAGTACAACGCGAGGCAAGCGCCATGATAAAATGCGCAATACTTGATGATTATCAGAATGTCGCTTCTCGCATGGCGGATTGGTCTTCTGTTGCAAATCGCGTTGCTGTTACCTCGCACCAAGAGCATTTTAAAACCGAAGACGAGCTTATTCGCGCAGTGACAGATTCTGAAATAATCGTCATTATGCGTGAACGAACACCATTCAGCGCAGCAATTTTTAATCGCTTGCCTAATTTGAAGTTGTTGATTACATCGGGCATGCGAAATGCCGCAATTGATTTTAATGCTGCATCAGAACACGGTGTCATTGTTTGCGGCACAGCTAGTTATTCTGAACCACCGGTGGAGCTGACTTGGGGATTAATACATGCGCTGGCGCGTAACATTGTAGAAGAAAATAATGCGATGAGAGCGGGGCGTTGGCAAAGCATGATTGGCACTGATTTAAAAGGCAAACAGTTAGGTATTTTAGGATTAGGAAAGACAGGCGCACAAGTTGCAAGGGTAGGTAAAGCATTTGGTATGAATGTAGTTGCGTGGAGTCAAAATTTAACGCAAGAAATAGCGGCTGCGGAAGGCGTGCAATTAGCCCCATCTAAAAATAGCTTGCTTGAAAATAGTGATTTTATTTCAGTGCATCTTGTTTCAAGCCCGCGAACAAAAAATTTAATTGATCAAGAAGATTTTCAGCGAATGCGTAAAAGCAGCTATCTTATTAATACTTCGCGTGCAGATATTGTAAATCAAGCAGCGTTAATTGATGCATTGCAAAATAAAAAAATAGCAGGCGCTGCCGCTGATGTTTTTGAGATTGAGCCCTTGCCTCAAAGCCATCCTTTTCGTACGCTTCCTAATTTCATAGCGACACCGCACATAGGTTATGTAACAGAACGAAATTATCAAGCCTATTTTGGCGAAGCTGTAGAAAATATATCTGCTTATTTGAATGGCTCGCTGGTGCGGCAGCTTAATAATGCATTCAGGCCATGAACATATGACAGCGCTATCTAAATTAATACTCCGGCGGCTGTTGAACGCGGCAGTGAGAGCCGGCGGGTGAAGCGCTGCAAACGCCTTCTCCACGACAGTAATAGCCAGCGTTAGCTTTACATAAATCTCTGTTGGCAATGAGGCTTGTGGTTTTTGGATTTTGGTAGCAATCGTATTTGAAATTGTGTCGTAATTCAGAGGCGCAATTGAAGTGGCAATACGTTTGATGTTCGCACGTGCTGGAATTAGGAACAGCGGCGAGGGTAAAAGTAGCTGTGATTAATAACGATAGTAATATACTGATTTTTAACATGACACCCGTCCTTTGGTTTTATGTTTTAAAGCGCTTTATTGAGTATAACTTATGTACAAAATTTTTGTACAGTGAAAATAAAGTTGCTTTTACGGATATACAAAACCCAATTTTTCTGTTCCAATTAGAACGGAAACCTGATCAGAAATTAAGTCGCAATCAAGGAGTAAGGCGTGACTGACAATCTTAAGGCTGCATTAAATCAAATGAGCCTGCCTCAAAAATCAATTAGATACAAAAAATACATTGTTTATCTTGAAAATCCTGGCAATATGCCGTTAAGTCTTTAAGCGTTTTATATAATTTTAAACTGAAGGAGCTAGAAAATGAGTAATGACACCGCAGTAAAAAAATATTTGCCTTGGATGATTGTCTTAATAGCCATGCTTTTTTACGCGTTTAACTATCTGTTGCGTATTTCACCCAGCACCATGATGCAGCCTTTGATACAGCATTTTCATATTGATGCTGCGGCTTTTGGCAGTATGGCGGCGTTTTATTACTATATATATGTTCCGATGCAAATCCCAGCCGGCTTTATTGTCGATCGTTTTCGGGTTCGCTTTATTTTAACCATGGCCTGCGCAATGAGTGTTTTGGGCTTGTTCGTCTTTATTTCAGCGAATCAGTTCTGGGTTGCCTGCTTGGGTCGATTTATGATTGGTTTTGGTTGTTCATTTGCTTATATCAGCACCATGAAATTGGCGGCAAGTTGGTTGCCAACCAATCGCTTTGCGATTATTGCAGGTTTAACAACTGCTTTTGGTATGCTGGCAGGCGCTGCATCCGATAAATACTTAACTGACATGGTGCAACGATTTGGTTATGAAAAAGCATTGCATGGGATTTTATTTTTAGGGATTATTATTGTCGCGCTATTATTTTTGATTATCCGCGATAAGTCACACTACAAAGTGGATACCAAAGATATTCAAAAAGTATCATTTAAAGATCTATTTTCGAACATGAAAAATATGTGCAAAAAGCGACAAATGTGGGTGATTGGCGCAATTGCATGTTTGGCGTATTTGCCTGCATCGATATTTTTGGATTTGTGGGGCTTGCCTTATTTGACAACCGCGCGTCATTTATCACCCGCTGAAGCAAGTTCTGCTATTTCATTCGTATTTTTCGGATGGATTGTGTCAGGACCTTTAACAGGTATGTTTTCTGACTTTGTGGCGCGTCGTCGTTTGCCATTAATTTTAGGCTCAATTGGCTCTGTTTTAACGATTAGCGCAATTTTATATGCGCCTGCGATGTCGATCGCAGATTTGTGCATATTATTATTTTTGTTTGGCGCTTGTGCAGGTGCGCAGCCTTTGGTGTTTGCGTTGGGTCGCGAAAACAACCCCAATCGTTTTGCTGCAACCTCAGCTTCATTCGTTAACATGGTTTGTATGTTGGGTGGCGTTATTTTTCAACCTTTGTGCGGATTTTTATTAGACTGGCACAGCGGCAGCACAGCAGGATCAACGCATTTTAATCCAGCTGATTTTAGATTCGCACTGGGTGTATTGCCACTTTGCTTTATTGCATCCTGCTTCTTTACTTTTATGCTCAAAGAAACGCATTGCAGAACGGTTGATACAATGGAACCCTCATCTGGAGTCACTACAGCTACGCCATCTAGTGTCAATACAGCGGCATGATTTTCATTTGTAGAGAGGCGCGATAAATTGCGTCTCTCACTTATCCAAAAATCTTCTCACGATATTGTTCAGTTAAAATGTAATTTGCATATTTTCTGCTGTGATTATTTTGCTGTAAAATTTGATCTGACAGCATGGCTTTAATGAGCGTGCTAGATTTTTCGCTTGAAATCCCAAAACAGTGTCGAACTGACTCATTATCAATATTTTCGTGCATCATAGCTAAAATTAAAATCATCAATTTTTTTTCTTGAGGCGTAAAGGATTCGAATGTTTTTGGTGCTGATAAAATAACCGCAAAAGAATTTTCATGATTAACAAATAGTGGTGGAGGTACCTTAATAGCCAATGTAGCTGCATATAATCGATCAATACCTTGACCATCCATTTCACCAAAGCCAAATTTTTTCATGAGCTCAGCGAGCAGCGGATTTCGCCAGTCACGTTTATGAATTAAATTATAAACAGTAAGACCTGGCATGAGATTGCCAGGATTTTCAATTTCAATTCGATTCGCAAAAATAGCTATTTTGACCGGCTGATGCATTTTTTTATAATCTCGATGCACTAAGCTATTGGCAACAACTTCTCGCAATGCTTCAATTGAGTAGGCTGGAATATCCTCTCTTTTTGCACCCAAAATTTTTGGGATGCTCCAAATATTTTGCTGTAAAATTTGTATCGCCTGCTGAATTTGACTGGGTAAATTACCTTTAATTTCATATTTTTTAATGGGCGTGTCACGCGCGACACCCTGAAATAACTGTAATTCAATATACGCATTTCGAAACTGCCTGTTGTCTTGCGGGTTTTTTGCAAAGCATAACCAGCCCGCAACAGTTGATTCAACGCGCTCTTGTTGTTTTGTTAAAATACGACAGTCTGTTAATATCGCTATGTTTTTTTTCGATAAATAATTTGCTTTATCCAAGCCGGGCAATAATTTAATTAATGTTTCAAAATCTAATTCATCCGGCTTTGTATTTTCAACAGGTGATTCATCGTAATAATTATTAGCTGAGCTGATTAGTAAATCTTTTATTTCCTGCACGCTCATCGGAATCGTGGATGAACCGGAGCGTTTAAAGCAAGCCGTTCCGCCAAGCGGTGCACGGTCTTTAATAAACACTGGTTTTGTTCTTCCAGAAAAGATATGAATGCATAATAATTTTTTATCATTCACCATAATCGGAAAAGCATCGACGCTGATGGGTGGCTCTTGCGAATCCCTTGCAAGATGCGTGATTTTGCTGATAATGCTATCTCGCTCTTCTGTAACGCCTAGCGCTACATAATTTTCAACGCCAAATACAAAGCATCCGCCGCGCTCTAGATTAGCAAAGGCATTGATGTGTTCTTTCATGCGTTCATTTTGATCGGATAAGCGCAACTTAAAATCCAAAAAGTTGTATTCCGCTTTATGTGCCAAAGCCTCTTCGATTAGCTCTTTCCAGAATGACTTGCCATCTAACAAGATATAACCCCTTGTTTTTAAATAAAAAATTTAAATATCAGGATTTAATCTCTGATAAGCTCTGATAAGAATACTAAATAAGCAAAAATTTAGCAATAGTTAATTCAAAAAAGATATAACATATTGATTTTAAAGCAAAATTCAAATATCAAGATTCAATCTCTGATAAGCTCTGATAAGATCTATCAGAAAACATATTGCCACTGATTAGAAGGGCGCATATTATTTCTTTGTTGTTTTTATAGCGCACGAGAATCAATCGTATGTCCACTTTTATGCAAATTTGGGAAAATCGTGAAAAACCAGATGGATTGGTTCTTACGTCGGATCACGTTGAAGTCAATAATCAATTTATTTTTACAGATCCAAAAAAAAATTTAACAATTACGCTTATCGGTGAAACCCTTAATATGCTAAATCAATGTCACTCGGCAGAGAAACATTCGTTTACTAATAATCCTGAAAATTGGGATGAATCTAGTGAGGCGTATTTAACCAGAAAATCAATGCAGTTTGATACTATAATTAATAAAATAAAAAATCATGCATTTGATTTTTTATTTCTGCAAGAAGTCGATTTTTTAACGCGCACTAAAATTAGTGATATAACAAATGCATTTAAGCAAAATTTGACAAAAAATAATTACGAGCTTGTTTATAAAAAACCGGATAAAACGCATAAATTACAAGCAATAATTTATAATACGACAATATTTGAATTTCATTCGCTTCGCACATTAATAGCCGAAAAAAATAATTCAAATAATAAAAATCAATATGATACTTTATTGGAAGCAACCTTGACACACATTGAATCTAAACAAAAAATAATATTAACGTCGGTGCATTTAGATTTTAAAATAAATTACTCAAGTGAATTATTTCATTACGCAACAGCGCTATCAGAAAAAGAAAACGCCATTGTAATTTGGGGTGGTGATGCGAATCATCCAAGCAGTCAGATTACAGGTCATTCCTGCAATCCTTCTCGCGCAACAGGTTATTTTATTGATTCACAATCTCAACCCACTATTTATCATGAGAATACAGACTTGGTTAAATCATACGATGGTTTTGGTGCGAGCGCGCCTTTAAATTATGACGTAAAAATAATCGAACAAGCAGGGTTGCAATTTACTATCCGCAATAACGCCATTGGACTTGCGTGCTTTAAGTAGGCCGAAAGATATAACATAGTGCTTTTAGAAAAACTCACTTTATTTTTTCAGCAATAAACTTTTTAATATGCAAGAATACTTTTTGAAGAATTTTTCCTTGTTCGTATGCGCGGTTGAGTAGTGCCGCATTTAATTTCGGATCATCTGAATACTCATGAGAAAATTGGTTCCGGATTTTTCGAAAACCCTGCCAATCAGCACTTGAAGGAATTGCACCGATTTTTTCAAGACGATTTAATTTGTCAATAAACGTTGGATAAACACCAGGTTCTTGAGTTAATTCAAGAATACTAGGAAATACTTTTGTTCCCAACGCATCCTGCAACTTTCCAAAACGGCTAGAAAATACCTCGAGAATAGCAAATTCTTCTTCTGATAAATTTTCAAAGCGTTCGCTGGTCATCGGCATAAAATGTGCCATCTTTTGAATTGACCAAGAAAAATGTTTATTGTGACGATCGCAAGTTGTAATGTGTGATTGAATACTCATATCAATTTTACCCCTGTTTTTTTGGCTATTTTTGCAATTTCGGAGTCCGGATTATCCATCGGGCGATACAAGATTAAATCAACTTGTTGCTCGCCAATGGTTTGATCCAATTCTACCAAGAACGCTAATTTTTTTTCGATTAGCAAGACTGGATCGCCGTCTTGCTCACACAAAAGATCTATGTCACCGCCGCGTTTTTCTAAATCGGCTCGAGAACCGAATAAGTATAGTTTCCCCTCTGGAAAATGTTTTTTAAACACGCGAATAATCGCTTCTTGCGTTTCTTTTGGCAGGCGCATATTACTTACTCCACCGTCACCGACTTCGCCAAATTTCTAGGCTGATCGACATCGGTGCCTTTTAGAACGGCGATATGATAAGACAGTAATTGAAGTGGAATGGTATAACAAATAGGCGCTAATAAATCAGGCATATCTGGCATAGGAATTAAAATTGTTTTAGCATCAAAAGCAGATTTATCTTTATTGGATAAGACAAATAATTGCCCGCCACGTGCTTGAATTTCTTGCAAGTTGGACGCAAGCTTGTCGAATAATTTATTATTCGGTGCAATCACAATCACCGGCATTTCTTCATCGACCAATGCGAGTGGACCATGTTTTAATTCGCCTGCTGGATAGCCTTCCGCATGTACGTATGATATTTCTTTTAATTTTAAAGCACCCTCAAGTGCGATGGGATAAAATTCACCCCGTGCAATAAATAGCGCATTTTTCTTATAAATAAATTGTTTTGAAATAGCTTGAATTTGTTTATCTAATTTTAATAGCAAATCAATTCTGTCGGGTAATGATTCTAGATCGCGAATATAATTTGCAATATCTTTTTTGGCCAAACCTTGAAACTGACTTAAAACAAGCGTTAATAAAGCCAGCGCTGATAATTGCGCAGTAAATGTTTTGGTTGCGGCAACACCAATTTCTTTTCCCGATTGCGTGATACACAACAAATCAGATTCGCGAGACAAGCTGCTTTCAGGAACATTGCAAATTGACAATACAGATTTACAACCTATTTTTTTTGCGTGTCGAACAGCGGCAAGCGTATCGGCTGTTTCGCCTGATTGTGAAATAGCAATAAACAATGTGTCCGGCTCCATGATGCTATCGCGATAACGAAATTCACTGGCCACTTCCACTTGTGTTGGAATTTTCGCGATGGCTTCCATCCAATATTTTGCAACTAATGCTGCATGAAAACTGGTGCCGCACGCAATAATTTGTACGCGTTTTATTGTTGAAAGAATAGTGCTTGCTTGATGACCAAATTGCTCAGGATTAATGTGACTATTCGTTAAATAACGCTCGAGCGTTCTGGCGATAGCGGTTGGTTGATCATAAATTTCTTTTAGCATGAAATGACGGAATTTGCCTTTGCTGGCCGCGTCTGCTTCAGGTTCTGATTCGTGCGTCTTGCGATTTGCCACTTTGCCAGTGCTGTCAATAATGCGTACGTCATCACAAGAAACAATAGCGATATCACCTTCTTCCAAATAAATAAATTTTTGCGTCACCGGCAATAACGCCAATTGATCAGAGGCAATAAAATTTTCACCAATACCCAGGCCTACTACTAAAGGACTTCCTGATCGCACTGCGTAAAATCGATCAGGTGTTTCTGTAAATAAAATACAAAGCGCATAAGCGCCTTTTAATTCAGCCGCTGTTTTTTGAATCGCAATTTCCATATCGTCATCTTGATCTAAATGATGATGCAGTAAATGCGCGACGACTTCAGTGTCTGTTTCAGATTCAAATTCATAATCTAATTTTATTAGTTTTTCGCGCAGCGCTTGATAATTTTCAATAATGCCATTGTGAACAATCGCAATTTTATTTTTGGAGCAATGGGGATGTGCGTTGGTTTCATTGGGTTTACCATGGGTTGCCCAGCGTGTGTGCGCAATTCCAACATAACCAGATAGCGGCACAGCTTGTAGCGCTTCAATGAGCCCTGCGACCTTTCCCAGCACGCGAGCGCGACGAATGGCGTTGCTTTCTGGGTCTAAAATCGCCATACCCGCCGAGTCATACCCGCGGTATTCCAGGCGTTTTAAGCCTTCAATTAGGATTTTTTCAACTGGACGTTCCGCGATCGCTCCGACAATGCCGCACATAATGATTTCCCTGGTGAGTTGAATGATGCGCAAATCATATCATTTTTGAATTTGTGGCACCATCCGCCAAGAAACGTTATTATAGCCGCATCAAAAATCCCGATGGGAAGCAATCTTATGATTTCTCGAAAGCAGTTGGCTAATTCTATTCGTGCTCTGGCAATTGACGGCGTGGAGCGCGCGAAATCTGGTCATCCTGGCATGCCGATGGGGATGGCGGATATTGCAGAAGTCTTATGGAATGATTACTTGGTGCATAATCCCATGAATCCAAACTGGACCAATCGTGATCGCTTTATTTTATCCAATGGCCATGGCTGCATGCTGCAATATGCTTTATTGCATCTTACTGGCTATGATTTATCGATCGATGATCTCAAACAATTTCGACAATTTCAGTCCAGAACACCCGGTCATCCTGAATATGGTCACACACCGGGTGTTGAAGCCACAACAGGTCCGTTAGGTCAGGGCTTAGCAATGGGCGTGGGTATGGCTATTGCTGAAAAGCATTTGGCCGCAGAATTTAATCAAGCTAATTTTAATTTAGTCGATCATTATACTTATGTGTTTGTGGGTGATGGTTGCTTGATGGAAGGAATATCTCACGAAGCCTGTTCGCTGGCTGGCACGTTAGAATTGGGAAAATTAATTGTTTTTTATGACGATAATAAAATTTCAATCGATGGCAATGTTGCAACTTGGTTTTCTGATAATACACCCGAAAGATTTAAAGCCTATGGTTGGCAAGTGATCGCTGATGTGAATGGCCACCATCCTGATGAAATTAAAAAAGCGATTGATGCAGCGCGTGCTGATTTATCTCACCCAACATTAATTTGCTGTAAAACACAAATTGGCTATGGCTCACCTAATTTTGCAGGAAGCGAAAAAACACATGGTTCGCCGCTGGGTGAAACAGAAGCTAATTTAGCGAAAAAAAATCTCGATTGGCATTATGCGCCATTTGAAATTCCAGCCGAATATTATGAAGCATGGAATGCGCGCGACAAAGGTTTAAATTCAGAATTACTGTGGAATGATGTGTTTGCGCAATTTGAAAGAAAAAATCCAGAAAAAGCAGCTGAATTTTTGCGTCGCACCCAAAATTATCTGCCAGAGAATTTTAAACAAAAAAGTTTAGAAATAATTTCGCAATTTCAATTAGATAAAAAACCCATTGCAACACGCAAAACATCGCAAGCTTGTTTAGAAAAATTTTCTGAAGTGTTACCCGAAATGTTTGGCGGCTCTGCTGATCTGAGCGAATCTAACGGATTGCATTTTAAAAATATTCCCGCGTTTACACATGATAATGCCAGCGGAAAATTTTTGCATTACGGTGTGCGTGAATTTGGCATGTCGGCCATCATGAATGGAATCGCTTTGCACAAAGGATTAATTCCTTTTGGCGGGACATTTTTAACGTTTGTAGATTATGCTAGAAGCGCTGTTCGTATGTCAGCATTGATGCAAACAAAAGTAATTTATGTATATTCGCACGATTCAATTGGTTTGGGCGAAGATGGTCCGACACATCAACCGATTGAACATGTGGCGATGTTACGCATGACGCCTGGCTTAGAAACGTGGCGGCCTTGTGATGCCGTTGAAACAGTGGTTGCTTGGCAACAAATGTTAGAGCGCAATGGCCCCAGCATTATTTTATTAACGAGACAAAATGTTGCGCCTCAAAATCAAGCAAATATTAACTTTATATCGCGCGGCGCTTATGTGGTTTTTGAGCCCAATACCGATGTGGATGCGATTATCATTGCAACAGGATCTGAAGTTGAATTAGCAGTGAAAGCAGCTGAAGCGTTATTTGCAGACGGCGTGTGCGTGCGCGTTGTTTCAATGCCTTGCGCTGAACGATTTAAAAAACAAGACAAAGAGTATCAAGAATTAATTTTGCCTAAAAGTATCCCAGCAAGATTAGCGATTGAAGCCGGTGTGTCTGATTACTGGTATCAATTTGTAGGTAGTGCCGGAAAAGTTATTGGTATTGATACATTTGGTGCGTCAGCGCCAGCCGATGATTTATGGAAGGCTTATGGATTTACGATTGACAATATTAAACAGCAATTACAATTATTATTAACAGGAGTAATTAATCATGATTAGAATCGCCATCAGTGGATTTGGACGAATTGGTCGCAACGTTGCGCGTGCATTATATGAATCAGGAAAACGTGATCAAATTGAATTGGTCGCGATCAATGATTTGGCTGATGCCAACACGAATGCGCATTTATTAAAATTTGATTCTGTGCATGGCAGATTTTCTCATGATGTAAAAATCGATGGAAAAGACTTAATGATTGATCAAGATCGCATTCGTTTATGTTCTGAAAAAGATCCTGTCAATTTACCATGGAAAGAATTAAAAATCGATGTGGTGTTAGAATGCACTGGATTTTTTGCTTCGCGCGATAAAGCTGGTTTGCATTTGAAAGCGGGGGCGAAAAAAGTATTAATTTCAGCGCCGGCTGGAAATGATTTGCCGACGATTGTATTTGGCGTGAACCAACATACTTTAAAATCAACAGATGATATTGTGTCGAATGCGTCTTGCACGACCAATTGTTTAGCAGCATTGGTTAAGCCATTGCACGATGCCTTTAAAATTAAATCAGGATTAATGACAACGATTCACTCATACACCAGCGATCAAAAATTAGCAGACAGCACGCATTCTGATTTGCGTCGCGCACGTGCTGCAGCCGTCTCGATGATTCCAACAAAAACCGGCGCTGCCGCTGCCGTGGGTTTAGTATTGCCAGAATTAAATGGAAAATTAGATGGCTATGCAGTTCGCGTTCCCACCGTCAATGTGTCACTCGTTGATTTAACATTTGAAGCTGAAAATCCCATGACTGTAAAATCCATCAATGAGGTTTTATTAAAAGCTTCACAAGGTGAATTAAAAGGCATTTTGGATTATTCAGATCTGCCGCTGGTTTCAATTGATTATAATCACTGTCCTGCATCGTCTACTGTTGATTCAATGGAAACGCGTGTCATCGGAAATCTCGCGAAAGTTGTTTCATGGTATGACAACGAATGGGGCTTTTCAAATCGCATGTTAGATACCACTAAAGCCATGATGTCGGTGTAGTTTTATTCAAGGCACGAAAGCAAGCCTGGCACGGGGAAAAGCCAATGGAAAAAGTACTTGAAATTATTGAGGCAGAATATCTGCATGATTATGTTATTTCTGTGAAATTCAATAATGATGAAACACTTGAAGTAGATTTGGCGCCCATGATAGAGCGCGACAATATGCCTGTTTTTGAACCTTTAAAAAATATTGAATTTTTTAAAAGCTTTCATGTAGACTTCACGTTGTGTTGGAGCGATGACATTGATGTTGCGCCTGAATATATTTATTTTCTAGCACATCAAAATGATCCTGAGTTTCAGGGTCTTTTTAAGAAATGGGGGTATGTCTAATTTTATATTGAGATAATAAAACATGTCTAAAATATTAATCAGCGGTTGCCTACTCGGTCAAAAAGTTCGATATGACGGCAAAGATAATTTACAAACAAATGTGCGCCTGCAAGAGTGGATTTCGCAGAAAAAAGTGATTTCGATTTGTCCAGAAATGGCAGGTGGTTTGCCAACACCGCGCCCGCCATCTGAAATTCAATTTGGAAAAACAGCGCAAGATGTTTTAAATTTACAAGCTAGCATTTTAACAAACAAAAATGCTGATGTTTCGGCGGAATATTTAAGTGGTGCAAAAAAGACACTGGCGCTGGCTCAAGAAAATAATATTCGCGTTGCAATTTTAAAAGCACGAAGTCCATCTTGCGGCTCAAAACAAGTTTACGATGGCACGCATTCTAAAAAGTTAATTGATGGCATGGGAATTACCGCGGCTTTGTTATCGCAAAATGGAATTCAAGTTTTTGATGAATCGGAAATTGATCAAGCATTAGATGCGGCAGAAAAGCTTCAATAACAGTTGCGTCTTTTTATTATCGATCCCGAAGGCACGAAAGCAAGCCTGGCACGGGAATTGGCGCGGAAATAAAGATGTGCTACAATGTAGCTACAAACATAAAAAGAGGAATTGCTCATGACTGACGCTGTTATCAGATCTCGCGTCGATGCGAGTGTTAAAATAAAGGCTAAAAAACTCTTTAATCACATGGGTTTGAGTATGAGCGACGCCATTCGCTTGTTTCTTTATCAAAGCGTTGCCGAGAAGGGTTTGCCATTCCAAGTTAATATTCCAAACGTAAAAACAGCCGCAACGCTAAGAGAAATCAAAGCGCATCCAGGAAGATTAAAAAAAACATCATTAAAGCAATTAAAAAAGGATTGGAATGAATAAGTCTCGTCAAATTGTAAGATCTACTCAATTCAAAAAAGATTTTAAGAAAATTAGCGCATCAGGTAGATATGATGTCCAAGATTTATTGATATTGGTGTTAGCTCGAACGGGATCGCATAGCGAATTATTTTGATTATTTTCCATAACAGTTGTGCCATTTATTATCTATCCTGAAGGCACGAAAGCAAGCCTGGCACGGGAATACGGGAATTATGAGCGCTACATCGCAAGACCAGGGGCGCGAGCTGGTAGATTATTTTGCTGCGGTCTATTATTCCAAAAGTTTGCTGCGAAATTGTGGGTTTCTGTTATTGCTTTTCTAAGAAAATCAATCGACGTTGCTGTAAATAATAACAACATAACAGCGCAACAAGCGGCAGCTATTTTTTTAGAGTTTTGCGTCATGTCTGGAAATAGTATCGATACCGATATATACAAATATAGAAAAGTTAAAAAAAGGTTTCGAGCGTGGTTCACCGAATTAAAGCCGCGCGTAAAAGGAGGCCTGAGATCAAGAAAGATAATGATCTCAAAAGGGATTGCGCGCAACGTTTGCATACTGAAATTCAAAAAATCATCATAAGCGCCACGCGCTCTATATTTTTTATATTGCAAAGCAACATAATCGTCACATGCTTTTTTTCGAATAGGATCGCGCAGCAATGCCGACACATCGATAGGATTTCTTGTTATAGGGCAAGATCCTGTCGTTGTAACAATATTCAGCGCAAATCTATGGTCAAATCGATCGGTTGTATTGATAATGTTTTCTTTTTTGCCGTCTCTAACAGTCGTTGCAAAAACAACGGGATCATCCATAATCATTCCGCTAATAGGACATAAAAGTTGCTCGTCTATTGTTGCAAAATCAAAACCCACTAATTTGCTGAGTAAAATTTCATTTTTTCCTTTTTCGCTTAATAGTTTTTCTGCGCGTATTTTATTTTTCATTTCTTGAATAGATTGCTTCGAAATCCTTTCCGTTTCAGCAATGATTCTATTAATAGCTTGAAAAATAGGATTGGTTTCGCGATTATTGGTTCCGAGCGATAAAAAATAATTTACATTAATTAAATTTTGATCTAATAATAGGATAAAAGTTGCAATAATATCATCTATTCTTGAATCATCTTCCGGAAAAATAAGTGTCACCATTGAGTTTTCAGTTCGAATTGGAATATTAGAGTCTATATATAATCGAACTATTTCGTCTGGTAATCTAAATGAAGGATTGGAAACATGAAGGTATAACGCAGCCAAATCTCCATTGTATTGTGAGGTGATTCTGGTAATTGGGCTTGGCATAATTTTCTCGCTATCTGTAATTTTGATTATACTAACAGAGATAGCTTATGGAAACCTTAATAGCATTAATAACACCATAACAGTTGTGCCTTTTTCAAAAGTGCGCCTTTTTATTATTGTCGATCTTGAAGGCACGAAAGCAAGCCTGGCACGGTAATATCAGGCATTTTGTGAAACCACTGAAAAAAACTTTCTGCGGCTTGCTCGATTAACATGCCGGAGCCATCACAGCAGGGGATATTTAATTGCAAGACAGCCTGATGTTTTTCGCCATAATTTAAGTCATATAGAAAGCAATTAGACTCCGCAATTAAGTTTTTAAGTGAATTAAAATCTGCGCTGGTGGTATTAATGATCAAATCAACAGAATGAGCGCTAGAAAATTTTTGTATAGCAAATAAATTAATTAATTTTTTAGCATTGTCTTCTGATCTGTTCTTTATAAAAATATTTTTTGGATTTTCTGAAATAATACTGTTTAAAATTCCGCGAGCAGCACCGCCCGCGCCTAATATTAAAATATTTTTATTTTTAATGTCACCAAATTTTTTTTTAAGATCTTTGATGAATCCTGCGCCATCGGTATTATCGCCAATGCACATATTATTTTTAAATATAAAAGTATTAACCGCGCCTGCTGATTTTGCGCGCTCTGTTAATTGATCGGCATAATTAAAAGCATGAACTTTAAAAGGCGCCGTAATATTGGCGCCAAAGCCGTTCTGCTCTCGAAATAAATTAACCGTTTCTTTAAAATTATCTAAACTATCTAAATTATTTATCGGCACCAAAATTTTTTCATAATTAATCATTAAATTAAATTGCTTTGCAAATAGTGCATGGATCTCAGGAGACAGGCTATGTGAAACAGGATTGCCAAAAATAGCTAAGCGCCTCATAAATTTCCTCATTAATTTTCTCATTGATAAAACAACAGGGTATGATAACGAGAGATTTTATTGGTTGACAGAATTATATTCACTCATCATAATGAGAACCATTCTCATTTGAGACCCCGAGGTTACGTTGCGACTGATATCAAGATTTTCAATGCTCATGGCAGTTGTGGGGCCAGGATTAGTGGTTATGCTCGCCGATACGGATGCAGGCAGCATTATTACCGCGGCACAAAGCGGCGCAGTCTGGGGCTATCGTTTATTGTTATTGCAATTTATCTTAATGCCGATTTTGTTCATCGCCCAAGAATTAACGGTTCGTTTAGGCTTGGTCACCGGTTGTGGTCATGGCGAATTAATCAAAAAACAGTTCGGCAGTGCCTGGGCATGGGTTTCGGTTTCAACGCTCTTGTTATCTTGTATTGGTGCAATTCTAACAGAATTTAGTGGGTTGGCTGGTGTCGGTGCTTTGTTCGGTATGCCGCATTGGCTGACGATGATTTTGGTGATTAGTTTTTTAATTACTATTGTGTTTACTGGTTCCTATCGTTCAGTTGAAAGAATAGCAATTTCAATTGGATTATTTGAATTGGCTTTTATCGCCGTTGCGTTTATGGCGCATCCCTCGATTCATGAAATTTTAGATCACATGTTGAGTATCCCGTTTACCAATTCGCAGTATTTATATCTTTCGGCAGCCAATATCGGCGCGGTGATTATGCCGTGGATGGTGTTTTATCAGCAATCCGCGGTGGTTGATAAGAAATTAACGATTAAACATTTAAAGATTGCGCGTTGGGACACAGCCATTGGTGCTGTGATTACGCAATTAATTATGGCAGCGGTTTTAATTGTCACAGCGGCGACGATTGGAAAACACAATCCGAATACATCCCTTAATACCGTGCAACAAATCAGTCATGCTTTAATTCCCTATTTGGGCACAACAGCCGGCAAAATTATTTTTGCATTGGGCATGATTGGCGCTGCAATGGTGGCAGCGATTGTGGTATCGCTTACAGCGGCGTGGGGTTTGGGCGAAATTACGGGTTATAAACGCTCATTAGAGCATCATCCCAAAGATGCCCCATGGTTTTACTCAATATATATTTTAGTGCTTATTTTAGGCGGTATTTTAGTGACGGTTCATGTCAATTTAGTGCGCTTGAGTGTTGGTGTTGAAGTGATGAATGCTTTGTTACTGCCGATTGTACTGGGCTTTTTGTTTTTATTGAGCGTTAAAGCGCTGCCTGAAAAATACAGGCTAAAAGGCCCTTATGCGTGGACAGTGGGAATTATTTTATATGTTACCGCAGCGTTCGGCGTTTATGGCGGCGTTTCTGGGATATTCTGATACACTATTTGAAATACATTCACTTGAGTTTGCATATGTCAGAAGATCAAACAGAAAAACAAAAAACAGCTGATTGGGAAGAGACGTTGTCTCGATTGGGTTTATCCGATGTTGATATCACACAAGTGCGCCCTGAAGATATTTTATATCTTGCTGATCAATGGCAATTTCTACAAGTCGTCGAATTAAGCGGTGAAAAAGCAGCCTATGAGAATCCAAGAATAATTCAATTAAATTCCGGTTGGGATTTAATTGATTACGGCAATGCCATGGCGACATCGCCTGGAAAATATATGTTTGGTTCCGGAAGATTTCGTTCAAGAAACGATGACGATGATGATGGTGGAGAAAGCGGCGGTGGCGGTCACGGCACGATCGTAAAGCAATCGTTTGATTCTGCCTGCGAATTAATTCAATTAGCGCAAAATAATAACTGGAAGGGCGTGTTAATTATCGATGGTCACCCAAACATGCAGCGCGCAGCGTGGATGGAAGCAGTTAAAATTGGCGTTCGATTAGATGGTTATACTGCTGATGTCGCAGCTGAAAAAACCCGCCGCCGCATTGGTTGGACGGCAGCGGATATTGAAGTCGTGAAGCAGAAGATGTCAGCGGGGATGAAGCGGTAGTTTAATTACTTCGTGGCGCTGCGTTTTGTCGCGCTTCTGCAGCAGCCGTTAATTTATCTCGATCAGGAATTCCGCTTGCAACCGCTGGAACAACAGCAGGTTGGGTTTGTGCTGCTGGTGTTGCTGCTGCTGGCGCTGTAGGCGCGCCTCCTAATCGTTGACCTGTTCCTGGAAATGTTCCTGTGTTAGAAGCGGGTTGATTCGTCTGACCTGCGGCTTGCGGCGCATTTTGAGTCTGCACAGCTGCTTGATTTGCTGCTGTTTTTGCAACTGCAGCTGCATGTTCGCTTCGAACTTCATCGGTGACTTTTGCCTGAACGTCATTCTTAGCAGCCTCGGATCCGCAATTGGGTATAAAGCGAGACATGAAGCTGTTATCAGTGAAATGGTAGTCAAAAGTTCCATCCGATTTTTTATTTGATATTTTCAATGACAATGGCTCAAGTCCTTTTGCTTTACGCTCAATATTTACTTTTGCAAGCGCTCTTTCCAATGCTGCCAAAGTGGGCTTTACAGGATTGTCGTTACTGTCTTTTAGCGGTTTACCACCCGCATCTGTAAATTCGAGTGGCTTTTTTTCATATTCGCGCGTCACTGGATTTTGCACGTAATGGTACATACTACATTTTGAATTAGAATTTATTGCAGCACCTAAAACATAATTACCTACCTTGGCAAGAACGCCGTCGTTAGCAGGATTTAAAATTGCTTTGTTATCTTTTGATTGCGCGCCAGCCTTGATTGCGCCAGCATTTAGCGTTTGAAGTGCTTTAAAATATTCAGATGCCAAGTGTCTCTCACCCCCATCTATTTTTTCAAATGCGGTTTTCAACGTGTTTTGTTGTGATTCCGTAGATATTGCAATGTTTTGATAGAGTTTGTTTGCAGCATTTAATTTTTCTCTATATTCACTTGCATAATGAGCGGTTAATTCCGGTGTAACCATTTTGCCGCGACAAGTTTTTAATTCTTCTAGCGCTTTATCTAGTTTTTGAGTTAATTCTGCAAGTGCTATAAATGCAGGCTTTTCTGCGTCACTAACGCTGTTTGACAGTGTTGCGAAAAGGCCATTGTAATTTTCAACCGTTTGATACGCATCTTGTATTGCTGGATTTAAAGAATTTTTTGTTTTTTCTGCGACCCCATTAGCAAAGGCAATATGTTCGTTGCATGTTGCTAACAGTGGTTTGCATTTAATGGGATTTTTGCAATCATCTGCAGCTGTGAATGCAGTATCTAGCTCTGAAATTGTTTTTTCCACTAACCTTAAATCTTTTTCGGGCGCTTCTATTAATTTTTCTAGCGCCTCTTTCTTTTTTGTTAATTCTGTTATTTGATCAGCCGGTGTGTTGGCACTGCTTGCTAGAGCAAGCTTGTCTGTAATTTCTGTGATTTCAGCATCGATTGTTGCAATTGATTTTTCTAGCCTAGTTTTGTTTGCTGTTAATGCTTTCGTGGATTTTTTAACTTTGTCTTTCATTGCAGTAACAGCGGCATCGCGCTCGGCGTCGAGTTCTTTTGCGGCTTGTTTTAAATCAGATTCACGCTGCATTTTTTTTGACAATTCAGTTTCTTCCGCGAGAGTTTTTGGCTGTGTAGTTATCGGTGCTTTTTGAGCTAATTGGTCTTTAACAAAATCCTCCGCGGTCAAATCATTATTTTTCGATCCCAGCTCTTTGGTCAAAGCCGCTTTCGCTGACCCATTTTTTAAATCAAAAATTCGAGTGCCGACTGGACCGCTGACTTGTGCTGTCATATAAAATCTCTCTGGTTAATTCAAAACTTAGGTAAATCATAGCAGGAATTTCTTAAAGCTTTGTTAAAAAAATCATCAAAATCATAAAAAAACCCTCATCCTGGCTTTCTCCCGATTACGGGAGAGGGGATTTGAAGAGGCAAAAAAAAGCCCCGAAAACGGGGCCTTCTGATTAAAATGCTAATTAAAAGTGTTAGTTAGCCATTTCTTTCAATGCTTTCAATGGGCGCACTTTAACAACATTGCGAGCAGGTCTTGCTTTAAATGTCGTTTCTTGGCCTGTGAAAGGGTTGATGCCTCTGCGCGCTTTAGTCGCTGGCTTGTGAATCACTTTGCATTTCATTAAGCCTGGAACCGTAAATTCACCTGGTCCGCCTCTTTTGAGGTGGCTTTGAACGACTTCAGTTAATGCGCCAAAAATACCAGCAATATCCTTGCGAGTTAATTCAGTGCATTCAGCTAAATGAGCGTAAAGTTGCGATTTCTTCAAAGGTGAACTGACTTTGAGCGTAGCATTTTTACGTGTTGTCGCTTTTTTCATGGTTTTCCTCGCTGAAGTTTTAGTTGTTTTTGAACCAGCTGATTTTGCCGATAGAGTTCTTCTTCCACCTGCTTTCTTAGCTGTTTTCCCTTTTGAGTGGCTTTTAGATTTTCGTGCCATCCGATTTCCCTCTTTTATTTAGTTAATAGAACGAGTTAGCAAAAATAATCAGCTACCAACATAGCACAGTTTTTTCAAAATGCGAATAAAAAAACAACTATTTAGACGAAAAAGAACGAAAAAACACGGGTTTTTTGATTTTTCTCTCAAAAAAGTAGCTGAAATTGAGGTTTTTGAGTTGTTTCTTCGGTAATCTGAGTGTGAAAAAAACAAATCACAAAACGCTTGTCAATTTTTTTGGCGTGCTGTACTATTCTGAACCTTCACCGTAAAGGAAAATTTTTATGAAAAGCTACGCTGCATCAGCAGAAACAATTGAAAGAAAATGGTATGTCGTAGACGCTAGTGGTAAAACACTGGGTCGTTTGGCAAGTAAATTAGCATCTCGTTTGCGCGGTAAGCATAAACCAGAATATACGCCTTATTTTGATGCGGGTGACCACTTTATTATTTTGAACGTCGAAAAATTAATTGTAACTGGTAAAAAAACCACTGATAAAATGTATCATCATCACACCAGTTATCCAGGCGGTATTAAGTCCGAGTCATTTGACAAGATGCAAGCGCGTCAACCAGCTCGTATTTTAGAAATCGCGATTAAAGGCATGTTGCCAAAAGGCCCATTGGGTCGTGACATGTTTCGCAAATTAAAAGTGTATGCTGGCACAGAACATCCGCATGCAGGACAAAATCCAGAAAATATTGATTTATAATTTCTCATAATGAGGTCAAGAATGGCAACAGCTGCAAAACAATTTTATGGTACGGGTCGTCGTAAAACCTCTTGTGCTCGTGTTTTTTTAACAAAGGGCAAGGGTAATATCGTTGTTAATGAATTGGTGCTCGACAAGTATTTTGCTCGCGAAACAGCGCGCATGGTAGTTCGTCAGCCATTATTAGCCATTCAAGCAGCTGAACAGTTTGATATTAATGTGACGGTTCGTGGCGGCGGCATGAGTGGCCAAGCTGGCGCAATTCGTCACGGCATTACACGTGCTTTGGTTGCTTATGAGCGCAAAGTGAATCCTGAAATTGCAAAATTAGAAACTGAAGTGGTAGAAGCGGGCGCTGAAAATGCCGATGCAACAGCTGCTCCATTATCATGGCATCGCACATTGCGTATCGCAGGCTTTGTAACACGAGACTCAAGAGCAGTTGAGCGTAAGAAAGTCGGCCACAGAAAAGCAAGAAAGAGCGAGCAGTACTCTAAGCGTTAATGATTTGATAATAGGGATTGAATCTATGATTAAACGCTCCATCATGACTCTTTACTCGGGACCTGCTGATATCGACAGCCATCAAATACGCATCGTATTGGCTGAAAAAGGCGTTACTGTCGATGTGCTGAGCGTTAAGCCCGATCAATTAGATGAAGATCTACTCACATTAAATCCTTATGGCACGCTACCCACTTTGGTTGATCGCGATTTGGTGCTGTATAACGTTGATGTGATCATGGAATATCTTGATGAACGTTTTCCTCATCCACCATTGCTACCGGTTTATCCTATTGCGCGTGCAAAATGTCGTTTGATGTTGCATCGTTTGGAAAATGATTGGTATTCACTCGCAAAATTAATTCAATCTGAAGAGTCAACAGCGGCGCAAAAAGACGAGGCCAGAAAATCATTGCGTAATATGCTGGTATCGCTGGCACCTGTTTTTGCAGAATCCGCTTATTTCTTAAGCGAAGAATTTACGTTGGTTGATTGCCGTATTGCGCCTTTGTTATGGCGCTTGCCAGCATTAGGCATTGAATTACCCGCAACAGCAAAATCTATCTTTAAATATCAAGAACGTGTTTTTGCACGCGAATCATTTGAAGCCAGTCTTACAGAAACAGAACGCGAAATGCGCGACGAGTAATTTGCATGAGCATGAACATGAATATCAATGCAAAAATGTCGCCATGCAGACCGTATTTTATTCGTAGCTTGTATGAATGGATTGTTCATAATCATCTTACTCCGCATGTCGTTGTTGATGCGCTACTGCCGGGAGTTTCAGTTCCTGAAAATCACATTAAAGATGGGAAAATTGTGTTAAATATTGCCTCTGATGCCGTTGGTAATTTAGAAATGACCAATGATTGGGTCAATTTTGATGCGCGCTTTTCAGGTGTGCCGCGCCGTATTCGTTTACCAGTTAAATCTATTACGGCAATTTATGCAATTGAAAATGGACGCGGCATGGTTTTTGAACCTGAAGATTTCGGTACGGATAATCCGCCGCCAGAAAAAACACCGACTCAAATTAAAAAACGTCCGCAGCTGAAGATTGTGAAATAGGCAAATCGCTTTTTTCGCGCACAACTATTTTTTCTGCAATATAAATTCCTATCCATGAGATTATTCCTGCGCCAAATACATCCATTAAATAATGCCAGCCCAAAAATACGGTTGCCGTCATTAAAATTAGATTATAAATCACGAGAGGATAGAAGAAATATTTTTTCGATTTGCAACAATACGTTAAAATAATCGCCCAAATCACATGAAAAGAAGGAAATGCGATTAATCCACCATCGGTTTCGGTCACGGTAATGCGATGATGCACATTAAAAAAAGCGAGCGAGGTGGCATTTTGTTGCTTGCTAAAATAGTGACTGTGAAAAACACCTGACGGCGCTGTCGTTGGGAAAAAATAATAAACCATGGCGCCAACTATAAAAGTCGCCAAGACAGCGATAAAAAAAATCGTGAGTGCGCGACGTCCGTTAAAACAAATAAATATTACCGGAATAATAATTAATTCATAAATTAGAGAGTAGTAAACCTGATAAAATACTTTATAAATAAAAGCATGTGCATGCGTCCATGCCATCAGAGCTGGCGTATTTACATGAAACCAAAAATCCGCTTTGACCAAATGGGAATCAATAGGTCGAAATGGGGTGCCTTGAACGCCCTGCGTGAGTGTCGTGACGGCAAGATACGTCCAGAAATAAATCCCGAGTCCCCATAAAAAAGTTGAACTACGCGGTGATTCTTTTCTAACGTACATGCCCCAAAAAATAAAAACGAGAAACGCTTGTCCAAAAGCCAGTAATCGCAAAAAATTCCAAGGTGGAACGGTGTAGTGAAAATGGAAATGATTCAACGCAATTAATGCAATGCCCAGAAGGCCTGTGATCAGCATCAGCGCGAAAATCACGCGGTCTTGCAGTGTGACATAGCTAGAAAAATAAGCTTGAATGGCGGGTTTAATTCGGCTAATCTGCATGGTTTGGCTATCTTGTTGATTTTGTGTATTCTGCATTGTAAATGTTTTTAAGATGGGCGTATAGATGATTCATTTAAGGTTTTTTTAAGATTCAGATGCTATGATTGCCGTATTGAATTTTATTGTTTTTTATGGGGGAAATATGCAAAAAGTAATTAAACCAGAACAACGTGCTAATGTTATTGGAATGCACACACCACGCGAAGGCGCTGAAAGATCACAATGGGTTAAAAACCAAGAAAAGGGCTATGATGGTCCAAACACGCATGAACACCCTGTTTTATCAAAAACAATTACTGGCGCTGCAGATGGATTGTCACCTGTTGCAACAGACCCTCGAAATCAAGAAACTGTTCAAAAAGCATTAGAAAGTCCACAAAATACACCGTCACTTTCAGCGACTCATCAAGAAAACATAAAGTTGACTACAACAATGGCACCAAAGCCAACGCCACATAACTAAGCTTTCAGTATTGCAAAACCAGCTTCCAATGTATATACTTAGGATATATACATTGGGAGTTTTGTCATGCATCGCACAACACGCATTTTTAAATCAGGCAATTCACTTGCCATCAGAATTCCAAAAGAATTTCATTTAAATGATCAGCAAGAAGTTGAGGTGTTTCAGCGTGAAGGCGAACTGGTTATTCGATTAATCCCGAAAAACTTAGCGATTGCTTTTCGATTATTATCCTCATTTCCAGAAGATTTTTTCCAAGACGGCAGGGTTGATTTACCACCACAAAACAGAGATTTTTAAATGTCATTGACTTATTTATTAGATACGAATATCTGTATTTACATTACCAAACAAAAACCAATCAGTGTGCTCCATAGATTTGAAAAACTAACAGTGGGTATGGTGGCGATGTCTGCAGTTACTTATGGAGAGCTTTGGTACGGCAGTGAAAAAAGTACAAAGCCAAAGCAAGCGCATCATGCGCTTGAAACATTAACTGGCATTATTCCATCCCTACCCATTCCGACTGAAGCGGCAAAATACTACGGGCATATTCGCTATTATCTAGAAAAGAAGGGAAAAATTATCGGTAATAACGATCTATGGATCGCAGCACACGCAATGGCACTGGATATTATTTTAGTGACCAATAATATAAAAGAGTTTCAACGTGTTCCAAAATTAAAAATAGAAAATTGGGTTTCATGACCAACATCGCAGACGCAATTATCCATGGCACACTTTCAGATGTGAAAGCACAAGCGCGTGCAAATGAACATTTGAATTTCATCGATCAATACGGTTACACGCCGCTGATCGAGACTTGCATTATGGATGATATTGAAAAAGCAAAAGTACTTTTAGAATATAATCCCGATGTCAATTTAGCCGATTTAGTGGGTCACACTGCACTGCATTGGGCGGTTGATAATCATAATTTGCCATTATGTGAATTATTATTGCAGCATAAAGCCGACCCTAATGCTTATTCTATCGCTGGCATGCCTGTTTTGGTGAAGCCCTTATTGCGCGATCAAAAGGAATTAAAAAAATTACTGATGCAGTATGGTGCAAAATTAACGTTCGCCAATGATTTTATTAATGCCAAAATGTTGGGACATCGATTTGAGCTGACAGGTTATGTCGATATTATCAATGCCAATAATCAATTTACTGAAATTGCGCTTGAAGGTTTTATTTTAGAGTTTACATTGGAAGCGCTTAAAAAGTCTCTTGAGGATTATAAAAATAATTTTTCAGCACGACGCTGGCAAAAGCAATTTTCTATTGTGAAATTAATCTTGAGTGCTTTGCAGCGCGCTTCAAAATTAGTGCGTTTTCAGCATTATAATATTGATTTTAAAAAGCACATGGATAAAATCGCGCCATTAATGGAAATCGATCCGTTGATTATTCCGGTTGCGCAAGAAGGGCATGCAATGACATTAATTCGCGCAGGAAATTTATTAGCAATGTGTGATCGTGCGACTTACGAAGATCAAACAGCAGACGACAATCTTGATCGTGTCAAAATATTTTATATGAATAAACCCTGGAAATTAAAGCCTGATTTGATCGCAGAATTGATTTATGTTCGACAAAACATGAATTTATTTCGCAAAATGTTGCCTGTTAATGTAGGGATGCAAGAAGTTGCAACGTTGCCTTTAAAGGCTCAAATTGCAGGGAATTGTTCTTGGGCGAATATCGAAGCCTGCATTCCCACTTTATTTTATATGACCTGCATGAATGATCCTGAAAAATCAGGTGAACGACTAATGAGAGAGAAGCAAATCGCCATGGAATTATATGCTGATTGGCAAGCGTGGGATCAGGAAAGATCGATCGATTATTTTATTCAAAATTTTGCAACTGCTGATGCAAAACGAAGAGCCACCATCGCTGAAATTTTGTGCGCAGTATTATTTCAAGCTTGCTCCGCTGATAATAAAAAAGATCTCGATCGCATTAAAAAAATTGTTCCCATCATTAAAACCAAAGACCTTGAATATATTCCTGAAAGTTATATTACAGCTTATGTGCGTCATCAAAAAACTGATCTGGGTGAAAATTTCAAAAAGATGCTAAAAATCGGCTCAGATGTGTTTGATTTTGAGTAATTATTCAGTCCCTCGCAGCAATTAGCTAGAAAGCTCCCTCTCCTGGTCGCCTTTATTTTGCCTCGCTTGCTTTCGCGCCTTCATTAAACCTATTATTGAATTACTCGTTTTCTATTTTTCAACACCTGCAGCCACTTTCGAAAAACAACAATCGTCCATGCAATTTCGACTAATCCGAAAGGCCATGCGCCTTGTAAAAATCCATAAATGGAGCCTAAAACACATGATAAAGAAAAACAAAGGATAAACCAGTGACTGCGTTCTTCAAGCGCATAAAATATCAGCATTAAAATGACTGACAATAAACCAAACAAAGAAATTGCATTCATTGGTTTTCTCTAGTTTTAAACCGATGGTGCTTTTGGCATCAAGATCCATAATACAATATAAATTAAAATGCCCAAGCCGCCAAAAAATGCGGAGATCAAAAAAATGGCACGCAGAAAAACGGGATCCATATCAAAAAACTCCCCTAAGCCACCACAAACACCTGCGATTTTGCAATTGGTCTCTGATCTAAATAATTGTTTTGCCATGATCTCACCTATCTGATTGTTATTTTGTATATCCATGCTCTCTGCTGCAAGCACGCATTTTTTTGACTAAATAAAAATCGCCTTGGCTGTCTTTCTTACACTTATTCAAGGCTTGGTTCTTGGCACCTTGGCATTGTTGTAAACCATAGCAATAGACACGATGATTAAGAATAAATGCGCTGGATGTCAATGGCAAAAAAGACAGTAATAATACACTTAAGCTTAATATTATAATAATTACTTTTTTCATATCGCTTCAACTCCGTTTGTTGCGCTTGTTGCGTTTAAATAATAAAACAATTTAGTGTAACACGGATTTTAGTGCGTGTAAGCTGGTGCTGCGCACTACATCGCCAACCCAAACATCCCCAGGATTAAATTCATCAATCCAATAATGGGCGCTTGTAGAATAAACAAAGTATTGGTCGCGTACATGAAGAAAAATAAACCTAGAAAAATCCACAAGCCGTATAATTCAAGGCGATTATATTTTCGTACTAAATTAACGGGTAGAAAACTCGTGACAATGCGGCTGCCGTCCAGTGGTGGAATGGGAATTAAATTAATCACGAATAAAACGCAGTTAATCATAATGCCAAATCGAGAAGTGAGATGAATAAATAGCGCGGTAGAACGCAATGCTTCATGAATATGCGGATGTATAAATATAAGATGACTTAATTTTGCGATCACGCCCCATAAAACAGCCATCAATAAATTAGCGCCCGGGCCTGCAAAGGCAACGAGCGCCATATCACGCCTTGGATTTCCTAAATTTTGCCACGCGATCGGGACGGGTTTGGCCCAACCAAAAATAAATCCGCCGAAGCTCAGCATAAAGAGCGGCAAAATAATGGTACCAAAAAGATCGATATGTTTAATGGGATTTAAGGTAACGCGACCCATGATGCTGGCGGTTTGATCACCAAACTTGCTGGCAACCCAGCCATGCGCAGCTTCATGCAAAGTAATTGCAAAAATCAGCGGAATCGCTGCGATGCAAATAGTTTGAATGAGCGAATTGATATCCATAATTTTTATTGTTGATTTTCAAATACTTTTACAACACGTTGGACGCCATCAACGCGTCTTGCCACATCGGCCGCTAGGTCTGATTGATGCGGGGTCACGACACCCATCAAATAAACAACACCGTTTTCAGTGACCACTTTAATTTGCGTTGAATTCAAGCCTTTTTTAGCAAGCATTTCAGTTCTGACTTTGGTTGTAATCCAGCTGTCTTTGCTGCGCTGACCCAATGAAACGGGTTGTTGAACGGTAATTTCGTTGTAAACGCGACTTACGTTCTGAACGTTTGATACTTGATTGAATGCCAATGTACGCAATTCATTTGATGATAATTGACCCGCAAGCAACATGATGCCATCAAATACAGCGACAACTAAGTGCGAATTTTGTTGCAATTCAGGTGTGTTAGTCAGATTTTTTTCAGCCTGTGCTTGCGCGTTTTTATCATTGACCATGGTTTGCATACTGCGCCTATCATACACAACCGCGCCGCCCGCTGTTGCGCCTAAAACCAATGCCGCAGGAACGCAACTTGATAATGTAGCTATTAAGCAAGCTACGCCCGCTATTTTAGACAATGCTGAAAGTGAAAAAGATGACATGGTTATTCCCCTGATTTAAATAATTGCGTATCGATAATATCACAAAGGCAATGAATCACAATTCCGTGCACTTCTTGAATGCGCGCAGTTGAATTAGAGGGAACGCGAATTTCAATGTCATTTTCGCCTAACAGTGGCGGAATATCGCCGCCATCGTGACCCGTCATGACAATCACTTGCATTTGTCTGTGATGCGCTGCAATGATTGCCTCGATAATATTTTTAGATTTTCCGCTTGTTGACATAGCCAATAAAATATCGCCAGGTTGCCCCAACGCTTTAATTTGCTTTGAAAAAATTTCATTAAAATGGTAATCATTGCCGATCGATGTAATAGTCGAAGTGTCAGTTGTTAAAGCAATTCCCGGCAAACTGGGTCTTTCGCTTTCAAAGCGATTTAATAATTCCGATGAAAAATGTTGTGCATCCGCCGCTGAGCCACCATTGCCACACGCTAAAATTTTGCAATTATCAAGCAGAGCAAATGACATTTTCTCGCCAGCCTTTGCGATAGTGTCAGTTAACGTATCGGCAGAAGTAATAAAAGTTTGAATGCTGTCATTAAAAATACTTTTAACGCGCGCTGCTGGTTTCATATGAAGTCACTCGAATTTTTGAATTTTAATATTGTACCTGAAAAGCGTCTTTTATCCACAAAATTTGCTCATGATTCGCCGGCATGATGGCAACAACATCAAATCGGCAGAATACCTTTTCGGTTTGTCCGGTTTCTTGTAGATAATATTTAGCAGTCCGAATGATGCGCGATTGTTTCGGCTTATCAACCATTTCAGCCGCAAGACCAAAATCACCGTCATTGCGTAATTTTACTTCAACAAAAACAAGATGATCTTGATCTTGCATAATTAAATCAATCTCACCCATTTTTTCAATACGATAATTTTTGGCCACAAACGTCATGCCATTTTTTTCAAGAAAAGAGCAGGCATCTTGTTCGGCGCGAAATCCTGCTTCAATGGACAATGGCGATGGTTCCATTTTGAATTTTCGCCCAAGTTAGCTGGCGATAAATATGTTGTTGCGATGTTAGGTACAGCGTTCCTGTTGCAGCAGGCATGCCAGAGCGCGATAAACCACCGGATTGTTTCAGTGGCAACGTTAAATCAAATGCATCAACACCGAGAGCATAAAATTTTGCAAATTGTGCGTAATGATCTGGAAATACAGATTGAATATGTTGCTGCATGCTTTGTAAATAGCTAGGCTGCAATTGGTTTGGTGCAATAATCCACGGCATGTCACAAAATAAAACGCCATCCAATTCGCCATCGGATCCACCATTAATTTGCGATGTTGCATAAACAGGAATGTTGCCTGCAAAATAAAATTTCAGCAGCGGAAGTACTTGATTGGCAATACCTGGTGTTGCAACCAAAAAAATACTGTCAAAATCATGTCGTCGTTGCGGCACAAATCTGACCTCTTGATGTACCATGCGCTGAATAGTGCGTTTATCAGCATACGCTTCGCTAACCTGTAATACTTTTTGAATATCATTCGCGACGGTTCTTGGATTTTGATAAAACTGTGTTGCCACCACTTTTCCACTCAAGCCTTGTAGTTGCGTTTGAAAAGCGGCAGCTAAGCGATGACCAAGCTCAGTATTGGGTACGATTACAATCGTGTTGTGCTGTTGATTTGCCCAGATCTTATTGGCTGCTTGCTGCGCTTCATCGTCGGGTGATAAGCCAAATTCGTAAAAATTATTAGCATGATGATCCGAAGCTTGCGGCAACGTATTGAGCGCTAAAACAGGAATAGCCAAATGAGGATTCAGCGCTAGATTCTGCGCCGCCGTTTTTTCAAGTGGGCCGACCACAAAGTCAGCGCCAGCAGCCACAGCTGTTGCATAAACCTCATTGATATTTTTTCCGTTGGTATCATACACCGTGACAAGAGGTGCGTAACCAAGCTGTTTTTGCTGATAATAAGCTGTAAAAAAGCCATTTTTAATCGCTTGCGCATAAGGGCTAAGGGAGCCAGTCAGCGGCAACAATAAAGCAATATGTTTGGCAGCAGGGCCGCTTGGCTGTTGTGTACCGCTCGCTAATTGCGGATAATTAGCCGTGCCTTGAACATGGTTTGGGTTGCCAGCGCAGGCACCCAGCAATAAAATGGCAGTGACAAACAAACCGACTTGTAATAGCTGAAATATTTTTTTCATAGACACAGAGTTTAGCGCAAGCTTTCAAGAACAACAATACGGGGTTTTCATTTTGTTACCAATCGCACTATATATTGTTTCAACGCCCATCGGCAATTTAGCCGATATGACTTTTCGTGCCATTGAGATTTTAAAAGCAGTTGATTTTATTTTTGCAGAAGACACGCGTCACAGCCAAAAATTATTATCGCATTTTGAGATTCAAACAAAATCTATTTCACTGCACGATCATAATGAATCCGATCGGATTGAGAAAATACTGAAGTTATTAAAAGAAAATAAATCAATCGCGTTAATTTCAGACGCAGGCACACCTTTGATTTCTGATCCGGGCTTTAAATTAGTGCGCGCGGTGCGAGAAACGGAATTTAAAATTATTCCTATTCCCGGTGCGTGCGCGTTAATTGCGGCCTTAGTCGCGTCGGGTATGCCAACGGATCGATTTATATTCGAAGGCTTTTTGCCGGTCAAAACAGTGGCGCTTGAAAAATATTTGGAAAATGTAAAAACAGAATCCCGCACGATTATTTTTTATGAGTCTTCGCACCGCATTGTTAAAACATTAGAAACCATGCGAAAAATATTAGGAGAGAATAAAATAGCGGTGATCGCGCGTGAACTCACCAAAACATTCGAGACTGTAAAACAAGATAATTTAAATAATCTGTGCAAATGGATTTTACAAGATTTAAATCAGCAAAAGGGCGAGTTTGTTATTATTCTAGAAGGCGCTGAAATAAATATGAATCAAGACGAATCCAATATTAAAAAACACCTTGAGATTTTATTGCGCGAATTGCCCTTAAAACAAGCCGTTTCACTGACTTGCGAATTAACCGGTGCCAGTAAAAATACGGTTTATGAGTTGGCGCTGTTGATGAAAAAAAAATAGAACCCGAGCCCCCAAAAATCTTTCAGAACCCGAGCGCAAGCGAAGGGGAAAAATAAAACTACATTGTCAGACACCACCTTGACGCCTTGTTTTTACCCAGTGTTTGTGCTTAAATAGCGGATAAGACTCCGGATTTACGGCGTATTTCCGGAGTTGATTCCGGAAATACGTGTTATCTCCCCTCAAACAAATCTAACAATTCATCGGGTAATGGCGCGTCAAAATCTTCGGAAATTCTGATTCTTCCTTTTAAGAAACCTGGCCCTGATCTGTAAATTCCATTTTCCAAGCCAACTAAGCGTTGTAGGCGTAATAAAATGGCTGAAATTTCATTCAAAGTTAATTGTGCGAGCCTAGGAATTTTAATCCGCTTTATGGATATCGCGCGACTATGCTCAATCAAGGCGAAACTCGTTCTTTGTAAATTATCACGCGGGGGAAGTTCAACATGAAGTGCAGTGTGATCAGAGTAAGAATGACTGCTGAGCGGACAAATGAAAATTATCTTTGGCGATACCTTTAAAATTATTGGTGATGTCAGAATAATAACAGGTCTTATTTTTCCAATTTCAACGTGTTTTGCAGGATCTAATTTTGCCAAATAAACGCCGCCTTGGGTTAACTCTATTTTTTCGTCCACCATTCATCCTCTTCATCAGTATCAACCGGATCATTTAATCCATCCATGATTTCATCTGATTCGCGAAGGTAATCTTTATTTTTACCTAAAGCCACAAAAGCTTTGGCCATTGCAATTTGTTCTTTCAATGCTAACAATCTTTTGATTTCATGCTCGATTGCAGTGCGGATAAATTCTGCGCGAGACATATGTAATTGCTTGGCAAATTGCAAACTAGCCTGCGCCATTTGATCTGGCAAGTGAATGGATATGGCTGTCATGGATTTCATAAGGCACCCCAAATATATATCTTTCAGTATATCATAATAGATATATAAAAAGATATCTGTTTTAGAAAAATCCAAAAAACTCCGCAAGCTTACTCGTATTTCACTTACGTAGAATACAGTTTTTAAGCACGATTACTTTGTCTTTAAGCAGTGTTTGTGCTTAAATAGCGGATAAGACTCCGGATTTACGGCGTATTTCCGGAGTTGATTCCGGAAATACGTGCTATAAGCTGGGGTGATGGCATTGCATATTAAGCGTCAATTAGATCTGCCGCATGACCACAGTGTGTTGCTATTCGGTGCGCGTGGTGTTGGAAAAAGTTCACTGCTTGAAGATCAATTTAAACTGAATAAAAATTTATATATTGATTTACTGGATCCTGAAATTGAAATACGCTTTCTTGAAAAGCCAAATGATCTCATTGCGTTAGTTGACGCAATGCCTAATTCTGCAACACACGTTATTATTGATGAAATTCAAAAAGCACCAAAATTATTGGACGTAGTACATTTATTAATTGAAAAGAAAAAAACGAAAAAGATTTTTATTCTAACGGGGTCGAGCGCACGAAAATTAAAATTAGCAGGTGTTAATTTATTAGCGGGTCGTGCTTTTGTTTATCACTTGTATCCGCTTACTTATTTAGAATTAGGTTCGCACTTTAAATTAGAAGACGCGCTATCTTGGGGATTGCTGCCCAAAGCGGTTAATTTAACAACTTCTTCTGCCAAAAGAAAATTTTTGCAAAGCTACGCACTCACTTATTTAAAAGTAGAAGTGTGGGCTGAGCAATTAGTCAAAAAACTCGATTCTTTTCGTCGATTTTTACAAGTGGCGGCGCAAGCGAATAGTAAAATTGTCAACTATGCGAATATTGCGCGCGATGTCGGCGCGGACGAAAAAACAGTTGCGACTTATTTTGAAATTCTAGAAGATACTTTGTTGGGATTTATGTTAGAAGCTTATCGACACTCTTTTAGAAAACGATTACGTCATGCGCCAAAGTTTTATTTTATCGATGTCGGCATTGCAAGAGCGCTGAGCAAAACATTAAGCATTCCGCCAACACCGTCGACTCATTATTATGGCGAATTATTCGAGCAATTTATTGTAACCGAATGTATTAAATTAGCAGGATACAATAAATCAGAATATCAATTTTCTTATTTACGCACTGAAAATGATGTTGAAGTCGATTTAATTGTAGAACGCCCCGGTGAAAAATTATTATTAATTGAAATTAAAAGTAAAGTTTGCGTTGAAGCAATTGATTTGCAGTCACTCATTAATATTGCAAATGATTTTCCGGGATGTGAAGCGATTTGTATTTCGTCTGATCCGCGCGCAAAAAAAATAGAAAATATAATGATATACCCATGGCAAGAGGGTATTAAAAAGTTTTTTGGCGAAAAGGAAAATAAATAAAATGATAAACAGGAGAATAAACCATGGCTGAGATGATCAAAGGCTTTTTACCCTGGATTTTGTATTCTGTTTTTTATGGTAATACGCCGAAGCAATTTATGATTGCGATTTTGGCGGCATTAATTAGCTCGCTGATATTTAATTTTAAGGAGATTAAGAAAAAATTTATTTTAACCTCTGCAACATTAATTTATTTTGCATTACTGTTGATTTTAACATTATTATTTCACTGGTCATGGCTTAGAACTAACGCGTGGTTGATTTCTAATCTTGTTCTAACGGCGATTGCATTTGGATCAGTTGTTATCAAGCAGCCTTTTACTATCCAATATGCAAAATTAATAACACCTGAAATATTTTGGAAAACCCCGTTATTTTTACAAATTAATAATATATTAACCAATATTTGGGGCGCTATTTTTTTATTCACGGCACTCACAAATTTTATTTATATTGAAGATCCGCACATCAATTCTGTATTGTATTTTGTGATTAATAATATCGGCTGGGTCATCGGCGCTTATGTCAGCAAAAAATTTCCAAATTATTGGAAAAATAAAAAAATGCAAAAACACAAACCTAACAGCACTGAAAAATCCGTTAGCAGATATTTAGAGGGCAATTTTGCGCCATTACGCACGGAAGACAATTTTGATCATTTGGAAATCATTGGAAAAATTCCCGATGACTTAAATGGTGTTTTATTGCGAAATGGACCTAATCCACAATTTGATCCTATCGGCGCTTATCATTGGTTTGAAGGTGATGGCATGTTGCATGCCATTCGGATTCAAAATGGCAAGGCGAGTTATGATAATCGTTGGATTAGAACACCGCGTTTTATGCTTGAAAATAAAGCGGGAAAGCCGTTATTTGGAGCTGATTTATCAGATACCGGCAATGTTGAAAACACTGAGTCAGGCACAGCCAATACTAATATTATTGCGTATCGTGAAAAGTTTTTAGCGTTAAATGAAGGCGAATCACCATTTGAAATTAATCTAAAAGATTTGAGTGCTGTCGGAAGCTATACGTTTGATGAGCAAATTAAAAGAAGATTGACAGCACACCCGCGCATTGATCCTGATTCAAAAGAATTCATTACTTATAGTTATATCGGCGAAGACGAAAAATTAATGTATTATCGCTTGGATAATCAAAATAAATTAATTGCCGAAAAAGAAATAAAATGGCCGTATGCAGCGATGATGCATGATTTTGTGAATACTCAAAATTATGTGATTTTTCCCGTATTTCCTTGCACGATGAGTTTTGCGCGCATGATGCGCGGCGAAAATATTTTTATGTGGGAAGGTGATAAATTAAATACATTTTTTATTATCACGAATAAAATGGGCGATGAAATTGCGCGCGTTGAAACAGACCCTTGTCATGCGTATCATTTTGGTAATGCTTATGAAATGGGTGATGAAATTATTATTGATGCGATGGTTGGAAAACGCGTGGGTTTAATGCCCGATCGTTTTGGAAAAATAGGTGATGCGCATCCAAGATTGGGTCGATGGACAATTAATCTTAAAACAAAATCGATTGTATTAAATTATTTAGATGAGACTGTGGGTGAATTTCCCCGCTTTGATGAGCGTTTTAACGGAAAACCGTATCAGCATTTATATGTTTGTGGTCAAGCCAAACCGTCGGATGACGCGATGTTTGATCGCATTATGCATTATGATTTAAAAAATAATATTAAAACCGAACATCATTTTGAAAATGACGTGCCTTGGGAACCTGTTTTTGTCGCGAAATCTGAAAAAGAAGGTGATGGTTATTTATTAACGGTTGTTTATCGCACCGCGGAAAATCGCAGTGATCTTGTTATTTTAGATGCAAATAATATTGCTGCAGAACCGATCGCTATTATTAAAATTCCCCATCGCATTCCGTATGGATTTCATGGGAATTTTATGCGGCAAGGTTAACGCTTAAAAAAGATCAGAATGAGTTCCTGTTCGAGCAAAGAAAACTTTCTTTTCACTCGGAATAATTTTGTAAATTAATAACCAGTCCGGTTCAACATGCAATTCACGATATCCCCAAAACTCTCCGGAAAGTGCATGATCTTTTAATTGGGGAGGTAGTGTTTTTTCTTCAGCAATGAGATTAATTATTTTCTCAAGTTTCAGCAGCGCTTTGTTTCTTCGCTTAGCAAGTTTTAAATCTTTTTTGAATTGAGTTGTATATTTGATATCTAACACAAAAATCCTAGTCTAAATCCTTAAATAGTTCCCTAGCGCTTTTTGCTGAATATACTTTCCCCAGCTTGACATCCTGCATTGCTTGACGTGTGACTGCATTTGGAATTCTAACGTCAAAAGGCAGGCCTTTATATAGGCAAATCTGCGTATAAAAAAGCCGAACAGCTTCTGCTGAAGACATTCCTATTTTGTGTAAGATCAATTCTGCGTCATGTTTTAATTTTGGCTCAATACGAGCATTAACAGTTGCTTCTTTATGCATAATTCACCTCGTAGTATATGTATAGCACACGTTATACATCATATCAAATACTTTTTGCTAAAAAATCTGTAACAGTTATAATACCCCCGAGTCGGCCAGACAATCGCTGTGTGATGAAAATCACAGAGAGGAAAGTCCGGGCTTCATAGGACAAGGTGCCAGGTAACACCTGGGCGGCGCGAGCCGATGGACAGTGCAACAGAAAATAAACCGCCGTTGCAAAACGGTAAGGGTGAAAAGGTGCGGTAAGAGCGCACCGCGTGTTTGGTAACAAACACGGCATGGTAAACCCCGCTTGAAGCAAAGCCAAATAAGAATTCAATAGTGTGGTCCGCACTGAATTCGGGTAGGCTGCTGGAGGTGAATAGTGATATTCATCCTAGAGAGATGATTGTTCAAGACAAAACCCGGCTTATCGGCTGACTCATTTTTACCACGGCGCAAAACCAATTAATGGCCTGTCAGCGCTTTCAGGTTTTTCCATTAACTCATGCAATGCATCGATTAATTGCTGAATTGTCTCATCATGACTTGTTAAGCGGCTTTCAAGCTCGAATAATTTTTGTTTCAATTTGAAATTGGTGCTGAGCAACTGCCTTAACTTAATAAAAGTTCGTACAATTAGCACACTAATTTCGATCGCTTTATCTGAATTAAGTACACTGGCCGCCATAATAATCCCATGTTCTGTAAATGCAAAAGGCATCGTTTTCGCATGTTTTAGCTTATTTAACTGGTCGCAATTTGCGACCAGTTCATTTTTTTCAATTGGCGTTAACTGAAACATAAAATCGGCTGGAAATCGTGTGCTATTTCGCTTCACCTGCTCATTGAGCCGTTTTGTTGGAACTCTGTATAAATTGGCCAAATCAGAATCGATGATAACTTTTTGATTTCTAATAAATAGGATGCGTGTTGCAATATTTTCAGGCACAATGTTTTTTTGTTTTGGCATTATTAAAAGCCCATGAAATAGATTTAGGCTAACTAGATTATAGAAAAAATTAAATTACGCAATACCGTATTTTGATTATAAATTGAACCAGGATTTTTTATGCACCCCATTCTAAAAGACCTAGAAAATAAATTAGCAGAATTAAAAACGCAGGGTTTATATAAATCAGAGCGATTTATAGCATCACCTCAAAATGCTGAAATTACCGTACAACCCAATCAGCATGTTTTAAATTTCTGTGCGAATAATTATTTAGGGTTAGCCGATCATCCTGATTTAATTGTTGCTGCAGAAAAAGCCCTGCCAGAATATGGCTTTGGCATGGCCTCTGTTCGATTTATTTGTGGTACACAAACCATTCATAAAAGTTTAGAAAAAGCGATCAGTGCCTTTTTAAAAACAGATGACACCATTTTGTATTCTTCTTGTTTTGATGCCAATGGCGGATTATTTGAAACTTTATTATCCGAAGAAGACGCTATTATTTCGGATGAATTAAATCATGCGAGCATTATCGACGGCATTAGATTATGCAAAGCAAAGCGATATAGATACAAAAATAATAATATGCAAGATTTAGAAGCGCAGTTAAAACAAGCGGATTCAGATAAAGCACGATACAAATTAATTGCAACCGACGGTGTTTTTTCAATGGACGGGACGATTGCTGATTTAAAATCTATTTGTGACTTGGCTGAAAAATATAATGCTTTAGTAATGGTCGATGATTCACATGCTGTGGGTTTTATGGGCGAAAAAGGCCATGGCACGCTGGAATTCTGTGGCGTTGAAAATCGCGTTGATATTATTACCGGCACATTAGGAAAAGCGTTAGGCGGTGCATCAGGTGGTTATATTTCTGCGCGTGCGCCAATTGTGGATTGGCTGCGTAATCGATCTCGTCCGTATTTATTTTCAAATTCTTTGGCGCCTGTCATTGTTGCGGCCAGTTTAAAAGTGTTTGAAATTTTAGAATCTGAAGTGGGTAAAAAATTAAGAAATAATCTAAAAGAAAACAGTATATATTTTAGAGAGCAGATGACTCAATTAGGATTTAATTTAGTGCCAGGCGAGCATCCTATTATTCCCGTGATGTTAGGAGATGCAAAACTCGCAACCGACATGGCGAATAAATTATTGGCCGAAGGTATTTACGTAATTGGATTTTCGTATCCCGTTGTGCCCATGAATAAAGCGCGCATTCGCGTGCAAATGTCAGCGGCGCACACAAAAGCACAATTGGATGCGGCCATTCGTGCGTTCGAAAAAGTGGGGAAATTATTGGATGTGATATAGAAATTCATAACAATTTATGCTATATTTCCAGAAATTCGTAAATATTCTTTACGAAAAAAGGAACTTATGCACTACCAGCGCATCTTAAATTTACCTAACCTATTGAAAAATAAGTCATTTTTCCTTTTTGGCCCCAGATCAACCGGAAAGACATCGTTAATCAAAGCGCAGTTTCCGTCCAATGTACCCGTGATCGATTTGCTAGATAACAATCTTTATATTCGATTAATCGAAAACCCAGTGATGCTTGAATCGCTGGTTGTTGCTGATAATCCGAATACAACCTGCGCTATTATCGATGAAGTACAGCGGATTCCAGATATATTAAACGAAGTGCATCGTTTGATTGAGAAAAAAAATTTTTCTTTTTTATTGACCGGCAGCAGCGCCAGAAAATTGCGTCGCAATCAAGCTAATTTATTGGGTGGTCGTGCAAGACAAGCGGAGCTATTTCCGCTGACATCATTTGAAATCCCCGATTTTAATTTAGAGCGTTATTTAGAATTCGGAGGATTGCCCGTTGTTTATCAAAGTGATGAGCCACGAGAAGATTTATTTGCTTATGTTGGCGTTTATTTAAAAGAGGAAATTCAAGCGGAAGCCGTGGTGAGAGAATTGCCGCCTTTTGTTCGTTTTTTAAAATATTCTGCATTAACATCAGGCGACATACTGAATTTCTCAAATATTTCAAATGATGCTGCGGTGCCTGTGCACATCGTCAGAGAATATTATCAAATTTTAGAAGATACTTTTATTGGGTTTATGGTGCCGGCGTGGACGAAAACAGTAAAACGAAAGCCAACGAGCCGATCTAAATTTTATTATTTTGATATTGGCGTTAAAAATATTTTAACAGACGTGCAACATATTCCGCAGCAATCTGATCTTTTTGGAAAAACGTTTGAGCATTTTATTGCGTTGGAATTACGCGCATATTTAAGTTATCGTAGAAAGCATGTCACTTTAAGTTATTGGCAAGCCAAAAATGGTCAAGAGGTTGATTTTATTATTGGCAATGACATAGCAATTGAAGTAAAAGCAACAAATTATGCGCATGAAAAACACCTAAAAGGCTTGCAAGCGTTAATAGAAGAAAAAATTTGTAGTCAATATATTTTAGTGAGTCAAGATCCTGTTAAGCGTCGCGTTGATCAGATAGAAATTATATTTTGGAAAGATTTTTTAGCTAAATTGTGGAATGATGAAATTATTAATTAAAAGAGAGTAACCATGAAAACCATGAAAGCATTAGTGAAAGCTGAAAAAAAACCAGGATTGTGGTTGCAAGATGTGCCGATTCCCAAATGCAATTATGGCGAAGTGTTAATTAAAATTAAAAAAACCGCGATTTGTGGAACCGATTTGCATATTTATACCTGGGATGAATGGGCGCAAAAAACCGTGCCAACGCCGTTAATTGTGGGCCATGAATTTATGGGCGTGATTACGCAAGTAGGCGAAAATGTCACGCATTTAAAAGTGGGTGATCGTGTATCGGGTGAAGGTCACTTAACGTGCGGTTATTGCAGAAATTGCAGAGCGGGAGAGCGTCATTTGTGCCGAAAAACACGCGGTATCGGTTATCATGTGCCGGGTATTTTCGCAGAGTATTTCACCATGCCTGTTGAGAATGTTTATAAATTACCGGACGATATTACAGATGATCAAGCTGCGATTTTAGATCCTTACGGTAATGCTGTTCACACGGCTTTAAATTTCGATTTGGTGAGCGAAGATGTATTAATTACAGGTGCAGGACCCGTTGGTTTAATGGCAGCGGCGATTGCAAGACATGTTGGCGCACGTCATGTGGTCATTACCGATGTGAATCCGTATCGATTATCTTTGGCAGAAAAATTTGGCGTGACCCTGGCGGTGAATACTAAAGAAACCAATTTAGATGCTGTCATGAAAAAATTAAATATGACAGAAGGATTTGATGTTGGTTTAGAAATGTCCGGCAATGAATTTGCTTTTAAAGATATGTTGCGCGTGATGAATCACGGTGGTCGCATTGCTTTTTTAGGGATTCCGTCAAGAGAATTTGCCATTGATTGGTCACAAGTTATTTTTAAAAGTATTTCGATTGCGGGAATTTATGGTCGTCGTATGTTTGAGACTTGGTATAAAGGCGTTGGCATGCTGCAAAGTGGATTGGATATTTCAGCTGTGATCACCGCGCAATACTCATACACTGAATTTGAAAAAGCATTTCAATCTTTATTTTCAGGCGATGCCGGAAAAGTGATTTTGAATTGGGATTGATTTATTTTTTAGCGAAGCGTATTTCTGCGCAATTCATCGTTCCCTTTGGATTGGGACGAACACCTGTTCCACCAGAACTGCTATCTAGAGATGTTAAAAAAGAGCCGTACTTTGTTCTTGTTATATTACACTCAGAAAATTGTGATGTTTTTTGTTTATCGCTTGTCGTTGGTGTTGCATCTGTTGTTGTATCTCTCATTGTAAATCTCGTTGGCTATTTAATAAATTTAATTATATTGGTTTTTGAAGTTTGTGTTGTTGCTGTTTTTGTTTCTGGTGCTTTATTAGCGCCAAACAATCCTGCGTTATTTTGTCCGACTTGATCGGTTATTACACCAGTCTTTTCCTTAAATAAGTTTGCAGATTCAATTTCTAACATACGTGCTAATTGTTCCGCGTGGGCCATTAATAATTTCATGAGCTCAATATCATAAGATGAAGCAGATTTTGAGCCACTTAAATTGGGCAGTGTAATTACATTACGGCTTTCTACCGGCGGTTTAAAAAAAGTAGACGGCATAGCAACCCCACTTAAAAATCAAATTCATAACCGATACTATACTACCTGAATCTTAAGAAACTATTAAATCAAATCATCTAAAAAATCAGTTATTTCAGGCAGTTGTTGCGGTTTTTAGCTTTAAAGGCCACAATATTAAACAAAATACCTAAAATAAAGAGCATAAAATGACTTTAACCGAATTACGCTATATCGTGATGCTTGCCCAGGAAAAGCATTTTGGACGCGCGGCAGAATTATGCCATGTGAGTCAGCCGAGTTTAAGCATTGCCATTAGTAAACTCGAATCCCAATTGAATATTACTATTTTTGAACGCTCTAAAAATACTTTAAAAATTACAGATATTGGAAAAAAAATTATTACTCAAGCTCAAAAAATTCTAGAAGAGTCTCAAAAAATAAATACTATTTTAGATGCGGGAAAACACGAATTAGATTCTCCTTTAAAAATTGGCGCGATTCACACGGTAGCGCCATATTTATATCCGCAATTAATTCCAAAGCTAATTAAAATTGCGCCCAAAATGCAATTAATGCTACAAGAAGATTTCACGAAAAATTTAATTGAAAAATTAAATATTGGCGAGCTTGATATTGCTTTTATGGCGCTGCCGTTTAAAGATGTGGGACTAGTTTCAAAAATTTTATACACAGAACCCTTTGTGGTTCTAATGCAAAAAGATCATGCGTTAAGTAAGCATAAAAATATTTCGCTTAAAGACTTATCAAAAGAAAAAATATTAATGCTAGAGTCAGGACATTGTTTGCGTGATGAAATTTTTAAAGTATGTCCACGCTGTTATGAAAGTAGTGATATGGTTCAAACAATGCATGCTGCATCACTTGAAACATTGCGTCACATGGTTTTAGCAGGTCTTGGGATTACAATTCTGCCGAGTTCTGCAACGCAAGTGAAGCATTATGATCGCGCCTTGTGCGCAAAACCCTTCAAAGAAAAATCACCCAAACGAACAATTGCTTTAGTGTGGCGACATAGTTTTTCTCGTGCAAAAGCAATTGATGCTGTTATTAAAGCAATTCATGAATGCGATCTTAATGGTATTTGCCTGATTTAAAAAATACAACTGATATTGCGTCTCTGGTTTTGTTTACTATTGGTTTGGAGGAACCGCGCATGCAGTGAACGAAGTGAACGTAATAAGCGGATCAACGTATCGCTAAAAAAATCCGCTTATTTCGCCTTGATTACAAGGCTACATGCGCGGTTCCTCTAAACCAATAGAAAATGATGCGATCAACACAGGGTCTATGATAGCTTTAAACTATCAAGATTATATGAACACTGATTGGAATAATTTGCTGGAGGCTGCAATGTTAACAATCCATACGCGGGAGCTTCTGCGCCACAGAATTAACAGCTGAAATACTTACTGTAAAATTGAGTCACATCAGTCGATCATGGTCTGGCTCATTTGTTTTTAAAAAGGCGCATTTTTGAAAAGGGCACAACTGATATTGCGCTTGATATTGCACTTTTTTGTCTGCTGAGTCACAATGATTTGCAAAATTCTTAAGAAATAATGTTTTAGTTTTATAACAGGGGGAGCCTTATGCCATCATTTGATATTGTTTCAGAATTAAATGCCCATGAATTAACGAATGCAATTGACCAAGCGAATCGTGAGGTTTCAACGCGTTTTGATTTTAAAGGCACGGATAGTAAGTACGAATATTCAAAAGAGAAAGAAAAAGAAATGATTACATTATCAACGCAAAGTGATTTTCAATTAAAACAAATGATTGATGTGTTAAAAACAAAATTATCTAAACGCAATATTGATTTATCACATCTAGAATTTGGCGAGCCTGTGATTCAACTTAAAACAGCGGTTCAGGAAATTAAATTAAAGCAGGGTATTGAAACTGAGAATGCGAAAAAAATTGTGAAATTAATTAAAGATCACAAACTGAAAGTCCAGGCCGCGATTCAAGGTGAGCAAATTCGTGTGACTGGAAAAAAGCGAGATGACCTACAAGAAGTGATGGCGCTCTTGAAAAAAGACTCGTTTGGGTTGCCGTTGCAGTTTACGAATTTTAGAGATTAGAAACCCTCACCCTAACCCTCTCCCGATTACGGGAGAGGGGATTTAAGCGTTAGAACCCTTGGCTTAATCTATCCTCGCAAGCGGGAGAGGGGATTTAAGCGTTAGAACCCTCATCCCAGCCCTCATTTTTGTCAAAAACTGTACACTTTCTCAGGCAAAGTGGTACAATGTGGGAATTGGTGGGGGAAAGTGATGTTTAGAGGCTTATCAGCAAGTCAGATAGATTCCAAAGGACGAATAACCGTTCCTGTGAACTATCGCACCCTGATTGTTGAAGAAGCCAACAGCGCTTTGGTGATCACGATTGACACTGAAAGCCGCTGCTTACTCTTGTATCCATTGCCACAATGGCAAGTCATCGAAGAAAAACTCGAGCAATTACCCAGTTTTCAACCCGGTGCGCGTCGCATCCAACGCTTATTGATTGGTCATGCAACAGAATTAGAATTAGATCGCCACGGCAGAATTTTAATTCCTAATTTATTACGCGAATATGCCGAATTAGATAAAACAGCGATTTTAGTGGGACAAGGTAAAAAGATTGAAATTTGGAATGAACCGCTTTGGGAACATGCAAGAGAAAACTGGTTGGCGGAACCTACGAGTGGCGAATACGGTGTGCCACCGGAATTATCATCTCTGTCATTGTAATTAAAAGTAAGTGAATAAAGCATGTTTTTGCATAAAGCAGTGTTACTAAAAGAAGCGATTGATGGCCTTGCGATAAAAAGCAAGGGGATTTATGTGGATGCAACGTTTGGACGAGGGGGGCACAGTAAAGCCATTTTGGAGCAAATGGGGCCGACAAGTCGGTTGATTGCAATGGATCTAGACCCGGAAGCTATTGCGGTTACAAAGTCGGCACCTTTTGACTCTGATGCGCGTTTTGAGATAACACACTCCTCTTTTAGAGAGTTAGCAAAGGTTATCTCAAATCGCGGATGGCTTGGCCTGGTAGATGGTGTATTGCTGGATTTAGGTGTTTCGTCTCCGCAGCTGGATGACCCGGCTCGCGGATTTAGTTTTATGAAAGAAGGACCATTGGATATGCGGATGAATACCGCACACGGCATTGATGCTGCCACTTGGATTAATCAAGCAGAAGCAGAAGACATTGCTAATGTGTTATATGAATATGGCGAAGAGCGGCTTTCAAGACGCATAGCAGCGAATATCGTGCGTGCAAGAGAAACAACGCGAATTGAAACCACAACACAATTAGCGAATATTATTGCAAGCTGTGTTCCCAAGCTTAAACCTAAAAACAAGCAAGAAAAATTTCGACATCCTGCAACCCGAAGCTTTCAAGCCATTCGAATTTTTATTAATCAAGAATTAGAAGCATTGACAACATGTTTATCTGAAATATTAAGTGTTTTATCGGTCGGCGGTCGTTTGTGTGTGATTAGTTTTCATTCATTAGAAGATCGCATCGTAAAACAATTTATGCAAAAGGAAGCGAAAGGGGACGATTACCCGCCTGGACTCCCGATCCGGGCGGATCAATTAAAACCGCGCTTAAAATTAATAGGGAAATCAATTGAGCCTTCTGAATCGGAAGTGTTAGAAAATCCGAGATCCAGAAGCGCGCGATTAAGAATAGCGGAGAAATTATAAATGACAAGAGCACTACACGGATTTCAATGGTTTTGTGCGCGTCGCACGAAAACAAATACCATGTCACTTAAAAATCAAATTTTAGTTGGCCTATTAATTGTTGTTTCATTGGCGTCAGCATTTTCAGTGATTTATTTAAAAGATTTATCGCGTCGCTTATTTATTCAGTATCAAAATTTACAACAAGATCAAGCGCAAAGTGAAATGGATCGCAGCAAATTACTATTGGAAGAAGGTGCATGGGCAACACAGGCGCGTATTCAAGATCTTGCAACGACGCGTTTAAATATGCAATCTCCTGTCACCAAACAAATTGTCATGATTGAATCATGACACGCGGTACGAGCATTTGGCGATTTTATGTCGTCATCGTTATTTTATGCCTTATTTTAGCGGGTTTATTGTATCGTTTAGTTGATTTAAGTTTTTTAGATCGCAAGTTTTTATTAAAGCAAAGTGATGCGCGCACTATTCGTATTGTAAGCATTCCGTCGCATCGCGGCATGGTGACAGATCGTTTAGGTTCTGTTTTGGCTTTAAGCACGCCGCTTTATTCTGCTTGGATTAATCCTAAAATATTTCATCCGACACAAAATGAATTAGCACAACTAAGCACTATTTTAAGCTTGCCCATTTCGGCTATTCAAACACAAATTCATTCTAAAAAAACATTTGTGTATCTTAAAAGACAAAACCCACCTGATGTGATGCAAAAAACAGAAGCGTTGCAAATCCCAGGTATTTATTTTCAAGTGGAATATAAGCGTTTTTATCCAGAAGGCGAAGTCGTGGCGCATGTGATTGGATTAACGAATGTGGATGATCAAGGTCAAGAAGGATTAGAGTTAGCGTATAACCAGTGGCTCGCAGGCTCTCCTGGTAAGAAAGAAATTCTGCGTGATCGTTTGGGAAATACGATTGCCGATTTAAATTTAATGAAGCAACCGCAAGAAGGCCGCGATTTAACGTTGAGTATTGATCATCGCATTCAATATTTAGCGTATCGTGCGCTTAAAGAACAAGTTGAAAAATATCATGCAAAAGCAGGCTCCGTTGTTGTTTTAGATCCTAAAACAGGCGAAATTTTGGCGATGGCGAATTTGCCGTCTTATAATCCCAACAATAGACCTCTCGAACATGACGGGCGATATCGCAATCGTGCAGCGACCGATTCGTTTGAACCTGGCTCTGTCATGAAACCCTTTACCATTACTTTAGCGCTCAAAAGTGGAAAATATAAACCGAGCGACAAAGTCAATACCTATCCGAGTTATATGAGCATCGGCGGATTTTTAATTAAAGATGATATTAAAAATGGTTTATTAAATTTAACACAGATTTTGCAATACTCCAGTAATATTGGCGCTGCGAAAATCTTATTGTCATTGGCACCACTAGATTTTTGGAATTTATTGCGCAGCCTAGGATTTGGTGATCGAACCGACAGTGGATTTCCAGGCGAAAGTCCAGGCAGATTAATTTCACAACCGATTTGGTATCCAAGTGATATTGCAACGATGGCTTATGGTTATGGTGTTTCAATTACCGCGCTACAATTAGCACATGCGTATGCTGTATTTGCAAACGATGGCAAAAGCGTTCCCGTGACTTTTTTAAAATTAACAACACCACCTAAATCAACACAAATAATTCCAGAAAAAATAGACGCTGAAATTGTCCCCATGTTAGAAGCGGATATAACCGGAAAAGATTCGACGATTGGCGTTTCCCGCGCATCAGTTTCAGGTTATCGTGTCGCTGGAAAAACAGGAACATCGTATGTTGCAGGATCAGGTGGTTACGATAAGAAAAAATACAACTCGACTTTTGTCGGTTTTGCGCCGGTTTCCAATCCACAATTAGTAATCGTTGTGACAATACGCGAGCCGCAAGGTCAGCACTTTGGCGCCGTGGTTTCAGCACCTGTTTTCTCAAAAATTATGGCGGGGGCACTGCGTATTTTGGATATTTCGCCAGATAATTTGGATAAGCCCACTTGAAACTTATTTAGGCCCTGATGTCTTATCACAATTGTGTTTATCATGAGAAGCGATTGAGATTAGTAAGTTGTGAAAACAAGAACTACAATTTTAATTTACTATTGGTTTGAAGGAACCGCGACTGGAGCCTTGTACTCAAGGCGAAATGAGCGGATTCTTCTGGTAATTTTAAACGAATGCACATAGTGCGCGCGAAGTAAGGTATAAATTTTATAATTTTGAATTGATTTTTTTGCCGTTGTTTTGTGCGGTAGTTTTTTCGCTTGATGTCGGTGTAGTAAAAAGCAAGCTATTTGGCTTTTTCTCTTTGGTGCTATTAGTGTCCCAATATATTGCCTGGCCATTTAGAATTTTCGCCCACCACTGATCCATTCCATTTGAAATGCTTGCTATTTGAGCCCAATTGGTTGTGTTGATTAATCCATTTCCGATTCTTTGCGATAATATTGATTGATGTTTAGCATCGGCCATTCGCTCGCGATTCCAAATTTGTAATTGGTTTTTTAAATCGGATGAGCTGAAAGTTTTAGCTAGTGTAATAGCAAGTATAATTGCATGTGCTGCACCTGAACCAGAATGAGGTCGCAGCGTAATTGCAGCATCACCAAGAAAGCAGATGCTTTGGTTTGTAAATTGAGAAATAATAGAATCAAAAATTACTTGCAAGAAAGGTTGTTGAGTTTTTGTGATAATTTCTGCAATTTCAGGTGGAAATGCTTGATTAGCGAGATCATAAAGATGAGTGATATGCGTTTGGCTAAGCGAGCCTCGCGGCAAAGATGTCTTTTGTTGCATTCCTGCTTTATCAACCATCAGAGATATTAAATCATTTGGCGCCCATGTTTCATACAGCATCCAATTAATTAATACTTGCTTTGTTTGTTGATAATTGAGTGCTGGAATAGAATAAATTAAGAGATGGCCTTTTTGACCGTTGGGCAGAACGAAATAATGAAAATTTTCTTTCAATTTTTCTGGAATGCTTGTTGCTGAGACGGAGATAGTTCCTCTCCATGCGACATAGCCAGCGTAATGAGCAGCGGATTCAGGAAATAGCTGTGCGCGAATAGAGGAGTTGACTCCATCTGCAGCAATAAAAAAATCACATTGCGCTTCGTTTGCAGCAGAAGTGACAATAACTTTCTCGCCAATTTGCTTAACACCATTTATTTTTACACCTGAAAAATAGCAATTGTTAGGAACTCTGTGACGCAGATTAGTGTATATATCTTTCCAATTCAGCGCAACCAATTGGATCGGTGGTTGCCATATATTGCAGCGCTTTTGTAGATGGATCTGTTACCCAGAAAGTGCGACTATCAGCTGGTATATGCGGGATTGTTGCGTCAAATAATTTTAATTCGATACATTGCTGCAAAAGTTGTTTTGGTAGGACAATGCCTGCGCCACGTTCACTGAGTTGTTCGTTTGAACGCTCATAAACTTCTACTGTGATACCAGCGATGCGACTCAATAATATTGCTGCAACACAACCTGCAATGGACCCGCCGCTTATAATAATACGCATACTTTTACGCACAACCTTTATTTTGTTGGTTCCCTGCCAGGTAAACTGAATCGCTCTTTTGAACGTAATATGCTACCTGGCAAGAGAAGAAGCCTGAAGCTAATTTTTAAAAACATCAACAGACACATTGTATATGCCATCAGGAGATGAATCTGCATGACACGTAACAGCCAGTGTGCCGCTGCTTTGACATGAGTAATTAAGATAAGGTGCGTATTCTGGAGTAATACCTGCAGAAGTAGTGATGTAATTTGAGCCGCTATTTTGAACAAGCAATGCTACACCAGCAGATTGACCAATATTAACTACATCAAATTCAAAACGACTGACACCAACAGGCAATTTTTTAATTGCTAATTTAGTTGGTGTTAAGTTTGTGATTCCAGAAAAAACAGAAAGGTCTTTAACAACCGAACCTGTTTTATTGTCGATAGTAAAATAAATAGTTTTAGTAACTAAGCTGTTATCATCAGCAAATGCAGCTGATGTTAATAATAAACTAGATGCTAATAGTAACGATTTAATTTTCATTGTTATATCTCCACAGTGTTTATTTAAGATGCATAGGCATATTACTACAAAGAAATATTTTGTCCATTAGCATTCTTTGCTAAATCACATGAAAATACTTAAGGAAAGATTAAATAATTTTTTTCCTGCGCAATGGAAATAATCCTTAATTCAGCATTAATTTTTAAAATAGCAAGAAATGCGATAGACAAAATAATACCCGTGTTATACAGTTGTGTTTGTTGTTTTATTGAGAGGTAAATGCAAATGAGTCGCGATTCAGAAGTTTTGTTAGTTTATAGTGTGCCTTTATTATATGGATCAGCATTGCCAACTGCAGAATCAGTTAGTCATTTCAAAACGCTAGTTCCAGATCTGATCAATAAAATACTATCATTTTTGCCTTTGCATGAAAGGCTTTCTACCGCAATTGCATGGCAGCATTTTGATTTATCTTCGTTTTGCGATTTTCCAGAAGTGATGAATGTTAATTCCTCATGGTTACAAATTCCTTCCAAAACTGCACTTGGAAGACTCATGAATAGATTTTTTGTTGTTTCAATCATCCCTAATTTCTTTCGTGGAGAAGCTGCAGCTTTACCAGCATTAGATCGTCCGACAGATAATGCTTTTCCTGTGTTTATCAACGACGGCGAATTTAGAAAAAAGTTGTTTGAGCAATTTGCTAAAAGAAAGATGCTATCTCATGATTCAAAAATTATTCTAAACAAAAAACTGCTGACACAGATTTTAGTTTCCGTTGCGTTTTTATTATCGACGGGATTGTTGCTGAAGTTTTTTCCCACAAAAATGACGCAAAGTGAAGAAATGCTCTTTGAAGGTAGTCAAAAGGGAGGGAGCGGTAAAGGTAGCTTCGATATATTTTATTCAAGCACCTTTTCTTGTGAGAATTTACACAGCAGCGACGCTGCTAATCTGTTCTGGTTTGCGGTATGGCCTGTATTGGAGCCGCTTTTTATTGGCGAACGTGATTATGTGGATGCGCTTTTCTTCATTCTTTTCAGTCAATTTCATAAAATCTGCACTGGACTAGAGAGAAACACACTATCCTGCAATAATACTAGATGGCCGATATATTCAAATACAAGCACCCATGGCGGGAAATATTACAGCAATTATTTTGCTAATGCCAATATTGATTTTGCCTGTTATGATAATTTGCAATTTCGAGCAAATATAGCAATCATGCTCACCATTCCTGCAATGGTTGCCGCTGTTTTATTGGTGGCCATAAAATTATTATCTGTTACAGAATGTTTTAATACAGACTGGACACTCTGGGGTCAAAGAAAAAATCAATATGTTTCAACCAGTGTAAGTCCAACAGATGCTGAGCGAGAAGAAGCAAAACTTGCATACTTATTAGATCGATTTGCAAAAGGTCAGGAGCGATATGCGCAAAATAGGCATTAAAACAATCCTTAAGCCAACATTAATTTTTAAAATAGCAAGAAATGCGATAGACAAAATACTATCTGCACTGCGGTCAGTTTCTAGCTAGCTTGATGAGCATTGATTCTTCATATCAGGGATCTTATTACGTTGGAATGCAACAAGTCCAATCACCCTGGAATTAAATGTATTTTTTCATAAGCCACCTTTTTAATTGATTTTAATGTTAGAAAAGTGGTTTTTGTTTTTAAATATATAGAGATATTTTATACGAAAATATTTTTCAGCTAGTTTTGAGCGGTTACGAATCATTGCATCACTTATTTTATTAACGTCATTATGGACGAAGAGTGCAAATGCTTTGTGACAATACGCGAGCCGCAAGGTCAGCACTTTGGTGCTGTGGTTTCAGCGCCTGTTTTCTCAAAAATCATGGCGGGGGCACTGCGTATTTTGGATATTTCGCCAGATAATTTGGATAAGCCTGCGCAGGTGCAATAAAACAAACTAATCATAATTAGTAAAACAGGTTGATTTTACTAAGTATACTTAGTAAGATAATTCAATGAGCAATATCTATGAAACAGTATTAGTAGAGCAAAATCGCCATTGGGATGGTGATGGCAAGCTGTATTCACATGCTTTTGAAAGGAGTCACGCAGTACAAGCGCTGAGTCGACTGCATCTTCAAGAAATACAAGTGATCACGGGTATTCGGCGCGTTGGGAAATCAACTTTGCTGCAAACGATGATCAATCACTTGATAAAAACGCATCACGCCAAGTCGATTTTATATATTAATTTTGATGATCCTAATTACACTACTGTTTGGAAAGACGCGAGCCAAATTTATACTATTGTGACGGCAGCTGAAACGATTACGCAACAAACGGTGCAATATCTTTTTTTAGATGAAGTTCAAAATGTCGAGGCATGGGAAAAATACGTGAAAAGCACATATGATTCCGAGCGATTTAAAAAAATAGTCGTGACAGGTTCTAACGCGAATTTATTAAACAGCCATTATGCAAAATTATTATCCGGGCGTTATTTAAAAACACATATTTACCCGATTGCCTATCATGAATTATTAAAAAATAGCGGTATTACAACAACGCATCAATTAATTAAAAAAAAATCGCTCGCATTAAAACATGTCAATACATTGCTGCAATATGGCGGATTTCCGCGAATTCATTGTATTGATGATCCTCTTGAACGGATTGATTTACTGAAAAATTATTACGAAACTATTCTCCTTAAAGATTGCATAGCCAATCACGATATTCGGGATATCAGCACATTAATGCAGTTAGCGCATTATTTGGTGAGCAATCCTGCCGCGTTGTATTCGTATAATAGTTTAAGCCAAGCCGTGGCGAGCAATGAAAATACGGTTAAGCAATTTATTCAGATTTTTCACAACGCCTATTTTTTTGATGAAATTAGGCCGTTTTCTTATTCGCTCAGCAAGCAGCTGCGCGCCAATAAAAAAATATATTGTATTGATAATGGATTAATTTCTGCAGCGGCATTTCAGTTCTCAGATAACTTTGGAAAATTGTTTGAAAATTTGGTTTATACAGAATTGCAAAAAGCGAACTACGCTGATATTTATTTTTTTCACGATCAAAATGAATGTGATTTTATTGTGGGAGATGCAAAAAACAAAATAGCTATTCAAGTTTGCTATCACCTAACCTTAGAAAATAAGCCTCGTGAAATCGCAGGCCTTGTTGCTGCGATGAAAAAATTCTCGATTAAAAAATCAGTGATTATTACTTATAACGATGAAGAAAAAATAACGGATGAAATACAAGCTATTCCATTTTGGAAGTATTTTTATTCTAATAAAACAAACTAATCGTAATTAGTAAAACAGCTTGATTTTACTAAGTATACTTAGTAAAGATTGCGACAATACGGATTTAATCATATCTATCCTTGAAGTAAGGATAGATTTAACCGTATCTATCCTCGAAATAAGGATAGATTAAGGCTAAGCTATCCTTAAATAAAGGAAAGAGTATGAAAACACTATCAACGCTATTAGAAAATTTAACTGAAATGTCACCCACATTTTCAACTATTCACATTAATCATATTACCAACGACAGTCGAACAGTCACAAAAAACACTTTATTTTTAGCTTTCCCAGGCGAAAGAGTAGATGGCAGAGATTATATTACAAAAGCGATTGAGATGGGGGCTGCTGCAGTTTGTTATGAAAATTTAAGCCCTCACCCCAGCCCTCTCCCGACTACAGGAGAGGGAGTTGCTATGCGAAATTTTCAGAACCCGAGCGCTAGCGAAGGGGAAAATATTTTATTGATTCCGATCGAAAACCTAAAACAAAAACAAGCAATTATCGCAGCACGATTTTATGATTTCCCCGGTAAAAAATTAAAAGTGATTGGTGTGACAGGCACGAATGGTAAGTCAAGTGTGACGCATTATATTGCGCAGGCATTGGGAAATAATTTTTGCGCTGTGATTGGCACATTAGGCTATGGATTTTTACCGAATTTAATTAAAACAGTTAATACAACACCAGATGCCCTGGAATTACAAAAAATATTATTTGAATTAAAAAATCAGGGCGCTAAAATAATTGCAATGGAAGTATCATCGCATGGTTTAGTTGAAAATCGCGTGGAAAACATGCTTTTTGACACAGCGGTATTTACCAATTTAACGCAGGATCATTTAGATTTTCACGGCACGATGGAAAATTATCAGGCAGCCAAGGAGTTAATTTTTAAGCTGCCGGGTTTGAAAAACGCCGTGATTAATATTGATGATGTTGCCGGAAAATATTATGCAGAAAAATATAAAAATAAATTAAATATGATTACTTTTTCTGTTATTACCAATAAAGATGCTGATATTGTTGTGGAAAAATTAGTAGCAACGCATCATGGGTTTGATATCAATATTAAAACACCATGGGGCAATGGCGCTTTTCATTTGCCTCTGCTGGGAAAATTTAATATTCAAAATAGTTTAGGAGTACTCGGTGTGTTAGGAATATTAGCAATTCCATTTGAGATAATTTTAAAACAGTTATCACAGCTGCAAAATGTAACAGGTCGTATGCAATTATATGAGCATAACAATGCACCGCGCGTGATTGTTGACTTTGCGCATACACCGGATGCATTAGAAAATATTTTAACAACATTGCGTACGCATTGTGATGGAAAATTATGGTGTATTTTTGGCTGTGGCGGAGATCGTGATCGCACAAAACGGCCCAAAATGGGAAAAATTGCAGCAGCATTTTGTGATCAAATTGTAATTACCAATGATAATCCGCGTAGTGAATCACCAGAGCAAATTGCAGCAGAGATTCTGGGCGGCATTGCTGATAAGGCAAAAGCACACATTAAGCTGGATCGACACGAGGCAATTCAATTTGCCATTCAATCTGCCGATGTAAATGATTTGATTATTGTTGCTGGAAAAGGTCATGAAACAGAGCAAATTATGAAAGATGAAATACTGCATTTTAATGATGGCGAAGCGGTTGCGTCTCAGTTAAAATTATATAAATAACAGAACCCGAGCGTTAGCGAAGGGAAAAGTGAAAACACAGTAGAAGAAAAATGAAATTATCTACCATAGCAAAACATCTTCATGGAAAACTAATCGGTCATGACGTCGATTATAAAAATATCTCAATTGATACGCGTACTTTACAACCAGGCGATTTATTTTTTGCCATCAAAGGTGATGCACGCGATGGACATGATTTTATTTTTGAGGCTGAAAAAGCAGGCGCTGCAGCCATTGTTGTGAATCACGATGTGCAAACAATTCTACCAAAAATAATAGTGACTGACTCGCGCAAAGCCTTGTTTGATTTAACCAAATTTTATCGAGAAAGCAGCGCTATTCCATTTGTTGCAATCACAGGAAGCTGTGGAAAAACCACAACACGCGCACTATTAGAAAATATTTTAAAGCAAAGGGGGCCTGTTTTAGCCAGTCAAAAAAGCTTTAATAATGATTTGGGCGTGCCATTGACCATGGGTCGATTAAAACCAGAAGATCAATTTGCTGTATTTGAGATTGGTGCGAATCACGTGGGCGAGATTGCAGGATTAACAAAATTAGTGCGGCCCAATGTGGCTGTTATTACTATGGTGGCGCCCGTGCATGTCGAAGGGTTTGGGTGTTTAGAGAATATTGCCAAAGCCAAAGCTGAAATTTTTGACGGTTTGACTGAAAATGGCATTGCTGTGATTAATCAAGATGACGGCTTTGCTGATTATTTTAAAAATTTAAATAAAAATAATAGAATTATTACTTTTGGGGTTAATCATAAATCAGATGTGATGGCGAAAAATATTATTTGCAATGCGCAATCTAAAATTCAATTTGAATTAGTGATTCCGGGTGAAAGCACTGAAATTAATCTGCCTCTTATTGGCGCGCATAATATTACCAATGCGTTGGCGGCCGCTGCTTGTGCCGCTGCCTTGGGTATTCCCATTGTAAAAATTAAAGCGGGCTTGGAAACAGCAGTGCCAGTTGAACATCGATTAATTGAGCAAAAGGGCTTTGCTGGCGCAACTATTATTGATGATTCTTATAATGCGAATCCTACTTCTGTTCGTGCTGCGATTCAAATATTAACAAAACGTCCTGGAGAATCGATTTTAGTATTAGGCGATATGTTGGAGCTGGGCAAAGAGGCCGATGAGATTCATGCGGCATTGGGAAAATTTGCGCTTGAAAATCAGGTGAATCAATTATTTTGCTATGGGAAACACAGTCAATTTGCAGCCAAGGCATTTGGAAAAAACGCGCAGTGCTTTGATGATCAAAAAAAATTAATTGAATCATTGAAGCCAGTTATATCCAATACGACAACGGTTTTAATAAAAGGCTCAAATAGCATGAAAATGGGAAGTATTGTTTTGGCATTACTAAATTAGTGGAAAATAAATTATGTTTTTATTATTAGCAAATCATTTAATGCACACCTTTCATTTTTTAAGAGTATTTCAATACATTACTTTTCGCGCTATTTTTGCGGCATTGACTGGCATGTTGATTGTTCTATTTTATTGCCCGAAATATATTCAAGCTTTAATTAAGCTTCAAATAGGCCAAGTAGTGCGATCAGATGGCCCTCAGAGTCATTTGCAAAAATCGGGTACGCCGACCATGGGCGGTTTTTTAATTCTGATTGCGTTTTCAATCAGTATTTTATTATGGGGAGATTTAAGTAACCAGTATATTTGGATTGCCATTTTTGTCACGCTGGGTTTTGGTATGATTGGCTGCGTTGATGATTATCGAAAGATTACGAAAAAAAATTCTAAAGGGTTATCAGCAAAACAAAAATTATTGGCGCAATCAGTAATTGCATTGATCGCCATTGGAGTGCTGTATTTTAATTCTAAAGGTGATGCTGACACGCAATTTATTATTCCCTTTGTCAAACACGCTGTTTTTCAGCTGGGATTATTTTATTTTTTATTTTCTTATGTTGTCATTGTGGGTGCCAGTAACGCCGTTAATTTAACCGATGGTTTAGATGGGCTTGCCTTAATGCCCGCGATTTTGGTTCTAATTGCGCTCAGCATTTTTGCTTACGTTGCCGGGAATTTCTTATTCTCAAAGTATTTAGTACTGCCTTATATTGTAGGGTCGGGTGAATTAATGGTTTTTTGTAGTGCGTTAGTCGGAGCTGGCCTTGGATTTCTGTGGTACAACGCTTATCCCGCACAAATATTTATGGGTGATGTCGGGTCACTCAGCATTGGTGCCGCATTGGGTATTGTTGCGGTGATGATTAGACAAGAATTACTTTTATTTATTATGGGCGGTATTTTTGTTGCTGAAACTATTTCTGTTATTTTGCAAGTCGGCAGCTATAAATTACGTCGCAAAAGAATTTTTAAAATGGCGCCACTGCATCATCATTTTGAATTAAGCGGTTGGTCTGAACCTAAAATTATTGCGCGATTTTGGATTATTACCGTGATTTTAGTGTTGATTGGATTGTCAGCTTTAAAGTTAAGATAAACAGTGGGTGCTATGAGAGATTTTTATATTATCATTGGTCTTGGCGCAACCGGATTATCATGCGCGCGATATTTGTCGATTAAGAATATCCCATTTGTTATTGCTGATGATCGACAAAATCCACCCAAACTATCAGAATTTCAAAAAGAATTTTCTGATGTGAAAATATATCTGGGTGAATTTTCAACAGCATTATTTCTAACTGCAACAAAAATAATTATTAGCCCCGGTGTTTCATTAGAAATTCCCGCGATTCAATCTGCGATTCAAAAAAATATTCCTGTTGTGAGTGACATTGAATTATTTGCGCAAGCTGCACAAAAACCCATTATTGCAATCACTGGCTCCAATGGAAAATCAACGTTGGTTACATTAATGGGTGAATTAATTCAGAATGCTGGCTTTAAGGCCATTGTGTGCGGCAATATTGGCCTGCCGGTTTTAGAGGCTATTTTACAGCCCATTCCAGATTATTATGTCGTTGAATTATCCAGTTTTCAATTGGAAACAACGTATTCACTTAAAGCAAAATGCGCTGTGGTGATTAACATTAGTCCTGATCACTTAGATCGACACAAAACAGAAAAAGCGTATTTGGAAGCTAAAAAAATTGTGTATCAAAACTGTGAATATGGATTTGTTAATTGTGATGAAAAAGAAATCTGGGATGATTTGAGCTTTAAAAATTTGCCGATTGGTTTTACCTTAAATAAACCAATGGAAAATCAATGGGGATTTTTTGATAATTACTTATGTTTTGGTGATAAAAAACTAATTGCGATATCAGAATTATTTTTACAAAGCCGTCATCAGTATCAAAATATGTTGATTGCTTTAGCAATGGGAACTGTTTTGAATTTACCCATAGATAATATGCTCAATACACTGAGAAAATTTAAGGGTCTAGCGCATCGTTGCCAATTGGTTTATTCAAATAATAATATTCGATGGTTTGATGATTCCAAGGCGACTAATGTGGGCGCGGCTGTCGCGGGCATTCAAAGCATTGGGCAATTATCAACAGATAAAATTATTTTAATCGCGGGCGGTGATTCCAAAGGGGTTGAACTAAATGATTTGAAATTACCTGTGAAACAGTATGTTTCTGATGTGATTTTATTGGGTAAAGACGCCGATAAATTAGAGAGTACTTTAACAGATTGCGCGAGGATTATTCGGGTTAATAATATGAAAGAAGCAGTGCAAAAAGCGGCTCATTTAGCGAAATCTGGCTCAATTGTCTTGCTTTCACCAGCCTGTTCGAGTTTAGATATGTATAGTGGTTATGATGCGCGAGGCGATGATTTTACCAATAATGCAAAAAATACAGGGAATGCAAAAACACCATCATGAGACCCAAAAATTTTAAGCAATCAACCGAACCCTTTTTTTACGACCGTTGGATTTTTTCTATCGCAGGTATTTTAATTTTATTTGGCTTGTTGATGGTGACATCGGCTTCCATGGTTATTTCAGATAAAATTTATCATTATCCATTTCATTATTTATTACGCCAATTATTTTTTTTACTCACGGGCATTGCCATTGCTTGGTGTATGACGCGTATTCCGCTAGCATTTTGGCAGCGTATTAGTCGCGTATTAATGCTGGTTTGTATTTTAATTTTATTAATGGTGTTGGTGCCCGGCATTGGAAAAGTAGTCAATGGCTCAAGACGTTGGGTACACATCGGATTTATTTCATTGCAAGTGTCAGAAGCCGTAAAATTATTATCGATTTTATATTTGGCAGGTTATTTAAATAATCATTTAGAAGAAGTGCAATCAAAATTATCAGGGTTTATGAAACCCATTATATTTCTCGTTGTCATGGCTTTTTTATTATTATTGGAACCTGATTTTGGCGCAACAACAGTTATTGGAATGACTTTTTTAGCAGTGTTATTTATTGCAGGTGCGCGTTTATTGCCTTTTTTAGCCTTATTTGTTTTGGCAACAGCGGGTATGTCAGTATTGGCAATTACTTCACCTTATCGGATGCAGCGTATCACTACTTTTTTAGACCCATGGCTACATGCTTATAGTTCAGGCTATCAGTTAACGCAGTCTTTAATTGCCTTTGGGCGTGGCGGTTTTTTTGGTGTGGGGTTAGGCAACAGCGTTCAGAAATTATTTTATTTACCTGAAGCACATACTGATTTTGTTTTTGCTGTGATTGCAGAAGAATTAGGACTAATGGGCGAAATTATTTTAATCGCACTATTTGCATTACTTATCGTTCGCATTATTTCATTGGGTCAGCAAGCGCTGCACCAAGATCAACGTTTCGCTGGATTTGCCGCAATGGGAATTGGGTTGTGGCTCGCTTTTCAATCCATGATTAATATTGGCGTTAATATCGGCATGCTGCCAACCAAGGGTTTAACATTGCCGCTGATTAGCTATGGCGGAAGTAGTATGTGGATGACCTGTGCTGCAATTGGAATTGTTTTAAGAATTGCATTTGAAGTGCAAACCGGCGCGCCATCACGCTTTAATTTACAGTCCTCAAATCGGGTTTATCGATGATCAAAAAAATCCTCATCGTCGCAGGCGGAACTGGTGGACATATTTTTCCGGCATTAGCAGTTGCCGATGCGTTATCAAAACAAGGCGTTGCGATTCATTGGTTGGGCGGCGAAGTGGGGATGGAAAAAAATTTAGTAACACCGCTTTACCCCATTACTTTATTGCCCATTAAAGCGTTGCGCGGAAAAAATAGTTTTCAAAAATTATTAACACCATTTCGACTTATTAAATCTATTTATTTAGCATGCAAATTAATTTATAAAATAAATCCTGATATTGTTTTTGGTGTGGGCGGATATGCGAGTGGCCCTGGCGGCATTGCGGCTAAAATCATGCGTAAAAAATTAATAATCCATGAGCAAAATGCGATTCCAGGCTTAACGAATCGTGTTTTAGCACATTTTGCTGATAAAACATTACAAGCTTTTTCAAATACTTTTAGTGCAAAAATAAATGCAACAACCACTGGAAATCCGGTTCGTGAATCTATTTTAAATATTGTTTCTCCTGAAATTCGTTATGACAATAAAAAATCATCTATTCATGTTTTAATATTAGGCGGCAGCCAAGGTGCACAGGCTATTAATCAATTGATTCCAAAAATTAATGCAGAAAACTTCAGTATTTGGCATCAAACAGGAAAAAATAATACAGTTGATTATGTAAATTCAAATTGTAAAATATATAAAGTAGAGCCATTTATAGAAAATATAGCAGAAGCGTATGCGTGGGCAGATTTAGTGATAGCGCGCGCAGGTGCATTGACGGTTTCAGAAATCATGGCAGCAGGCTGCGCCAGCATTTTAATTCCCTATCCGTTAGCAGTAGACCATCATCAAGATGCCAATGCTGATATTTTAGTAAAAGCCTATGCTGCCAAAAAATTTGATCAAGCCACACTAACTCCTGAAATAATAACAGCTGAAATTAAAGCGCTAATCAGTGAGCCGGAAGTGCTTAAAACCATGGCCATCAATGCTAAAAATCAGGCTGTTCCAGATTCAGTAATAAAAATAGTCGAAATAATTGAAGATACAATAACTCATTGATTTTTAATATAATTCAAATTCCCTATTCCGTTTAAAGATAACTTATCGGGAACATGTTCCTTTTAAAGACAACTTAAATGGAATAGAAACTGCATAAACTGCTTTAGTCGGCTGATGAAACGCACAGGCATTTGCTATTGGTTTGAGTGAGCCGCGCGTGCAGTTTGCTTTGCTAACGCAACAAGCGGATAAAAAGAGAATCCACTTATTACGCACAACTTCGTTGTGCTTCATGCGTGGTTCCTTCAAACCAAATGCCGAATTTTTGAAAAGGGCATAACTGATATCAGTAGCGCTAATCTAGCGGCGCAAATGATGGGCCTCGTGCTGTGGTGCTGCCAGGTTGCGCTTGTGTGCGTGCTGTGCCAAACATGCCTGCAGGCGAAGCTGAATTTCCACATGTTTGATTTTGAGGTATTTCCGCTTCAGCGTTTTCTATGTGCATAACAAAAGTTGGGATCCCGGCTAAGTTGATTTTTAATTGCGTAAGATTTCCATTGGCAGATAAAATGTATTGCGCAATGTCTCTATTGCCGAATGTGACTGAAAGAAAAATTTCTCGATTTTTAACAAGTGATATTCTTTGTTTAAGAAATCCATCTTTAATGTAAGTTGGCTCAATCATAAATGATAAATTTCCAACAACATGATGCGTAAGTGATTTCCTGTAATTCTCGATCACTTGTTTAATTATCTCTGCTGTATAACCCTTTCCTGAAAAAAAATCCTCTAAAACAAAAATATTTTTTACATCGCAATGCGATAAAAGAAACTGAGACGTATCTTGAGGTATTCCCATGCCGGTGTTGTTAACTACTTTATTTTTCAAAATAACACGCATCTTATGCGAGCTTAACCCAGAATCGCTTTCTTCAATTTTAAAATACAGTTCGCCAAACACGTGGTGTGTGACAGAACGTTCATATTTTTCAACAATATTGTTTACGAAAGTATTAATGACAGATTGCAATGCGGGATCAGGCATGAGCCCTGCTGCAGTAAATTCGAGTCTTGTGTTGGGACTTTTTCCGACACCATCTATGCCAATTAAATCTTCAAGTGACTTTCGCTCGTATCTCGGAACGTTGTGATAATTTGAAAAGTGTTCTGGCTTGCTAGGATTAATAAATGGCTTATTTGTGCTGGGATCAATCCCGGCAATCAACGTAGTTGGGTCAATGACAGGGTCATTCATTATTTCATAAGTAAGCGCACAGCAATACTTGTCGTCTTCATCAGTTAATTGATAGCGCGCATCTTTCAATGTCTTGGCATTTTTATTACCTGGCGTAGGCAAATTTGGCGTGATGTAGTTTAGTAGTATTTGCAAAAAATCAATCTGTCTCATTGAATTGTCTCTGTTGCTAGCTACAATAATAAATATCAGTTTCGACAAATAATACAGGGAAAATGTTAAGAAAGTATTAAACTCACGATGCCCGGCATGCTTTTTCAGACTTGTTTTCAAAAAGGCGCAATTTTGAAAAAGGCACAACTGATATCGCGTGCTTGAATTTGCTACTAAAATCAACTGATTGCAAGTTTATAAGTTATGGTCTATAATTTATGGACTATAACTTATGAACCGAGAACTGAAAAGCACAATGACCAGAATAGAGCATCCCATTGATTCATTTCCGCTCTCCATTGCGAGTGGGCAAGCCTTTTGCAATCGGCTCGCTGAGACGGAAAAATTAAAAATGTTGATAGAGCACCAAAGACCCGTTTTGCTGGTCTCGCCGAGGCGCTATGGTAAAACCAGCTTGGTTTTGCATGCGATTTCTCAAGCAAAATTGCCCTATGCGCAGATTGATTTTTTTTCTGCAGTTGATGAACAAGACATTGAAAAAGCCATTTTAAAGGGTGTTGGAAAATTAATTTCTCGGATGGAGAACATTCCTAAGCGCGCATTGGCTTTGGCCGCAGAGATATTTGAAGGTGCCAGCATTCGAGCTGGGCTCAATGATGTTGAGTTGTCGATAGAAGTGAGTAAACGAAAAGAAAAACCCGCTTATCATGTCATGGATATTTTGGAGCGCTTAGAGCGCTTGGCGAAAAAATCCGATAAAAAAATTATTTTATTTTTTGACGAGTTTCAATGCATAAGTGAGATTACGCCAAATCGCGCAATGGAAGCGGTGTTAAGACAGGTTGCGCAATTGACACAATCTATTTCATTTGTTTTTTCTGGCAGTAATAGACGTTTGCTGCATGAGCTATTTGATGACAGAAATCGCCCATTTTATAAATTATGTGAAAAAATCACATTAGATCGCATATCCGAAGATCATTACGTGCGGCATATACAAAAGGCAGCAATGAAAACATGGGATGCTGAATTATCCAAGAGGGCGCTTGATAGTATTTTTGCTTATTCTGAAAGACATCCCTATTATGTTAATTTATTATGCGCACGTTTATTGTTAGAAAGAAAATTACCTGATTTTGAAGCGATAGAAAAAATTTGGCATCAATATGCGATGGAAGAAAGATCGAGCGTGGCTGCTGAAATGGAATTATTAAGCAAGAATCAACGTAAATTATTGACGATTTTAGCGCGCAACGATGGCGCCAATACTTTGCTTGGAAATGAATTTATTCAACAAGCGAATATGTCAAAAGCAACGATTAGTCAGTCATTAACTTTTCTTGAAAAGAAAGATTATGTTTATCGCGATACACAAGATCGTGTGCATGTGCTAGACCCATTAATTAAAACAGTTTTATCATGGTGATTAAATAATGCTATCCAACTTCCCCTATCAAAAAATATTCTGTATTGGCATCGGCGGCATTGGCGTCAGCGGCCTTGCAGAATTGTTACATTGCCATGGCTATGCAGTTTCAGGCTCTGATTTAAGCGATAATGATCAAACGAAGCATTTAACATTATTGGGTATTCCTGTTTTTCAATCACACGATGCTTCACATATTGGCAATGCTGATTTGGTCGTTTATTCAAGTGCTGTTGCAAAGAATAATCCTGAGTTAATGCAAGCAAGAGAAAAAAATATTACGGTAATATCGCGCGGTGAATTATTAGCAATGATCATGCAAGCTGCGAATAATATTGTGGTTGCAGGTACGCATGGAAAAACAACGACGACAAGCTTAATAGCGTATTTATTCGAAAAAGCAAACAAAGACCCCAGTTTTATGATCGGTGGTGTATTATCCGATCGCGCCTCTTCTGTGCGATTTGGAAAACCTGAGTTTTTTATCGCAGAATCAGATGAAAGCGATGCCTCTTTTTTATTTTTATCACCGACAGTTGCTGTGATTACCAATATTGATGCTGATCATTTGGAAGCTTATGACCACAGCTTTGATAATCTGAAAAAAAGCTTTGTGCGATTTACGCAAAAAATTCCATCGGATGGTTTTGTGATTGCCTGCATGGATAATAAAGTGGTGCGTGAATTATTGCCGCAAATAACTTGTCAGGTGGTGACTTACGGCCAAGATGAACATGCAGATTATCAGCTACAAGATTTTCAACAGTTTGGATTGCAATCTCAGTTCACCATTAAAACCCCCGAAAAAGAATCTATTCATATTCAATTAAATTTACCGGGTTTGCACAATGGTTTAAATGCTGTTGCAGCATTTATTGCAGCGCAAATATATCAATTGCCAGAAGAACATATTAAATCGGCTTTTTTAACTTTTCCGGGTATTGGCAGACGCTTTTCACCGCACGGAAAAATAGCTCTTCAAAATGGCAGCGCTTTATTATTTGATGATTACGGACATCATCCGCGTGAAATTCAGGTGACATTACGTTCTGCAAAGGCGGCGTGGCCAGATCGTCGGGTTGTTATGGTTTTTCAGCCACATCGTTATACGCGAACGCGTGATTTAATGCAGGAATTTGTCGATGTGCTAAAAACAGCGGATCAATTGGTCTTAACAGATGTTTATGCCGCATCAGAGCAAAAGATTGAAGGCGCAGATGGCAAGGCTTTATTTGAAGCGGTCAAAGCGGCAGGGGCAGATCAGGCTTGCTTTGTGCCCAAATTGACTGACTTGCCCAATCAATTACAACGTATTCTCAAGCCGGATGATATTGTTATATTGCAGGGCGCCGGTAATATTGTGACAATAGTCGATACACTATTGAATCGAGACCCACTGCAATGCTAAGAAAAGAACTTCGACACGCAAGGCGCTCGGGCCGTGAATCCCGTGAAGCCTTTTTTGCTTCTATCCGCTTTTGGAGCATTGTATTTTTTGTGTTGGCGCTGTTATATGGCGGATGGATTGGCAGTCAAAAAGTGTTAACCATTATTAAAACACCCGGCCGTTTTCCGATCAAAACAATTGTAATAGAAGGAAATTTATCGCATGTTTCTGCGGAAAATATTCAAAGCCTGGTTCAAAAAGAGCTCACGGGAAATTTTTTCACGTTAAATACAAGCATTGCGCATCAGCAAATTTTATCGATGCCGTGGGTTGCTGCGGTTTCGTTTCGACGCGAGTGGCCATCGACCGTGTCAGTGCATATCACAGAGCAAATTCCCATCGCGCAATGGGGCAGTAATGGATTGATGAACGCGGAGGGAAAAATTTTCTATCCTGATATCAACAGCATTCCCGCTAATTTACCTGTTTTTATAGGTCAATCAGAACAAGCAAAAACCATGATTGATTTTTATCGAACGGTCAGCTTGCTGTCAACATTATTAAATTTAACGGTGACGCAAGAAACATTGAGTGCGCGTGCCAGTTGGACTTTGCAGTTTAATAACAATATGACCGTCACGTTGGGTCGCGATCAAGCATTAAGCCGCTTTAAAAGATTTGTTGCGTTGTATCCAAAATTAATTCAAGCTGACACGCAGCCTATTACCTCAATTGATTTGCGTTATCCCAATGGATTTTCAGTAAAATAAAATTTTAAAAATTAAATACGGGAGCACTGACATGACTAAAAAGAAATTTAATGATGCTAATCAATCAGCTCATTCGCATGATCACGATCATGCCGGCTGTAATCATGATCATGACCATGATCATCATTCGCACGCAGAACCCATTCGTCGTGATACAGCTAAAATAGGCAGAAATGATGTTTGCGCTTGTGGCAGCGGGAAAAAGTTCAAGAAGTGCTGCAGGGCTAAATAAAAACCCCAAAAAACATGCATTCTCCTATAGAGTCTCTGCGTTTCATGACATATACTAATGTTTTTACCCGAAATATTTTACGCGTTGCGCAGGGAGACAGTGTCGGTATGGCGAAAAGACCGGATAAACAGCTAATTGTCGCGTTAGACATTGGTACAAATAAGATCGTAGCCCTCGTCGGCGAAATTTCACCTGATAATCAAATCGAAATCGTGGGTTTTGGAAAGCATCCTTCGCGTGGTTTAAAACGTGGCATGGTCGTTAATATTGAAGCAACGGTTCAGTCCATTCAGCGCGCTGTTGAAGAAGCAGAGCTAATGGCGGGGTGCGATATTCACTCGGCTTATACAGGCATTGCTGGCAGCCATATTAGCAGTCTCAATTCACACGGCATTGTGGCCATTCGCGATCGCGAAGTGAATCAGATGGATATCGATCGCGTGATCGATGCAGCAAAAGCGGTAGCTATCCCATCGGATCAAAAAATTATTCATATATTACCACAAGAATTTATTGTGGATTCGCAAGAAGGCGTGCGCGAACCTGCTGGTATGTCTGGCGTTCGCTTGGAAGCAAAAGTGCATATTGTGGCAGGTGCCGTGAGTGCCGCGCAAAACATTACCAAATGCGTGCGTCAGTGCGGTTTAAAAGTAAATGATATTATTCTAGAGCAATTGGCTTCAAGCTACGCTGTTTTATCAGAAGATGAAAAAGAGCTGGGCGTTTGCATGATCGATATTGGCGGCGGCACAACTGATATTGCTATATTTATTGATGGCGCCATTCGCCATACTGCTGTGATTCCTATCGCAGGTGATCATGTCACCAACGATGTGGCCGTTGCACTTCGCACGCCCACGCAACACGCCGAAGAAATCAAAAGACAGTTTTCATCAGCGCTACCCGATTCAGTTGACCCTGTTGAAATAATACAAGTACAAAACGTTGCAAATCGCGCACCTCGAGAAGTGCAGCGCAAAATATTAGCGCAAGTGGTGAATGCTCGGTATGAAGAAATATTTTCATTGGCGCTCACTGAAATTCGTCGCAGCGGATTTGAGCATTTAATTTCTGCAGGCATTGTTTTAACAGGCGGTGCATCAAAAGTAGAAGGCGCGATTGAATTGGCGGAAAGTATTTTTCAAATGCCAGTTCGGCTGGGTTTGCCGCAAAATGTCGGTGGTTTGACAGAAGTGTGCAGTGATCCAACTTATTCTACGGCGGTTGGTTTATTGTTGTATGGATTGCAGCAACAAGGCAATCCTTATTATTTTGCGCAGAATAAAAACGCATCAAACGTTTGGTCGAGAATGCGAAATTGGTTTCAAGGTAATTTTTAGGAGAACACTATGTTCGAATTAGGCGATAACTCATCACATAATGCAAAAATTATTGTTGTTGGTATTGGTGGCGGCGGCGGTAACGCAGTTGAGCACATGATGTCAGAACAAATTTCTGGCGTTGAATTTATTTGTGCGAATACAGATTTACAAGTGTTAAATAAATCCAGTGCGCCAACCATTGTGCGTTTAGGCGAAACAACAACAAAAGGTTTAGGCGCAGGCGCGGATCCTGAAGTAGGTCGTTTGGCAGCTGAAGAAAATCGCGAGCATATTCGAGAATTATTGGCTGGCACCGACATGGTGTTTATCACAGCCGGCATGGGCGGCGGCACAGGAACGGGCGCAGCACCTATTTTTGCAGAAATTGCTAAAGAAATGGGAATTTTAACCGTTGCTGTTGTGACAAAACCATTTGCTTTTGAAGGCCGAAAACGCATGGAAATTGCAGAAGCGGGCATTAAAGCATTGGGTAAATATGTCGACTCATTAATTACTATTCCTAATAATAAATTATTAAGCGTATTGGGAAAAAATATTTCGTTATTAAATGCTTTTAAAGCAGCTAACAATGTTTTATATGGCGCAGTACAAGGCATTGCCGATTTAATTACACGTCCTGGTTTGATTAACGTCGATTTTGCAGACGTTCGAAAAGTCATGTCAGAAATGGGCATGGCGATGATGGGAACGGGTGTATCGAGTGGTGAAAATCGCGCGCGTGAAGCGGCGGAAGCGGCGATTGCCAGCCCATTGTTAGAAGACGTTGATTTTACTGGCGCAAAAGGTGTATTGGTGAATATTACCGCTGGCATGGATATGTCAATCGGTGAATTTGAAGCGGTCGGTGAAGCCATTAAAGCATTTGCAGCAGAATCTGCAACGGTTGTTGTGGGTACGGTCATTGATCCGGAATTAACAGACGAATTGCGTGTTACAGTGGTTGTAACTGGTTTAGGACAACGCGAAATAATTACCGGGGGCGGTGACAGTTCTGCTGTTCCTACCAGAAATTTTGTGCGTAATAACACGCGTGCTGATGGCACAACAGATTATCGCCAATTAGATCGACCTACTTTTCTGCGTCAACAAGATGTCTTAAAGCCACATGAAATTCCTGTGGAAGAACGCATGGAGCGCGAAGAAAAAGAGTTGGAATATTTAGATATCCCTGCTTTTTTACGCAAACAAGATAAACAAGACTAGACTGTTGATCAAGCAACGCACCTTAAAAAATACCATCCACGCAACCGGCGTGGGTGTTCACTCAGGCGAAAAAGTGCTGTTGACGTTGCGTCCTGCGCCAATTAATTCCGGCATTACTTTTCGACGCGTTGATTTAGAAACAATAATTTCAATTCCTGCGCGCGCTGAATTTATCGGCAATACGGATTTATGCACCTGCCTTGAAAAAGACGGCATTAAAATTGCAACAGTTGAGCATTTGTTATCAGCATTAGTCGGCATGGGTATTGATAACTTAATTATTGATATTAATCTACCCGAGTTGCCGATTATGGATGGCAGCGCAGGACCTTTTATTTTTTTAATTCAATCGGCTGGAATTGAAGAACAAGATGCACCGAAAAAATTTATTAAAATTAAAAAATTAATTGAAGTGAAAGATAAAGATAAATGGGTCAGCTTAAAACCGTATGATGGCTTTAAAGTATCGTTTGAAATTAATTTTGATCATCCTATTATTTCAAAAAGTCATCAATCAATGACCCTCGATTTATCGCCGAGCGCTTATATCAGTGAAATTTCTCGCGCCCGCACGTTTGGTTTTTTAGCAGAATACGAATACATTAAACAAAAAAATTTAGCTCGCGGTGCTAGCTTAGACAATGCGATTGTATTAGATGATATTAAAGTGCTCAACGAAGAAGGTCTGCGCGATCCAAACGAATTTGTAAAACATAAAATTTTAGATGCCATCGGTGATTTATATTTATTAGGTCATGCCATTATCGGCGAATTTTCGGGCTACAAATCAGGCCATGCTTTAAATAGTTTATTGCTCAAGAAATTATTGAGAGATCAAAGTGCGTGGGAGAGGGTGACGCTGGAGTAGATTGACAAACGGAGTTGACTATTACAAAACTGGAAGCATGCTATATTATTTTTCAGGTTCAGCCGCATTTTGAGCATTTTCGATGGAGATCAATCAAAATTAAGGTGACATCCGCCGAGATTCCATTTCTCCTGCATTAGAGCCGGGTTGATGTTCAAATAAATCTATTTTATGTAAACAAGTTATTAAGCATTTTGCATACTTGCTGCTAGTTTGTCCAAATTTTTTCTCGGATTGCAATTCGTTATTCATATTGTGACTTTTTTCTACTGCAGATTTAATGCTCTTTATATCACCTTCGATTGTTGCTTGAATTAAATTTTTTGCATTGGTTACTTTGATAAATTGCATTTTTTTATCTTGAAATGAGAGCGTATAAAGAAAACTGCTGCGATTTTTCGTAGCATCTGTTGTAAATCCACACGAATAAAGATAAGCGGAAATATTTGCAATAAGTATTATTTTTAATTTATCTAAGCTGTCGCAATTTATTTTTTTTGCAATATCCATGATGATTTCTTGCGGATAGACAGATCTTTCATAATAAGATACGTTGCCCTGGCTGTCTATGCTGCTATATTCTGTTACTGTAAAATGAAACTGTAGTGATTTTAAAAATACAACAAAATCATTCGCTGGTAGTTTTTCAACTAATTTTTGTAGTACAGCCTGAAGTGATTTCTCCTTGTGGTTTGAATACCGCGATATAATTTCTTTAATAGTTTTGCAAGCGAGATCTTTTGGGTCTTTAAGCAATAATTCCTGCGATAAAAGCGCAGAAAATAAGTCAGAGTGACGCAATGCAAAGCGATCAATAAGAGAATATGATTCTTCAAGTATGGCTTGTCTGAGTGATTTGGATGCGGCGGTTTGCAGACTTGCGTATTGCAAGCAGGAAATAAGTGACGCGCCACCGGAATATAATAGGTGTGATAACAAGCCCGTACTTCGTATTAACTCAGCAAGCGCAACGGCTAATTCAGCTGAACCAGTTTTTTCACTATTAATTATTTTAAACACAGTATTGATTAATGCTTTACGAAGATCAGGATCTTCAAGAACGGGGCTAATGATATATTTTTTCCCATCTACAGTGCACTTTGTCAAGAGCTCAGCAAAAGCCAAGCGCATTTTATCTGAGTCTGATGTGGCAACCAAATCTAGAAAATAACGAAATTCATCGTGTGAAATAGATAAATTACCTAGATAAATTAGCCATTCGTCTTTTGAAAATAAATTGGCAAAGAATGAAATTGATGACTTTAATAAGCACACATCAAATGGTTTAGTCAGATGTGCAAGATGCAGAAATAGTTTGATATTGTCTCTTTGAAGATTGAATAATTCGTTATCAGATGATTCATTGTATGCTTTATTTAAAACGCACGATAAAATCTCTCGGGTCAATAAATGGTTGTTAGCATCAATGATTATTTCTATTAGCGTATCTGCTGGAATAGATAAGAATGCTTGTCTTAAAAAAATGGATTTAGGCTCATTGGCAAGTTGCAATAAATCATATAAATAATTTAATTTTAAAGAATATTGCAAATAAACAACCCAGGATTCTTTGTCTGGCTGCCAAAATTCATCGAGTATTATTTCTCTGAACTCAGTAATATTAGATGATTTCATCAATTCATAAGCAGCTAATAATAATTTAATGTCTTTTGAAATTTCACTTTGCAAAGTCAATTTAAAATGTGGATTTTCAAATGCAATCTGGCTAAAAACACCTAATAATTCAATCGTTAAATTTTGTTTTTTTGCCACACTGATTAAAAATAGAAAATCAGAACTAGCGGTTGCAATATCATCTCGTAGATAACGTGCTTCAGGTTGATTCGCTAATTGCAATATAATGCGCAGATCATTTTTGTGTAAATAAGATCCATATAATAGTTTTTTTCGATTTAATTGCGTTAAAACTATTTTCCTTAATTGATCTGATTCTTGAGAAATGGCTAAATCAAATAATTCAAATAGCACCGCAGGGTAAGCTTGTATTGATGTATTAAAAAGATCTTCATTACGTCCAATTTTTAATTTTTCTGTTATTGTATGTAGAATTTCTGCTGCAGGTATGGTTGATAGTTCTATCTCTTCACTTGATTGATTGGTTGTTTTTTTGTCTTTGGCAGCAGCAATCAATTTTTTAAGCTGTTCTGGGTTTTTAATAAATAACTTGAACTCATCGTCTTTTTTAAACTTTTCAAGAACTTGGTCAAAAAAGTTTTGAGCGCATTCCTTCTTGGTTTTTTTAAGGAGATCATAGGTTTCTGAAAAGTAAATAATAGCATTTGAATTTATTTCATTGGTGTTAATAAATTCCAATGCGATTATATAATGCATTAATTCTGGTTTTTGCAGTGCTTCAGCTAAATCTTTCTGTTGATCCGCATCTGAATAATTTTTTTTATAGTCGGGGTAAATTGCAATTGGCACATTTATTTTTTCTTTGGGATATTTTTTTTTGAGTCTTAATGTCACATCCAGCGCGCGAACTTGTGCTAGCAGCCTGCTTTCAAGGTTATTTGAAAACACCATTATTTTGGATGTTTTTAAATTCCATCGAAGACCTGCTAATACTTCATTGTAATCATTAGGTCTTGTTTTACCCGTTTCTGCAAGACTATTGAGTGATGTGTGTAAAACACCACTCTTTAAAGATGTTTCAATATAAGCATAAGCTTCATTGTATTTTTCAAAATCTTTGGGCCGCCAGTGCGTCCCATTGTCATACATTTTGATAAGCCAATATTTAAGATCATCGGGATCAAAGCATACGCCTACCAAAATTTCATTTCGATTATCATTATTCCATCCAAAAAATTTGGGTATAAACCCATTATCTGGATCTGCAAAAGAAGTTGATTGATGTTTGGTGCATTCTAATTTTTCTTTTTTAGAATGCAATGCATTTTTACCTTTCTTTTTTTGAGATTTAATATCAAACTGATAAGCTGTATCTACAATATCGTAACAACTATTTTTCGGATTAAGACGAATGGTGCGACGTTTGCGCGGACCGTATTCGCGCTTTTCAGTTCGGTATTCACTGTTTTTTGGATCTAACAGCTCATTAAAAAATGCTTCATGAAAATCATACTCGTCATGGCGAATTGTTTTGAAAATAATACCGCTTTGATTTTTCTTAAAAATTGGCACAAGTGTCTCATGGTGTTTGCTATTTGAGTGTCAGTATAAATGATCAATATTAAGGGGGTATTAAGCAAAATAAGACCAATTGGAATAAGACTAATTTGCATTATCCCAAGCGGAATTATAATATTCAGTTACCTTAACCCAATCTTAAATCAATCGCTGCGGGTTGTGTTGCAGGAATTTTTGCAAGACAGCTCGCTATGCTGGGATACTGATTAATATTATTTTGAATCGCAGCCACTTTTGCATTCCATTGCGCACGTGTGCCAGACCAAATAATCCAGGATTTATAGCCTGACGAGCCCGTCATTGAACCGTTGGGATTAATATTGATGCGTGTTCGAACAATCGCAACATTTGAACTATTTAAAGCAAACGTAATCGTTTCTAACGGATAAACTGCAAGATCGCTCGCTTTTGATTGAATAGAAATTAAACCTAAGCTTTGCAAAAGTGCATTAATATTATCATCATGCGTCACGATAATTTGCTGTGAGCCTGCAGGTAATGTATTAATGTAATTAACTTTTGCAGCAGAAAAAACATTAGCAGTGAGACCGTAGTAATCTTGAAATAATCCATAACCTGCAATATTCAGCGAATCTTGAATCGCTTGCTTTGTAGTTTCAGGTGAATTAGAAATATTGCCAGAAACTACATTGGATAATGAAAAATGATTAAAATCACTATTAAATTCAACTAAACTTGCAACTAACAAAGCATCTGGAAAAGATTGCGGTGTAGCATCGGGTGTGCCACCGAGTAATTCAATTAGATCATCTTCAATGGGTGTATATTTTGCAAAAGCCTGATTTTTAATTAATGCGCTTTGTGCAGCCCAAGTTGCTGCAGGATAACAAGCACTTTGTGCGGCTGAAATAGTTGATATATCATCGGTTGATGTGTCTCCGATAACAGGAACACCTGTGAAAGCAATATTTTGTGACACATTTTTTGATAAACCACGATCTAAATAAACACCTGTTTCAAATGTACGCTCTGTTGAAAGATCCGCGCGAATAGAAGACCATTTTCCGGCCAGCTTTGGATTTTCACCGATTGTTTTTAATGCCAATTGCGCGCCGTTATTGTAAGCCTGTTCTGCAAAAGCCTGCGCAATTTTTAAGCCATGCGATGTCGCATTCATTTCATATGCAACAACATTATTTTTTAAGGATAAATTAGAAAAAGAAGGCAAAGGCTCCGCGATAGATTCATCCGGTCCCCGAAAAGTATGGCGCGTAAAAGCGATCACAACGGGCGCTGTCGAAAAAGGATTAGGGGTATTGTCGGCCAGTGATCCAGCGCAAAATGAAAAGGCCAAAAATCCAAGCAGTGTTTTAAGTAGTTTCATGTGATTTGATCCACGTGTTTACAATATAAATGCAGAATAGCAGGCGAATATTAACGAAATATTAATTTTTCAACGCGATTTTTCAATGCGATTTTTCAATGTAAATACAAAAATACGGTATTGCGATCTTATGGGTGTGTAATATTGTGCAGCATGCGGTTCATGTGAATGCATAAATTCATGATGTGACATTATTGCATTGAACTTCGCTGCCGAAAACATAAGGCTATTTGATTCAATTTCGAGTCCAAAACTCTAAAAACGCAGCATTTTTAGAGTTACTGGTTCCAAATTTACTGAAATTAAAGTACACTACGGGTCATATGGTAACTCGCTTGCTTAACATTGACTCAAACTCCAAGGAGAGCGTCCTTTTGCTCGGTCCCAGGGGAACCGGTAAATCCTATTGGATTCAGCAGAATCTTCCGAATGCGCTCGTCTTCAATTTACTCAAAACTGAGACCTACAAAGAGTTTGTCACGAACCCCAGCCGGATTGAAAATCGCATCCCCCCCGATTTTAAAGATTGGGTGGTGATCGATGAGGTTCAAAAAATTCCAGAGCTTTTGAATGAAGTTCATCGACTAATTGAATCAAAAGGATATAAATTTTTTCTCACGGGTTCAAGTGCTCGAAAATTAAAGCGAGATGGCGCTAATTTATTGGCAGGTCGCGCCCTTGAATATCATATGCACCCATTAACTTATCAAGAATTGAATAAAGATTTTTCTCTAGAAAAAGCACTAACGCTTGGTTTATTGCCAAAGGTTTATAATTCGGAGAATCCGAAACATTATTTGGAAACTTATATTGGCACTTATCTGCAAGAAGAAATTTTGCAAGAGGGCCTTGTTCGAAATCTTGGGGATTTTAGCCGCTTTCTTGAGGTCGCTAGTTTTTCTCAAGGGGAAATTTTAAATATTTCAGAAGTAGCTCGCGAGGCGGGAATTAATCAAAAAACCGTCAGCAGTTATTTTGAGGTAGTTGAAGATTTGCTTATTGGTTTTCGGCTTCCCGTGTTTATGAAAAAAGCGCAAAGACAATTAATTTCGCATCCAAAATTTTATTTTTTTGATGTGGGTGTTTATCGAGCTATTCGCCCAATGGGCCCCTTGGATGCAGCATCTGAAATCGATGGCCACTCATTAGAAACTCTTTTTTTACAGCACTTATTGGCTTTGAATGATTATGGAAGATATGGATACAAGTTTTATTATTGGCGAACTCGCAATGGATTAGAAGTAGATATAATAGCGTATGGCGAGAAAGGTTTTTTTGCAATTGAACTTAAGAGAAGGCGAAATTTATCCGGACAAGATTTCCGTGGTCTGCACGCTTTTGGCAATGACTATCCTTCTGCAAAGCTCTATCTTTTTTATGGCGGTGAAATGCCAGAATATCACGGCAATATTACAGCGCTTCCATTTAATGACGCTTTAAAAAAACTTCCAGAAATTCTTTCAGGTCAAGATGACGCTTGAAACTACACCCTCACCCGACACCGAATGCTCACCACGATCGGCAGATTCATTTCTTTTTTAAGCAGCTTGAGAAGGTCGGGTGACATAAACTGAATACGGGTAGCCAAAGCCGCATTGTCAGCGCCCAGGACTAAAGTTTGATAATCCAGATTCATGACTCGGCAATGTGGCCTAAAGTCCTCGGGTAACCAATTTTGCACAAAAACATTGAGTTTTAAGAGCAATTGCGCTTTTTCAACCAGCTTTTGAAGGGGCGAGCTTACAATAGCTGACAATACGGGTTGTAATTCGTCTGGTTTTTCATTAAGGTACGGTGTTTTCATGGTATTATTCTAGTCGAAATTCCACCGAAAGAAAGGGTTACTATGTTCGGATTACTTAAAAAAGTGTTTGGCTCACGAAACGATCGTTTACTGCGCACTTATAAAAAACGTGTTGCAGACATCAATGCATTGGCAGCGAAATTTTCAGGCATGGGTGATGCCGAATTAAAATCGCAAACTCAATTATTTAAAGAACGCATTAACCAAGGCGAAACTTTAAATAATTTATTACCAGAAGCCTTTGCGGTTGTGCGCGAAGCTTCTTTTAGAACGTTGGGCATGCGTCATTTTGATGTGCAATTAATCGGCGGCATGGTTTTGCATGATGGCAAAATTTCAGAAATGCGAACCGGCGAAGGTAAAACATTAATGTCAACGCTGCCGGCGTATTTAAATGCATTAACGAATAAAGGTGTGCACGTCATTACCGTCAATGATTATTTAGCAAAACGCGATGCGGACTGGATGTTGCCTATTTATGAATTTTTGGGCATGAGCGTGGGCGTGAATGTGGCTGGCATGGAGCATCAAGCCAAGCAAGCTGCTTATGCTGCCGATATTACTTATGGAACGAATAACGAATTTGGTTTTGATTATCTACGCGATAATATGATTTATGATTTAGGAGCGCGTGTGCAACGCCCGTTACACTTTGCCATTATCGACGAAGTGGATTCTATTTTAATCGACGAAGCGCGAACACCATTGATTATTTCTGGCCAAGCAGAATCTTCTTCAGAATTATATCCCAAAATAAATAAATTAATTCCCTTTCTAAAACGCCAAATTATGGCAGAAGAAGAAAAAGAGGAAGATTTATCAGAAGAGCGTAAAGGCGACTATGTTTTAGATGAAAAAAATCGACAAGCGCATTTAACAGAGCGCGGACATCAACGTGTTGAAGAATTAATGGTTGAAAATGGTTTATTAAAAGAGGGCGAAAGCTTATACGATTATACTAACATTGCATTAATGCATTATTTTAGTGCTTTATTGCGTGCTAATACGCTATATCATCGCGATGTGGAATATGTCGTTAAAGACGGCGAAGTCATTATTGTTGACGAACACACAGGTCGTTTGATGGAAGGGCGCCGCTGGTCAGATGGTTTGCATCAAGCGGTTGAAGCAAAAGAAGGCGTAAAGGTTCAGCTTGAAAATCAAACGATGGCGACCATTACTTTTCAAAATTATTTTCGCATGTATGAAAAATTATCGGGCATGACAGGAACTGCTGATACTGAAGCGTTTGAATTTCAAAAAATATACGGCCTTGAAGTGGTTGTGATTCCAACAAACAAAGACATGATCCGAACCGATCATTCTGATAAAGTGTATTTGACCCAAAAAGAAAAGTTCGATGCTATTTTAGAAGAAATTAATTTACTGCGCGCTAAAAATCAGCCTGTGCTAGTGGGCACGGCATCGATTGAAACATCAGAATTATTATCGAATTTATTAAAAAAATCTAAGATTCCACATGAAGTATTAAATGCAAAACAGCACGCACGTGAAGCGAATATTATTGCGGATGCCGGTCGTCCTGGCGCTGTGACGATTGCAACTAATATGGCGGGTCGCGGAACTGATATTGTGTTAGGCGGCAATTTAAAATCTGAAATTGCGGCGCTTGAAAATCCAACTGAAGAGCAAATTGCCAAAATAAAACAAGATTGGCAAAAACGTCACGATGATGTTGTGAAAGCAGGTGGTTTATACGTTTTAGGAACCGAACGCCATGAATCTCGTCGTATTGATAATCAATTGCGCGGCAGATCAGGTCGTCAAGGCGATCCAGGTAACTCGCAATTTTATTTGTGCATGGAAGATAATTTACTGCGTATTTTCGGCGGTGATCGCATGCTATTAATGATGCGTCGTCTGGGTATTCAGGAAGGCGAAGTGATTCAGCATGCCATGGTGTCGCGCGCGATTGAAAAAGCGCAGCGTCGCGTAGAAGGACATAACTTTGATATTCGAAAACATTTATTAGAATATGACGATGTCGCTAATGATCAAAGAAAAGTAATTTATCAGCAGCGTTATGAATTATTAAAGGCAGAAGAGATTATCAGATCCGTCACTGAAATTCGCGAAGAAGTCGTTGATCGTTTGTTTCATGAGTATGTGCCGCGTCAAAGCATGGAAGAACAATGGGATATTCCCGCATTAGAAAAAGAAATCGCAGAAGATTTTCATTTACATTTACCGATTCAGCAATGGCTCACGTCAGAACCCAATTTGCATGAAGAAATGTTGCAAGAAAAAATTCTGCAAGAATTAATTAAAGCTTATGCTGAAAAAGAAGAAAAAATTACACCTACTGTGCTGCGACAAGCTGAAAAAGGCATTATGCTTCAAGTATTAGATGCGCATTGGAAAGATCATCTGGCCGCGATGGATTTAATGCGACAAGGCATTCAGTTGCGTGGTTATGCACAAAAAAATCCGACGCAAGAATTTAAGCGCGAATCATTTAATATGTTTACCGAATTATTAGAGAATATTAAATACGATTTTATTGCGACATTGTCAAAAATAGAAGTTGCGAATGAAGCGAGTATTGAACAGGCTCAAACAGAATTAACCGCGCCGCAAATGCAACTGCAGTTTACGCATCAAGACATGACCGGTTTGCCAGTTGCCAATAGTGATGAAACGGAAGAGCCTCAAACCTTTGTTCGCAGCGAGCCCAAAATAGGTCGAAATGATCCTTGTCATTGCGGTTCTGGCAAAAAGTTCAAACAGTGTCATGGGCAGTTGTAAAAGCTTCCATTGACAGTGGAGGCTTTTAGGTGTAACCTTCCATTATGGATGGAGGGTTTGAGACCATGATTACCGCTGCATTGATTAAACAAGTGATTGCTGACCAGCAAGAAGAGCAGCTGCCTCGGGACTGCTTTCATCGTGCCACAGAATCAAAGCTAAAAAAACTGGCTCAAAATCAAGAAATTATTGTGTTAACCGGCGTTCGACGCTGCGGCAAATCAGTGCTATTAAACATGCTTCGACAGGATTTGAAAGAAAAAGATTATTTTTTCAATTTTGAAGATGAGCGCTTGGTGGGTTTTACGGTTGAGCATTTTCAATTACTTTACGAAGTTTTTTTAGAAGTGTTCGGTGAGCAAAAAACATTTTATTTTGACGAGATTCAAAATATTCCGGGTTGGGAGATGTTCGTAAGACGTTTGTATAATGCGGGTAATAAAATTTTTATTACAGGTTCCAATGCCACTCTATTTAGCGAAGAGTTAGGTACTCGATTAACCGGGCGTTATATTCAGCTCAATATTTATCCCTTCTCATTTTCAGAATACTTGCAGCATGAACTACCGGGTATTGCTGAAAAAAAAATAGTATCAACAAAAGAATCCAGTCAAATTAAAAAATTATTTAATCAATACTGCCAATTTGGCGGAATCCCTGAATATGCAAAAAATCGTGAGAGTGATTATTTGCAGTTTTTATACGAAAGCATTATTTATCGCGATATTGTCTCTCGTTACAAAATAACCCATGCAGATACACTCAAAAAAATGGTATTTTTTTTAGCAAGTAATTGCAGCAAAGAAACCACATATAACTCACTTAAAAAATATCTAGAATTAGGCAGCGCTACAACCGTGTCAGATTATTGTGGTTATCTTGAAACCAGCTATCTCTGCTTTTTTCTCAATCGCTATCATCGCTCCGTTAAAACACAAAATCAGTCTCCCAAAAAAATTTATTTTATTGATCACGCACTGGCTAAAATAGTGGGGTTTCATTTTAGTGACGATGCGGGGCGCCTATTGGAAAACATTGTTTTCATAGAATTAAAAAGAAGATACACTCAAATTTATTATCACAATGAAAAAAAAGAATGTGATTTTATTATTCAGGAAAATATTACTGTGATTTTAGCAATCCAAGTATGTCAAAGTTTATCGAATGAAAGCACAAAGCAAAGAGAATTAGCGGGATTATTAGATGCACTTGAAACCCACGACTTAAAAGAAGGTTTTATTTTGACAGAGTCAGAGGAAAAAACAGAAATAATTTTAAAGGACAGCAAACGTTACACTGTTCGGATCATGCCTATTTGGAAATGGCTGCGCAGCGAAAATTAATCCATCCACTCTTTTTCGTAATAAGCTAACGTAGCTTTAATCACAGGATCAATAAAGAGATTGATATGACAACCGTTTTTAAAAAATTAATTGTGGTAGCAGGCATTTTGCTCAATGAAAATAAAGAAGTGCTGATTGCACTGCGCCCTTTAACGGCAACTGAGCCAGGCTTGTGGGAATTCCCGGGTGGTAAAGTTGAGCCAGGTGAAACATTAGAAGCCGCATTAATTCGCGAATTTCAAGAAGAAGTGGGTGTGTTGATCACGGGATTAAACCCATTTTTGACCATCGAAGATAGTAATGAGAAGCGACATTTGGTGCTAAATTCTTTTGTGATCACGGCATTTCAACATAGCCCACAAGGTTGCGAAGGCCAAGAAATTCGCTGGGTAAAATTAAATACACTCAATCAATATCATTTTCCAACAGCCAATGCAGACATTGTCAAAGCTGTGCAATTACTTTGAAAATCATTTTCCACTGGTTTTCCACTGGTTTTCTAAGAATTCGTTAATATTCGCCCTGTAGAATGTCGTTATTCATTCAATTAATCTGAGGATTTTATTATGCGTACCCCCATCACTCTTGAAGAAGCAAAAGAATTAGTTTTAACGGCATTTCCACCCGCTAGACAAAGAAGCGGTCGCCAGCTCCCAGATGATTCGCCTGCCGATTCGTTAGAATCAATAGATGACGAAGAGAGGATAGCTGTTTCTTCTGCAGTTAATTCGGATGTGCCAGAAGATGATTTATCTCAAGAAGATTTAGAGGATGGTTCTAGCAGCCAGCCATCGGTCCAGTCTCGCGCCAATCGTGAAAAAATTGAAAAATTTATTGTAGATAATTTTACATCTCATCGCATCGAGTATTATTTAAATAATACAAAGTGCGGGTTGGATATAACACAGATGAGCAGTTTTATTAAATTTTTAGTCCGCCATCATTATGACGGAAGATTGCATCAGCCTGATTTTAAGTCCCCTAAAGGATTGTATGAAAACTATATCAAACCTATCGAAGCATTTTTATCAACTTTAAGACCCGCAGCATTGGCGTATCAATTACCCAATACCTTGGAAGTGACAGCGATTTTAACACTATTATGGCAGCTTTTCCCCGATTACACGCCGAGTGTTAAAGATTATGCTGCTTTAACGACTATCGCTGTATTTATTATGCGAAATAATAATTATTTTACGTCGGGCAATTCGGTTTCAAAAGAAAACTTTAAGGAATTACAAGAAAATTTACAAAAAATCAGAGATGATTTAATAACAGAAATTACTCATCTAGGATTTACAGATGAAAATAATTTGTTAACGCAATTAACTAAGCCAACTTTATATGAACAAACAGTTGTCACGCTAGGCTCTGCTGCGAGCTTTACAGTGAAAATGGCAGCATCAATGGCCGTGATGCAAACTTTGCTGGCATCTTATTCCATGCCTATTAGATTGCTTGCAGGCATTGTTGCAGGATTGCCAATGGCAGTGGATTCTAGTTTTAGCAACGTCGTTGCAATCGCGGGTAGAAATTACGGCTTGCTAAAATTATTTGCACAAAATGGGATTTATCCTCCATTGACATCAAAAGATTCTGTTATTAACACCGCTTCGTTTGCGAGTTTTATTGCAAAACTGGCAGATTCTGGTTTGATTGTTTATCCGATGGCGCTGATCGGCGGATTGATGTTCGCAGGAGTTTCATCGCGCGGATTTTCTGCTGATATGCAAATCACAAACATTAATCCAGCCGCAATTCCTGGCGGCACCATGGGTTTAACTGGTATTTCAGTCTTATCAGCGCTGATGTATGGCTATATTTTCACAACTTTTTCTGTGATGCAAATGTTGGGACATCACTTACCAACTAAGCGTAACTTAGATGGTCTTGCTGAATTTCCAGGAATAAAATCAATTAACCTTCATCGTTTTGCGCAATTGTTGCAATTGCAATGGGTGGGTCCTGCGTTTGAAAAATTGGATAATTTAAATAAAACTGACAAAGCTGTTTTTGCTGTTCTGGGCGCATTGATGACGGCTTATGGCTGTTATCAAAATAATAGTTTGATTGCAGCGCCGGGCGAAGTGATGACTTATTTATCTGTGACCGCTTTATTAGCTGGATTAAATAATGGCAAAGCCAGAGCGAATGTTAATTTAATGTTGCGTTACGCACCAGCGCAAGCCTGCTTGTTTAGCGCTGCATTAAATACGTGGATTGTTGAAACGCTTTATTCGTTAATCGCAATGATAAAAAAATATCCGGTTAAAGATCATCCGCATGCCTTGCCGCTTGATAACAGTAAAAATATGCTGATTGTAGCGGGTGTCTTAGTCGTCGCTTATGCTGCGGCTATTGCGCAAGGTAAAACAACCATGCGTCAAGTTACATCGGCGATGCAAATTGCTGCGCCTGCACCAAAGAGTTTGATTGTAGCTGGATTTATGAAGTTGAGAGAAAAATGTTGTGGCACTGAAAAATCAGCTTTAACGATGCCAATAATCACAACTAGATATGGCACTTAATCATAATTTACAGCAGCTCAGCTGAAACGCGATATTCTGTTGCGGTTGAGTGGGTCTGCCGGCGGCCCATTTCTTTTTGCAGCCCATAGAATAGCAGGATGAGATTCCAGTATTTCAGACAATTTTTCGTCGTTCGTAATTAATGCTGGGTCAATGATACCATCGGTTCGAATTTTTTTAATAAATTCATTTTCTGCATCTGTCAAGGGTAATATTTCTGACAACTTTTCATGCAATTCATTCAACAGTGTTTGAGCAAAGTTTTTTACATCTGATTTTGCTTTTGGTATTTTTTCTTGATGCAAGACGGGGAGTAATCGGTTTTGCAAATCTCGTAAGTCATAATTAATATAGTCTGGTTTTATATTTTTTAATTCAACTGTGGAAATCGCTAGATATATGACAAAGGATAAGCGCAATTTTTTTCGATTTAAATCGCAATGCGTTAATAAATATCGTGCATCAAATAAATCGCGACTTGCTTGCCTGTCAAATAATGCCGCTAATTTTCCTGCTGATAATTCATGAATATCCAGAACAGGAATGGCAGCTGATTTTTCGATTGTTAATTTTGATTCTATATGTTGAATTGGCCATAATGGTTTTCTATACATATAATTCAAATCAATTTCCAAATTGCCTTTTTGTCCTAATGCACTTGGGTAGCGCCATATCATTTTTCCACCCGCGTAATGATTAGGGCTTCTTTCTAAATCAAAATTATTTTGTTGCATAATTTTAAAAAGAGCCCCATTAATTATTTTTCTTTCTTTTTTCATTATATTTTGATCAGCGGAACCAATATAATTTAGGTCAATATCAACAGAAAGTCTGGGTATTTTCTCAAAGTGAAATAAATTAAGAGCGGTTCCGCCCTTTAAAGCTAAGTGCTCATTTAGAAAAGGTACGGCAGCAAATTGCCCAAGCACGTCGATTAATATCAGTACTTTTTCAAGCATTTCTGGTTTATAGGAGTGCAGTTTTGCAGATTTCATTAACGCTTCTTTAGACATCATTATTGTCATAATTTGGTTCTTCAAATGTTCGGTTTATAAATTTTTCTGGCACCATTAAATTCCAACGCATTACATAGCGACAATATTTTTTTTGATGCGCATCTAAATATTGTGGCGATTTTGGTTTTAATGAAAATAGAGGTTTGAGTATACTCCTGTCAACAGAAAAGGCACCTTCGCGTTTTTCTAAAAAATAGCCTACTTTTGCCGCAAGAACACTGTTTTTTAATTGCAGCGTGTATTGAATAACATTATTGATATCCAATGCCGACATCGATTCTAACGAGCGCGCAACTTCTTCAAGTCCGCCACACAATTCAATACGAGAAAGCGCATCAACAAATGTGCGTTCGATACTGGTAATGCGAATAGAAATACCTTGCCTATCTATCGTTGTAATACCTGTTTCGCTTTTTGAGTAAAGTGAAGTAGGTATTGAGGTGGGTTGAAATAATTGATCTTGAAAATAAAAGGCTTTAATTTTTTTGCTCGTTAAAAATATAAATTTTCCAAAAGTAGAATATGCTGTTCCGTGTAATTCTAGCGCTGTGTGATAAGCAAGCACGCTATCATCACTCGCTTTTGCAGCAACGAGATAAGGATCAACCGGTGTATTTTCAACACTGCTATTTGGCAGCACAACAGCATACAATCCGCGTCGGATATTAATTAGACGACCTTCTTTAAGGTAGTATTTTATGGAACTATGTATCGCAGTTTTGCTGCTGCTGCCATGCATTTTTTTCCAGGCAGCATATTCATCAAGCCTAAAGACCGAATGCTCATAAAAAAACGAGTCTATATTCATTAAATATCTCCAATATTGGGTATATTTTAGTGCATACTGGAGAAATAATCAAATTATTTGAGTCGTCGCTGTTTTGAACTGCTAAATCATAATTTACAGCAGCTCAACTGAAACGTGATATTCTGTTGCGGTTGAGTGGGTCTGCCGGCGCCGTGATAGCTGGGTGTTAAAAAGCGAATGGTTAAGCGATGTTTTCCCGCGCCAAATTCTGGATATAAATTTAATTGCGTGGGAATCGCAACACGAACCAAAAGATAAGTTGTGTTGGGATTTAAAGTCTGATGATAAAAGCCGTTTTCTGCATTTTCGTTTTGTAATGGCGTACTTTCTCGCGTGACTAATAAAATAGATTCTACTATTTCTCGTAGATCAACAAAATGCTGCATCCAGTTTTTCAAATCTGCACCTTGCTCTGCATGAGATTTTTTTTGCCACAATAAATAAGCGGGTAATTTATAATCTGAAACACCGCCTGGGTTACCTAGATTTGATCTGATTTGATGTAAAAATTCATTTTCGCGCAGCGGCTCGCCAATACGATGTTGCAAATTATTCAAACGGTTATTTAATAACTCCAATTTTTTCAAAGTTGTTTGTAAGCGTTGCTTATCGACTTGCGGTGAGCGACTCAATAGATCTAGCGTCGCTGAGCATTGTGTTAATGTTTGGCAGAGCTTAGATTTAATATCAGGGCGTTCGGCCACTTCTAATATTTTTAACAAAGCGGTCACTGCATTTTTAATATTCAGCGCAGAGTGACTTGCAATCGCTGTGTCAAATTGATGAAATAAATTTTCAAGTTGCAAGCACATGCGCGTTGCATCGTTGAGTGGTAATTCGTAGATGATCATATCCCTGATCGTATTGCTTGATTCTGCTAGCATCCTTGGAATCCTAAGCTGATTGGTTAATTCCGAGGTATTTTAACATGCTACTTGAAGCGAATCATAGCCCTGATACAGCTTGATCCTGAATCACCACCAGTGCTTCGATTTGATTGGGCGACGTGAGTGTTGCGTCCACAAAAACACCAATGATATCGCCTGCAGTATTATTGAGCTTATCGCCGGGGCTGGGAATATTACTTTGGGATAATTTAAGGTAATGCAAGTGCCGCTTTAATGTGCCTAGATGTTGTGTTCGGGCAACTATTTCTTGACCAACATAGCAGCCTTTCTCGAAACTCACGCCGCCCCAATTCTGCAAATTAATCATTTGTGGAATAAATAATAAACTAGTTTCAGGATATAAAATACAAAACTGCTCTCGAATATTGTCTGTTCGAAACACGCTCTCGTCATCACTGACAGTTGAAAAAATTTCTGTTGTCAGCACTATATTTCTATTGGAATTTTTAAAATTAACTACAATAATATTTTTATTGGCCTGATGATGATGTGATGCGTAAATTTTTAAATCGCCTGAGTAACGCGTAACGTGCACTTTTGAAAAGACAGCATATTTACTTAAGTGATTAATTAGTGTGTCTGACAGGCTGCGCGGTAAAATTAATAAATAATCTTGATGAAAATTGACAACCCAAAAATTCGCTATCATCCGACCTTTGGGATCACAGATTGCAGCCAATGAACTGCTGCCGTGCTCTGAAAGCAATCGCATATCGCAGGTCAGCTGGCCTTGTAGAAAAACTTGTGCTTTTTCACCGGTTACTTGAATGAGCGTAAAGCTGTTAAGTTGAATCATGTAGATGACTCACTGAGATAAAATAGACTTTTCGGATTTATCAGAAGGCGCATAAATCGCAATGATATGTCCGATTTGCGTAATTAAAGTCGCGCTGTGCTTTTCGCAAATGGTTTTAGTTAAGACTTCTTTTTCAGATTTATCTTTGCTGTTCAATTTAATTTTTATTAATTCATGATCGAATAATGCTTGTGCGATTTCTTTATGCACTTGATCGGTTAATCCTTTAGCGCCCAATAAAATAATGGGATGCAAGTGATGCACCAATGATTTTAGTTTTTTGATTTGTGATTTGTCGAGAGGCATTAATTTATTTGTCATGATTCTTCAGTTCCCTCTCCCGTACTCGGGAGAGGGTTAGGGTGAGGGATTTTAAACTCTTTCTTCAATACGCGCTTTCTTACCTTGTAATTCACGTAGGTAATATAATTTTGCGCGACGCACGTTACCGTTACGTTTAACGGTCACGCTGTCAACGATGGGGCTATACGTTTGAAAAACACGCTCAACACCTTCGCCATGTGAAATTTTGCGAACCGTAAAAGCAGAATTTAATCCGCGATTACGAATAGCAATAACCGTGCCTTCAAAAGATTGCAAACGTTCGCGCTCGCCTTCTTTCACTTTGATTTGTACAACCACGGTGTCACCTGGCAAAAACTTTGGAAATGTTTTGCCTTTCATTTGTTCTGATTCGATCATTTGGACAAGATTACTCATAAAAAATATCCTTCGTTGTGTTTATTTCTAACTTGTTGATTTAAATAAAAATTCCTATTGATCTGTACTTTTTCTGATCAATTTTTGCAGATAATTCCGCTCATCTTCAGTTAGAGTCCGTCTTTGTAACAGATCTGGACGTTTTTGCCAAGTATTTCGAAGCGATTCTTGATGACGAAATACAGAAATCGCTTGGTGATTGCCTGACTGTAAGATTTCAGGAACCGACATGCCATCCACCAAAGCAGGGCGTGTGTAATGCGGACAATCCAACAGGTCTTCTTGAAACGAGTCTTGTGCCGCGGATTCGGGATCGTTTAGCGCACCGGGCAGCAATCTGGTAATACCATCGATTAAAACCATGGCGGGCAATTCGCCACCACTTAATACATAGTCCCCGATCGAATATTCTGCTTCAATGTCATGCGTTAATAATCGCTCATCAATGCCCTCGTAGCGACTGGCAATTAAAATAATTCTTTTGTTTTTATCTTGAGATAATTCGCGCATTATTTTTTGCGTTAATGGCTTGCCTTGCGGTGATAAATGAATAACCTTCGCTGGACTTGCGCAAGCCGCTTTTGCAGCCATAATCGCATCGTGTAGCGGTTGATACAGCATAACCATTCCAGGGCCGCCACCATAAGGACGATCATCGACGCGCTTATACGGATCATCCGTAAAATCACGCGGATTCCAAAAAGCCAGTTCAATAATTTTATTTTCAAGCGCGCGGTTTGTAATACCTGATTTTAACGCAGAAAAAATTTCGGGAAACAAAGTAATAATATCAAAGCGCATTTAGATTATTTCCCAATCCACCGTTATTATTTTGTTATTAACATCAACTGATTTCACTACTTCTTTTAAATACGGTATAAAATGCTGTTTTTTATCAAGAGAGACAGCAATCACGTCATTGGCGCCGGTTGCAAATAAGTAATCAATTGTGCCTAGTGATTTTCGAGATAAATCAATGACAGTAAAACCAATTAAATCATCCCAGTAATATTGATTGTCAGGTGCTTTGGGCAAATCAGCTGAATCAATAGCAATTTCGGTATTTTTTAATAACAATGCTTGATCGCGGTCGTCACAGCCTGTTAACTTCACCACAAAGCCATTGCCATGTTTTTTTTCAGCTTCACGCGACACGGATTGCCAAATATTATTTTTTTGAATTTGCCAGTTTGAATAATGCAGAATATTTTCTTGTGGATCAGTGAACGAGATTAAATGTGACCACCCCTTGATGCCATAAGCACCTGCGAGGCGGCCGATAATGATTTTTTTATCCACTATTCTTCTGTTTTGGTTTCAGCTTCTGGAGCAATTTCTGGTGTTGCTTCTGCTTTAGCTGTTTCAGCTTCTGCCTTTGCTTTTACTTTAGCTGCTTTGTGAGACGCTTCAATTTGCGCAACCTTCAATTCGCCGCGTTTGGGTGCGGGTGCATTGACTGCAACGCCTTTTTTCACTTCGGATAGCAAGTAGCTCACACGGTCAGATGGCTGAGCGCCTAAGCTTGTCCAGTGATTAATGCGTTCTTGATTAAGCTGCAGACGCGTTTCTTTACCGCGTGCCATTGGATTGTAGAAGCCGACTTGCTCAACAAAACGACCACAATTTGGCTTGCGCGAATCGGCAACAAGTATATGATAAAATGGCGCTTTTATGGCACCCGTACGTGATAAACGAATAACAAGCATGCTGTTTCACCCTCATGAAAAATCAATTCAATACAAAATAAGCGGCCATTCTACGTAAAAATAGTGCGATTGGGAAGAGAAGATTTTGATTTGATATAACATACCTAATTTAGGTTTGATCATACCTAAAAAAAGTATTATAATAAGAGAATGAATAAAAAACCGGGCCTATCCAATGCGTTATTTCCCAAGGTACGCCAATTGGTATTGGGGTTGCTTTATGGCCAGCCCGAAAAAGATTTTTATACCAATGAAATTATTCGATTGATTGATTCCGGAACAGGTGGCGTGCAATCTGAGCTTAAAAAATTAGCTGCCGCCGGGATAATTGCTTCAGTGTTGTTGGGTAAACAAAAGTATTACCATGCTAATCAATCATCACCTATATTTTCTGAATTGCGCAGCCTCGTATTAAAAACATTTGGCTTAGCGGATGTTGTTCGTGATGCACTGCTACCTGTTTCGCCTGAAATCACAATGGCATTTATTTATGGATCAGTCGCAAAGCAAGCAGATAATGCGAGTAGCGATATTGATTTAATGTTAATAAGTGATACATTGTCTTACGCAGAATTATTTCCGCTGCTTGTGCCGGCGCAGGAAAAATTAGGACGACAAATTAATCCTACTTTTTATTCCGAAAAAGAGTGGATAAGGAAATATAAACAAAAAAATAATTTTGTGCTTAAGATAATCAAGGATCCAAAAATATTTTTAATTGGAATGGAAGATGAGTTCAAGCAACTTAAATAATCTTGTCAAAACAGGACAGTTAAAAGCAGAGCCTGCTGATCAAGATGAATTACTGGGTTTGCTAAAATCGGGAAAAGCGCGCCTGAAAGATGCGCAAAATAGCGCGCTAGCATCCGAGAGTCGTTTTGATTTGGCCTACAATGCGGCGCATTCAATTGCATTAGCCGCATTGCGCTCAAGAGGCTATCGCGCTTCAAATCGTTACATTGTTTTTCAGGCGGTACCTCTAGTGACTGATTTGGGTCCAGAAGTTTGGCGTGTTTTATCTAAGGCGCACGATTGTCGAAATTTAGCTGAATATGAAGGGCATTCGGAAATTGATGAGCGCTTACTGCACGATTTGATCATCGCAACACAAACATTATTGAATCGAACTCATGTTTTAGTGCATCAAAAATAAAATAATGTGTTTTATTGTGTTTTACTTAAACATATCCGGAAATTGACTGAGCAATTCTGGCGGTAATTTGTCTTTCATTTGTTGCATTTGCTTCATTTGATTTGCCATTTTATTGCCTTTAAATCTTTTGAGCATTTTTTGTAATTGCATAAATTGTTTTAGCAGTTTTCCAACATCTTGCAAGGTAGTTCCAGAGCCTGCTGAAATTCTGCGTTTGCGCGAGCCATCGAGCAAGGCGGGGAATCGACGTTCTTTTTGTGTCATGGAATAAATAATCGCTTCCATTTGCACAATCGTTTTGTCATCCATCATGGCCGCTGCGCCTTTAGGCAATTTTCCAGCGCCTGGTAATTTTTCCATGATGCTTTGTAGGCTACCTAGTTTTTTCATTTGATGGAGCTGCGAGAGAAAATCATTAAAATCAAATCGTTTTCCTTTTTGTAATTTCTTTGATAATTTATCAACTTCTTTTTTATCTACTTTTTGTTGAACTGATTCAACTAAGCTGACAATATCGCCCATGCCCAAAATACGAGATGCGACGCGTTCAGGATGAAAGGGCGAGAGACCATCAATTTTTTCGCCTGTGCCGACAAATTTAATGGGCTTGCCGGTAATGAGTCGCATGGATAATGCCGCGCCACCGCGAGAATCGCCATCGGTTTTAGTTAAGATGACACCCGTTAATGCCAATGTGTCATTAAAAGTCTTCGCAACATTTGCCGCATCTTGACCTGACATGCTGTCGACAATGAGAAGTGTTTCAGTCGGATTTGCATAATCTGAAATAGCGCGAATTTCTTGCATCATGTCATCGTCAATATGCAGACGACCTGCCGTATCAATAATTAACACATCAATAAATTGTTTTTTAGCATGATCAATTGCGTTTTTAACAATATCTAACGGTTTTTGATTAGGCTGAGATGGAAAAAAGTGTGCCCCGATTTGTTTTGCCAGTGTCTCTAATTGTTCAATGGCAGCGGGTCTGTAAATATCAGCCGATGTTAACATGACTGATTTTTTGTGATGATCCGCAAGCCATTTTGCTAATTTTGCAGACGTTGTGGTTTTGCCTGAGCCTTGTAAACCTGCCATTAAAAAAATCACGGGTTTTTGCGCGTTGAGATTAAGCTCAGCGGTTTTCTCGCCCAGCACCAGCGTAAGCTCATCTTGAACCAATTTAACGAAGGCTTCGCCCGGGCGAACTTGTCGAATAACGGTTTGACCTACTGCTTTGTCGCGCACGCCATCAATAAAAGTTTTAACCACCGGCAGGGCGACGTCTGCCTCAATGAGCGCCTTTCGGACCTCGCCCAAGGTTTCCTGGATGTTGTCGTCTGTGAGGCGCCCGATGCCTCGCAATTTGTTAATACTATTGGAAAGCCGATCGGTGAGTTGGTTGAACATATATTTTTCTCTTATGATTTTGCTGGGAATTATAAAGTGATATTGATTAAGGAGCTAGAGATTTTTCAAAAATACGGTATGACTTGCTAGAAAAAATGAGTCGAGCGCAAGTTTTTTTTCTACTTATATTTTCATTTTTACGGATATCTTTTTTCTATGTAGGCATTACACTGTTTTTGGTGATATTTGACATATATGCCACTTAGTGGCATACTAACAAAATAGCGGGGCAATTAAGCGTGTTAATTCTTAAAAATAAAGCCTTTGATGAGTGGGCAAAAGAGGAAAAAATTGATGATTCTGTCTTGATCGATGCAATTGAAGAATTGCAGCAGGGTCTTTATGAGGCAAATTTAGGTGGGCTCGTATATAAAAAGCGCATTCCCGCAAAGGGAAAGGGCAAACGCGCTGGCGCTAGAACCATTGTCGCCTACCGCGACAACAGGCTGGCGGTTTTTATGTATGGATATTTGAAAAGTGAAAAGATAGATTTAAGCAAGCGTGAAAAGCAGGCTTTCAAAATGCTGGCAGAAAAATATGTTCAGCATAATGAAGACAACTTAAAAAGTGCGATTGATTCTGGAAAATTAGTGAGAGTGATGTAATGAAAAAAACAATTTTAGAAGTGGTTCATGAGTCGGCTCAAGATTTGCATGAAGCGAATCTGATCGATCTGCAAACTATGCGTGAATTTGATGTATTGTGCTTAACGCCTGTTAAAGAGTTAACGCCAAAACAAATCAGGAAGCTGCGAAAGCAAGAGAAAGTGAGTCAACCAGTGTTTGCTAAGTATTTAAATACGAGCGCCTCGACAGTTAAAAAATGGGAAGCTGGGGAAAAACATCCGCGCGGAACATCGTTAAAATTGCTAAATTTAGTCATGCGGAACGGATTGTTATCTATTGCTTGATTCTGCTACTCTATTTTTATTTGAGTGGTCATAAAAGGATTTGCATTTTGCTAAGCTCCATTGCTTTTCTCACGTTGTTTTTTTACTTGCTGGGGACATTTTTGCAATCCAGTGTGTTTGTGTGTCCGTCGAGTCAGTTAAAGTGGTGGTCATTGGGTTTTGGGCTGATGGCTGTTTGCTTGCATGCAGTGTTATTGCATGTATGGATTGATATTGTGCCAGGGCAAAATTTAAGTTTGCTCAATTTATTTTCGCTAATTACTTGGGTGATCGCGGTATTGACATTAGTCATCGCGACGCGAAAATCAATTGAGCTGTTGCTGCTGATTATTTTTCCGCTCAATGCGATATCGATTATTTTAGTTTGCTATTTTCCAAGCCAAGTTGTTATTCATTCTATTGCGCATCCTGATACGTTATTTCATATTATTATTTCACTTTTTTCTTTTTGTGTTTTATGTTTTGCAGGATTGCTAGCGGTTCTGTTGGCAGCGCAGGAATATTGTATTCGTCATAAAAAATGTTCAGTGCTCATGATTAAATTACCCGCATTAGAATCAAGCGAGATTTTATTATTTCAAGTTATCTCACTCGGGTTTATTTTATTATCCGCAGTATTGCTGACCAGTATATATTTTTTTCATACACTCATATTTTTACACGCGCATTTTTTGATTAAAACACTACTGACTTTTTTATCGTGGCTGGTATTTGGTCTGTTGTTATTAGCTAGATTTAAAACAGGGCTGCGAGGTCGTGCGGCTATTGACACTACTTTTTTAGGGGTTTTATTATTAATTTTAGCGGTTGGATTATAAATTTATGTTGATTATCATATTAATTCTATTGATTTTTACCTCGCTCTTTTTTTCTGCCGCTGAAACGGGAATGATGGCGATTAATCGTTATCGATTGAGGCACTTAGCGCGAAAATCAGATAAGCGTGCCATGCGGGTTGTCAAATTATTGGAGCGACCTGATCGATTACTGAGTATTATTTTATTTGGCAACACCGTTGCCAATGTTGCCGCTTCCGCTGTGGCCACTTTTATTGCCGTGCATTACTTTAATGATTTAGGTGTGGTCATCGCAACTATTCTATTAACATTTGTTTTGCTAATTGTTTCTGAAACCGCGCCGAAGACTTATGCTGCATTGCATCCGCAACGCGTTGCGTTCTTAACATCAGGGCCGTTATTATTTTTGCTTACCATATTAAATCCAATTGTATGGATTATTAATAATTGCGCGAACGGATTGTTATTTTTATTTGGTGTGCATGTTAGAAAGCGTAAAATCGAGCCATTATCTATTGAAGAGTTGCGTTCAGTGGTGCATGAAACCATGGGTTCTGAAGCGTTAAACTATCAGCATATGCTATTACGCGTGATTGATTTGCAACAGGTCACTGTTGCGGAAATCATGGTGCCGAAGAGTGAAATTATCGGTATTAATTTGGAGCTAGATTGGCACAGCATTGTGCAGCAAATTAAAAGCAGCCCACACGATTATTTACCGCTTTATGCTGACAATATTGATTATGTCAAAGGTATTGTCATGCTGCGCACTGTGTTGGTGCAGTTGCAAGATCCGCATTTTGGAAAAGAAGCGTTGATGCGATGCGCGACTGAAACGTATTTTATTCCGGAGAGTGTGCTGTTGCATCAGCAATTACTTAATTTTCAGCGCGAGCAAAAAACAGTGGGTTTGGTTGTGAATGAATACGGCGAAATCCAAGGTATTTTGACTTTGCAAGATGTGCTCGAAGAAATTGTGGGCGAATTTGCAATGAGTACTGTTGAGATGGCGCGCTGGATTACGCCGCAGAAAGACGGCAGCGTTTTAGTCGATGCCAGAATTACGGTGCGCGACTTAAATCGCCTGGCGCATTGGAGCTTGCCTATTGAAGGCCCGCGAACACTCAGCGGTTTAATTGTTGAATATCTAGAAACGATTCCAAAGGCTGATGTCTGCGCGCGCATTGGCGGTTATCCTATGGAAGTTTTGTCGGTTGTGCGTAACACCATTCATCAAGTTCGCGTTTTTCCAAAATTAAAAACCGAATTGAGTCATTAATATGACTTTATTTGAATTATTAATCACTATTTTAATTTCTAGTATTTTATTATTATCCAGCGTGATCTCCTATCGCGAATTCATGCTTAAAAATCAATTAAATTATAATATTAATAAAATAGTGGGTATGCTGCACTATGCGCAGAGTTTAGCTATTAATTCTAAAAACTCTATTATGGTTGCGCCAGCTGAATCAGATTGGCAGAATGGCTTTGTGATTACAGATATCAATCATCAAAAAATATTTCGCACCTATTCAGCCATATCGAAACAATTTACGCTCACGTTTCGCAGCAGCTTGGGCGATAATCATTTTATTGAATGGCAAGCGGATGGATTTACCTTTGGACAGCAGGGCAGTTTTTTGTTGTGCAATACGAAAAACACACATCAATCAGCTAAAATTACTATTTTACGAACGGGGCACGTTCAGAGTGAATTGCAAAACGGGATTGGTTGTCATTCGTGATCGTGCTAGAGTTGCTTTTTTGACTTTTTGAATAGGGAGTCGGCATTTTGAGTATTCGTATTATGTTGCTGGGGCCGCCCGGTGCTGGCAAAGGCACGCAAGCACAATTTTTAGTGTCGCATTTTGGTATCGTGCAAATTTCAACGGGCGATATGTTGCGCGCTGCTGTTAAAAACAATACGCCGCTGGGCCACACTGTGAAAGCCGTAATGGATTCTGGTGCTTTAGTCTCTGATGACATTATTATTGCGCTAGTAAAATCAAGAATTGCTGAAAAAGATTGTGAACATGGCTTTTTGTTCGATGGCTTTCCACGCACATTGCATCAAGCAGATGCGCTGCGTGAGCAAAAAATTCGATTGGATCATGTAATTAATATTCAAGTCGATGACGCAGAAATTATTCGACGTCTCAGTTCGCGCTGGGTGCATTTACCATCAGGCCGCGTTTATAATCAAGCGGGTTTTGATACGGTTACAAACGAGCCGTTAATACAGCGTATCGATGATCATGAAAATACCGTGCGCGAACGATTGGCGGTTTATCACAAACAAACCAGTCCGCTCTTAAATTACTATTGTGAATGGGCCAAATCGGGCGATCCTGAGGCGCCACGTTATCATTGTGTGTCTGGCATTGGAAAAACAATTGAAGTGCAGGAAAGAATTATTCAAGTGTTACAATAAGTTTTTATTTAACAGGGAGGCTTTATGTCAGTGAGTACATTAACTGCAGCACAATTTGATGCCGCGCTCGATGCACATGAATTATTAGTAATTGATTTCTTCGCAGAATGGTGCGGACCGTGTAAAAGTTTTGCGAAAGTAATGGAAGCAATTGCACCAGAATATCCTAATTGTCATTTCGCGAGCGTCGATGTCGATAAAGAAAAATCGCTAGCGCAAGAATTTTCAGTTCAATCCGTGCCATTTGTGATGATTATTCGCAATCACGCGATTTTATATGCTGAGTCAGGTGCATTATCGGCAACTACGTTGCGCGAATTACTAGATAAAGCCAAGGCGGTGGTGTTTTAAATCCTTAAGGCAACATTAAATAAAAAAATTTTTCAAAACCCAGTGACTTCAACCAAAGATTGGTTTAATGTTCGTAATCCACTCATTAAAATAGGTTGAAAAAATATGTCACGCAGGAATTCGAAAGTTAGTTTGAAAAATGAAGCACCATTATTAGGCCCACTGAATTTAACGGCTGGTTATGGTTCAGCTACAACAGCAACCCCATTTGTAGTCACAACGATACCTGATGATGTCGCAGGGCGCGTGATTAAATTTCCTCCTTTTCTTTTAAATGATCCGGCATTATCACAGACAGCGATATGGGAATATATTTTAGCGGGTGTTTTAGCCCTTTTTGCAGCGCTATTTTATCTTGTGGTCACTATGGGAAAAGGTTGGGAAAAAGAAGGCTCTGGAACAGGCATTAATTTTTTTGTCAGCTACACTTTTGCGTTGCAAGCAGCTCAATACACAAAAACTAAACTTGTTGGTCCTGATAAAGATAGAAAAGCATTGGCAATAACGATGCTTTTCGCCACTCTTTTTGCATTGCCCTATGCTGCCATTACAATTAAAGACTCAAAAGAAGGCGTACTGCTGACTTACACATTAGCTGCAATGGTGTTGGTCGGAAATTTATTAATGAATGCGTTGTCTAATACAAAAGCGTGGAACAAGGGAAAAGAATCAGTGAAATTGTTGGGATCTATTTGTACGCCAATGGATATGAACGTTGACGCAATAGAGCTGCGTCGTGTCATCAAGCAAATGAAGCAACTGTTGTGGTGTGTGCAGTTAGCGCAATACAGAGAAATAAATCCTGAAGTATTTGTAGTAGACGAAAATGAGTCTCGAGAGGATCATTTTATGCGTATAGCGCTTGCTTACGCAGCACTTGCGCCAAGACCGATATTTGATAACGCTCTTTTATCTTCGGCGGGTAACGCTGCTAGGATTGTTGCAGGTATTACGATTTCATTGATCATGTGCGTTAGCGCTGGCATTTATGGTTTAGCTGCTGGACAGGATTTTGGTGAGTTAGTGGGTATGTCGGGATTTTGGAATATCTCGCAATCTTTGGTGCGTAGTAGCTTCGGGATATTTTTATTATCGCCACAACTTTTTATGGACTGGGTTGGTGGTTTTGGAGTTGCAAGAGCTGCGTCTAATCTTGTAGCGACTGCGATGCATGGTAAATTACCAAACTCTGTGATGCTGGGGAATAACAAATGGGCTGGTTTTGCGCGATCAGCAATCGGCTTAACCATTATTACATTGCTTGCAATACCTTCCGGTGAAACTACGCAGCTATTATGTGAAGAAGTTCAAAGTATCTTTTCTTCTGTTTGTGCATTAGCAGGAGACTCTGCTGTTGGATTTAATTGGTATTTTGCAGTTTGTACATTGCCAGTTGTTCTTGAAAAATTAGCAGCGGATAAAGGCTATGAGCAATTATCATTGGTGATAACAGCGCTTACAGAGTTGATCAAGCGACTGGAAGAGGTGTCTCCTGCTGATTTTCTCGCATGGTATAAAAAAAATATGGCCGAAGAAGTGAGAGGCGACCTGAATAAGTTTTTTAAATTAGCTGACGATGGCAGCAGCTCAATGGATACGCATGATGGTGACTCAGATGAAGCAAGGCGAATCCTTGTGGTAACTCCTGCCTCACCTGGCTTCTTTGGAACATCTGAAAGAAGTTTATCTTCTTCTGATTTGAGATCGGCAATAAACCCAAGTAGTTAAAACCCCACCCATAAAAAAAGCCGCTGTTTAACGAGCGGCTTTCTTTTCACATTCAAAGAAAAATTACTTCTTCTTTGGACGGCCTCTGCCTTTCTTTTTCTTAGCAGAAGATTTCTTAGCTTTGCGTTTAGCGCCGCCCTTCTTAACAGCAGACTTCGCCTTACGACGCTTCTTAGTTTTCACTTTCGAAGCTTTCTTTTTTTTCTTAGCTGGCATTCTAATTTCTCCCTAAATATTAAAATTAAACATAGACAACACAATCATTTTACAATAAAAATCAATAAGATCAAATTTTTTGTTCAATATTTATCGTTTTTTTTACTTTTTGGGATTATTTAATTTAATTCAATGCAATTAAACCTGAATTTGTTTAGACTGTTTTTTTAAATTTTTGTAAGTATTTTAATTTTTAAGCGTGGACATATTGTGACGAAAAATAATACGGGTCTATTTTCAAAAAACAGCCAATTTATAGTATTTTTATTACTTTTTTTTGCACCCATTTTAAATTGCTTTTCATTGACAGTGGCTGGAAATTGGATCGCGGAGGATGAAAAAACCCATGAGCCAACCTCGATCATTTTGATCCAAAAACGGGGTCAATTCTATAATGGAAAAATAATTAAAATATTTGAGGCAAAAGGGGTAAAAGAGGTCGGAATTTGCCAATCTTGTGCCGGATCTCGAAAAAATCAGTCCATTTTGGGGTTAACCATCATCGAAAACATGGTTTGCTCGGATGGCCAAAATTGTAAAGATGGGATGATTTTAGATCCTCGAGATGGCAATGTGTATCATGCAAAAATGGAATTATCAAAGAACGGAGATTTTCTCAATGTGCGCGGTTATATATTTATTCCGCTTTTAGGAAAATCAGTGGTATGGCAGAGACAAGAGCGAGGTGATTGAGTTACAATTCTCTCTATTGATTTCCTACTGATTTCCTGTTGATTTTAAGGAGAGGACAATGGCTTTTATCGTTGTATTATTTTGTATGGCTGTGCAATGGTTCTTAAAGTTTTCAAGCGCAAATTATCAGCTCTCTTGGGCTGATTACTATAGTCATTGGATGCAAAAGCGCATCACAGCGATTACAACCGGTCATGGTTTGGTGGGTGTTTTGTTATTAGCGTTGCCCGTGATTATTATTGCCAGCCTTGTTTTGACAATGGTTTATCATGGGCTCGGTCACTTTGGTTATTTTATTGTTAGCTTGATATTACTTTGGTATTGCTTGGATGCGCTTTCATGGCGCCAATCTATTAATGTGCCACAGTTATTCTTAAAGTCATATCAAAGCGTTTTTGTCATATTATTTTGGTATTTTGTTTTTGGACCCGTGGGTTTGGTTATCTATGTTGTGATTGATCGTTTGCGTGCGCATTTTGAAACGCGCAGCGCAGATGAGCCCATTAGAAAAACAATATTACCTGCGCTCACACAGGTTCAAGGCGTGCTTGACTGGGTGCCAGTCAGATTGTTGGGATTAACTTATGCATTGGCGGGGCATTTTTCACCTGTGTTTGATCGCTGGATGACAGATTTATTTCAGGGTATTTCAAATGATCAGCATTTAGTGACCGCGTGGGGTGAAGTTGCGATTCAGCCAGAGGTGACAAACACGCTCGAGGCTGTTGGCCTGGTTGACCGGTCTTTAATTATTTGGTTAGTTGTGATGGCACTAATTAGTCTAGGGTTCTGGATGGGTTAGTTTATTCATGCTATCCTGTCGCGCTTTAGAGTTGAGAAAAAGTTGCAATGACTGACCCAATAAAATCAAATAGTTACGATAACGATCCCATTGAAACGCAAGAATGGAAAGCGGCGCTTGATTCTGTTTTGGAGTTTGAAGGAACGGATAGAGCCCAGTTTTTGGTGAATTCAATATTAAATTACGCTAATCAACGCGGATTATCAGGCTCTAACAGCATTAACACACCTTACATTAATACGATTCCAAGTGCTTCTGAACAGAAAGCATCGCCCTCTGAGCTTGTTTTAGTTGAAAAATTAACGAACATGATGCGCTGGAATGCCATTGCAATGGTGATGAGAGGCGGAAAAGACGCACCTGAGCTGGGTGGACACATTGCCAGTTACGGCTCGATCGCCACTTTATTTGAAATCGGTCTGCAATATTTTTTCCATGCTCGATCAGGGTCACGCGACGGCGATTGTATTTATTTTCAGGGGCATTCTTCACCAGGTTTATACGGCAGGGCATTAATGGAAGGGCGCTTAACCGAAGAACAACTCACTCATTTTCGCCAGGAAATTTTCAAAAAAGGTGTGGGATCGTATCCGCATCCTTGGTTGATGCCTGATTTTTGGCAATTTCCAACGGTGTCGATGGGTTTGGGCCCATTGATGGGGATTTACCAAGCGAGCTTTTTGCGATATTTACATTCTCGCGGTCTTGCGAAAACATCAGACAGACATGTTTGGGTTTTTTGTGGTGACGGCGAAATGGGCGAGCCTGAATCACTTGGCGCATTAAATATCGCAGGTCGTGAAAAATTAGATAACTTAATTTTTGTGATTAATTGTAATTTACAACGATTAGATGGCCCAGTGTGGGGTAATGGCCAGATTATTCAAGAATACGAAGGCGTATTTCGTGGCGCTGGTTGGAATGTCATTAAAATCATTTGGGGTTCCGGCTGGGATAAATTGTTTGAAAAAGATAAATCTGGCTTATTGATGAAGCGCATGGGCGAATTAGTCGATGGTGAATATCAAAAATTATCAGGTAGCGACGGCGCGTATTTTCGCGAAAACTTTTTTGGAAAATATCCTGAGTTATTATCGCTGGTGTCTGATCTTTCAGATGACGAATTAAAAACAGTATTATTAGATGGCGGCCATGATCCACAAAAAGTTTATGCTGCTTATGCTGCTGCAGTGGCGCACGAAGGCCAACCAACCGTTATTTTAGCTAAAACCGTCAAAGGCTTTGGCATGGGAAAAAGCGGTGAAGCCTTAAATATTTCTCATCAAACTAAAAAAATGCCGCATGAATCATTGGTTTATTTTCGTGAACGCTTTGGATTAGAATTATCAGATGCTGATTTAGATAATTTAAAGTTTTGCATCCCCGATGCACAATCAGCAGAAATGAAGTTCTTAAAAAATCAGCGCCAAAAATTAGGTGGCCCGCTTCCATTTCGTCATCATGACTCTGAAAAATTAATTATTCCGCCGCTATCCGAATTTCAAAGTTTACTAGATGGCTCAGGCGATCGCGATATTTCAAGCACGATGGCGTTTGTAAGAATCTTGGGTGTATTGCTCAAAGATTCTAATATCAAAGAGCGTGTTGTGCCGATTGTAGCTGATGAATCACGTACATTCGGGATGGAAGGGTTGTTTCGTCAAATTGGTATTTATGCGCCAAGTGGTCAGCATTATGTTCCTGAAGATAAAAAACAACTGATGTATTATCGTGAAGATGCCAAGGGGCAGTTATTGCAAGCAGGTCTTTCAGAACCCGGCGCGATGTCAGCGTGGATTGCAGCGGCGACGTCTTACGCAACCAATAAAGTGCCGATGATTCCGTTTTATATTTATTACTCCATGTTTGGTTTTCAACGCGTGGGTGATTTAGTCTGGGCTTGCGCTGACATGCGCTCGCGCGGATTTATCATTGGCGCAACGGCAGGTCGCACGACATTGGCAGGTGAAGGATTGCAACATCAAGACGGCCATAATTTATTAATGTTTGGTATGGTGCCAAATTGCATTTCATACGACCCGACTTTTTCATATGAATGGGCTGTGATTGTTCAAGATGGCTTAAAACGCATGTTCGAAAAACAAGAAGATGTTTTTTATTATTTAACCGCCATGAATGAAAATTACCATCATCCTGCGATGCCAACAGGTGTTGAGTCAGGTATTTTAAAAGGCATGTATTTATTTCGTGAGAACCAAAAGAATCAAACAGCAACAGTGCAGCTATTGGGTTCTGGCGCTATTTTAAATGAAGTGATTAAAGCAGCTGATATATTAGAAAAAGAATTTAATATTGGCGCGAATATCTGGAGTGTCACCAGCTTTAATGAATTGCGAAAAGAAATAGATATGATCGCGCGCGATAATCGCTTGCACAACACGCAGAAAAAAAATTATGTTGAAACATGTTTAGAAAATAAATCAGGCCCTGTGATTGCAGCAACCGATTATATTAAATTAAATGCGAATCAAATAGCGCCCGCCGTTCATGCAAAATATTATGTATTAGGAACAGATGGTTTTGGTCGCAGTGACACGCGAAAAGCACTGCGCGATTTTTTTGAAGTCAATGCAAATATGATTGCCTACACGGCGTTATATGCATTAATGGAAGCGGGTGATTTTTCAAAAGAGAAATTAATCGCCGCGCGCGATACATTAAATATTGATATTGAACGTCCGGATCCAACAATCGTTTAGACAGGAGCACACCAGTGTCTCAGAGTAAAAAAATAGTAGTCCCCGACATTGGCGGCGCCAATAAAGTCGATGTGATCGCGGTTTTAATTAAGCCAGGTCAAACCATCGCTGTTGATGAGGCGATTGTCACGCTAGAAGGCGATAAAGCCAGCATGGATATTCCTTCAACCGATGCCGGCGTGGTTGAATCTGTATTAGTTAAAATAGGCGATAAAATTTCTGAAGGCGATGTGATTTGTGTTGTTAAAACTGCACATTCAGATCCTCACCTCGCAGGAGAGGAAGCTTTAAAGTCAAGCTTGCAGCCGAGCGCACCTCAATCCGTTCAGAACCCGAGCGCACCTCAATCCGTTCAGAACCCGAGCGCACCTCAATCCGTTCAGAACCCGAGCGCACCTCAATCCGTTCAGAACCCGAGCGCTAGCGAAGGGGATAAAAATCTCCACGCCAGCCCCTCCATTCGCCGCATCGCACGCGAATTGGATATTGATTTAAGTAGAATTAAAGGCACGGGCGAAAAAAATCGCATTACCAAAGAAGATATTAAAAAATATTTAAGCGGGGGCGTTCAAATCGCGGCGCAACCTCAAATTGACTTTTCTAAATTTGGTAAAACTGACATACAAGCGTTAAGCAAAATTAAAAAATTCTCCGGCGCGAATTTACATCGCAATTGGATTTCTATTCCGCACATTACACAATTTAATGATGCCGATATCACTGATTTAGAAAGCTTTAGAAAATCAAATGCGGATAAAGCAAAAACAATGGGTGTAAAATTAACGCCGATTGTTTTTATTATGAAAGCCGTAGTTGCCGCTTTAAAGCAATTTCCTATTTTTAATTCATCACTGGATTCAGCGGGTGAAAATTTAATTTTAAAACAATATTTTCACATCGGCGTTGCGGTTGATACACCCAACGGTTTGGTCGTGCCTGTGATTCGCGATGTGGATCAAAAAAACATTTTTGATTTGGCGAAAGAATTGGGCGAAATCAGCGAAAAAGCGCGAACTGTAGGTTTATCAATGAAAGACATGCAAGGCGGCTGTTTTACCATTTCAAGCTTGGGCGGCATTGGCGGATCGGGATTTACGCCGATTATTAATGCGCCGGAAGTTTCTATATTGGGATTATCCAAATCGCAATTAAAGCCTGTCTATCAAGCAGATGGAAATTTAGCGCCGCGCTTAATGTTGCCATTATCGTTGTCGTATGATCATCGCGTGATCGATGGTGCTGATGGCGCAAGATTTATTGTTTATTTATCACAGTGTTTAGCAGATAAAACAGTATGGAATTAAATAATAACGAAATACAAAAAATAATTTCTTTTTTGCAAAGCAAAATGAAATTGCGCTTGTTAATTTTGTACGGTAGTTACGCATCGGGACATGCAACTGAAAAAAGTGATATTGATTTGGCGTTTATTTCAGATGATGATATTGATCCATTTGAATTATCGTTTAATATTTCTCAAGAATTAGATAGATTAATGCATGTTAAATCAGTTGATTTGATTGATCTAAAAAAAATCGATACCGTTTTTCGTTTTGAAATAGTATCAACTGGAAAGATTATTTTTCAAGACGGTGATTTTGACGAATATTTGTATCGTGTTTATACCATGTATTTGCAATTCAATGATGATAGACGCGAAATATTGGAAAACTATTCAAAAATGATTTCGAATCGATTTAGATTAAAGGGAATAAGTCATGGAAGATAATATTATTATTAATAAATCTGAAACTATTTCACGATGCGTTTTGCGTGTTCATGAAGACTATCTTGCTTCAAAAGGAAATTTTTTAAAAGATTATACAAGACAAGATGCGATTATTTTAAATTTACAACGTGCCATTCAAGCGGCAACTGATCTTGCATCGCACGTGGTTAGAAAGAAAAATTTAAGTGTACCAAAAGAATATAAAGATTTATTTCTTACGCTACATGAGGCCAATATTATTTCTAAAGCAGTTCAAGACAAAATGATTAATATGGTGGGTTTTCGAAATGTGGCTGTGCATGAATATACAAAATTAGATATGAATATTGTGGTAAGTGTGATTGAAAAACATTTGGGTGATTTTGAGCAATTTATTCAAGCAATTTTAAAAGCTTGAGTTTTAAAGAGAGAGAAAATTATGTCAGACAAATTACAAACAGAAGTCGTGGTTTTAGGTAGTGGTCCGGGTGGATATTCTGCTGCATTTCGCGCTGCCGATTTGGGCAAAAAAGTGATTTTGGTGGAAAAATTTAATGTGATTGGTGGCGTTTGTCTTAATGTCGGTTGCATTCCATCCAAAGCTTTGTTGCATGTTGCCAAAGTAACCGATGAAGCGGCAGATATTGCAGCGCACGGCGTGACTTTTGGAAAACCTGTTTTTGATATTAATAAAATCCGTGATTTTAAAAACGGCATTATTAAAAAATTAACCGGTGGTTTAGCCATGATGGCAAAACAGCGCGGCGTGCAAATTGTCACGGGTTATGGAAAATTTATTTCTCCGAAAGAATTAGAAGTTGAAAAAGACGGAAAAAAAACTATTCTTGCGTTTGAAAATTGCATTATTGCAGCGGGTTCTTCGCCTGTTAAATTGCCTTTTATTCCAGAAGATCCTCGCGTGTTGGATTCAACTAGCGCATTGGAATTAGCAAAAACAGATGGTGAATTATTAATTTTAGGCGGTGGTATTATTGGTCTAGAAATGGCAACTGTTTATAGCACACTGGGCGCTAAAATTTCTATTGTTGAAATGATGGATCAATTAATTCCTGGCGCCGATCGCGATGTGGTGACACCATTGTCAAAACGCTTAGAAAAACGCTATGAAAAAATCATGTTAAAAACACGCGTCACTAAAGTTGAAGCAAAAAAAGACGGCTTATGGGTGAGCTTTGAAGGCGATAATCTGCCTTCTGAAAATCCAAAGCGTTTTGATCAAATTTTAGTGGCAGTTGGCAGAAAACCGCACGGAAAATTAATTGATGCCGAAAAAGCGGGTGTTAAAGTTGATGATCGTGGATTTATTACCGTTGATAATCAAATGAAAACGAATGTCGCGGGCATTTATGCCATTGGTGATATCGCAGGTAATCCCATGTTGGCGCATAAAGCATCTGCTGAAGGTCGCTTGGCAGCGGAAGTGATTGCCGGCAAAAAACATTATTTTGATGCAAAATGCATTCCGTCAGTGGCTTATACTGATCCTGAAATTGCATGGGTTGGCATGACAGAAAATCAACTGAAAGAAAAAAATATTAAGTTTGAAAAAGCGGTATTTCCCTGGATGGCATCGGGTCGCGCTTTATCAGTTGATCGTACCGAGGGCTTTACCAAATTAATCTTTGATGAAAAACATCGCGTGATTGGTGCTGGCATTGTCGGTGTGAATGCAGGTGAACTAATTGGCGAAGTGGCGCTCGCCATTGAAATGGGCTGTGATGTAGAAGATCTAGCACTAACGATTCACCCGCATCCAACGCTATCAGAATCCATCATGATGGCAGCGGAAGTGTTTGAAGGCACGGTGACAGATTTGTACATTCCTAAAAAGAAGGAATAGCAAAAAAAGGTAATGCGCGATGACGCATATTTGTTACATTATGAAATTTTGGAATACTATAGTAAAATTTTTTAGCCCCTAAAAATACAACGAGGTCAAGTCAATATGAATGCAACAGTGAAATTAAAAGCTTCGAATAAAGAAAATCAAAAAAAATTAGAAGATTTACATCTAAGATTAAAAATCGGCATTGATAATATTAAATTCCAGATCGGTGCTTTAAGTGCGAAAACAAAAAATATTAGCATGGATCCCAAGGTAGCATTAACAGACGAAGAAAAATTATTATGCGATGATCAGAAAAAATTAGAGTTTTTACTGGATGCGTTAAGTACTTATATTAAAGAAATAGAATATTCTTGGAAGGGAATGCTAAGAAACAATAGGATGTGTGATAACGATATTCGTATTCTTGAGCTTCAGGTTACAAATCTTTTTAAAGTGTTTGGCTCGCCAGCAGTTGCGAGTGCATCAGTATCTCCAGTTGATTCTGAAGAAAACAAAAATTTGCTCTCTTTAAATTCAGCGGAATCTTCCGTCGACACTCAAAAAAAACAACCTGCTGATACTTTGTCCCAGCTAATTATTGAAGCAGGAGAATTAGAATACAAAATCTCAAAGAAACGCATTTGGATGCGAAGAGCGATGTTGGTTGTAACTTGTTTAGTTGCAGCTTCCATCACCGCAGCGTTTTGCGCATGCTTAATGGTACCGGGTCTTAATATCGGAGCGGCTTTACTGTTGGTTCCAAAAGTATTGCAATCAGTTTGTGCGTTTATTTATCTCGGCAATGGTGCCTTCATGCAAGAAACATTCAAATTTGATGGCATGCGTGAAACGGTTAACATCCCTGTTTTTATGACAGCGTGGCCAATTTTTGCTGCTATCACCGCATTTTTTAGCGCTAGCAAAATTCACATTACTACCAAGCCAAGAGAAGTTGCAGCACGTGATTTGCAAGTGGCGACCGTCAATAAATTGGCGAGTGATTTAACTAAAAATATTAATGCATTAACTGATCTTGTGGTGACTGCTGAGGTTAAGACATTTTTATTAGCAACCGTTACAGCAGCGATTACATTATATAACAGCGGTGCAACGAGTTTATTCCGCGAAGCGCAAACTTCTAAAATGGCTAAAGCTCGTTTGATTTTAAGTGAGACGGCGAAAATAATTGAGGGTAAAATTCCTGAGACTGTTGCTGATTTACTAGCGGTTACAGTTGGGCAGTCTGAGCGTGATTTTGGGGATTTATTAAGGTCACACCGCAATACAACTACTTTCTGGCAATCTACTTCAAATACCTTTGGTCGAATAATGAAAGCAACAGGAAAAGAGTTCAAGGATTCTACCCATCAAAAACCGATTTCATTTAGCCATTTTGCTGTTGTCCGATAAATCCGCTTGTTTCGCACAGCTACGCTGTGCTGCACGCGCGGTTCCTTTAATGCCAATAGAAAATAACGAGTGGCACTGAAGGAACCGTGCGTGTAGTTTGCGCAGCAAACGCAACAAGCGGATTCTTTCTCTTTTTTCCTTAACACAGCATTAAATCAGCCCATATCAGCTTTTTTCAGCAAAAATAAGCACAAAAATAGCAAATTAAGATAATGCTATGTGTTCAATATCTGTTACATTGCAACTACTTAAGGAGAGATAAAAATTAATTTATAAATACAGAGGTTGATATGAAAAATAATCCACGTGATTTTTTAGAAGCGGTTAATAGCGATCAGGAAGAAACTAAAAAATTAATAGACAAATATGAATTATTAGAAGCCGAGCTTTCGCTTTATCAAACAAAGCTAGATGAATTGCAATTCGCATTAAGCAATTTAGATCTAGATAAAGCAGAGTCATCAGATGAAAGATCTTTGCTACTAAAAGACCAAAGAACATTAAATAACCTTATCACAATGGTAAATTTATATTTACATGAAATAAAATGCACAAGCATTTTAGGTATTAGAAAAGATCGAATGAGTAAAAAAGATATTGATGCACTTAATCTAATTGAAGTAGGCATCAAGAATATGCATAAATATTTAACAGCGCCAGAAAAAGATAAATTGTCAGCGTTAATTGAAGACGTATCGAAATGTCACTATGACGTATCGTACACACGTACTTGGTTGCGAAGAGGTGCTTTATTACTAGCAGGATTGATCGTTGGCGCTATCGTCATTACCGCAGCAGTTATTTTCATGACACCAGGCATAAATCTTATTGCTGTTGCAGCAGCCATTCCTACTACCTTGCTTGCTGCAGCGGCATTTATTGGATTGCGCTCAACCGTTACCAGTGCTTATAGCTTAGATGGATTTTTGGTGCCAATGAATGTTCCTTCTAATTTAGGTCTTGCAACGGCACCTCTTGCTGGCGTATGGATGCTTCGAAAAAGATTATTTAAAATTGTTGATCCATCGCGAGAAGTGGCCGCACGAAATCTTCAGTTAGCTCAAATTAATAAGCTATCTGTTGAATTAATCAAAAAAATTAATTTATTTGAAGAGGGCGATGTTAAAAAATTCCTATTGGCCGTGACTGATGAAGCAACAAAAATGGTGAATGATGGTGCTTCAAGTTATTTTTATGAGGCTCAATCCAGCAAGATCGAAAAAGGTTGTTTAATTTTAAAAGCAACGGCAAGCATAATTAAAAATGAAAAGCTGAATGATATCAAGACCATTTTAGATACGCCAATTCAAAATGATTATACATATAGACAGTTAATTAGCGCTCAGCGTTATTCTGGATTATTTAAAAATAAGACTTCCGCTTTAGCATATCGTTTAATGCAAAAAGGAGTTCCGTCATCTTTACTGCAATCTGAAAAAGCGCTGACATTGCGGTCAATTAGCATGGCTCCCGCTGCCGCTTGAGGCTTGTCATAAACATCCCATCACATAGCAATATGTGATGGTTTGATATGTGATTACTGATTTTTTTAGGTATAATTATCCTTGTTTTATTACAAGGATTTTGAGTTATGTTATATCAAAAATTAAAATCACTGATATGTTTGTCAGTTTTCGTTTTTCTATTATCCAGCTGCGCAAAGCAATCTGTGAATGTGCAGGCAACGAATCAGCCTGGTACGACAAATAAAACCGCGCAGCAAATTTATCAGATCTTGCCGACCTATGCGCAACTAGCTAAACAACCTTGGCCTGCCATTCAACCAACGCAATTGCCTTTAAAATTAGGCAATCACAATGTCGCGGTTTCACAAATTCGAGAACGATTAATTTTATTGGGTGATATGAAAAATGAGCCCACGGAAAATTCAAAAGAATTTGATCATGCGCTGCAGTATGGTGTTATGCAATTTCAATGGCGACATGGCTTAAAATCCAACGGCATTGTGAATCAAGCAACGTTAAATGCCTTAAATATTACACCAGCTGAACGTTATAAAGAACTGGTGACCAGCATGAATGAATGGGGAAAATTACCGGAAGATGAAGGTGCGCGTTATATTCACATTAATATTCCGGATTATAAATTGCATTTAATTGATCGCGGTAATGAAGTGTTGAGCATGAATGTGATTGCAGGCAGATCCACAAGACCCACCCCGATTTTATATTCTAAAGTACAAACCGTGGTGTTTAATCCGCAATGGAATGTACCCAAGACAATTTTAAAAGAAGATATTATTCCGGGCATGCAAAAAAATCCCAATTATTTAAAAGAGCATGGCGGATTAAAAATTTATAAAAACTGGGATAAAGATTCCCCTGAAGTTGACCCGTTGACGATTAATTGGCAGGCCGCAACGCCTAGTAATTTTACATATCGATTAACGGCACCACCCGGTGATGAAAATCCATTAGGCCGCGTAAAATTTATTTTTGAAAATAGCGATGATGTTTACATGCATGACACGCCGCAAAAGGCATTATTTTCTGACATGAAGCGCGCTTATAGCTCGGGCTGTATTCGCCTGGAGCATCCATTGCAATTGGTCGAGTATTTTTATTCAGATAATAAAGATTTAAATGCTGAATTAACCAATCAGTATTTATCAACAACACAAACAAAATATATTCAACTCAAAAATCCGATGCCGATTTATGTGACTTATATTACCGCCTTTGTTGATGCGCAAGGCCATGCGCATTTTAGAGAAGATGTGTATCGTCGGAATAATGGCGCGTAAACTGCTTGCACTTTGGGTCAATAATATATAATATGTTTTATAATATTACTATTATTGTCAAAAATATAAAAGATATTTTATATGGCTACAACACTCTGGGGCAATGTTTACTACAAAGACGTGTATGCAGGGCGCTTGCAAGAAGAGCCAAGCGGGCGCGTTATTTTTACCTATGATGCCTCTTATCTTGAATCCAAGCATCCTGGCATTGCTTATACGCTACCGCTTCAGTCAGAAGGTTTTATTTGTGAGCATGGGTTGCATCCTTTTTTTGATAATTTAGTCGCGGAAGGCTGGTTTCAAAAGGCGCAAGCCAAAGCATTGGGCATAGATCCAAAAAATCGTTTTGGATTATTGCTAGGCTTTGGATTTGATTTGGCAGGCGCTGTGTCTGTGATTGATCCGAGACCCCAAAAACATATTTTATTAGATCACGCTGATGAAGCAACGTTGGCGGCACTATTAGGACGCGCGTCACTGTCTGGTGTGCAGCGAAAATTATTGGTTGTTAAAGAAGGTAAAGCATTTCGACCCGTCGGCCCGAAAGAATTAAGTACGCATATTGCAAAATTAGCTTCCGGGAATTTAAATCACTCATTAGAATTGGAATTTTTAACGACATTGGCTGTGAGAAAATTATTACCTAAAGATAATGTGGTTGATATGGAAATCGTGACACTGCCCAGCATTCATGAGCCAGCGTTAATTATTCCTCGCTTTGATCGCAATGCTGCAGGAAAACGCACGCATCATTTTGAAGAATTTAATCAGCTGTTGGGAAAATCTTCAGGCGATGAAAAGTATGACGGCAGTTATGAGGATATGGGAAAATTTATTGTTAATACTAAAGAGTGCATTCCCGCTGAAGCAGATGCTTTATTTCGGCGTATTTTAGCCTGTTTTTTGGTTGGTAATACGGATGCACACTTTAAGAATTTTGCGATGTTTCACACATCTGCAGGTTTACGTTTAACGCCGTTATATGATTTAGTAGCCAGTGCTGTTTATCCAGAATATCAATCCATCGCCTTAAATCTTTGTGGTATTGCCAATTGTGCTCTCGGAAAATTAAAAAGCCAGCATATGATTAAAATGGGAAAAGCATTTGGTATTGCTCCTGACAGTATTGTGGCTGCAGCATTAGATTTAAAAAAACAATTACCAAATGCATTAGCAGCTGTTGAGCAATCTCTTGTTGGCACGCAAAAATTAAAAAAAGAATTGATAAGCAAGATGGAGGAGCGATGGAACGGCAGTTTTGCCTTAATTGGAAAGTGATTGTAGCGGAAGCGAAAATGCGGCGAAAATCACTGCGTCTGACACAGGTAAGATTAGCGCAGCTTGCGGGCGTTAGCACACCTACGCTATCGCGCTTTGAAAATAATGAAAAAGATATTCAGCTCTCAACAGTACTGCGCATTTTGACAGTGCTGGGCATGACGGATCGAGAACATAAAATTTAAGCACGGGTTAACATGGATACTACGTTTAAATCAGTTGGCGCGACTAATTTTTTCATATAACATCTTAATTCATTCGAAAATGTTGTAATTTCTCCCGTAAAGCAATCTGGAAAAACTTTTTTAATAATGCCCATTGATGCTCTTGATAATGACAGCTGTTCTATCAATGCCTTTGCAGAGTGTGTTTCAATTGAAAATGGGCTTTCTTTTGCAAAAAATGATCCAAATAATGTTTTTCTTACCGTGCATGTTGCGTAAATCAGTTGATTAAAATTTTCCATGAAATCAGCATAAAACTCCTTGGTACACAAGGATTGATCATTCCATAAAGTGGGCGTAAACCGAGTTCTAAACATTTCGTTCAAATGACTTTCTATTTGCGCTATTTTCAATGATTTTCTATTTGCATTTTCAAGAAATGAGCGAGTTGAAAAAGAATGCGTTAAGTCAAGCTGCGGCATGAGGTCATGGTAATATAAATCAAAACGCTTCAGCAAGGAGTTGTTAAGAGGTTTAATAAAAAATGTTTCTCCGGCTAAATAAGGGAAGTGTATTTTAAGATTAATGTAAAAACTAAGAGCTTGTTGATTATCAAGATCAAGAGAGTTCGCTCTGCTTATATGCATATTTGGCTTTATAAGCCCTATGTGCGACGGTATTTTATTTAATATCTTATTTAGAAGAGGAATGTTTTTTGCATTAGTTTTTTCTATCAATTTGTTCCAAAAATGATAGAATGACTGAGCTTGTTTTTCTTTATTTTCTTGAGCTGAAATGATACGTGTAGCGCAATCGACGAAAAAAACTTCCCCCACATAATGAAAAAAATAACCAAGATGCACTGAAAGAAGCCCTATCATTTGATCAATATAAGGATCAATATCGGTTTGCGTGATTGAAAGCAGTTTTAAATTCAGTGCTAAAGTTGTTTTAGGGCCGCATGGTTTAGCAATAAGATCTAACGGTACCTCTGGCAATTGCGTTTTAAAAAAATCCGACAGATGCAATTTTATATCTTTTGACGCAAGACAAAGATCGTATATCAATTCCAACATTGATTTATTTTCAAATAAATCTCTGTTCTCCGAATCACTGTATTCTGCAATGAGTTTGTCGAGAATAGCTAAAGTAATTTTCAAATCTTCTGCTAATAATTCATTAAGTAGAGGCCGAATGGAGCGCTTCCCAGTAATCGCATCTATGCAATAGTCCGTCGTTATCGCAGGAGACTTTTTTGAAGGTGACTTTAATGCTCTTAATTGATTGCTAACGCTACATAGAAGACTTGCGTGTTCTAATGAGAGTTGATCTGAAAATTCCTTATGCTGACTTTCAATTTTTTTATGCGGCAGAGTGAGCGCTTGAAGCTTAACAAAAACAGGATGCTCAGTGTAACAAAAATCAGTGTAACAAAAATATTCTTGAATTTTAAGTTTGCATATTGGTAATTGCTCTATTTTTTGAGCCTGCGTTAGCGCTGAAAAAATTTCATATAAAGAGTTTTGCACTTGCTGATAGACGTAGTCTCCATAATTCACATCTGTCGAATTTATTTTTGGAATTAAGCGATCTCGATAATAAATAAAATGCTGATATATTTCTTCTTGAGACAGTAGCGAGCAGATGGCATAAGTGAGCTCATCATAGTCGCTTATATTGCGAATTAATGCGGTTCGTGTTTTTTCATTTGGCGCTTGATTAATGTGGTTCTTCAAACACGACAATTTTTTTATCATCTCAGGTGATAAGTATTTTTGGATAAAGTAATGATGCAATATCACCATTGCGGTGTTTTTACTACTGCGATAAGCATTCAATGCATCATATAAAGACGCTTGCTCGAATAAATATCTTCGGCCCCCACAAGGTGGAAATTGACTTGGTGCGTTATTTTGCGAAAAAATTTCAGCAGTGAGTGCAATTTTGGCATGTCTAATGCTGATCATTCCCGCGACAGTTTTAATATAGTTAAATTTCCCCAATGCTTTTAAAAAATCCACTATTGTGCCATCGCATGAGCCTTTGCCCGTATTATCCTGAATAAAGCTACCGATGATAGCAAAAGCTTTTTCAGAAAGGTCTGACAAGTGAGGTTTGGGCAATGAGTCTGTAGTGCGCATTTTTCGCCTATTGTTTGAAATTGTATAGAGCACCAGTATGCATGAGTAGCATTAAGGATTTCTTATATTTTCTTGTGTTTTCTTGTGTTTTATTATTGTAAATTTAAGTTTGAATAAGCAACAAAATACCACTATAATATCACTTATTGCCAATATTTGATCATAAGTAACATTATGGTAGCACTTATAAGCATTTCAAGGGCGCAACATCAGCTGGCGAGCAACGTGCATGACCAGCGCATTAAAATAGGATTGACGCAGCGTGGTTTGGCAAAACGAGCCAACGTGAGTTTGGCGACACTCCGAAAATTTGAGCAAAAAAGGCTGATTTCGTTAGAATCATTTCTCAAAATCTCAATGGTATTGGGATTGCTTGAAAATTTAGTGAAAGCAACATCACCTATTAAAACAGAATTTGCTAGCATCGATGACGTACTAAAAGCCAATATAAAATCAACACGCAAAAAAGGCTGGCGGAATTGAAGCGAAGATATCCATTCTTTGCTTCAGCCTAAATTAAGCCCTTGCACAGCACCACACTTCGATATTATTCACCCCTGATTTTTCCAATAAGCGCGATATTTCATTGACCGTTGTGCCGGTTGTGACCACATCATCAATGATAGCAACGTGTTTTGCGGTAATAGGATGAGATAATACAAAAGCATTTTTTAAATTATTTTTTCTATCTTTAACAGACAGTGTGGCTTGAGGATGGGTATTCATAATACGACTACAAGATTTAATATCAATAGGGATTTTAAATTGCTTGCCGATGGGTTTTGCAATTTCCAGCGCTTGATTAAATCCGCGCTCGCGCAATCGTTTATGATGCAGTGGCACTGGAATTAAGAGTTCAGGTAAATTATTTAAATCACGATATTTTTTTATATAATCAATCCAGTAATTTGAAAAAAGCCGAGCCATGCTTAAATTCTTTTGAAATTTTAATTTCAATACAAATTGTGATATGGGCGGCTTATATTCGAATAAAGCCGTTGTGGCATGGAAGGCAGGTTGATGACTTAGGCACAGCGCGCACAAAACAAAATCAGCCTGCTCTGGCAGCGCAACGCCGCAACGCACACAAGAAGGCGGCTGCCAGGGCAAGATGCTTTCGCAGTCATAACAGAGAAAATGATGATCAAAACAGGCCTCATCGCACAATAAACACCGTTTTGGCAAAATTTGTTGCAGAAGTTGATTGAATTGTTTTTTCATGATGGCATAATGCTATTGCCATTCAATAAGTGCAATACCGTGTTTTCGGGCTCATAGCTCAGTTGGTTAGAGCAGAGGACTCATAATCCTTTGGTCCTAGGTTCAAGTCCTAGTGGGCCCACCAGTTTACTTATCAGCTTGTCTTTCTTCCTGATCCTCCAGTTGTTTTTCAATGCGTTGTCGTTCACGTTTCAGTTTTTGCGTTAGCTCCATTTCACTGGGCAACACTGTGAGGTATTTGGACGCAAAAAGTTGCTGACTGTCTTTGAGCACTGAATATTGCGCCACGGTATGATTATGCTCGCTACATAAAATCAAGCCAATGGTTGGGTTGTCGTTTGACGCCCGCTTCTGCTCCTCATAAAGACGCACGTACATGTCCATTTGACCGACATCTTGATGGGTGAGTTTATTAAGTTTTAAATCAATCAGTACAAAACATTTAAGAATAAAATTGTAGAAAACCAAGTCAATCGTATAGTCACCATCTTCCGTGCGAATACGTTGTTGGCGCTCGACAAAAGCAAAACCTTTGCCTAACTCAAGTAAAAATTGTTGCAGATTATTGATAATGCCTTGCTCTAAATCTGTTTCTAAATAGCTAGGATGATTGAGATTGAGAAAATCGAGAATATAAGGGTCTCTTAAGTAATCCTTAGGATTGTCTGCTAAAAGCGCGGTGTTAATTTTTGCCTCATTTATAGATGGTTCTCTTTCATGACTAGAAAGTAATCGCTCATAATAAAGAGTTCCAATTTGGCGCTCGAGAGCTCGAACACTCCAGTTTTGCTGGGCAGTTTCTCGCATATACCACATCCTAGATTTTTCACTTTCAATACGCGCCAATAGATTGTAGTGCGACCAACTTAATTCGAGAGACAGCGTCTCTCGAATTGAAAATGCTATATAAAAGCGACGCATATTTCGTAGGTTGGTGACATCAAAACCTTTCCCAAAACTTTGAGTAAGCTGTTTTGAAAGGTGTTCAAGCTGCTGCTTACCATAAGCGGCGCGTGCGTCTCCTTGCTGTTCATGTTCAATCAGCAGCTGTCCGATCTGCCAATACATTTGCGTCATGGCAGTATTGACCCTACGCTGGTGCTGTTGTCGAGTTTGTTGAACGAGATAGCTAATTTTTTCAAAAAGCACATTTTTAATTGCTAAATCATTCATGACAGATCCTCTTTTAAATAATTTATGATGTTATGAATGTGTTGCCCACCAGTTTTTAAACCACGCAGTGAACTTTGCAACACCTTCCTCAACAGAAACAGTTGGGCGATAACCGAGCTCTTTTTCGATTAATGTTAGGTCGGCACAAGTGGCTGGTAAATCACCAGGTTGCATCGGGAGCATATTATAAAGTGCTTTAACGCCCAGTGAATTTTCAATTGCTGCAATAAATTCCATCAGCGGCACAGGCTTGTTATTGCCAATATTGTAAATACGATAATTGGATTCGGGGATATGATTGAGTGCCAAATTTATTCCCTCGACAATATCAGAAATATACGTAAAATCGCGGATCATATTTCCGTGATTAAAAATATCGATCGGTTTATTCTCAAGTATATTTCTCGCAAATAAAAAAGGCGCCATGTCGGGTCGTCCCCAAGGGCCGTAAACCGTAAAAAAGCGCAAGCCCGTGGTTGGTAATTGATAGAGATGTGAATAGGTGTACGCCATTAATTCATTGGCTTTTTTCGTTGCGGCATACAACGACAAAGGATGATCGACAGCGTCAGATTCAGAAAAAGGCTGTTTGGTATTGCCGCCATACACCGAGCTTGATGATGCGTAAACAAAGTGTTTAATATTAAAATGTCGGCAACATTCTATTAAATTAACAAAGCCGACAATATTAGCGTCGACATAAGCATGCGGATTTTTAAGTGAATAACGCACACCTGGCTGCGCCGCTAAATGAACTACTTCAGTAATGTTTTTATTTTTAAACAGGTTGCTTAAGCTCGCGCGGTCGACCAAATCTAGCTTGATAAAATTAAAATTAGGATAATTTGCTAAAATTGTTAAGCGGGCTTCTTTTAAGCGAATATCATAGTAATCATTGATATTATCAATGCCAATAACTTGTTTGCCTTCATCAAGCAGAAGCTGCGTAAAATGAAAGCCAATAAAACCTGCTGCGCCTGTTACTAAAATCATTGGTAATTACCCTTAGATAATAATGAAGCCGAGTATAGCAAATTGCGACAGAACCTGAAAATTCTGATAATATGCGCACATTAAATGCGACATCTAGAGTAAAAATATGTGTGGAATCAATGGGGTTATTGCGGGAAAAGCAGTTAATCATGACGCAATTGAAAAAATGAACCAGGCGCTGCTGCACCGTGGACCTGACGGACAAGGTCTTTGGGCATCTGCTAACCAGCAAATCATATTAGGCCATACCCGACTTGCGATTTTAGACCTAGATAAGCATGCCGATCAGCCAATGCAGCGAGAAAATAATCAGCATATCTTAACTTTTAATGGCGAGATTTATAATTTTTTAGAGATAAAGCAAACGCTCATTCAGCTCGGGTTTCAATTTGATACACATAGCGATACTGAAGTTATTTTGCATGCCTACACTGCATGGGGAGTGGATTGCGTTAATTATTTTAACGGCATGTTTGCCTTTTGCTTAATTGATTTACAAAAAAATATTGCATTTATTGCACGCGATCGTTATGGTGAAAAGCCGCTGCTGTTTTATCACGGTAATAATTTTTTGGCATTTTCATCAGAATACAAGGCGCTATTTACGTTAAAAGAAATTCCCGTAGAATATCGCCAGAATGAATTCCTGTCTTTTTTAAATTCCCCATCTCACAAACTAGACAATCATCGTGACACTGTTTTTATCGGCGTTCAGCAATTATTGCCAGCAGAGAGAATGATCGTAAATTTAAAAACACTTGAAAAAAAAATTGATCGATATTGGAATATTACCGATTTTTCAAGACATAAAATATCAGAGCAAGATGCCATCGCAGAATTTAAATCGTTATTAATAGATTCTGTTGCGCTTCGGATGCGCTCAGATGTCAAAGTGGGTTCTTGCTTATCGGGCGGATTAGATTCTACCGCCATTGTTTCTATTGTGCGTGAATTACAAGGCAAGGATTTTCCTTATCACACTTTTACAGGCCGGTTTCCTGGCACAAGCGCAGATGAGTGGTTTTATGCAGAAAAAACAATTAAATCAAAGCAAGTGATGGCGCATACCACTGAACCCACGGCAGCCGAATTTATCAAAATATTGCCGCAATTTATGTTAGCCAATGAATTACCAGTGAGCAGTGCGAGTCAATTTGCACAATGGAAAATTTTTGAATTAGCCAAGCAAAATGGTGTTACTGTTTTATTAGACGGCCAAGGCGCTGATGAGATTTTAGGTGGGTATGAACAGTACTTTAGATTTTACTTAAAAGATATCTTTTCAATTCAGCATTATTTATTTTATCATACAGAATTGAAACGAATTAATAGGCGCTATCCTTTAGCGCTAGCTAAAAAACAGCAGCAACTCATTCAGTTATTGCCTAAAAAAATGCAATATTATTTAAGCCAGCATTTAAACCGCGGCAGTAATTTTTTGTTCGGCTTAACAGAAGATAGGATTGATCATGTCAATGAGTTAAATTTGGATAAATTACAAGGTGAATCCAATATTAAAAGTCATTTAAAATCGGCGTTATATCACGACAGCTTTTCCAATAACCTAACAACGCTATTGCGTTATGGCGATCGAAATTCTATGGCGCATTCGCGCGAAGTACGACTACCATTTTGCGATTATCGCATCGCAGAATTTATTTTTACACTACCAGAAACTTACTTGATGGGTGGCGCACAAACAAAGCGAATATTGCGCAAAAGCATGTCTGGACTATTGCCAACCGCGATTCAGCGACGGTGGAATAAACAAGGATTTTTGCCTCCACAGGTGTCATGGTTTCAACAAGAGCTCGGCACTTTTGCAGAGCAAATTTTTCATCAATCTGATTTTTTGCAGCGTGGATTTTGGAATGTGAGTTGGTGGCATAAAGCGCTCGAGCGATTTAAGCAAGGAGATTATAGCTTGTCGTCTACATTATGGAAAGGCATGATAGGTGAATGTTGGTTGGAATATTTTGTGAAGCCAATGCAAAATGGCGCTAAGATTTCAGTTTGGAAAAATGATTAATGAAAACTCATTTAAAAGTAATTTTTGTTAACGAGATTCCGCCAGACAATAATCAAATTGCGGCTTTTCGCATGCGTGAATTGGCCAATGCTATGGCAAGACAGGGGCATCAAATTATTTTATTGACGACCGAAAACAATAAAGATGACATAACAGATTATTCAACCATAAATTTTTTAATTGCTCAGCATGACTGGTTAGTACCTTTGGGCATTCGATCAGGAAGAAACAAGAGCTTTTGGTTGAAAAAACTGCGGAGCGGAAAATTACCAAAATTATTAAGTAAAGCACTAGTATTTTTTTATTACCTTTTTTCGTATGGCGTTGTTAGAGACTGGCAGCAAGGTGCCAAACCATTTTTAAAATCGCTCGCAAAAAATTTTTCGCCCGACATTGTTATTGGCACGTTTGGCAATACGGATTGTTTGATGATTACTCGACAAATAGCACTGTATGCAAAAGCGCCTTTCGTTATCGACTTGAAAGATGCCTGGTGTAATTTTATTCCTTTTCTGTTTCAAGGTTATTGCGCAAGGCGGTTTCAAGATGCAGCGATGATCACTGCGCTTTCAAAATTTTACATGAAGGATGCAGAAACCTGGTTTGCTTTTATTCCAAGACGCGTTATTTACAGCGGCTTTTCTGAAAAACTATTAGAAAATGTTAATAAAAGTAACATACTTTCGCCTCAGACATTTAAAATATTTTTAGTGGGTAGTCATTACAATAGAACACATTTACGTATTTTGCTCAATGGTATTCAATTATGGGCAGAAAAAATAAATAATCCAAAAATCAATGTTGAATTACATTATGTTGGTCGCGATCAAGCGGTCATTGAGACTGAATTTTTACCCCTAAAAAATTTATTAACAATCAATCACGGTCAATTAGCGTTTGAAGATTACGTGAGATTATTACAGCAAGCAAACGTATTATGTTATATTCATTTGGATGCAACGTTTCACCATAAATCAACGGAATTATTGGCTTTTCAAAAACCGATTATATGTGTTCCACATGAGCATGAGGAAGCGATACTATTAGCAAATCAGGCTAATATTGATCTGTTTCAATGCGAGGATATAAACGCAGTAATGAAAGCGCTTCAGCAATGTTTTTTAACGCATTCGCAACAGAATGCCAACAAAGCTTTTTTGAATCAATTGACATGGGATGCGCAGGCAAGACAATTAGCGGAATATTTTATACAAATTCTATCAAATCAAACAATGCCGATTGAGAAAGCAGCATGCCAACGACCGACATAAAGCAAAAGTTTCTAAAAGCCAGCTTGTGGTCGAGCTTTGCGGCCTATTTTTTCTTCACCTTTAATTTTTTTTGCCAATGGATATTTTCGCATTTATTATCACCCACGCAATTTGGTGTTTTTGCTTTCGGTATTGCAGTCAGAGAAGTGATCGGAATGTTTTGTGTGATTGCCATGCCGGGTGGGTATATTAAATCAGCAGGAAATGAATCTGATTTTGCTGCTTACATGGTTTTGACGTGGTGTGCGACAGCAGCACAGGTACTTATTTCAGCGATCGTCGCGCTTTATTATGTTTTCTATCAGCATGACATTCAAATTGCTCTGGTTATTATTTTGCTCGCATTTTCTCAGGGTTTTATTTTAATGGGCTATGTTTATATGGCGACACTGGAGCGGAAACTAGAATACAAATCTATTTCATTGCTGCAAGGTGGTGCAACCTTATTTTCTGGTTTAATTGCTATTTTCTTAGCCTATTATTTTCACACGGTGTTGGCTTTGGTCGTGCGTGATTTGTTGGGTGCTGCAATTGTACTGACTCTTTTATATCGCAAAACAAAATTTCGCCTTTATTTTAAGTGTGATCTTAGGCTATTAAAAACACAGCTTATTTTTGGCGTGAAATGCGCATTTGCGCGCATGGCTGAGGTTTCATATTATCGCATTCCAGAATTACTCATTTCCTTTTTCTTGTCAAAAACATTTTTGGGTTATTTTTATCAGGGTCGCTATCTGGCTTATTTTCCGATTAAATTATTTCAACCATTTACCAATTCAGTATTATTTTCTTATCTTGCACATCACAAAGATGAGCCTTTGCAATTACAAAATCAATTTTGGTGGATAAATTATGTTGTTATTCGCGCCTTGTTGCCTATTTGTGGCGTCATTTATCTTTTTGGCGCGAAATTATTGGTGTTGTTGTATGGTGGAAAATGGTTGATTGCAGGAGAATGTTTCTCCTATTTTTCTATTTTTATTTTAGCAGGTGTCCTATTTATGATTGTGACCAACATGGCAAATTTACTCGGAAAGCAGAGTCATATTGTGCAGTCTTATGTGATTGCTTTACTGATATTTTTAGTGAGCATTATTAAATTGCATAATATTGTTGATCTTGCTTTTATATTTTCAGCGGCGTATCTCATTGCGGTGTTTTATGTTACTGCTTGCTTGCTAACAAAAAATATTATTTCAAGTTTATTGTCACTCTATTATCCTATTATTGCTTTTTTTGTTGCTTTTGGCATGTGTGATTATGGGCAGGCCAGTATTTATATTAGAACATTAGTATTTTTTGTGTTGTTAGCAACGCTTTACTTAATAGAGCGAAAGAATATTGTCCGATTGTTGAGGCAATTTCACTTGCGCAAGTTGTTATGGTGCTGAACTGCTTTTGAGTATATCGCGATAGGCTGCAATTATTTTTTGACCATAATGCGACCAAGTAAAATTATTTAAAATGGTATTACGAGCCTGCTTTCCCATTTCAATTCTTGTTTCTGCATTTTCATATAAAAATAATATTTTTTGCTTTATCGCATCTGCATCACGAATCGGTATGATAAATCCTTCTTCTCCTTCTGAAATAATATCACCGCCTCCCGTGTTGGTTGTGCAAATAATAGGAAGTCCACAGCTCATTGCCTGTGGTATGACTAGCGCCAGACCCTCTTCGATTGAAGGCAGACAAAATACACTTCCTTTGGCGTATTCATGAACTAATTTATTTTCATTAAAGCAGCCAGCCCAAATAATATTACTCGCCTTGTATTTTTCGATAATTGATTTTAACTCAGCAGACACGGGGCCAATAACATATAATTCTGAATTCGGTAATTTTAACTCATAAAATGCCTTTAATAAATATTGAATACCCTTTCGCAAGCCAATATTTCCACAAATAATAATTCTGAATATCTTGTCGTTCGTTGCATTTTTAATAGGATAGAACTTTTCTGCATCAACGCCATAAGGGATACAAATAATTTTATTTTTCAACGCGGGGTATTTTAAAAATGTATTTTTAGTAAACTGAGATGGTATCGAGATATAATCCGCAAAACTATATTCTTCCAATTTTTTTGAAATCATTCTTTTGTCTGCTTGAAATGATAGTCCGTGCAATTCAAACTCTTCCTCCATTATTTCCTTTTGAAAAATCGCGTGCGTTGATCCATTTTCAACAATTAATTTTATTGGCCTACCCCTGATTTTTTTCATGGTTTCTAAGCAGCCTTCCGACCAACCCACAAAAATATCACTGTTTGTTTTTATCTTCCTGCCAGCGCGCATATCAAATAATTTGTTAAATAAATAATTAGCGCGATCAGTTTTAACAAATTGAAAGGGGAGTTGTCGAATGCCGCGCTCGACCAATTCATTCAGCAAAAGCGAGTCGACAAAAGTTTTATCTATACCATATTCGCAAGTCTTAAAGACCGGATATGGTGTAATTAATTGATTTAGTAAACCTGCCTTTTGTAATTCATTGGCTAGAAAAAAAGCGTGAAAACGTCCCTTGACAGAAATTGAGATTTTCATAAATCACTCTTTCTTTGAGGCCAGTGCCTTACAATAATATCAACGATCCAGTAAAAAATTAAGGCATGAATCATTGATCCGATAGTTATGGTTGTATTCGTTTCACCTTGCGATGCCGTAAAAACAATAATAGTTGCAAATATAATATTTCTAATTTGTTCTCCGGCCGCAAAAAGGGACCAGAAAAAATTAATAAGCAACCCAATGATTATTGCGCTTAATATAATGCCTGGCAGACCAAAATTAATCCATGCCTCTGTTGGCAAAGGGATTGACCAGCAACTGACATGGTCGTTATCCGTAATAAAATGATAACGATGAGCAAAAAATTGACCATCTTCCACTACAGGTTTGTTGTGCCATAGCATTCTTGGAATAAATACATATAATAAAGTTTTGTATGTTTTTCCATAAAGATAGGGTATTGGATCGGGCGTTGTATTAACCACATAAGCAAATTCTGTAAAGTTATCTAGTCTGGTGAAAATTCTATTCAAAACATAATTTTCGTATCGTAGTATTGGGGTGTTCGGAAAATTAACGCTATTTAAATGTTCAAATATAATATAATCATACTTGACTAAATGTTTTGGATTGATTTTTAATTCACGAACATAATTTTTAACTATCATGGCAGATGCGATAACGAACAATGTGAGAAAAATAACCAAAAGAGATTTTTTCCAATTTTTTTGAATTATCGTATAGGCAAACGCTATTGCGATTAAGCTATAAATAGTATCATAAGCGTTGCCACTTAATAGCGGATGAGCACAAATCATCAGAATATTAACTGCTAAGATAAAATACCCTGTTTTTTTAGCATATAAAATTTTATTTTTATTTAAATAAATGTATATTGCAACAGCAATAGCAGACATAATTTTTATTGGCAATAATATAACGACCAATGACGCTGGGATTTTAATGAAAAAAGTTAAGATATTATATAAAAACGCTAACACAGTAAAATAAAGCGTGATTGAAAATAGATATTTTTCTGGCCATTCTAAAGTAGCTTTTTTAAAGCTAAACCGAGGAAACAAGATCGTCAAAAAAAGGAAAAGAAACCATGAAATTGAGATCGCTGTAGCAATAAAAACAATATTAGCCGGTATTGAATACCAAAAAATTGTTGCAATGAGAGGATGTTTAAAAAAAATCAGGGGCAGTATAAAAGTAAGCATTAAAGGACCAAATGTAAATAGGGCAAAAATAACTTTTGACTTAAATTTTTGCGTATCAATAAGACTTTGCTGCATAAAACAATCTCCGATAAATAGATTTAATTTTTTCTTTTTCGTAAAAAAGCAATGATCCGTACAGAACCAGAAAGCAAAAAATTGCAAAAAATTGATTTGTAATAGCAAAAATACTTAAGCTCAGCATTAAGATTATAATCGGCAATAGAAATGGCACGATAAAAGAAAGTGTTAAACCCATTTTGCGCAATGAGTAGATTAAATATGCATATCCTGCCGCAAGACTTAGTGTAAAAATTGAAGGTGGTGGGATGCGTTTTGATAGTAAAAATATTCCAGAAATAAACAATAGAGCAGAAATAAAATAACTGATGCTGACAACGGATTGCTTTTTCAGGCTATAGCATGTTGATAGGCCTGCGCCAAATAGCGATGCAATGGGAATCCAGGTAGAGAAGTATTCAAAATAATTCCCTGCCAACGACCATTGTTTTCCATAGACCAATATAAAAATACTTTTTCCATACAAAAACGCAAAGAAGACAAATGGCAAAAATGCACGAGTAATAATAAGATTAATCCAGTTTAGGCGGTTGCTCATAAAATCAAGATCATTTTTAATGTCGGTAAAAAATGAGAATAATACTTGCTGAGTTAATGGCTCCATTAATTTAATCGCATAAGAAGAAACGCTTCTCGCTTGATAAAAATTACCTAAAATAAATTTCCCCAGTGTTAGCTTGATTAAGATATCTGGAAATCGATAGTATAATAATTCTAATGCTCTTGAGATGGTTGTATTTACTCCAAAGCGAAATTGTTCTTTTGTTTTGGCGTATAAAAATGATCGGCGAATTTCAAAAGGGGAAAAAAAATAGGTAATCACGGCAAAGGAAAAATAACTAAACAAGTCTCTCATGACAAGGCACCAGTATGTAAAATGCTGAGTGGCGAAAACAATTGCGACAAGCAAGCCAAAAGATGAGCATAATCCCTGATAAAAAGAGACTTTTTTAAACTTAAGTTGCTTTTGCAGTGGCGATGCAAAGACCGTAGAGATCAGCCAAAATATCTGAGAAATGCACAATAGGAGAAAAATAATTCCCGGGGTGTAAGCGTGCTCAATGATAGAAATAATAAAAAAGCCAGCGACGCCAAAACAGAGAAAAATAAGCGCAGCGATTGCGTTTAATTTAACGCACGCATCAAAATCTGTTTGGCTTCCTTCGGAATTAATAAATGCTGTTGCATTGCTGAACCCTAATAGCATGGCACAGATTTCAACCAATGCAAATGAAAATGCATATATTCCATAGTCTTCTGGAATCAACAATTTAGCCAGTATAATTTGTCCAAAAAAATTAATAATAAAAAATAAATATGAGTTAAGCGCTGTCCATAGACTCGCATGGATTAGTTTATTCGTTACTGTGTGTCTATCCACGATGCATTAAACCCATATAAATTTTACGAATGATTTTACTTCTGGTGACTCTCGTATAAAGATCCTCAAGAAAATTATTTCGAATTGGTTTTTTTTGAGTCACGCATGCGATTTGAGTTTTAAGCGGTAGTCGATCAGATGCTGATTTGAGAATATTTAGTAGACGCTGGAATTCATGCTCTGTTTCAATATTTTTTAATGTATGAGCAATGCGCATATTCATTCGCTTATCAATAGCTTTTCTTAATTTCTTTAAATTTACATCAAACCTATTTTGTGTAATCAATGGAAAAAGATCATGATAAACTAGAATATCATCTTCCAATTCCTCAAAAACCCTGCTTTTTGAAACTAGCGGCCGATAGTTTGCGCGATATTGACCAACAATTTTGTCCGTATAAATAAAATCACCCAGAGGAGAGAGCATAATAAAAATCGCCCAATCGTAGGCAAGGTTGGGAGTAGGAAATTTGTTTTCTATTAATTTCCATGCGGTCCTTTTAAACATGCTAGCATTTAAGCTTCCAATCGAACCGTACATCTGCTCCTCAATTGTTTTTGGCGGACGAATTATTTTTTTTGCAGATAAAATATGATTGATGTCAGTTATGTTTCCATTTGCATCAATCGTTTCAAATGCACCGCGAACTAAAATTGCATCAGGATAATTTTCAACTTCCTTTGCAAGATCGCTTAGCATGGTTGGTTTTGCAATATCATCACTACTCATTAAAATGAGCCAATCGCCAGATAGTTGTGATGTTGTAAAATATGCATGACGCCCCATTGGTAGATGCTTCTCGGGGGAAATAATTCTTATCGATGACTTGTAACGATCCAGTATTTCCAGTGTTTTGTCGGTGCTATAGTTATTGGAAACAACTATTTCAAAGTTTGGGTAATTTTGAGCAAGCAAGGACTGAAGTGTCTTCTCGATATATTTTTCTTGATTATAAGTGGGTATGCCAATTGAAATTTTAATCACGTCTCTTCCTTGTCTGCTTTTAGTATATTTAAAATACCTGTTTTGAAATTTACTTTTGCTTCCCAGTTTGGTAATTGCTTTCCTTTTGACCATGGTTTCATGACTTCTCTTGTGCGATACGGTCTTTTTGAAAATGAAGCGGCGCACTTTTTATTTGAAACCAACTCAATCGTTTTAACCACTTCCTTTAGTGTTAATACTTCGTTTCCACCGACAGTGTAGACATCAAAGGATTTTTGATCGCGCTCCAGCAGACATTTTGCAGATACTAAATAAGCCTCAACAATATCATCTATATAGACAAAGTTTATTTTTTGTAGCCCAGGCGATAGATCAATTTGTATGTTATTGCTTACTGAGTGAATCAATAAGTTGACAATTTTCCGACGAGAATCATGCGGGCCATAGGTATCAAATAGTTCCAAACTAATAATCTCAAAGCCGTACGCATGATAGTAATAATTTAGAATCTCGACATAGGCGTTTTTACTTGCGGCGTAAAGGTTGGCTGGATTATTTTTTTCGTCATCAAAGTGCTGCCATGTTGATCCTGTGTTGATGATCTTTTTGCAGTTGGCTTTTAGCATTGCTTCTAATAAATAAGTTCCAAATAAAATATTAGAATTAACAATATCTTTAATATTACTTACTTCATGATCAACTAAAAAGCAGGAGGCTAGATGAAAAACTACATCAGGTTTAAAATTTTCAAAAAAATCAATCAATTCTGCTGGATTTTCGTTAAAAATAAATATTTTTGCTTTAAAAGAAATAGCTTTAAGTTTATGAATGACTGATTCGGGTCTGACTATCAGTGCAATGTCCCAATCTAGTGATAATAATGCCCTGACAAGATGAGATCCGATAAATCCAGTAGCACCTGTAATTATTGCTCGTTTTTTCATAATATATAGTCGTTCAATGCTGGGTGCCGAGTATCGCGATCAGAGACAATGGGATTTTTAGTCGGCCAATTCAAGATGGATTGCCAGTGAATGCCTTTGTCATGTTCGGGTGAGTAAACCGTCGTTGTTTTATAAATCAAAATAGAGTTATTTTCGTGAGCATAAAAGCCGTGTGCAACACCGGGCGCTATTAAAATACATTTTGCTTCATCAATTTTACCGCTGAGCGTGATAGAAAATGTTTTTCCAAATGTCGGAGAATTTTTTCGTATATCCAAAATCACATCAAATACTTTTCCGCTAATGCAATAGATTAACTTGTGGTGAGCTTGCGGGTGTTCTTGAAAATGCATTCCGCGCAGTACGTTTTTATTTGATATTGAGTAATATTCTTCGTTAAAATTTAAATCCAGATGATGCTTTAGGAAAATATTGCGATTCCAGGTTTTAATAAATGCACCGCGATTGTCTTTTTGCACTGTGGGCTTAATGAGATAGCAACCAGAAATTTCAATTTCTTCGAATATCATATTTTTGCTACCGTAACAGTATTTAAGAATTCTCTGAAGGAATCATGAATATGATGCAGCATAATATCATTCATGCCGTGATGACAGCCGATTAAAATTCCACCACGCATTACTTTATCTGCATTTGGGTATCCCGCCTTGCTTTTTACATGCGGAATATTCTGAAAGCCAGGTTGACGTAAAATATTACCTGTAAAAATAGTACGTGTTTGTATATTTCGGTTTTCTAAAAATATTTGCAAATCCCTTCTTTGAAAAGGACAGTTGTCATTGAGCGTAAGGGGAAAAGCAAGCCAGCAGGTTTCGCTAGCGGGTAATTGTCTTGGGAGGGTAAACCAGTTTTCATATTGCTTAAAATAATTAAGATGTTGATTGAAATAGTATTGTCGCGTTTCCATATTCTTTTTAAGCTTTTTGAGCTGTTCCAATCCAAAAGCCGCGCCAATTTCAGATGGCTCTAAATTGTAACCCAAGGCTTCGAATACAAATTTTGCGTCATAAGGAATGCCTTCTAGTTCAATATTAAAACGGTTTTCAATATTTTCGGATTCAGCATAAAGCGACGAGCTTCTTCCCCAGCTTCGCAATAATTTTACGCGATTTGATAGCTCATCTGAATTAACACACAGCATGCCGCCATTGCCAGCGCAGGTGATAATATGTGAGCCATAAAAACTCGTCGTGCTGATGTCTGAGTACGCGCCCGTTGAAATATTATTAATGGTTGCGCCGAGCGTATCGCACGAATCTTCGATAGTTATTAAGTTGTATTTTTTTGCAAGCGCATTTAATTTCGGCCAATCTGATAAATTACCCAATAAATTAGGGACCATCATCGCGCGGGTATTGTTGTTTATCATGGATTCGATTTGATTCGCATCAATATTGTAAGTGCCTGCTTCAACATCAATAAATGCAGGAATCAGCTTATTTCTAACCAAAGGAGCCACTGTAGTCGAAAAAGTAAGTGCTGGCGTAATAACTTCAGAGCCTTCCGGTAAATGTAATACTTCAATAGCAAGATAATTTGCCGAGGAGCCTGAGTTCACCATAATACCGTGTTTTTTAGAAAATAGTGCGGACACAAGATTTTCAAAGGTGTTGACCGACTCACCCATCTGAGTTGTCTTTTTTAAGACAGATACTATCGCGTTGATTTCATCATCACCCCAAACTGCTTTTCCATAAGGGACATACGGAAATTGATTTTTCATAACTTCTCTCTCGATAGTTTATTTTGATAATCTAAAATTTGATCCCGAGTGATCGCAGCCATGTCTCGATGATTAAACCAAGCATTATACCACTCCGCTGTTTTTTCAATGCTCTGCTCAGTTGTGTAATATGGCGACCAATTTAATTCACTTAATGATTTATTGATATTTAAAGTCAAGTGCTGCGATTCAATTAATTTTTCGTTTTTTGGATTCTCGGTAATTTCAACATTAAAATCTCGATTTATTTTTTCATGAAATTTTTCAACAATAGATTTGACAGAGTAATGTTGCAAATCTTTTGGTCCAAAATTCCACGCAGCAGAATATTTTTTTGGTTTTGAAAAGCATTTTTCAATCAAGCGCAAATATCCGCTTAGCGATTCTAAGACATGCTGCCAAGGTCGAATCGCATCAGGGTATCTTAAAGTTAATTTTTTCTTATCGGCGATAGCCCTGATCATATCCGGAATTAAGCGATGCTCCGACCAATCCCCGCCGCCAATCACATTGCCCGCACGTGCTGTTGCCAGTCCAATATTTTGTTTTTCATAAAAAGAAACGCGGAAGGATTGCGTGACTAATTCGGCGCAAGCTTTGCTATTGCTGTAAGGATCATGCCCGCCCAGCCGATCACCTTCGCAAAAAGGTTGTTGCGCATTATTGTTTTCATAGCATTTGTCAGTCGTGATCACCAAGACAACCTGAGTTGATTGTGAAAGTCTTGCGGCTTCAAGCAAGTTGGCTGTGCCCATGATGTTAGTTGAAAATGTTTCAAGGGGATTTGCGTATGAACGAATAACCAAAGGTTGTGCTGCCATGTGAACAATAATATCGGGTTTAAAATCCATGATTGATTTTTTGAGTAAGTCGTAGTCCCTAATATCACCCACAAGATGCTTGATATTTTTTTCAAGGCGAGTGAGATCAAAAAAATTAGGCTGAGTATCAGGCGCTAATGCAAAGCCACAAATATCTGCACCCAGTATATTTAACCAGTGCGCGAGCCATCCACCCTTAAATCCAGTGTGACCGGTTAAAAATACACGTTTATTTCTCCAGAACATTATTTCCATATTTTCCAGGGGGCTTTGTTTTCTTCCCACAATTTTTGCAGTAAATTTTTTTCTCTAAGCGTGTCCATTGGTTGCCAAAATCCTTCGTGTAAAAAGACTGACATGCGATCATCGGTGGCTAATTTTTGCATGGGTTCTTTTTCCCATAATGTCTCATCGCCAGCAATATAATCAAAAACGTTGGGAGATAGCACAAAAAATCCACCATTAATCCAACTGCCTGCGCCTTCTGGTTTTTCTTGAAATTGTCTGACTCGATTTCCCTCGAGATCGATTGCGCCAAACCGAGTGGGCGGCTGCACGCCGGTGACTGTTGCCAAGACGGAATCATTTTGATGCTGATAAATGAGTTTTGTGATATCAACATCACTCACGCCGTCACCATAAGTAAAGCAAAAATCTTCATCAGGAATATAATTTCTTATTCTTTTTAGTCTTCCGCCCGTCATGGTGTTTTCACCTGTGTCAACCAGGGTCACTGTCCAGGGTTCTGCATGAGACGCATGGGTTTTCATGGTATTTGTTTTCATGTCAAATGTGACGTCAGAAGTGTGTAAAAAATAATTTGCAAAGTATTCTTTAACAATATAGCCTTTGTAACCAAGGCAAATAATAAAATCGTTAATACCATGTGCAGAGTAAATTTTCATGATATGCCACAGTATTGGTTTTCCGCCAATTTCTACCATGGGTTTTGGAATAGAAACTGTTTCTTCGCTTAATCTTGTGCCGAGGCCGCCCGCCAAAATAACTGCTTTCATATTTAAATCACACTTTGAATCATTGGGTTTGGATTATAGACGATATTGATATTGGGTTAAACCAGCTTGTGGTATGTTGCAATCATTTTCTCTCCATAATGCGCCCAGGTAAAGTGGTTCTGAATGGTATTTAGTGCTTGTCTGCCCATTTCAGCGCGCATATCGGGATGATCATACAGCAATAAGATTTTTTCCTTTATGGCATCAATATCGCGAATCGGTAAAATAAAGCCTTCTTTGCCGTTCGTTATAACATCACCGCCGCCAGAATAGGTCGTGCAAATCAGCGGTAGTCCACAAGCCATAGCCTGTAACTGCACCATAGCCATGCCTTCCTGCACAGAAGGTATACAAAAAACATCGCCTTTGGCGTATTCATAAACTAGCTTATTTTCTTTAAAAGCTCCCGCCCAAACAATATTGTCTGCTTTGTATTTTTCTGCGAACGGTTTGAGTTCGTTCGCAACGGGCCCAATGATATAGAGCTCTGAATTTGGCAGCTTTAATTCATAAAATGCTTTGAGCAAATAGGGGATGCCTTTTTGTATACTGCAATTACCGCAAAAAATAACACGGAATTTTTTGTCTGACTTGTCGAGTGGATAAAATTTAGTGGTATCAACTCCGTAGGGCACCTGAATAATTTTATTTTCCGCAATACCATACTCTAAAAACGAATTTTTAGAAAAGCGCGAGGGCACGGAAATATAATCTGTGAGCGAAAATTCCTGAAGTTGTTTTTCAATCAGCAGTTCGTTGATGTGAGGCGTTAACCCGTGCAGCCCATACTCTTCCGTTAGAATTTTTTTCTGGAAAAGAGGGTGAGCTGATCCGTTTTCCAGGATGATTTTTATTGGCCCGTCTTTTAGCTTTTTGATAGTGTTTAAGGAACTGGCGGAAAATCCAACGAATATGTCATTATCCTTTTTGACGACCATCCCTGCTCGCTTGTCAAAATACTCATGAAATAAATAATTCGCACGATCTGCCTTAAGAAACTTGAAAGGTAATTTTTTTGTGCCACGCTCCACTAATTCATTTAGCAATAAAGAGTAAACATATTTTTTGCCAATGCCATACTCCACCGCTTTAAAAACGGGATAAGATGTGATGAGCTGATTTAGCAAACCTGCTTTTTGTAGTTCGTTCGCTAGAAAAAATGCGTGGAAACGACCTTTGGCTGAAATAGCAACTTTCATATAAATAACTTGTTTGATTTTGCCTTTATGAATTTTGAGTTAGTATATGGCCAGGCACTATTTAGAACAAGCGATATGTGAGATGAACATCAGTCAAATTTTAGTTATCGGCGAAAATGCAGGTCGAACACATCAGCGGATCGAGGCGTTGCTACGCTTGGGTTATAGTGTTGATGTGGTGAGTCACAGCGAACAGTTAACTTTTTTTAATCGCGTTTGCAATAAACTGGGTTTTCCGCGTGATTGGACTAATTTGAATAAGCGCGTGTTAAGCCAGCTCAGTAAAACTAAGCATGATTTAGCGTGGGTAGAAAAATGCTTAGTCTTAAAGCAAGCTACGCTCACAAAAATTAAAAAAAATTACCCCGGTCTTAAAATCATCTGGTATTCTGAAGACGACATGACAGCGCGCCACAATCAATCTTATTACTTTAAGAAATCCCTCTCGCTTTATGACGTTGTTTTTACAACGAAAAGTTATAATTGTGATCCAGAAGAATTGCCCGCCTTGGGCGCCAAAAAAGTGGTTTTTGTTGATAAATCCTATGACCCGACTTTTCATCGTCCCATTGACATAACTGATGAAGATAAGCGAAATTTTGGCTCGGCAGTAGGGTTTATTGGTACTTTTGAAATCGATCGATTTCAAAAAATGCTTTTTTTGGCAAAGAAGGGCATTAAAGTGCGTATTTGGGGAAATGGATGGAAGGCAGCGATGAATGCACATCCCAATTTGCAGGTCGAAAACAAGCCGATTTATGCAGATAATTACATAAAAGCCATTTGCGCGACCAGTATTAATCTTTGTTTTTTACGGAAAATAAATCGAGATTTGCAAACGGACAGAACCGCTGAGATTCCAGCCTGTGGCGCGTTTATGCTGGCTGAAAGAACGAATGAGCATGCAAGGTTGTTTGAAGAAAATCGCGAGGCAGCTTATTTTGATATCAATAATCCAGATGAGTTATATGAAAAAGTTGTTTATTATCTTGCAAATGAAGATGAGCGATTAGCGATAGCTCGGGCGGGTTTAGAGCGCTGTCAGCGTGGAAAATATACGCATGATGAGAAGTTGCGCTATATGCTGAGTTTTTTGCAATAGACGCTGCTTTTAAACACCAGTATACTATCCCCTTTTCAGAATTCAGTTGGATGGATCATGCACAAAGGGCTAACAAAAAAGATTTTGATTACGGGTGGAGCGGGGTTTCTGGGCTCTCATTTATGTGAAAAGTTGTTGACCAAAAATCACGAAGTAATTTGCGTTGATAATTGCTTTACAGGATCTAAGAAAAATATTGCGCATTTGTTAAGTAATCCTAATTTTGAATTTATCCGCCACGATGTGACATTTCCGCTGTATTTAGAAGTTGACGAAATTTACAATCTTGCTTGTCCTGCATCACCCGTTCACTATCAATACGATCCTGTCCAAACAACTAAAACTAGCGTGCACGGCGCGATTAATATGCTTGGGTTGGCAAGACGTTGTGGCGCCAAAATTTTTCAGGCCTCAACTAGTGAAGTGTATGGCGATCCCGTGGTGCATCCGCAAGTCGAAAGTTATTGGGGTAATGTGAACCCTATTGGCACACGTGCTTGTTATGATGAAGGCAAGCGATGCGCTGAGACTTTATTTTTTGATTATTACAGACAGCACAATTTAAATATTCGCGTGGCGCGTATTTTTAATACTTATGGGCCGCGCATGCTACCCAATGATGGCAGGGTGGTGTCGAATTTTATTGTGCAGGCCTTATCAAACAAGGATATTACCATTTACGGGGATGGTAGTCAGACTCGATCTTTCTGCTACGTTGATGATTTGATTAATGCTTTTATTCAGTTTATGAATTTAGACGAGCCATTTCCCGGTCCAATGAACCTAGGAAATCCAGGTGAATTCACCATTCTGGAGTTGGCGAATGAAATTAAATCATTGGTGAATTCAAATTCAAAGATAATTTTAAGACCTTTGCCGCAAGATGATCCAAAGCAAAGACAACCTGATATAACACTTGCCAAAGCAAAATTAAATTGGGAGCCTAAGATCGCACTTAAGGAAGGCCTAATTAAAACCATACATTATTTTGAGCAGCTTTATAGATCTGAGAAAGTTATAGCGCAATGAATCAAGACGAAACGAGCTACAGAAAGACTTTTTACCTTAATTACGCAAGCACTCGCTCTTTGTGGAACGAGCGCGCCATCGAACTTGCGATTTATCTTAAGCGTCGAAAACCTTTTCTGATGCAGATTATTAAAAGACATTTTCCAGAAAATTTAAATGCAAAAATTATTGATGTTGGTTGTGGCGAAGGGGCCTTATTATCTTTTGCCAAGGATCAGGGCTACCAAGATTTGACTGGCTATGATATGTCCGAAGAACAGGTATTGCTTGCAAAAAAAATGGGGCTTCATCAGGTGTACCTGGGAGAGGCAATACCAGCTTTGTGCGAGCTGGCTGATCACAGTATTGATGTCATTGTTTCATTCGACGTTATTGAGCATATGACCAAACCCGAGGTGATTAGATTTTCTCGCGAAGTCCATCGCGTGCTGAAGTTAGGTGGAAAATGGATTATTCACACACTGAATGCGGAGTCACCTTTTTTTGGACGTATTCGTTATGGAGATTTTACGCATGAAAATGGATTTACTAAGGATTCAATCAAACAGCTTTTGCGAATCGCGGATTTTCATCACGTGAGTTGCTATGAAGACGTGCCAGTTTGTCACGGTTTTAAAAGTGGCCTTCGTTTTATTATTTGGAAGATAGTTAGGAGTATGTACCGTCTTTGCTTGGCGGCAGAAACCGGAGAAAAGAACGGCATATTCAGCCAAAATTTCCTAGCGGTGGCCATTAAAAAATGAATACCATAAAAAAAACAGCGCTGATTTCAACTTTATACACGCAAGGACATGGTGGTGTATATACGATGCTAGGATTGGTGGTGGATATGTTAAAGCAACTTGGGTTTGACATTAAAATTGCTTATTACATGCCTTATAAAATACAACCCAATTTATCTGTCCCGGCAGCAAAAATTTTTCACCAAAGACCGAAAGCAACTTCTTTTGTGGGCGATTTTGGTGTCGAAGAGTATGCAATAGGCGCTATTTTACCAGAGCTTGAGTTTACGCACTACTATCCACACGCTGTATGGAAGAAATTAATTAATGCATCGGATTATCATTTTGTTGTGAGCGGACCCGTGCTTGCAGCGCTCCCATTTTATTTAACCAACAAAAAATATCTTGCTTGGATTGCATCGCCCTACAATGGAGACAGAAAAGATAGGGTGAAACTATTTCCATGGTATCGAAAATGCTTAGATTATTTAATTGTTTCGAAGATAAGCGGGTGGCTTGAGAAAAAATTATTAAAATCGGGCACGGTATTAACGATAAGCACTTATTCAAAACATGAATTTCAGGCAGATCAAAAGTGGATTCGAGATGTGATGCCGATGCCGATCGATACTCGACAATTTTTACCCGATGAAAATCGAGTTAAGCCTTGGTTAATTTGTTTCACCGCGCGCTTTTTAGATCCTCGAAAAAATATATATTTTTTGTTAAGTGCATTTTCGTACGTATTAGAAAGTAATAAAAATGCACGCTTGCTTTTAATTGGAGATGAGGTGTCGGGTGCGCTACAAGAGAAGCTGCGGGAATTAAAAATAGAGTCACACGTTGATATTTTTAATCATTTAACGCGACCCGAGATCATCAGCCATCTTCAAGCAGCAGATGTATTTGCAATTCCGTCACATCAAGAGGGATTATGTATTTCTGGATTGGAAGCGATGGCTTGCGGATGTCCCGTTGTTTCAACCCAGTGTGGCGGGCCAAGTGATTATATCGTTAATGATCAGAATGGTTGCTTAACTGATTTTGATATCGAGCAATTTTCTCAAAGCATCATTCGTATTTGCACTGATCGTGAGTTAAGAAATAAATTGAGTCTGGGGGCAGTAAAAACGATTCAAGAAAATTACAGTTTTGAAAAAACAAAAACCATTTTTAACAACTATATGGAAAGGACATTTTTATGAGCAATATTTTAATTACAGGCGGCGCTGGGTTTATCGGAATTAATGCAGCTAAGTATTTTTTAGATAAAAATTGGCAAGTAACAATATTCGATAATTTGTCACGCAAAGGGACGGATCAGAATTGCGCATGGCTTCAAAAACAAGGAAAATTTCAATTCATTAAGGGCGATGTAAGATTAACACAAGATATTGCAACCTGTTTTGCAAATCAACAATACGACATCATTTTGCATTTGGCAGCGCAGGTTGCGGTGACCACATCCGTTGTTAATCCGCGAGAAGATTTCGATATTAATGCGTTGGGCACATTTAATATGCTGGAAGCTGTCCGACAGTTTAATCCAAGTGCGTTTTTCATTTACGCCTCAACCAATAAAGTTTACGGCGGCATGGAAGAAATTGAAATCATTAATCTCAATAATCGATATCAATACAAAGATTTTCCGCTTGGCATTTCTGAAAATGCGCAATTAGATTTTCATTCCCCGTATGGCTGCTCTAAAGGATGCGCCGATCAGTATGTAATCGATTATTCGCGTATATACGGCTTGAAAACAGTTAGTTTTAGGCAATCTTGCATCTATGGGACGCATCAATTTGGTGTGGAAGACCAAGGCTGGGTGGCATGGTTTACTATCGCGGCACTTAATCAAACTCCTATTTCAATTTATGGTGATGGAATGCAAATTCGAGATGTGCTGTATGTTGATGATTTGATTAGAGCGTATGAATTAGCTTATATGCATCGCGATAAAGTATCAGGGCAGGCATACAATATAGGTGGTGGTGCGCGCAATACGCTTTCTCTACTTGAGTTAATTGATTTGCTCAATGAGAATCTAGATCAGCCAATTCGGTATAGCTTTTCAAACTGGCGACCCGGTGATCAAAAAGTATTTGTTGCTGATATTAAAAAAGCGCAACGTGACCTTGGATGGGTGCCAAAAACAGCTATAAAAGAAGGGTTGCTAGAGTTATGTGCGTGGGTTTCAGAAAACGGCGTGAAAGCACTGACTTGATTTGGTTTTATTATGCTAGAAAAATACCGCGTACTATATGTCGTATCCCATCCGATTCAATATCAGGCGCCACTGTTGCGCCTTATTTCACAATCAAACGATATTAATATTGCAGTGCTTTTTTACTGGAATCAAAAAACACAAGCTAATTTTGACGTTGGATTTGGTCGTGAAATAAAATGGGATGTTCCATTACTTTCTGGGTATCAGTACCAATATTTGTGTGACTATGCAAAGCGCCCGAATTTTATTTCCAAGTTACAAGTATTGTGGAAAGCGATTAACCCAGAAAAACAAGATATTATTTGGACACACGGCTATTCAGATTTTTATACCTGTGCCGCTATTTTGTTTTCAAAAATAAAAGGACTTAAAGTTTTTGTTCGTGGCGAGTCAATGCTGTTTTCGGATGAAAAAAATGCGCTATTTAAAAAAATAAAACGCAGATTTGCATTTAGAATATTAGATAGATTGGTAACGCGATATTTAGCCATCGGTACCAATAATAAAAATTTTTATATCCAAAATAATATTACAGAAAATAAAATAGTTTTATGTAACTACACAGTGGATAATCATTTTTTTAGGGAAAAATATATTGAGTCTAAAAATAAAATTTCAACACTTAAGGCGCAGTTAAATTTAGACGTCAATAGACCTGTTATTTTATATGCCAGCAAATTTCTACACCGAAAACACGCGATGGATTTGCTCGATGCTTATATTTTGTTATCTGAAAATAATCAGGAGCCCGCACCCTATTTATTATTTATTGGAACAGGTGAAGCCTATGATGCTGTGTTTGCCAAAGCTACAAAAAAAAACTGGAACAGCATTTTATTTTTAGGATTTAAAAATCAAAGTGAATTACCTGCTTATTTTGCGTTAACTGATATTTTTGTATTGCCATCGACGCATGAAAATTGGGGCTTGGTTGTCAATGAAGCGATGAGCGCAGAATGTGCGATTATCGTAAGCGATCAGGTCGGGTGTGCGATTGATTTGGTGCAAGAAGGGAATAATGGAACTGTTTATCCAGCGCGTGATATAACAGCATTGGCAGCGAGCCTTAAAAAATTAACTTTAAATAAACCGCTGTGTGAAAAAATGAAGGCCAAGAGCGCCGATATTATTTCACACTGGGGATTACCAGAGTCCGTTAATGGATTGCGAAAGGCGTGTGAGTCAGTATGTGCGGAATAGCAGGAATTTTTCAATACAACCATTCTGAAACAGTGAATAGTAACGAGCTTTCTAAAATAAATAATACTATGCAATTGCGTGGACCGGATGATTCTGGCCTCTGGCTTAATGCAGAAAAAACGGTGGGTTTGGCGCATCGCAGATTATCTATTATTGATCTGTCATCTGGCGCAAAACAGCCGATGCAACTGTCTGATTCAGAGTTATATATTACTTTTAATGGCGAAATTTATAATTACCAAAAACTGCGCGATGATTTAATTCAGCAAGGTTGTTTTTTCAAAACAAACAGTGACACAGAAGTCATTTTGAAATTATATCAAGTGTATGGCATCGACATGCTTTCAAAATTACGCGGTATGTTTGCTTTTGCCATCTGGGATGATAAAAATAAAAGTTTATTGTGCGCTCGCGACCCTTTTGGTATTAAACCATTTTATTTTTCAGATAATGGTAAATCATTTAAATTTGCCTCTCAAGTTAAAGCCTTATTGCAAGCATCGGAAATAAATACAGCGCAATCTGCAGCAGGACAAATTGGGTTTTATTTATTGGGCTCAGTACCCGAGCCTTATACTTTGTATGAAGGCATAAAATCATTACCAGCCGGACATTATTTATTGCTGAATCAAAGTGGCCAAAAAATTCAAAAAGAATTTTACTCGATTAAATCTGTTTTCATTAAAGCTGAAAACTCAGATTGCTCTCTCAATTCATCATCATTGACAGAAAGTTTATATGATACGGTGAAACATCACTTAATTGCCGATGTTGATGTGGGTGTGTTTTTGTCAGCTGGTATTGATTCATCCACGTTGGTGAATATCGCTTCTGACATATTACCCCAAAAAATCAATACCATTACTTTGGGATTTAATGAATATAAACATACTGCGCAAGACGAAGTGCCATTGGCAGAAATGGTGTCGAGTTATTTTGGGACACATCAAAAAACAGTTTATATTTCAGAAAGCATGGCACAAGATGAGTATCAAAAAATACTATTAGCCATGGATCAGCCGAGCATCGACGGCATTAACACTTATTTTGTCAGTCAAGCTGCAAGTCAAGCTGGCCTGAAAGTGGCCTTATCGGGTTTGGGTGCAGATGAATTATTTTTTGGATACCCACTTTTTTCGCGCATTCCAAAATTATTTAATTATACAAAGCACTTATCACAGACGGGAAAATTATTTCGACAACTATCAAAAAAAATTATTCCCGCTAAATATGCAAGCATATTAGAATATGGGAACACTGTTTCAAATGCCTATTTTTTATCACGCGCTTTGTATTTACCCTGGGAGCTTGATTTTTTAGATCCCGAGTTAGTCAAAAAGGGCTTGGCAGAATTAAATTTATTCGAACGATTAAACCAGGATATGACAGGAATTAAGTCTGTTCAGTTTCAGCTTTCAGCACTTGAATTACAATGGTATATGAAAAATCAATTGCTGCGAGATTCAGACTGGGCGAGCATGGCGCACTCTCTTGAAATTCGAGTGCCGTTTGTCGACACGGTATTTTTTGAAACGGTGACGCAATTAAATGCAAAATCACATTTAACCAAGCGCAATTTGGCAACAGCGCCGCATAAAGCATTGCCTGATGCTATTTTAAATAAAAAGAAAACAGGATTTAATATCCCGGTTTCAACGTGGTTTTCAAAATCTACAGACATGAAAATATTTTCAAAAACAATTTATAAGCAATGGATGAAATCAATATGAAAAAGAAAATGCTGGTTTTGTGCGATTACTTTTTACCCAGCGTTAAAGCAGGAGGTCCTGTACGATCTATCGATGGCATTATTTCATGCTTGAAAAATGATCTAGATATTACTGTTGCAACACGGAATCATGATTTAGGCGACTCAACGCCTTACGTTGGGATTAAGTCAAATTGTTTACAGCTTAATAACAACTATCAAATTATTTATTTATCACCCGACTATATTGTTCAGGGTATTCGAACTCTTTTGGAAACGATTGCTTTTGATATTATTTATTTCAACTCTTTTTTTTCGCCTAAAATATCAGTGCGCACATTATTTTTTTTAAAAAAACGCGGCATTCAAACGACTAGAATTATTATTGCCCCACGCGGTGAATTAGGTGCTGGCGCTTTATCTATTAAACCGATCAGAAAAAAATTATTTTTATTTTTCTTTAAGCATTTTTTCCCCATTGATTTAATTGAGTGGCATGCTGCATCACAAAGTGAAGAATTTGAAATTATTAAAGTAATTGGTCCGTCAGCGCATGTCACGGTGCTTCCCAATATTGCTGTTCATTCGACTTTTGGTCATGCGATTAAGCATAAACAAAAAGACAATATTAAGCTTGTTTTTTTATCTCGCATTTCCAAAAAGAAGAATTTGCACAAAGCCATTGAGACGCTGTCTGCCGTCAAAGGCAGGGCGACACTGGATATTTATGGATTAATTGAAGATCCTGATTATTGGCATGTTTGCCTGGATGCTATTGGAAAATTACCCAATAATATTCAAGTGACCTATCGTGGCGAATGTCATCCTGATGATGTGGTGGGAACACTGAATAATTATGATCTATTTTTTCTGCCCACTTTAAATGAAAACTACGGGCATGCCATTGTGGAATCTTTGGCAGCTGGCACACCTGTTTTAATTTCAAATCAAACACCCTGGCATGATTTAACAGAGCACAATGCAGGCTGGGAATTTGATTTATCATCGATGGAGCAATCAGCAGAATTAATTGATCAGCTGATTGCTTTAGATCACAATGAATATCACTCATATAAGCGCGGCGCAATAGATTATTACTCTAATAATATTGCGAATGCTAATTTGGCAGGCTATTATCAGCAGTATTTTAAGCGCTAATATTTTTTTGCTATCGCCAAATAAAATAACCGTTTCATTTCACGACGTGCACGGCAGACGCTGTCTAAAATCATGCCGCAACCGAGGCTCATAAAAGCCAGTAGCATAATGCCCGTTGATAAAATCGCTGTCGGAAATTTAGCCACCAAGCCTGTTTGCATATAGGCTATCAAAACAGGTATAAAAATTAATACTGATATTAAAGCCAGCATAATAAATAACAACCCAAAAAATAGCAACGGCCGAACTTCTTTGAGTAATAAAATAATGCGCAGTAAAATTTTAAATCCATCTTTATAACTATTGAGTTTACTTACTGAGCCTTCAGGTCTTGCGCCATAATCAGTATTGATTTCAGCAACCGGCAATCTTAATTCTAAACTATGAATAGTGAGCTCCGTTTCAATATCAAACCCACGCGAGCTTGCTGGAAAAGATTTAACAAAACGATTAGAGAATATTCTGTAGCCTGAAAAAACATCATGAAAGCAATTGCCGAATAAAAAACCAATGGTTTTTGAAAAAAATTGATTGCCAAAGCGATGACCTAATCGATAGGTTTTATTTTTTTGTGAATTTAAATCATCGGATTTTTCGACTCTTGCGCCGACCACCATGTCCAAATTATTACTTATTAATACATCAATTAATTCAGGTGATTTGCGCGCATCATAGGTATTATCACCATCGACTAAAACATAAATATCAGCATCAATATCCGCAAACATGCGTCGTACGACATTGCCTTTGCCTTTGTTTTTTTCAAATCTGACGATTGCGCCAGCCGCTTTGGCAACCGTTGCAGTATTGTCAGTTGAGTTATTATCATAAACATATATCTGCGCTTCAGGTAAGGCTGTTTTAAAGTTATTAATAACATCAGCAATGGCAATGGCTTCATTGTAACAGGGAATTAAGACGGCAATAGTTTTCATATTATTTTTTCGCTATATTGATTAATTGAATGTGATTATTTTTGTTAACTATTTTAAATAAATAAGCGTTTTCTGTTCTCATTACACAGCCAGGCTGCCCAAAATTTAAAAATTCGGCGCCCTTGCAGATTTGATAAGCAATTAAAGGCTTTATTTTTTGTTTATTGGGCATGACTGATTGGTAATGCGACCAAAAATCATTGTCACTATAAGCCAACAGCAAGTAATCAAAGCCTCGAAGTTGTTTTAAAAAGTTTTCTGGCGAAGCATTGCATGTCCAAATATCTTGTTTGGCATGAGGCGCTCCAAAATTAGTGCAGCCTAAATTAGGCTTTCGAGGCGTTAATTCATACACCAGCATGCCACGAAAAAGACCATCGCTCGCTTGCCAAATGGTAAATATTTTAGAATCAGGTCTTGTTACTGTTTTAACTGCCTCGGCTATTTGAATAACAGGCTGTCTTAAAGTCCAGATACTGTGCAGCTTGTGCTCGGGGTTTTTTCCGCGCATAAAATGAATGGTTAGCAGACCTGAGAAACCGATGATTAAAGAAATAATAGCCACTATTTCAAATTTAAAAAATTTCGTTTCCTTAACAGCATTTATTAAGAAATACAGCGCTGTCAGTGCCCAGCCAATTTCATAAATACCTAAATATCTCCCCATGGACGCATGATGAACGGCTTCATACGTTGTAAATGAAAAAAGATATAATAACAACAGTCCAGTTATATAAGCGATAAATCCAAATAATAATATTATATTAATTAATACTAAATTAATTTTTTTGTTTTTTAATTGATAACAATAATAACTTATCAAATTTATTAAAAATATTAGAATAATAAATAATAGAGCGGGTCTTAAAGCATGGATATAATTTATAATAATTATTTTTGATGTCAGCGTATGTAGTGTTAAAAAGGAAAAGTTGATTTTCCATTCAATGCCTGCATTGATTTTATTTAAATAATCATGCCAGCTTTGAGTGACTAACCAGGCTGTGATGGGCAATAGCGCAACAGAAAACATTCTGGTTATAATGTTTTTAGATCTATAATAATAAATTTGATCAAATAGAATAATAGCTGAGATAATTAAAACAAACGGCATTAATTTTTGCTTAAACAAAACAAATGCTGCTATCACTGGAATTAAATATAAAATATTACTGATATTTTTTGCCGAGCTTAAATAAGCAACCAAGCTCATGCCAAAATAAACTCCAACAGCAGAATCCATGTACAAAGAGTCAGTTGGTCCAATTTGGACTTTTAACAATAGCAAAGCCAAAAGTGCACTAAAATAAGCAATAAATGTTTTTCTGACATTACTCCATTGGTAATTTTGTACCAAAATAGACAGCGGTGCCATGATCAATAAACATTGCGCCACATAAGCTGTGCCTTCACCAAAACCAGATACTCTAAAAAATAAATACTGAAATAGCGCTCCGCCTAATGGGTAAGATTTATGAATGGTGATATCCGTTGCGCTGATAAAACCATTATTATAAAAAACAAATTTGCTATGCGGACCCCATTGCGTAAATTCATCAAACCCTGAAAAATGAACCTGACTAGATAACCATAAAAATAAAATAATAAACAACAGCGACACAATAAATCCCGGTTTGATTATTTTTTCTATGTGATTTAAGTGATTTTTTAAATAAAATGGTGATGCAACTAATAATAATCCGCCTAAAATTAAAACTCCATCTGCGCCTATTTTTAAAATATTACAATAAGCAAAAATATAAAGCAGAGTAATCATGCTTGAAATCACAAAAAAAGGCGCAGCTTCAACCGGCCATTTTGAAACACGCGAAAGCGCAAGGCAGTAGCCCAGCAGTGATAAGCAAACCAAGATAGTCATCATTAATTCTTTTTCCACGGATTGATTATTTCCAAACCTAACCCCTGAAAATCTTTGGTATTTCGAGTCACCAGCGTCATATCATGGTGTAAAGCGGTTGCAGCGAGTAGGCTGTCGATCGCAGGTAGTGGTCTTTTTGCCAAGTATTGCAATCTTCCCCAGCGATCTGCGATTTCGCGCGAAATGGGTAAAACACGATTATGAAATGTTTCTGGCAATTCATTTTCAAGCCATAACAATATTTTTTGTTTTCGTTTCTGATCACTCATTTTTTCAACGCCTTTTCGTATTTCGCCGAGCGTTAGCACACTTAAAAACAGAGCATGAGCAGGAATTTGATTGACCCAATGAGTCACTTCAGGCTGTGGGTTTTTGTTAACAAGCTCACAAATAATATTAGTATCCAACAAGTAGCTCATAAATCAATTTCTCTATTGAGAGATTTATCACGTTTTATACTGAAAGACAAACCAGCTAAAGGCGATTGTTGAAAAAAATCAACAAGCGATGTTTGAGGCGCAATAAGAGACAAATATTCATCCTGAGCAATCACCACTACTGTCGGATTTCCATGTACTGAAATAAACTGTGGGCCTTCGTATCCCGCTTTTTTCACTAGCTCGCTGAATTGTGCTTTGGCGTCCTGCAGTGCCCACTGATGTTGACGATGCGCTGTATTCATAATCCCCCCATAAATCTAGTCAGACTAGTCGTAGTATAGCCCAACTTTTTGACAAAACCAATAATTGCGATGCAGCCGAATATAATAGACAATAAACATCACTATCTTATTGATACAAATGGATTCTATCGGCCATGGCTGAGCGTCTAAAACTAACTTTTCAACAGCACCATAAGCGATGGTTTTTACTATTAGCGCTGATTATTATCTTATTAATACTATCAAGAGTTGTTTTTTTAACGTTATTCACTCACAAACGCGTTATTGAACCGGCATCCGTTGCTGTTGCAACAGTGACGACGCAAAACGTGCCGGTTTATTTTTCAGCGCTGGGTACGGTTTCGGCTGTTAATACCATCACCGTTAAGACGCAAATCGCCGGAATATTAATTAATTCTTATTTTAAAGATGGCCAATATGTTAAAACCGGCGATGTTCTGGGAGAAATTGACCCAAGACCGTATCAAGCGGTGTTGATGCAAAATGAAGGACAGCTTGCGCACGATCAAGCTTTGCTTGCCAATGCGCAAGTTGATTTAAAGCGTTATATTAATTTATATAAAACACACACTGTTTCGCAACAAACTTTAGATACGCAACAAGCACTGGTCAAGCAGGATGCCGGAACCGTTGTCGCTGACAAGGGATTGGTTGATGCTGCAAAAACTAATTTACTTTACTGTAATATTATTTCGCCTATTACGGGCCGAATTGGTATTAGCACCATTAGCTCAGGTAATTTTGTACAACCATCGGATACCAATGGGATTGCCGTCATTACGACTTTAGATCCCATCGAGATTTTATTTTATCTGCCGCAAGACAATGTCTCTGTTATTGAAAAAGAATTTAATGCCGGAAAAAAATTAACCGTCGATGCTTATGATCGCGATGCACATACATTAATTGCTTCGGGTAGTTTGTACGCGATTGACAATCAAGTGAATGTCGCAACAGGCACGGTAAAATTTGAAGCGCTATTGGATAATAAAAATAATATTTTGTTTCCAAATGAATTTGTGAATGTTAATTTGCAAGTGACCACATTAGAAAATGCATTAATTGTGCCAACCTCTGCGATTCAACAAGGTGCCAATGGATCTTATGTTTACCGACTGAATCAAAATCAAACCGTCAGTAATATTGCCGTGAAAACCAGTGTTAATTACGGTGAATTTACCGTGGTAACTACGGGACTTAGCGCAAATCAAATAGTGGTTACCGAAGGCAGTGACAAATTATTTGATGGCGCCAAGGTATTTATTCCTGGAAAAACTAAGAAAAGTAAGACATGAATCCATCTCGTCTTTTTATTTTAAAACCGATTGCAACCAGTTTGTTAATGATTGCTATTGTGTTGATTGGGATGGCAGCTTATGAATTGCTGCCAATTTCATCATTACCGCAAGTAGATTATCCCACTATTCAAGTGACAACGACGTATCCCGGCGCAAGTCCCGATGTGATGGCCTCACACGTGACGGCGCCGTTGGAAAAACAATTCGGACAAATGCCGGGCTTAAATCAAATGACATCGGCAAGCTCGAACGGCATGTCGCAAATTACATTACAATTTGATTTAAGCTTGACGCTGGATGTGGCAGAGCAAGAAGTGCAGGCAGGCATTAATGCAGCGCTAAGTTATTTGCCGCAAGGTTTGCCGAATCCGCCGATTTACAACAAAGTAAATCCCGCTGATGCGCCTATTATGACGCTCGCATTAACATCGCAGAATTATCCTCTGCCGCAAGTTGAAGATTTTGCAGAAACGCGGTTATTGCCCAAAATTTCTGAATTGCCAGGTGTAGGATTGGTAAGTTTGGGTGGCGGTGAACGTCCTGCGGTTCGTATTCAAGTGAATCCCACTGCGCTTTCCTCGAATAATTTATCGCTTGAAACGGTTCGCAATGCTGTTATAAATGCCAATGTGAATGCAGCGCAGGGCAGTTTTGATGGGCCGCAATTATCTTATACGATCAACTCAAATGACCAGCTATTAACCAGTGATCAATATCGTGATTTAATTATTGCGTACAATAATAACGCGCCATTACGATTAGGTAATATTGCCAATGTCATTGACGCAGATGAAAATGCGCAAGAAGCGGCTTGGATGAATTTAACACCAGCGATTATTTTAAATATTCAAAGACAGCCCGGCGCCAATGTGATTCAAGTGGTTGATCAAATTAAAACATTGCTACCCAAATTAAAAGCCGTGATTCCCGCTGCAATTGATATTAATGTATTATCAGATCGCACCAAAACAATCCGCGCTTCTATCGCCGATGTTAAATTTGAATTAATGCTCGCAGTTGCTTTAGTTATCATGGTAATTTTTTTATTTTTAAGAAATTTTCGTGCGACTTTTATTCCAAGTATCACGGTTCCTGTTTCTTTAATCGGCACTTTTTCGATCATGTATTTATTGGGATTTAGTATTAATAACTTAACACTAATGGCGCTCACCATTTCAACAGGTTTTGTTGTCGATGACGCGATTGTGATGATTGAAAATATCTCAAGATATATCGAAGAAGGCGTTGCGCCGTTAGAAGCAGCGCTTAAAGGCTCGCGTCAAATTGCATTTACGATTATTTCGCTGACTGTTTCATTAATTGCTGTTTTAATTCCCTTATTATTCATGAGTGATATTATTGGCAGATTATTTCGAGAATTTGCGATCACGGTTTCTGTGACGATTTTAATTTCAGGTTTTGTGTCACTGACATTAACGCCCATGCTATGCGCTAAATTATTGCACTTAAGAAAAACAACTGAAATCAGCCGGTTTGAACAGCGCAGCCAAATCTATTTTGATCGATTATTAAAATTATATGCCGATTCATTGAGTTGGGTTTTACGCCGCCAACAATTTATTTTGCAAATGTTATTGGGCACACTGATTATTACTGGATTATTATTTTATTTTATTCCAAAAGATTTTTTCCCGATACAAGATTCTGGCTTAATTCAGGGCATTACGGTGGCATCACCGCGCGTTTCATTTAATGATATGAAAACACGGCAGCAAGACCTAGCCAAAATAATTTTAACCAATCCTGATGTTGAAAATTTATCATCTTATATTGGTATTGATGGAACGAACGCTACTTTAAATAGCGGAAGATTTTTAATTACCCTAAAATCATTGAAGGATCGCGATGCTTCTGCAGCTGATATTATTTCAAATTTGCAAAAACAATTAAATACAACGCCGGGCATTGCGGTTTATTTACAACCTGTTCAAGATATCACATTAGATGACAGAATTAGTCGCACACAATATCAATACAGCCTTTCATCGCCTGATATTAATATTGTTAATACATGGACTAATTTATTGGTATCAAAATTACAGCAATTATCTGCTATTCAAGATGTCACGAGCGATAATCAAAATAATGCGCTGCAAACGAATATTAATTTTGATCGTGACACAGGCGCAAGAGTGGGTGTTACCATGCAGTTTTTTGATGATGTGTTGTACGATGCTTTTGGACAACGCCAGATTTCAACGATGTTTACACAAAGTAATCAATACCATGTTATTTTAGAAGCACTGCCGAATCTACAGCAATCACCCAATGCTTTAAATAATATTTATTTAATCAGTGCGAATAATTCCCCTGTGCCATTATCTGAATTAAGTACCGTCACAGAAAGCTTGGGGCCACTCGTAATTAACAGACAAAACCAATTTCCGGTTGCCACCGTTTCATTTAATTTATCAAATCATATTGGTTTATCTGAAGCAATTACCAAAGTATCTAATATTGTCGAGTCCATTCATATTCCAGACAGCATTGAAGCTAGTTTTGAGGGCTCAGCAAAAGTATTTAAAAATTCGCTGAATAACGAAGCTTGGTTATTATTAGCCGCGATTATTTCTGTTTATATTATTTTAGGAATTTTATACGAAAGCTATATTCATCCTATTACTATTTTATCAACACTGCCATCAGCAACGATGGGCGCTTTATTGGCACTTTATTTTTCAAATAACAGCTTAAATGTGATTGCTTTAATTGGCATTATTTTATTAATCGGCATTGTGATGAAAAATGCGATTATGATGATTGATTTTGCATTGGCAGCCGAGCGCGATAATAATCAATCTGCCTTTGATGCGATTCATCAAGCGTGTTTGCTGCGATTTAGGCCTATTTTAATGACAACGTTAGCATCATTATTCAGCGCGCTGCCATTGGCTTTGAGCAGCGGCATGGGCTCAGAATTACGACGACCGCTCGGGATCGCGATTATTGGCGGCTTAATTTTAAGTCAATTACTAACGCTTTATACAACGCCAGTGGTTTATTTGTTGTTTGATAGGCTTCATTCACGCATGCGACAATAAAATGATCTCAACATTATTTATCAAAAGACCCATTGCCACATCGCTGTTTGCTTTTGCTATTTTAATTGCAGGCATTGTTGGATTTATTTTATTACCCGTTGCATCGCTACCCAATATTGATTTTCCAACGATTCATGTGCAAGCCTCTTTGCCGGGAGCCAGTCCCCAGATTATGGCAAGCTCTGTTGCAACGCCGCTTGAAAAACAGTTGGGGCATATCGCAGGCGTTACGCAAATTACATCCGACAGCACATTGGGCGTAACGAATATTATTATTCAGTTTGATTTATCGCGTGATATTAATGGTGCAGCACGCGATGTACAAGCGGCAATTAACGCAGCACATGCCAATTTGCCGAGTAATTTGCCCAGTAATCCAACGTACCGAAAAGTAAATCCCGCCGATGCGCCGATTTTAATTTTAGCATTGACGTCGAATATTAATACACGCGGACAAATGTATGATTTAGCCTCCAGCATTTTGGCGCAAAAATTATCGCAACTCAAAGGGGTTGGCGAAGTCGTTGTGGGTGGCAGCTCATTGCCGGGCGTGCGCATTGATGTCAATCCTGTGCAACTCAATAATATGGGATTAAGTTTAAATACAGTAAGCCAAGCAGTATCTAACGCCAATGTTAATTATGCCAAAGGGCAGTTGCAAATAGACAGTCATAATTCTCAGATCATAACCAATGATCAATTATATACCGCTGCGCAATACCAGCCTTTAATTGTCAGTTATAAAAACGGGCGAGCTGTGAAATTATCCGATGTAGCCACCGTGACGGATTCTGTTGAAAATATTCGCGCCGCCGGTTTTGCCAATGGAAAACCGGCGGCGCTGTTAATTATTTTTAAACAACCGGGCGCTAATGTGGTGAGCACCGTTGATCAAATTTATCAAAAGATGCCAGAATTTAAGGCATTATTGCCAGGGACTGTTAAACTCAGCACGGTGGTTGATCGTACCATTAGTATTCGCGCATCACTGCGCGATGTAGAATTAACACTTATTGCCGCAACTATTTTGGTAATTTTGGTGGGATATGCTTTTTTGGGTAATATTCACAGCATGTTAGTGCCAGGCGTTGCTTTAATATTATCTTTATTTGGCACGTTTGCATTAATGCGTTTTTTTGGATTTAGTTTAAATAATCTATCATTAATGGCACTGACTATTTCAACAGGTTTTGTAATTGATGATGCGATTGTTGTGTTGGAAAATATTTCGCGCCATATTGAATTGGGTATGGCGCCCATTGAAGCTTCGATATTGGGTGCCAAAGAAGTCACTTTTACCGTGATTGCGATGAGCTTATCGCTGATTGCTATTTTTATTCCGCTATTATTAATGGGCGGCATTGTTGGGCGATTATTTCATGAATTTGCTTATACGCTTTCTATTTCTATTTTGATGTCTTTATTAGTATCGCTCACCATTACGCCGACAATGTGCGCGCATTTTTTTACAGATCAACACAACAGTCAAAAAAATAACAGTAATTATTTTCAAAAAATATTTGAGCAATTAAAAGAAAGTTATGCAAAGACTTTAAAATGGGCATTAGATCATAAAAAATTAATGCTGTTTACGATTATATTTGCCATGATTTGTAACGTTGCCTTATTTTTTATTATTCCTAAAGGATTTTTCCCTCAGCAAGATACGGGTCGTCTTATTGGATCTATTGTGGGCGATCAAAGTATTTCATATCAAGCGATGGAAAAAATGTTATTTGAATTTATGGAAACGGGACAAAAAAATCCTAATGTGAATAATTTAGCGGGATTTGTGGGTAATAAATCAACAAACCAAGGGGCTATCTATTTTAATTTAAAACAAGATCGCACGTTAACATCAGATCAAGTCATTGGTCAATTACGAAAAGAATTATCAGGAATTGAAGGTGCAACGCTGTATTTGCAAACTGCGCAGGATTTAACGATTGGCGGACGATCGGGCAATGCGCAATATCAATATACGATTTCAGGCAGTCATTTAAGTGAAGTGAACGAATGGGCGCCGCGTATTTTAGAAAATATGCAAAAAATCCCCGGTATTGCGGATGTGAGCAATGACCAGCAAAGTCATGGCTTGCAAGTTTTTGTCAACGTGAATCACGACAGAGCCTTAAGCTTGGGCGTTAATTCACAAGCGGTTGATGAAGCGCTTTACGATGCCTTCGGACAAAATCAAATTTCAACGCTCTATTCACCGCTCAATCAATATCATGTGGTATTAGAAGCCGCGCCAGAATTTTGGCAAAATCCTAAAACGCTCGATGTTATTTACGCGCAAAGCACCAGTGGAAAATTAATTCCCTTATCCACTTTTTGTAATTTTATTCCTGGCGCAACTTTACTGGCTGTGAATCATCAAGGATTATTTCCATCTGCAACGTTGTCATTTAATTTATTACCTAAAGTTGCTTTGGGTGATGCGGTGAGCAAAATTGATAAAATGATTTCAACTATGCATTTGCCACCTAATTTATACGCTTCTTTTCAAGGCACGGCACAAGCGTTTCAAGCATCTTTAGCCAGCGAGCCTTATTTAATTTTAGCAGCGCTGCTCGCAGTTTATATTGTGTTGGGAATTCTATATGAAAGCTTGATTCATCCCATTACTATTTTATCAACATTGCCATCAGCCGGTGTTGGCGCGTTGTTGGCACTAATGATGACCAATACAGAGTTGAGTATCGTGGCATTTATCGGTGTGATTTTATTAATCGGCATTGTGAAAAAAAATGCGATCATGATGATTGATGTCGCCATTACGTTAGAGCGATCTTTAAATTTAACAGCGCAAGAAGCGATTTACAGAGCCGCTGTTCTGCGTTTTCGTCCCATTATGATGACCACGATGGCAGCGTTGTTGGGCGCGGTGCCGCTCGCGTTGGCAGCAGGCGTCGGCTCTGAATTACGACGCCCGTTGGGTATCGCGATTATCGGCGGATTGATTATCAGCCAAATACTCACTGTTTATACAACCCCAGTGGTGTATTTATATTTTGACCGAAAGAAAAGGTAAAAAAGAACCTTGTCTTTTTTACCTTTGCTATCCATCCTTGATTTTTACTAATCGTGATTCGTAATATGGCGGTGGGTTTCATCAGTATGCTGAATCATGATCAGCGTGCAATGTCAGTAATCTTAAAAAATCATTTTGACGCAGTGCAGTTGCGCGATACTTTTGCGAAAAACGGAACGAGAAAATTTTATCGCCCGATCGAGATCGCTTAGAAAGAATTTCTTCCCAATTTAATCCGTGATCAGCATAAAGTTGTTCCCAATGCATTTGTGCTATTTTTCTCAGTGTTTTGATCAGAGCATGCTGCTCTATTTTTTCAAGAGAAAAAAGGTCGTGCTGAAAATCAGGATTATTCATGTCTATTTTTATTTTTGCCATGCTCAATTCCCTTGGCGATGATTTCTAGATTTTCAACAGGCTTGTTTTTTTCAGCCCAATTAAGCGCTTTATCTAACTTTGATAAGTGCTTTATTTGATAAAGCCATTTTTCAGAGTCCGGAATAAACTGACCTGCTTTAATAATCCAGGAACCAACGCTGATTTGCTCAATGACAATTGTTTTGCCAGCAAATTCCTTGCCAAGCGATATTTGACCGTTGGAGCCTACAACTTTGACTTGTGCGTTCATAGTAACCTCTCTGATAACACCGTTAGTATAGCACGAATTTAGGAAATTAGTAAAATACTAATATACCAATATACCAATATACCAATATACGAATATACGAATATACAAACCCAGCGGTCTATTTGTACTTTTTGTACTTCGATCGAAAGCAAAGGTAAAAAAGAACCTTGTCTTTTTTACCTCACAGGGTAAAAAGAACCTTGTCTTTTTTACCTTTGCCACCCATCCTTGATTTTTACTAACTGTGATTAGTAATATGGTGGGTTATTACTAATTGTGATGAGCAGTATGCATCGGCGAATTTTTACTTTTTCAATCAGCGCGCTTGCAGCCATGTTATGCGGCTGCACGGTGGGACCAGATTATCAGCGCCCGAGCATTCCTGTGCCGCAAAGCTATAAAGAAATTCATACGGCTGATTGGCAAAAAGCGCAGCCTGCCGATTTATTTCCAAAAGGCCAATGGTGGTTAGTTTTTAATGACCCTGCTTTGAATTCGTTAGAGTCACAGCTAAATATCTCGAATCAAAATATTAAAGCCGCTGCTGCGCAGTATCAACAAGCGTTGGCATTGGTTCAAGAAGCCAGAGCCGCTTATTTTCCATCGTTGTCAGTCAATGCTAGTAGTATGCAACAAGTAACAGGCTCTGCGCCGAATTCTGGCCCAATCGGAAGTGGAAATTCAGATAGCAGTAATGTGAATCAAATTAGTCTTGCTGCTTCTTGGGAAGCGGATTTATGGGGCAATGTGCGCCGCAATGTTGAAGCCAATGTTGCGGGTGCGCAAATCAGCCAAGCACAATTAGCCGCTGCCAGATTATCAGCACAAGCTTCATTGGCACAGTTTTACTTTCAGCTGCGTGGTGTTGACAGTGATCATCAATTATTAGCAGCAACTGTTAAATCCGATCAGAAAATTTTAACGCTAACCAAAGAAGAATTTAAAAATGGCACAGCGTCGATGGAGGATATTGTGCAAGCGCGATCGCAGCTTGAAAATGCGCAATCGTTACTGATTAATTTGGGCATTAATCGCGGGCAATACGAACATGCGATTGCTGTACTAATTGGTAAAGCGCCCGCTGATTTATCGCTGCCTTATCATCCTTTTTTTGGAGCGCCGCCCGTTATTCCCGCCACATTGCCATCGGCTTTATTAGAAAGACGACCTGATATTGCAGCCGCTGAAAGAGGCATGGCGCAAGCCAATGCGCAAATTGGCGTCGCGATTGCGGCGTATTATCCAACGTTAACGCTGTCTCCCGAAGCCTCCATGCAAAGTATCAATAATTTTTTCAGATCACCCTTTTATAGCTGGTCTGTAGGGCCCTTATTGGCGCAAACATTATTAGATGGTGGATTGCGATCGGCAACCACAGCAGCAGCGCGTGCTAATTACAATGCAACGGTTGCGCAATATCGACAAACTGTTTTGGCCGCATTTCAAAACGTAGAAGATAATCTTGTATCAGTGCGGGTTTTAAAATCACAAGGCGTCGTGCAAAATAAAGCAGCCAAAGACGCTGAAATTGCATTGCAGCTAACATTAAATCAATATCAATTTGGCACAGCTTCTTATATCAATGTCCTGACATCTCAAGTTGCGGCTTATAACGCTGAAAAAAGCGCTGTTGATATTACAACGCTGCGAATGGTTTCAACAGTGGAGCTAATCAACGCGCTGGGCGGTGGGTTTGTTGCGCCTAACGCCTAATTTTGTATATAATCCACGCGAAATCAAGCTTTTTAAACTTAAAGTGAAGCCGTATGAAAATTGCTATTTATGGTGCAGGCTATGTCGGATTAGTCACCGGAATTTGTTTTGCAGAATTGGGCCATATTGTCTGTTGTGTTGATATTGATGAGCCTAAAATCAATGCGTTAAAGCAGGGAAAATTACCTATTTATGAAGAAAACCTAGAAAATCTGCTGCATAAAAATCTGGCTTCAAAAAATTTGCAATTCACAACCGATATTGCTCTTGCGGTTGATTTTGCTTCAATCCAAATAATTGCTGTGGGGACACCGTCAAAACCAGATGGCTCAGCTGATTTACAATATGTGACGGCGGTTGCAGAGCAAATAGGCAAACGGATGAAAAATTACTGCTGCATTGTTAATAAATCAACGGTTCCGGTTGGCACCGCAAAACAGGTTAAAGAAATTATTTTACGAGAGCTTAACAATAGAAATAAGCAGATTGATTGTGATGTCGTATCCAATCCCGAATTTTTACGGGAAGGACAAGCTGTTAAAGATTGTTTAGCGCCAGAACGAATTGTAATTGGAATTGACAGTGAGAAAGCACTAAAAATTATGCAAGAGTTATATTTGCCGCTGACGCAAAAAAGTCACCCCTTGTTTTCAATGGATTTAGCTTCTGCAGAATTAACCAAGTACGCAGCCAATGCATTTTTGGCGACTAAAATTAGTTTTATGAATGAAATGAGCCAAATTGCAGAAAAATTGGGCGCCAATATTTTAGCTGTTAAAAAAGGCATTGGTTCTGACTCTCGTATTAACGAAAAATTTTTAAATGCCGGCTGCGGTTTTGGTGGCTCATGTTTTCCCAAAGATGTTTTAGCTTTACGCAGCATCTCAACAGAAAATCATTATGAGCCACATATTTTGAACGCCGTTTTGAAAACCAATGATCAACAGCAGGCATTATTATTTCATAAAATTTCAGATTACTTTAAAAGCGATTTGAAAAATAAAACAATTGCGTTGTGGGGATTGGCCTTTAAGCCAAATACGGATGATATCCGTTGCGCGACAAGCCGTGTTTTAATGGAACAATTGTGGGAAGCGGGCGCCAAAGTGCAAGCATTTGATCCCTTGGCCATGGATCATATTCAACGGGCTTATCCGGATGAGAAACACTTATTGCTGTGTGATAATAAAGAAATGGCATTAATCAACGCGGATATTTTAGTGGTGGTAACAGAGTGGAATGAATTTAAAAATGCCGATTTGAAATTCATCAAGCAATCTTTACGTTATTCAGTGATTTTTGACGGACGTAATATTTTTGATGCTAAAATAGTAAGAGAAGCAGGCTTTGAATATTATGGCGTGGGGGTTTAAAAAACCAAATGATTAAGCTGACGGACAGATTAACATGGACGAAACTACAAAAGCATCACGAGCAATTGCGCGCTGTTTCACTCAAAAAATTATTTCAAGAAAATCCAAAACGATTTGAGCAATTTTCAGTAACAGTCACTGATCTTTTGATAGATTATTCGAAAAATATTATTACCCAAGAAACAGTTGATTTACTGTGTGAGCTGGCAGTCGAGTTAAAGCTAAAAGAAGCTATTAAAAATTTATTTTTAGGCGAAAAAATTAATATTTCTGAAAATAAAGCCGCATTGCACATGGCATTGCGCGCGCCAGAAGCTGAAAGCAATAAAGCAGTGCACGTTGAGTTAAATCGCATGGCAAAAATTGCAGAAGCATTAAATCAAAAAAAATTATTGGGTTATACTCAAAAGCCAATTAATACTATTTTGCATGTCGGCATGGGCGGCTCTGATTTGGGTGTCAGACTATTTGATCAAGCAATGGATTATCAGAAAGACATTTCTAAAAACGCACAGTGTTATTTTTTAACAAAATTTGATTTAGCGGATATTAAAGCAAAACTTAAGCTGTGTAATCCAGAAACTACCATTGTGATTATTGCATCAAAATCTTTTACTACACCTGAAACCATGATGATATATAAAACTATTCAAGCCTGGTTTCCTGATGATCAAAAATTAAAATCAACATCACAATTTTACGCCGTGACAGAAAAAACAGAGCGCGCGCTTGCAGCCGGATTTTTGGAAGACAATATTTTAAGAATATGGGATTGGGTCGGCGGTCGTTATTCTGTTTGGTCAGCGGTTAATTTTGCTAATATTTTAGTGTATGGAATAGAGGTATTTAAGCGTTTTTTGCATGGCGCACATCAAATGGATTTGCATTTTCAGCATGCTGACTTTAAAAAAAATGGTCCCGTGATCACCGCGCTGTTGTGCGTTTGGTATAATAATTTTTTTCATCTTTATTCAAAAGCCATTGTGCCTTATAGCTTGCATTTAAAATTATTGCCTGCTTTTTTGCAGCAATTACACATGGAAAGCTTGGGGAAAAATGTTTTGCAAAATGGTGAAAAAATAAATTATCCGACCGGGCAGCTTGTATGGGGCGATATCGGCCCTAACAGTCAGCATAGTTTTCATCAATTGCTGATGCAAGGAACACAGACTATTCCCGTTGATTTTATTTTAGAATTACATTGCGATAATAATAAAACATTAAACGAGTATGATATTAAGCGCGCAGCCAATTGCTTGGCACAAAGTCAAACGCTGATGCAGGGCACAAGTGATGCAAAAGCGCATCAACATATTGAAGGCAATCGGCCGAGCACGACGATTTTGATTGATCAATTAACACCTGAGGCATTGGGCGCGTTGCTCGCCCTGTATGAACACCAAGTTTTTGTTCAGAGTGTGATGTGGGGCATTAATCCTTTTGATCAGTGGGGTGTTGAACATGGTAAAAAAGTAGCTGATATATTAATTAATTCTTTAAGCCAGAATAAATTACCAAAAGAATTAGATGCTTCAACGATGGGCTTGCTTGAAAAAATAATAGGGAGAGTGCAAAAGTGACGAAAATTACAACCGCGGTTTTTCCAGTTGCGGGAATGGGAACACGATTTCTGCCAGTCACTAAAGCAGGTCCCAAAGAAATGCTGCCGATTGTCGACAAACCTTTAATTCAATATGTAGTTGAAGAAGCAGTAGCGGCCGGCATTAAAAAATTAGTGTTTGTGACCAGTTCTGGAAAGCGTGCTATTGAGGATTATTTTGATCGTAATTTTGAGCTTGAATATTTACTTGAGCAAAAAGGAAAATTAGCAATATTAGAAACAGTTCGCAATATTATTCCATCAGATGTGAAAATTGTTTATGTGAGACAACCTGTTGCGCGTGGATTGGGAGACGCGGTTTTATGCGCAAAACCTGCTGTGGGCAATGAGCCTTTCGCGGTTTTATTGGCGGATGACGTGATGGAATATAGTGATCAAGCATGCTTAAGCGCGATGATTAAACAATATCAACAAACAAAATCAAGCGTGTTGGCTGTTGAAAATATTAAGCGTGAAGATACTGATAAATACGGTATTGTATCGATGATGCAAAATTCTCAATTTGAAAATCAAATCATGAGCATTATCGAAAAACCAAAGCCTGAAAATTCTCCTTCAACATTAGCTGTGACAGGAAGATATATTTTAACGCCACGTATTTTTGAATTATTGGAAAAAACAGAATTGGGCGTGGGTGGAGAATTGCAATTAACCGATGGTCTTGCAAAATTGCTTTCTTATGAAGCTATTACTGTTTGTTCTATCGTGGGTCGTCGTTATGATTGCGGTGATCGCTTTGGATTTCTACAAGCAACCATTGATTTTGCGCTTAAAAGACCCGAATTTGCAGCGCCGCTGAAAGCTTATTTGAATTTCCTTCAGAAAAATAGTCAATAAAATCATCTAACCACATGTTATTATAAGTAAAAATTTCATAAACCCCCTTTAAAAGGGGGTTTAAGTGTATTATACTTATCATTATGAATTCAAATGCAAAAACCTATATTGATCAGCTAACCTCGAAAGGTGAGATTTCGTTTACTGCAAAAAAAATGCAAGTTGATCTGAAGTGCACATCGAAAGCTGCTGAAAGAGCAATTTATCGTCTAAAAAAAAGTAAGGAAATCGTTGGGATTGTAAAAGGTTATTATCTGATTTTGACACCAAAATTTCGCAAAATGGGTTGTCTACCCGCGGATTATTTTATTATTGATCTGATGAATCATTGGAAGCAAAAATATTATGTTGGGCTATTAAGTGCTGCGCTTTATTTCGGTGCAGCACATCAGCAGGCGCAAATTTTTCAAGTGGTTGTAGATCGACATCGAAGATCAATTCATTGTGGTCGAGTTAGGATTGAATTCATCACAAAAAAGATAATTGTAGATTCAGAAGTAACACAACTTAAAGCGCGTAGCGGCATGATGAATATCTCAACTCCAGCAGCAACGATGATGGATCTGTGCTTATACTTGCGACAGTCTGGCGCATGGGGACATGTTGCGACAATTCTTCATGAATTAGGAGAAGCAGTTAAGCCTGCTGATTTAAAAAAATTGCTTTTAAAAAATAAGGAGTTGACCTGGGTGCAAAGACTGGGTTACATTTTGGAAAAATTAGGACATAGTATGTTGTCACAGATTCTGTATAATTATTTAAAAAATAAGAAATTAAATATAGTTGGGCTAGCGCCATATTACCCAATTACGGGTGCACCACGAGATGCAAAATGGAAAATAGCAATTAATGCAAAATGGGAGAGTGATTTAAATGATTTCAGTTAGCTATATTGATGAATGGCGCAATCAGTCACCATGGCCTTATCAATATCAAATCGAACAAGATTTGGTATTAAGTCGCGCTTTAGTTTCATTATATCAAAGCAAGATAATACAAGAGAATTTAGCATTTCGCGGCGGTACTGCATTGAATAAATTATTTATCAAACCAGCTGCGCGATATAGCGAGGATTTAGATTTTGTACAAATGAAAGATGAGCCGATTGGTCCTGTTTTAACTGCAATTCGCGATGCATTAAGTCCGTGGTTAGGTGAGGCGCGATGGAAACAAACACCACGCTCCGCAAAATTAATTTATCGATTTCAATCAGAAGATAGTCCGCCCATTCCTTTGCGTCTAAAAATTGAAATTAACACCACCGAAATTTTTACTGTCTATGGATATCAGGATTTTGATTATCAATTCGAAAGTCGCTGGTTTTCTGGAAAGGCCAATATTAAAACATATCAATTAGAAGAGTTAATGGGCACAAAATTGCGCGCGTTGTTTCAACGATTAAAAGGTCGGGATTTATTTGATTTATGGATTGGAATAATAAAATTAGATATGGACTGCAAAAAAGTACTTCACACATTTCATGAATACAATGGTGCAAATGAAATTAAAATAAGTCGAGCAGAATTTGAAAAAAATTTAATTCCAAAAATGCAACAGCATGAATTTAGAGATGATATAAGATTTTTATTATCTGATGAAATTAATTGGAATGCCGACCAGGCTTTTTCATGCGTCATGGATAATTTAATTTCAAAATTACCGGGGAAGTCTTGGAAAGAATTGACAATGCATTAAAGAACAAGTCCAACAATTTGCGCCGCCGCGAAAACAGCAGCTTATGGTTCGTCACCTGCAAGATAAAAAAAAGAAACCAAGCGCAAAGCATAAATAAATTTGCGCCAGGTTTTTATTCAGCACACTTAATTTCCATAATGCATACTATTCGCTTCGCTGCCACCACCTGATACAGTCACAGAAGGATAGACAGGTTGCGCTGGCGGTCCGTAATGCATACTGTTGGATGCGGGCGGCGGATTGTATACAGGCGGATTATTCACCGTTACAGGTGGATAATAATTATTATAAGGGGCGCAGCCAGCTAATCCTGCCGCCATCCCCAAAAAAATAAATAGAGTAAAGATTGATTTCATGATTTATTCTCGTTATTTATTTACTTATTTAACAACCACTGTTTGTTTTGCTTGTGCTGACTTTGTGTAGCAACCAATGCCAATGTATTGACCTGGATAAACAGGCTGATCAGGGAATAAAACAGTCCCGTCTGCTGCATTAATTTCAATATCGACATAGGGAAAAGCATTATCAATGCTAATGATATTTTCTGGATAATCGCCTTGCGGATAAATCGGCATAGTATTGTACGAACCGTCTGTAAATGAGGCAGAGACACTGGCCATTTGAAAAGAGCAATTCGTAATAACAATAGATCCGTATTGCGAACCACTGAGCAAGTTAGATTTTCCGTAATGCATGCTTGAAGCCGCTGTTGATGATCCAGCCAAAGCAAGACCGGTTGAAAAACATAAAGCCAAAGCAAGACTTGATATTATTTTTTTCATAAAGCACCTTTTTATTTATTTTTATTCCGTTTGATTGCGCTAACAGGAATGGCCACTTCATCAGATTCTGTTGGCAATTCTGTTTTCCACGCATGTCCATATAAAACTTCGAGTGTCAGCGGAAAATAATCCGCTGTTTTAAATTGAGGATTGTATTCTAATTTTTGCAAATAGTGAAAATCTTGAAATAGTAAATCGAGAGAGTCATAAGCTAGAATAATTTTTTCCATATCCATCACAGGATCATTAAATCTTAATTCTTTGAGCCAATCTCCAATATGATGCATGTCCACTAATCCGTTGGTGTCTCGAGAATTTTTTCGCAGCTCTAAAAAGCTATCTGGACCCAAGGTTGAAAACAATAATAATCCATTGATTTTTAAAATTCTAAAAAATTCATTTAATAAAAATGTTGGTTCAGGTTCAAGATGCAGGGCAAAAGACGAGATAATAAAATCAATTGAATTATTCTGGTGTGTATTTAATGTTATTAGCGCAGAGGCTGTTTGGATGTGCGAAGTGGGATAGCGCTGTTGAAGCGCTGTTTTGATGCGATCAGTTTGCTCTCCATAAATAAGAATATGAGCAGGATTGATTTTAAATAAATCAAGGCGTTCTAATAAAGAGTCGGTGATTTCAGGGATAAGCACGTCTGTTGGCTCACATTAAAATTAAATTAACGTGAGCATAACATAAGCGAAAGGCATATCTTCGCATTTTTTGCTATTTTAATCATCACCATCTTGATCCAAGAAGCTATCGAGCTTTTCAGCGCGAGTCGGATGGCGCAGCTTTCGCAACGCTTTCGCTTCGATTTGACGAATACGCTCACGCGTGACATCAAATTGCTTACCCACTTCTTCAAGTGTGTGATCAGTGTTCATGTCAATCCCAAAACGCATACGCAATACTTTTGCTTCGCGCGGCGTGAGGCTCGACAAGACTTCGCGCATGGCTTCGCGCAGACCTGAGTTTGTCGCAAAATCAACTGGAGATTCCATGTTGGTGTCTTCAATAAAATCACCTAGGCTCGAATCTTCATCTTCGCCAATGGGTGTTTCCATGGAAATCGGCTCTTTTGCAATCTTTAATACTTTGCGAATTTTGTCTTCTGGCATGTCCATGTGTTTGCTGAGTTCTTCAGGCGTTGGTTCCAAGCCAGTTTCTTGCGTTAATTGACGACTAATTCTGTTGAGCTTATTAATCGTTTCGATCATGTGCACAGGAATTCGAATCGTGCGCGCTTGATCAGCAATGGATCGCGTAATCGCTTGGCGAATCCACCAGGTTGCATAGGTTGAAAATTTATAACCGCGACGATATTCAAATTTATCAACCGCTTTCATCAAACCAATATTGCCTTCTTGAATTAAATCTAAGAATTGCAGCCCGCGATTCGTGTATTTTTTCGCAATAGAAATCACCAAGCGCAAATTCGCCTCGATCATTTCTTTTTTTGCTCGGCGAGATTTGGCTTCGCCAATTGAAACGCGACGATTGATTTCTTTTATGTCATGAATAATTAAATCACTTTCTTCTTCAATCAAAGCCAGTTTTTTTTGTGCACGATGAATTTCACGTTCGCGCAATTTTAAAATTTCAGCTGATTTGGGATGCGCCTTGATAAATTTATCAAGCCACTTTAAATCAGATTCGTTGCCTGGGAATGAATCAATAAAATCTTTGCGCGGTGCTTTGGCATCGATAATGCATATTTTCATAATAATGCGTTCTTGTTCGCGTGTTTCGCGCAACAATGAACGTAAACGAGATGTTTGAAAAATAAATTGCTTAATAGATAGTTTAAATTTCGCGTAATGCTCACCTAGCTCATTGCGCGCTTTTTCTGTTGTTTTATGCTTCTTGCCATTTTTCTTAACAGATGCCGCATATTTGACAAATAGTTTTTCCAGTATTTCCATTTGTTCTTTGGTGTAAATAGGATCAGGACCGGTGTCTTCTAATTCGTCTTCATCGTCTGTTGCGCCTTCTTCAGCGCCAACAGCAATTTCTTCTTCTTCGTCATCTGCCGATTTGGTTTTGGATTTTTCGCTAGTCGATTTCCCTTTTGTTTTTGGAATAATGATTTCATCATCCGCTTCAATTAATAGAGCCGCCGCGGCTTTTTCTGCTTTATCTGTTTTTTCAGCCAAAGCTACTGCTGCGGCTGCTGTGTAAGCTTCATCAAATTCAAAGTAACCCGTGATAATTTCACCCAATCGTCCGCCCGTTTCAACGATGCGGTGATAGCGCTTGATAAAACGCTCGATTAATTGAGGGTAATAAACCAGAGCGCCCATGACTTGGCGAATGCCGGTTTCAATTCGTTTGGCAATTTCAATTTCGCCTTCGCGCGTTAATAACTCAACGCTGCCCATTTCGCGCATGTACATGCGGACGGTGTCGGTAGTGCGGTTTTCGGTCGCGATGGCTTCAATGGCATCGGACAAATCATCTTCGGAATCTGTGGCATCTTCTAATAATAAGAGCTCGCTTTCATCAGGCGGTACTTCATAGACGCGAATGCCCATTTCATTCAAGCGACCGATAATGCTTTCCATTTGTGTCGGATCGACAAAATCATTCGGCAGCATGTTAATCAGATCTTCGTGGGTCAAATAACCCTTGCGTTTCGCTTCCTGCGTTAAAACATTGAATCCAGTTTCTTGTTGATTTTGTGGAGCGACCGTCTGAGATACAATTGCTTTAGCCATGCTATTTTGTCCAATTTAGGTTCGGGTTATTGGGTGAGGCGGCAAACCAGGTATTCTATACTATAACTATGCGAAAATTAAGTGTTATTTTTTGTTGATATATCAGGAGGTTTCGGAGTAGCCAGCATTATATTGTATTTATTTTGACCACATGTCTTTTCGCCAACAAATCCCGCAGTAATTTCTTCTCGTCTATATTTAATTCTGCTGTTTTGGATTTATTAATTAAAGTAGTTAGCTCAAATTTTTCATTTTGCTCGATCAATCTTTGTAGTGCGCCTGCAAATTCAGCTGCTATATCTTTTTTGGGTGTATTGATAGAATAAACAGCCAAGCGCGCGATAAAATTACGTTTTGAGTCATCTGAAATTTCAGATAATAAATCACTTAAATTATTATCGGGATGATCTGTAAAATATTTTAATAATTCAGATAGTAATATTACTTCAGGTGATTCTGACACAATATTTAAATTTAAAAAATCTGGAGATAATTTAATTAACCCAGCATCTTGCAATAATAAACAAATTGCTAATAAAGCCGGCGATAATCGTTCGCCAGATTTGGGCAAAGCAATAATAGGTGATTGAGAAATGGGTGGGTGAGATGGTTTTACTGGTGTTTTATCAAGTTGCGCAATGCTGTGAGCGGGTAAAGAAAGAAGGGAAGCACATTTTTCTAGCATTAAATTTTTATAAATACCGTCTGGCATGGTTTGCAATAAATCATGCGCTTCTTTTGCAAAAGCAGCTTTACCTGCAATCGTATCAATTGAAAAATGCAATGATAATTGTGAAAAAAATACGTCAGATAAGTTTTCGGCTTGATTCACTAAGCTTTCAAATTTCTCAGCGCCAATTTTTCGAATTAAGCTGTCAGGATCTTCTTTTTCTGATAAAAATAAAAATTTAAAATCCAATCCGTCACGTAATAACGGCAAGCTAATGGTCAATGCGCGTAGCGCTGCTTTTTTACCCGCCGCATCGCCATCAAAGCAAAATATAATATTAGTGGTGTAACGCAAAATGGTTTGAATATGTTTTATATTTAATGCAGTGCCGAGCGTTGCAACAGAATAATTAATACCATATTGTGATAGAGCAATCACATCGAGATAACCTTCAACGACTAACACTTTTTTTAATTCTCGATTCGCTTGATTGACTTCATATAAGCCATAAACCGTTTGATTTTTATGAAAAATCGGCGTTTCGGGTGAGTTTAAATATTTTGGAATACCGTCTTTTAAAACGCGACCGCCAAAACCGATTGTTTTGCCGCGTAAATCACGAATAGGAAACATAATACGGTCGCGAAATCGATCGTAATATCCACCTGAATCTTTTTGTACTAACATGCCTGCAGTGGTTAATTCAGATAGTGTTTCAGGAATATTATTAAACGATTTGCATAAAAAATCCCAACTGTCAGGCGCAAAGCCCACGCCAAATTGTTTGCAGATTTCACCCGTTAATCCGCGTGATTTTAAATAAGCAATAGCAGCGGGAGATTGCGGCAATTCTTTTTGAAAATATTTTTGTGCTTGCTCCATGAGATTAAATAAAATATTGTGCTGCGCGGCTTCTATATTATTTTCTTCAATGGGAATATCTAATCCCAATTGTTTTGCTAAATCAGTGACGGCATCCAGAAAAGATAATCTGTCGTATTCCATTAAAAAACCAATCACATTACCGTGCGCGCCGCAGCCGAAACAATAATAAAATTGTTTATTTTGACTCACCGTAAAAGACGGTGTTTTTTCACTATGAAAAGGGCAGCAACTCGTGTGCGTGTTACCGCGTTTTTTGAGTTCAATGCGCGCGCCAATAATGCTTACGATATCTGTTCTTGCAACGACATCTTGGATAAATGCTTTTGGAATGTGGTTTTTCATTAATCTATCTCAGTGTAAGCGATGACTGCATCAATCGATGGAGTATAAGTTCGTTCGCGTCCTTCGCGTTTCGAAGTGACAAGTCCCTTGTCAGCTAAAACTGATAATGTGCGGCCAATGTACTGCGCTGTTTTTTTTAATTTTCTTGCAATGACAGAAGGCGTTGCATTTGGGATGGTTACCAGCAAATGCAATGTTTGTTCTTCAATGATATTAATATCGGATCGATGCACTCTATCTTTTCCTAATTTTATCAGCATCGGTTTTGCAATATCCAGCGTGATTTTATCCACGAGATCTCCAATTGATAGTCGATTCATTAATCGCGATGCCAATCCAAAGACATATCTTAAACGGCCATTGGTAATTTTGTATAAATATTTAAAAACTTTATCATCAATTGGCAATGCTACTTTGTCTGATTCACCATAAAACTCGATGCGTTTTTCAAGCATACTCGTTAAATCAGCAGCAGGCAGCGGGTTAATTTTCACTTCGTGAGAAATAATATCATCTAAGCGATCAACGTGCTGCGCGATAAATTTTCGCAAACCAATGTCACCAACAAAAAGCCAATTGCTGCCGTCAATTTGAGTATAATCACGCAATGCATTGAATAAATATTTCATGTCCTCTTGACTGTGAATCTCGCCGATATCCAAATTATTCAATTGAAATAAAACGCCCTTTTTAAAACCAGCTAATTTTACTAGCGCGATTAAATCTTCTAAATGATGCCCCAGCACGGGCGATGGCACAATAACAGGCTGCGTGACAGCACCTGCTTGTTTTCCGTAATTGGCACCAAAACCAAAGGCATCAATTCCAAATGAACGATACGTTTCTGCAATGCGAGAAGACAGTGATTTAGCAGACAAGAATCGCCTATCAGATAATAATGTTTCAAATTCAGGTCGCAATTCAATTTCCCTTACAAAATTACTAATCAGCGCTGCCAGCAAAGTTTCGGATCGCCAACCTTGCTCGACTTTAATTTCTGTGCGAGGCGTAAAATAAATATTTTTGGCTTCGACGCTGAACCGTAAATAATTAGCAAACGATGTGGTGCCAACACCTCTTGCGCCTTCAATTACCATTCTCACATTGCCACCCGCCAGCGCATTCATGCAAGTTCGTGCTTCATCTTGATGGCCCGTGAAAATCTGTAACGTTGATTTATTAATCGGAGACGTGTTTAATGGATCTTCTTTAAATCCAAACATTTGCCATTCCATACTGCTTAACTCTTGCGGTTATTGAATACGAACCCAGTCTATCCTAAAATAGGTTTAGAAACAATATAAGGTTCTGAACCTCTAATAGGTTCTGAACCTGATTTAGGTTCTATTCTGCATGAAGATTTAAATCTTGTCTGAGCGAATCGGTTCAGAGTAAGATAGTCGACAGATCTAATTTTTATCAACGGAGAATATTATGTTTAAGAACAAGAGATTAATGTCCATAGTGGGAGGTTTAGCTGGGATTGTGTTGTGTAGTCAGGCTTTTGCGACTGAGAGACATATGTACAACATCACATTTACCAATAACACAGGGATGCCTATGTGTGTTTCCAATGCGGTCGGTCGAGAAAAAGGCGTGGTAATGGGATGTAAAAGCCCTCAATCCTTCCCACAAACTTTGCATGTTCAGGGTTGTAACGATGCCTTCGCTCTTGGATTTATGGTGCAGGAGTATGCTAACACTCCGCCTGCGATGCATCATTTTGAGGTTTCCGTACCGTGCGTTGGACAGAATAATGAAGATATTGCTACACGCGTTCACACAATATATCCAAGAAACGCTAACTACAAAGGATTTAGCGGAATGACCGTCGTTTACACCTTGCAGGGGTCGCCTACTTGCTCTCATGGTGCGCCCGTTGGCCCTCATTGCAATGAATGGCAGATCAATATGAACGCAGTTGTGAACTTACCGCCGCATAATAATTAGTAATTAAAACTGCCCCTGCTTCAACGCAGGGGTGTGTATAGAAAATATTTTTAGCTTAATCTAGCTTTAACAGCTTGACTCACAACCGCCATGTCGGCTTTGCCTTGGAGTTTGGGGTATAGCTTAAGATTCTGCGTAAGTAGGTAAAATGCATTTCCATGCATCTCCTGGTAGCTGACTTGCAAAATCCGTTAACACCATTTTAAAAGCTTGATGCATATCATATTCTGATAAAAACTGACTGGTCAAAAGTGGCGCAATATCACTTGTAAAAACGATATTTTTTTGTTTTGTCAAAATATTTTGTTCGAATTCAGCGCGCGATACCGATTGATTGGAGTGCGCCATGTATTGTTGAAAAATTTTGATCACTGTAGTGTTGTTGAAGCCGTGATATTTTTTTACATACCAGTAGTCATATAAATCTCTACCCTTTTTGCGTTGATACAACGCCCTTAATTTTGTGCCAATTAATTCTTCCAGTGCGTACGTTAATACATGAGCAGTACCAGTAAACCAAGTATTCTTGACTTCGTATTTTTTTCGAACCAAGGGTAACGCGTTAAAATGTTCTCTCGTGTTAATCTCAATTTTCACTTTGCGACTAACGATTGGTTTTGATTCTGATTCAAATCGATAATACATTGTGAAACGACCTTGGTTTTGTTTCCAGTTCGGACTACCAAGCCATGGATCAAGGCACTCGCGAATAACGCTTACTGTATCGCCGATGGGTTTTGCATGAATTTGCACGAAATCTAGATCTTCGCTAAATCGCCCGCTTTGCTGAAAAAATAATTTATGCAAAGCGGTGCCGCCTCGAAATACCAAATTTTCTCCAATGGCAGGATGTTGATACAATTCACATATTGCACGAGACAAAATTAAATCTTGCTCTATTTGATCAACTGAAGCCCAAGGTGCGACATTTCTCCATGCCGTGATTGCAGTTTGAGGAATCATAATTCATCAGGCTCCACGATTTCGTTTATTAAAATACGCCATGTTTTATTTTGCGAAATAATAATACGCTGACCTTTTGTAACCAGCCATCTTTTAATCGGTTTTTTATTTTTTAAAACATTTTCTAGCGATGTTAAATCAACAGGTAATGCAAGCGCATCTAATAAATAACCCAAGCGTTGTGCAATACTTATTTCCACATCATCTTGCTCTACTAATTTTGCTAGCAGCGTACTATTTAATTTCTCTGCCAGCTCACAAAGCACTGTTGCAACATGATTTACTTGACCGGATTCATCCATGTAACGAACCAAATCAAACGCGGTCACTTCAGGCGTGGCAACACACATCACACCGGTTTCTGTTTTTATTTCCTGTGAAAAATATTTTGAAATCGATTTCTTGTAAAGAAATTGAATGCGAACGCCCCCCGCGGTAATCATGCGTGTGCGTTTATCGGTGATTACTTGAAATATCATTGGTTGTTGATGTGCTGCTCCATGCAATGCAGCAGCACTTAATAAGCCAACATAATAGCGCTGATGAAGATGTTCCATCAGCGCGTTGATGAACCAAGTTGCAGGAAGAGAACCTGTTGCTCGGTATTCAAGTGGCACTAATGCATAAAACTCACCTCGAATACGCTGCAGCCTCCTTTTTTTCATTAGCCGGTGTGCTGTCATCTTAAAAGCAGCGCCGGACAAGTTAAGAAAACGCATTGCATCTTGACGCAAAAACCAATAAATACCTTTTGATTGCAGAGAATCTATATACTGACTGAGCGAAGTAATATTTTCTTTCATTTTCAAAAAATAACATTAATAGTTACCTTTTGCAACCAAAAGAATTAAAAACGAGATAAAATTCTTAATTATATTGATTTTTTTCAGCTCAATTTAGCTTTAACAGCTTGACTCACAACCGCCATGTCGGCTTTGCCTTGGAGTTTGGGACGAAGGGCGTTCATTAAGGCGCCCATATCTTTTATGCTAGATGCTTTTATTTCAATGATAGTATTTTGAACGATTTGATCAATCTCAGCTTGAGAAAGCTGTTGCGGTAGGTATTGTTCAAGTTGAGCGATTTCAGATTCCTCTTTTTCGGCTAGCTCGGGTCGATTGCCGGCGCGAAATTGGGTCGCTGATTCACGACGTTGCTTGATCATTTTGTTAATAATTTGAAGAACGTCGCTGTCAGTGAGCTCAATGCGTTCGTCGACTTCACGTTGTTTGATAGCCGCAAGCAGCATACGAATGGTACCAAGGCGCGCCACTTCTTTGGCGCGCATGGCGCTTTTCATGTCTTCTTGAATTTGGAGCTTTAGAGCTGACATTGTGATTTCCTTAAAAAAATCCGCTTGTTACGCCTTGATTACAAGGCTTCACGCGCGGTTCATTTTGTGCCAGTAGCTAATTCTTAGTGACGAACACGTTCCCTTTGCATCGCTTCATCTTCTTTTTGAAGCTTTTTAGCATAACGCTTAACGGCAGCAGCATGCTTGCGCTTGCGTTTGCTCGTTGGTTTTTCGTAGTATTCCATTTGGCGAAGCTTCGTTGGAATGCCTGCCTTTTCGCATGAACGCTTAAAACGGCGTAAAGCAACGTCAAAAGAGCCTGTTTCTTGAATATCAACACTTGGCATAGGGACTTTTACCTTATTTAGTCAGTGAAACGAGCCGCTATCCTACTGGGTTTGTTTATAAAACACAAGTAGGTATAATGAAGGAGTTTCGTAACCGTTTGTTTCGAAACATAATCAATGCAAAGGAGAGCGTCATGTCAATGTGTGGAAAACTTCGACCCGTGAGTTTTGGCTTTTCATGGGGTTTAATCTCAGGCTTAGGTTGGATGATCTTGGCTTGGTTGGGAAAATGTTGTGCCTTTGGCCTGCCTGTATTGGCTTTAATGAGCAACATCTACATGGGCTTAGCACCAACTTACGTTGGCGGCTTATGGGGATTACTCTGGGGCTTTGTCGATTTCTTTCTTTTCGCCTTTTTTACAGCTTTAGTTTATAACTGTTGCGCAAAGAGCTGCTGCTCTAAGTCAGATGGTTGCTGTAAGTAATATTTAAAGGCAATAGCGCGGGCACCTTGCTCGCGTTATTTTAATTCAGAAGAGATTTTCCATTGGCATCACCTTTTAAATTTGTTCGAGACTTTATCAAACTTGAAACCAGCGCGGGCATTATTTTATTTGCAGCCGCTGTTTTTGCTATGGCGATTGATAATTCTTCGCTGTCAGCAAGCTACACGCATTTTTTCAAAATAATCATCAGTGTTTCTATTGATAAGATTAGTTTAAGCAAACCATTGCTTCATTGGATCAATGACGGCTTTATGACGATTTTCTTTATGCTTGTCGGTCTTGAAATTAAGCGTGAAATGCTAGAAGGCGAATTGAATACGGTTCCAAAAACAATGTTGCCAGCGATTGCAGCAATGGGTGGCATGTTAGTTCCCGCGCTTATCTACCTATTTTTTAATTATCAAGATGCTAATTTAATAAAGGGCTGGGCGATTCCTACACCAACTGATATTGCTTTTTCACTGGGCATTTTATCTTTGTTGGGCTCCAGAATTCCGGCGAGCTTAAAGATATTTTTAACGGCACTTGCGATATTTGATGATATCGGCGCAATATTGGTAATCGCTGTTTATTATACCGCTAAAATTTCACTGACGATGCTGCTGATTGCATCACTCTTAATTATTATTTTAATTTTATTTAATCGTTTTAAAGTCAGTAATTTGAGTCCCTATTTATTTGTCGGAACTTTACTGTGGATTTGTGTTTTAAAATCAGGCGTGCATGCAACGTTAGCTGGTATTATTATTGCATTGATTATTCCACTCAAGGAATCAGGGCCTAATCATTACTCGCCACTTCGCACGTTGGAAAAAAGATTGCACCCCTGGGTTGCTTATGGCATTTTGCCGCTATTTGCGTTTGCGAATGCCGGTGTTTCGTTTGCCGGTGTTACGATACATCATTTTTTAACCGCTATTCCTGTGGGCATTGCGCTGGGATTATTTTTAGGAAAACAAATAGGTATTTGGGGCGCGACAATGTTGAGCGTCATGTGTGGCGTTGCGCCATTACCCAAAGGTATTACGCCACTTAATTTATATGGCATGAGCTTAATAGCGGGGGTTGGATTTACGATGAGTTTATTTATCGGGGGCCTCGCATTTAATGGCGAATACGCAGCTGTCATTCGATTGGGTGTTATTATAGGATCCGTTATTTCAGGTGTTTTAGGCTATTTTGTGTTAAATTTAATTCATCTTAAAACAAAAAATCTCGGAGCGCCTTATGCAAGAAATTCACACTCATCTTGAAACAACTTACCTTAAAAATTATCTTCCATCCGCCTTTTCAATTCAAAAAGTTGATTTGCATTTTGATATTGTTGATGATTACACCATTGTGAAATCCATTTTAAATATAACCAAAAATACTGAAACAAATGATTTAGTATTAATGGGCGAAAATTTAATACTAGAATCTGTTTTACTTAATGGAAAATTATTATCAAAAGGCGAATATAAAAAAACAGAAAAAGAATTAATTATTTTTAATGCGCCAGATAACCAATTTTTATTAGAAACCCGCGTGAAAATTTTTCCTAAAAAAAATACGCAATTAATGGGTCTTTATCAATCACGCACCAATATGTGCACACAATGTGAATCCGAAGGCTTTCGCAGAATTACTTACTATTTAGATCGCCCCGATGTAATGGCGTATTTTACAGTTTCTATCTCCGCTGATAAAACAAAATTTCCCATTTTATTATCTAATGGAAATTTAATTGAGAAAAAGATATTAGATCAAAATAGGCATTGGGTAAAATGGGAGGATCCTTCGAAAAAACCCTGTTATTTATTTGCGCTTGTAGCCGGTGACTTTGATGTGATAGAAGAAAAATTTATCACCATGAAAAAGCGCACCGTAAAATTATTTGTCTATGTTGAAAAAGGCTTTGTGGATCAAGCACAATTTGCCATGCAAGCCTTAATTCACGCGATGAAATGGGATGAAGATACTTTTGGTCGCGAATATGATTTAGATCAATATATGATTGTCGCTGTTTCTGATTTTAATATGGGTGCGATGGAAAACAAAGGCTTAAATATTTTCAATACCAAATATATTTTAGCAAAACCAGAAACGGCAACTGATCAAGATTATATGCATATTGAATCTGTCATTGGTCATGAATATTTTCACAACTGGTCTGGTAATAGAATTACGTGTCGCGACTGGTTTCAATTGACTTTAAAAGAAGGTCTAACGGTTTTTCGCGAACAATTATTTACAGAAGACATGACGTCATGTGGCGTTGCGCGAATTGACACAGTGAATACCATTCGCAATCAGCAATTTCCAGAAGACGCAGGACCGATGGCGCATCCGATTCGTCCCGACAGCTACATGAAAATCGATAATTTTTATACGTCGACGGTTTATTATAAAGGCTCTGAAGTAATTCGTATGATTCGAACATTAATCACGCCTGAAATTTTTCGAAAGGGCATGGATATTTATTTTTCTGACAATGACGGAATGGCGGTTACGACAGAAGATTTTGTTCATGCGATGGAAAAAGCATCAGGTAAAGATTTATCGCAATTTAAATTGTGGTACGACCAAGCAGGCACGCCGGTTTTGCACATTAAAACTAATTATGATGCCAATAAAAAAACCTATGAAATTGCGGTGAAACAAACCTGCGCGCCAACGCCCAATCAATTACACAAAAAACCCTTTGAAATGCCTTTGGCAGTAGGATTGATTAATTCATCTGGTGTAGCAATTTTAAAAACAACTATTCTAGATATCAATAAATCCGAAGAAAAATTTATTTTAAATAATATTACTGAAAAACCCATTCCCTCTTTGTTGCGTCATTTTTCAGCACCTGTCACATTAAAATATGATTATACAGATGCGGAATTGGCTTTGTTATTTCAGTATGATACAGACGCATTTTGTCGCTTTGAAGCAGGGCAGCGATTAGCCGTTAATACCATTGGCGCTATTGCAATATTGTTAGCCGAGGGTCAAAAACCAAATTTACCCACATTATTAATTAATAGCTTTGAAAAATTATTATTAGATCCATCGACCGATCTTTATTTTTTATCGAGATTATTAGTGTTGCCGTCTTTAAGCTATTTATTAACGCATATTAATCAAGTTGATTTAGAATTTGTTTTTGAAGCTAAAAACTTTGTTGAACGATCACTTGCTAGTGCATTAGAGAAATTGTGGCTCGCTGCAGTTGAGAAAAATAAATTAGTAGGACCCTATGTTTTTGACATGACGTCAACGGGTCACAGAAGATTAAAAAATCAAAGTTTGTATTATTTATTAAAAACAGAAAAAGAACGTTATTTTGATTTAGCTTTTCGCCAAGTTGCCGACGCGAATAATATGACAGATAAATTAGGTGGTTTAGTTGCGCTTAATGATCATCCTGTGGGTTTGCGTAATTCTGCTTTAGATTATTTTTATGAAAGCTTTCAAAACGAGCCGTTGGTTATTAATAAATGGTTGACGCTACAAGCCAGCTCAACTATTTTGACGACATTAGATGATGTGAAAAATTTATTAAATCATCCTGCATTTGATATTAAAAACCCCAATAATGTTTATGCTTTATTAGTCACTTTTGGTGATAATACAGTCAGATTCAATGACGCTAGCGGGATGAGCTATGTATTTTTGCGTGAACAAGTGGAAAAATTGGATCAACAAAACCCACAAGTTGCAGCGCGTGTGATTCAGCCATTAACGCGCTGGAGGCAAATGGATTCCGCGCGCGGCACATTGATGAAAAAACAGTTGAAAATATTATCTGACATTAAGACACTGTCGAGCAACTTGGTTGAGATTGTGACAAAGAGCCTTGTTTAAAACAAAAATTTTTCAAGCTCAAGAGAATCTTGCGCCACAAAATCTGCATTCCAATCAGCTATTTTTGCATGGGGCGCTTGATAACCAAAAGCCATAATAACGGATTGCATAAAAGCGGCTTTTGCAGCAATTACATCTGTTTTTAAATCACCAATATAAACTGCTTGATTTGGATTCACATTGGTTTTTTCACATGCATATAATAATTGCGCAGGATGGGGTTTATTGTATTTTAAAGTATCGCCACAAATAATAATGGCTGCACGCTTGGGCAAATCAAAATGATTCAATACCAACAGAGTTAAATCAGTGGGCTTATTGGTAATAATTCCCCACGGGATTTTGTTCTCATCGCACTTATTTAAAATTAAATCCATGCCGGGGAAATAATCAGTGTGTTTGGTGCAGTTTTTTTTATATCGCTCAATAAATTCTAATCTTATTTTTTCAAAATCAGGATGTGATTTTTTCATATCAAAAGCGTACGCCACCATCGTATCGCTATTGCCATAGACATTTTGTTTAAACAAATCATATTGCATGGGCGGTTTATTGTTTTCTTGCAGCATTGCATTTAAACAAGCAAAAAAATCAGGTGCGGTATCCAGCAGCGTACCGTCTAAATCAAAAAAAATGCCTTTGAATTTCATTTTGATTCTCGTGCAAAACACATTAAATAATTCACATCAACTGAATTACTTAATTTAAATTGTTGGGTCAAAATATTATAGGATAAACCCTGAATGTTTTTTAAAATTAGATTTTCTGATTCGCACCAGGCTGTTAATTCAGATGGCTTAATAAATTGATCATAATGATGTGTATTTTTAGGCAGTAAATTTAAAATATATTCTGCACCCACAATCGCTGACATAAAAGATTTTAAGTTTCTGTTAATAGTTGAAAAAAATATTAACCCATTTGGTTTAATCAATGTTGCGCAGGATTTAATAATGCTCAGTGGATCTGGCACATGTTCTAGCATTTCCATGCAAGTAATCACATCAAATTTTTCTTTGTTGTTTTCCGAAAAACTTTCTGCTGATATTAATTGATAATCTATTTTTAAATTATTATTTTCAGCATGTTTTTTTGCGGCATGAATTAAAGATTCGGTTAAATCAATTCCTGTCGCAACAGCACCAGATTGACTTAAAGATTCTGTTAAAATCCCGCCGCCGCAGCCAATATCTAAAACTGCTTTATTATTTAAATCACTGTATTTTTTAATGTATTCCAAACGTAACGGATTTAAATCGTGCAATGGTTTCATTGCGCCCGATGGATTCCACCAATCCTCTGCTAATTTAGAAAATTGAGCGATTTCGGATGGATTTACGTTCGATTGATTCATATGCCGCATACTTTATGTTTCATGCTTTATGAAGTCAAGTTTGTTTAAATCTGTGATCCAGGAGCAACTAGCAAGTGTCCAGGCTGATTTCATGTTTATATTATCTTAAAGCTTATAGAACAAAACAGCCTTGTCTTTTGTCTCAAAATTGGATAAAACAGCCTTGTCTTTTGTCTTAACATAGAGTACTATATTAAAAATACTTTATTTTTTAATGAGTTAGGTTTTATCACATGAAACGTTACGCCACTGATTATTTGCATGGCTGGTTAGCGGGGCGCCTTCGCAAGCCGCTGTTAATGCGTGGCGCGCGCCAGGTGGGTAAGACATGGTTGATTCGCGATCTTGCGAAAAATGCTGAAAAACAGTTGATCGAAATTAACTTTGAGAAAAATCCAGAATTAGTGACGGCTTTTAAAAGCAATGAGCCTGCCATTATTTTGCGTGACATTGAATTGGCACAGAGCATTAAAATTAATATTGATCAGTCGATTCTTTTTTTGGATGAGGTACAGGTTTTTCCCGAGTTAATCGCCAAACTGAGATGGTTCTACGAATTGTTGCCAGCACTTCCCGTGATCGCAGCAGGTTCCTTGTTGGATTTTGCATTGGATGATCATTCATTCAGCATGCCGGTCGGTCGAATTACTTATTTACAGGTTGAGCCATTTTCTTTTGAAGAATTTTTAATGGCTAAAAAATGCGAAAATCTGGTTGATTACCTTAAAATATTCAAATTAGGTGATGAGATGCCGCAGCTTGCGCATTCAAAACTCATGGCTTTATTTCGAGAATATTTAGTGATTGGTGGAATGCCCAGTGTAATCGCGGCATTTTCAGATGTAAGCTCGCTTCATGAGATTGCACTTGCGCACAATGATTTATTGCTTAATTATCGCGATGATTTTTCAAAATATGCCGGAAAAGTATCAACCCTTTATTTAGAAGAAACATTAAGAGCGATACCCAAATTACTAGGACAAAAATACATTTACAGCCATGTTAACTCTGACGTGAAAGCAGTGGTGTTGAAAGACGCTTTAAATTTATTATGCAAAGCTCGTGTTTGCTACAAAGTACATGCCACGTCTGCAAATGGTTTGCCGCTGCTTTCAGAAGTTGATGATAAGCGCTTTAAAGTGGGGTTAATTGATGTTGGATTGGTTTCATCGTTGTTGGGTTTGCGGTTGAATCAATTTGAATCTGTGACTGATATCAACTTAATTAACCAGGGTGCGATTTCAGAACAAGTAACAGGACAATTATTGCGATGCATTGAGCCTGTTTATGCAGAAACCAATCTCTTTTACTGGTGTCGCGAAGAAAGAAATGCGAATGCTGAAATTGATTATATTATTCAACATGCACATCATGTTATTCCAATTGAAGTTAAATCTGGAAAAACAGGCAGCATGAAATCATTGCAATTATTTATGAAATTAAAAAAATTAACCTGTGCGGTTCGAATTAATTCTGATATGCCAAGTTTAGTTGATGTGGATGTTAAATTATCCGATCAAGATTCAGTTCAGTATCAGCTTATATCTATTCCATTTTATTTAATTGAACAATTACACAGAATTTTAAGCGATTTTTTCAAAACACATTAAATAATTCACATGGATCTGCATTATTTATCATTATTTTATCTTACACGGTTTGCAATCAAACACATCTGCTTCAGGCTGTAGCGTAATGTGGTGAATATTGAATTCATGCTCTAATTTTTCAGATAAATTATTTAAAATAGCCTGCCAGCAGCTGATTTCATGAATATTCACATGTGCTGAAAGGGCGATGTTGCCAGATGACAAAGTCCAGATATGCAAATCATGAATTTCTTTTACACCATTTATTTTTTTTAATTCAGATAAAACAGCTTGTAAATTAATATGTGCAGGGACGCCTTCCATTAATATTCTTAAGGATTCTCTCAATAATCGAATGCTGCCAATTGAAATTAACACACCAATAAAAATAGACAGAATAGGATCAATCGGATACCACTTTGTCACATAAATCACAATCCCTGCGATTAATGCTGCAATAGAGCCCAGTAAATCACTTAACACATGCAGCAAAGCCGCGCGAATATTAAGCGTCTTTTCAGTGCGCGTCAGCATCCAGGCAACAATAAGATTAATCAGCATACCTAAAAATGCAATAACAATAACAGGAATCGCATCAACTTTAATGGGCGAATGAATCCTGCCGATCGCTTGAATAATTATAAAAATAGAAATAATCAGCATCATAAAACTCGAAAGCCAGGCCGCTAAAATTTCTGCGCGACCCATGCCGTAGCTATGGGTTTGTGATGGCGGTTTTTTAGCAATCCAAACTGCAAAAGTCGCAATGCCCAATGCTAGCGAGTCCGATAACATGTGACCCGCATCGCCCAGTAAAGCAAGAGAATGTGCTTTAAAACCGCCGATAGCTTCAACGATGCCATAAATTAAAATAATAGAAATAGAAAAAAATAATATTTTCAAAGAATTATTTTTTGAGCTTTCATGGTTGTGACAGCTGTGATGATTAGGCATACATTTTGTTTTTAAGATTAAATATTTTAGCTAAGTGACTTTGCGTACGATCTGTTAATTTTTGCAAGAAAGTTTGACGCATTTTGTATTCGACTTCATACATGTCGAAGTGATCTTTTTGAGCCATTAAATAATCATCGCTGGTTTGCAGTTGATCGATTAATTTTTTATCCATCGTTTGCGCCGCAAACCAATGCTCACCGGTTGCAACTTGTTCAATCGGCACGATGGGGCGATTGGTTTTGACAAATGTTTTGAATAATTCATGCATTTCATCGACTTCTTCTTGTAATTTTTCGCGACCAGCTTTGGTATTTTCACCAAACACAGTCAACGTGCGTTTATATTCACCTGCGGTAATTTGCTCAAAATCAATATCATTTTTTTTCAATAATCTGTGCACATTGGGTAATTGCGCAATGACGCCAATGGATCCAATAATCGCAAACGGCGCTGCAATAATTTTATCCGCAACGCAGGCCATCATATAACCACCGCTCGCTGCTACTTTATCAATTGAAATGGTTAGAAATATTTTAGCATCTTTTAAACGTTGTAATTGTGAGGAAGCTAATCCATAGCCATGTACCACGCCACCACCACTTTCTAATTTTAATAATACTTGGTCTTCTTTTTGCGCGGTTAATAAAATCGCTGTGATTTCTTCGCGAAGTGATGACACAGCGGAAGCTTGCATATCGCCATTAAAATTTAATACAAATAATTTTTTCCGATAACCATCTGAATTTTTATTATTTTTTTTATCAATTTTTTCGCGCACTTTTTTTTCTTTGCTTAATTTTTTGCGTTCTGATTTGGTTTGAATAATTTCATTTATTTCATCTTTGATTTCATCATATTTTTCGTTGATTTTATCAACATGTAAAGTCGCTTTGTTTTGTGATTTGGCTTTCATGCGCAGCGCAGCCAGCGAGGCAAAAACAATTAAGATTGCAATAACGATGGTCGCCGTTTTGGCAAAAAACAAACTGTAATTCGTAAAGAAATAAGCTAAAAAGGACATGGTTTTCTCTCGTGTGGCTATCAGGAAATTGATTGTACCTAAACGAGACAAGCAAGGCTAGACAAGATATGGGCCGTGATGGATTTGAACCATCGACCAATGGATTAAAAGTCCACTGCTCTACCACTGAGCTAACGGCCCGCTCGGACGAACAGCCATGATACTAAAATTTTCCAAAATCGCAAGGATTTTTATTGAAAAACACGGTATTGCGTATTTTAAAATAGCTCTCATAATGCAGCGTGGATATCAGCGAGGTCAGCGAGGATCGGGCATGCGTGGTTTTACTTTATTAGAATTATTATTAACGATGGCGATTGCGGTAATTTTAATGGCGCTGAGTTATCCGATTTATACTGATTTTCAAGCGCATGCTAATAGACAGCACGCAGCCGCCGCTTTATTTCAGCTTGCCGCAAACCTAGAGAATTATTACTTATTGAATAATAGCTATCAGGGCGCAAATGATGCCAATATGCACACGACAAGCCTAAGCCAGGATTTAGCGTACCAGCTGCATATCCATTCAGTTTCTGATACAGCATATCTCATTGAGGCTGATCCCATTGGCGCGCAAGCATCACAGGATGCTCTGTGCGGGACTTTATTTCTGGATGAGAACAATGTAAAAAGCATCTCGGGTGCCGGCAATGCACAAACTTGCTGGCATTAGCACGGTAATTTGTTTATTCTGGGTGCAATTTGAACAGATTGATGAGAATTTAAAAATGAGAGAAGCAGGAGATTTTTCAAAGATTATAAAATCGATGGGGGATGCGTTGCGCGCAGACAACCTGTCCGATGCCTTCGGCTCTGTTTCTGAATTGCTGATATTACTTCAGACATCTATCGCAACAGATGCAACAAAAATTGTAGACCAATCACTCGAGTTTTATGAGAATACCAATGCTTTTGAAATATTAAGACTGCTTTTTTGCCGTGCGGTATTGCTTCAAAACGATGAGATAGCCCCTATCGTCAATATATGGATTTCAATTATTCAAGCTTTCTATAAAGCAGATCGACATATGTTGTTGATCGGAGCTTTGTCGCTATTTGATCGCGAAGGAAGAAATTTTGTTAATTATTTTGCATTTTCGGCTTGCACTATTATTTCAACTTTTAAAAACAATCCTGCTTTACCTGTTACGTCTTTAAAGCAATTATTTTTAGAGATTGTAAGGGCGGGTAGCGACTCAAAATCAAAAAATGCATTAATAGCGGCATTGCTTCAGAATGATGGGGACGGTTGCAACGCCATTTATTGGTTAGTACGCTCTGAATATGCGGCATTAAATTGCTGCTCGGAGCTACTCATTCAAGAAAACTTAAGCGCTATTTTTGCAGCAGTCATGAATACGTGTTTTGCCCCCTTGCGCGAGGAAGATAAGCCCTGGAGTAACCGCTTTTTGTTGGAGTTTAATTTTTTAGCGCCCAGTTCTTTGAGAAGCACATTCAGAGATCCGTTATTGTTGAACCAGGCCAAAACAGTAGCCTACTTATTTGAATTAGTTTGTAATGAAATGCAGGAATTAGGACAAGTGAAATTAGATCACATGGTGAATCTTCTTGTAAAAAATTGGCGAAGTAAAAATTTATATACCGCACTGCTAAAATTGATTTTTAATCTGCTTTATTTTTTTCTGGCAAAAAATAAAGACAAAGACATAACTAGTATTGTTGATGTGACTTTATTTAACAAAAGACTGCGAGATTTAATTGCTGAGCAGTTAATTTTTGATGCGGGATATTGTAGTGATGGCCCCTCTGCATTTCTAAAGATATATTGTCCTGCACGCGTCTCAGGTCAAGCGACTTTGTTTAGTGTGGTGATTGATACACATTTTGGCCGGACTCGAAAGGGTGAAACCAATGCGAGGCAAGCAATCGAAGAAACAATGTATCCCACCGTCTCATCGTGGTTTTTTCGCAAAGCAAAAAGAAGAATTGTTGGCTCTGAAGAGACAGAGCTTGTTTCTTTGAAAATATAATTTAAGATAGAGAGCTATACTGACAAGGCAAGACCATGACCATTGAAATTAATCCTGTTGTAACATTACTTGACGACTTGCGCGTGCGTCTTGATACGCTTCGGAGGGTGCTTTGACTCTGACAATAAAGAGCATCGTTTATTGGAAGTGCAACGCGAATTAGAAAATCCTGATATTTGGAAATCGCCTGAGCTTGCACAAAAATTAGGAAAAGAGCGCGTTGAATTAGAAGTCATTGTGATTGGCCTTCAAAAATTAAAACAAAGTGTTCATGATTGTTTGGAATTAATGGAACTGGTCAAAGCCGAGCAAGATGAAAATTTATTTCAAGAAATTAAAGCTGAGTCTGATCGCATTTTAAAGCAAGTGGCTCACTTAGAATTTAAACGGATGTTTTCAGGTCAATTAGATCCAAATAATGCGTATCTCGAAATTCAATCAGGCTCTGGTGGAACCGAAGCGCAGGATTGGGCAGAGATGATATTGCGCATGTATTTAAAGTGGGGCGCGCAGCACGGTTTTAAAACATCAGTCGAATCGATTTCTTCTGGTGAAGTCGCTGGCATTAAAAACGCGGTGGTTTATTTTCAAGGTGATTATGCTTATGGGTGGCTGCGAACTGAAACTGGCGTTCACCGATTAGTGCGAAAATCACCGTTTGATTCGGGAAACAGACGACACACGTCTTTTGCCTCTGTTTTTGTTTCAGCAGAAGTAGATGAAAATATAGAAGTGACAGTAAATATGGCTGATGTGCGTGTCGATACATTCAGAGCGTCAGGCGCAGGTGGACAGCACGTGAATAAAACAGACTCTGCGATTCGAATGACGCATATTCCAACGAATATTGTCGTGCAATGTCAAAGTGATCGTTCGCAACATCAAAATCGCGCCAATGCTTTAAAGCAATTAAAAGCAAAATTATACGAATTAGAAATGCAGAAAAAACGCGAAGCACAAACGGCTCTTGAAGAAACCAAAATGGATATTACCTGGGGCAGTCAAATTCGATCTTATGTATTGGATCAATCGCGCATCAAAGATTTGCGCACGGGAGTTGAAACCTCTAATACACAAGCTGTTTTAGATGGTGATTTAGATCAGTTTATTGAAGCGTGCTTGAAGCAGGGTGAGGATGCTTGAATTGAGGCGTCATAAGTGGTTTAGAAATACTTTTTCCAATAGACTGATTTTTATAATAATTTTTATTATATTCAGCAAGGCTCATAAACAGAGAAGTGTGTTTTTAAAGTAAAAATACGGTATTGACGCATTTCGCATTTCCGCTAAAAGCTAAAATAAGTGCTCGTTACTATATTTTACATACACATTTATTTGTGTATACTAATTAGGCTGAGTAGATGAAAACATATCACAGCAAGAAAATTATTCAGATGCTTAAAAGAGATGGCTGGGTGTTGAGCCGTGTGCGCGGAAGTCACCATCAATTTAAGCATCCAGATAAAAAAGGATTGGTAACGGTTCAGCATCCCGCGAGAGACTTATCTGGGTTTGTCGTCAATAGTATTTTTAAGCAGGCGGGATGGAAATGAGTGGAGAAATATTTATGCTGCAAACTTATGTTGCATTGGTGCATCGAATCAATAAAAAGCGTGCGCATTACGGCGTTATGTTCCATGATTTCCCCGGCTGCGTTTTTTCCGGAAAAACAATTGATGAAGCGCTTGAAAATGCGCGTAACGGTCTTATTTTTCATATCGAAGGATTGCTGTATGAGGGTGAAACACTGCCGGAAGTGACTTCGCTTGAATTAATTGAAAAAATGCCAGAATATAAAGTTGCCACTCCGGCGCTTATTCGAGTCGTTGTACCGACGGGTCGTTTAAAGCGAGTTAATATTTCGATGGATGCAGGCTTAATTTCTGAAATTGATCGTGCTGCAAAGGCTATCGGAAAAAATCGATCTGAGTTTTTAGCTGATGCTGCTCGGCAGATGATTGCATAAAGCGTTTATTCAATTAGTGTCAATACCGTGGTTTTATGTTCAAAAACATGGCAAAATTCTGCAAGCTTATTATTTTATGGAAAAATCATGACAATCTGGACAATGCCAATTAATTTTGATTTATTACAAGAGCGTTCACAAAATACGTTTGTAGAATTTATTGGTATCAAATTTACTGATATTGGTGATGATTATTTGGCAGCAACGATGCCAGTGAATAATACAACCAAGCAACCGCTTGGATTTTTAAACGGCGGCGTGTCAGCGGCATTGGCAGAATCAGTTGCAAGCACGGCGGCCAATTATTGCGTTGATCAATCGACATGTTATTGTGTGGGTTTGGACATTAATGCCAATCACTTAAGACCCGCGACAAGGGGTTTGGTGACAGCTGTTGCAAAGCCCATTCATTTGGGCAATAAAACGCAGGTGTGGGAAATTAAAATCTCCAATGACGAAAACAAGCTGGTTTGCATCTCCAGAATGACGATGTCAGTGGTTTTGCGTTAATTTAATTTCGGAACCACGGTTTTATTGTCTGCAATCTTAAAGCCTATTGGCGGCGCACAAGTAGCGGGTTGAATTGTTCTGAAAAATAGAAAATATTCAGCCCCGGCTTCTTGTTGAGTAGTAATTAAATTAAATTCTTTTTTAGTAAGAATAAGATGAACAGTTCTGGTTAAGAAATATATAAATTCTTTACCTGGAACGCTAAATTCATTTTTTATTCCCATCAAAAACGTGAGAAGGAGAGCCTCTTGTTTCATCGTAGTTATGTCTAGAAGTCTTGGGGTTCCTTTTTCTGTGCATATTGCAACGGGAGGATTCTTGAATGTTAAATCTTTCGCTGGAATGATCTGATGATGACCTTTTTTAAAAAGGATCGGAGATATTTTCATTTCGGCCCAATAAGGTAAGCCATAATCAAAACCTAAGATGCTGCCAGCAGGGATTTTTTCGGTTGCGTGCAGATACAGCGCCATAGCACCTTCGGGTAGCCTTGCAAAAATTACTTCCGTGTTAGCGCATTGCACACCAGCCATTTGAGTCTCATTGAGTCCAATGGTATTTAAAAATTCAGATGTTGGTAAATGAACGAATAACGAGCCAAGATCCCCCGATTCTTTAGCATCTTGCGCAATAGTCCCTCCATACATCGATGTGGATTTAATGCGATAGCTAATGTCAACGTCACAATCATGGCTATTAACTGCTTTGCCACCATAAGGGCAAAGTAATGTACCAGCATGGATATCTTGATTGGCAACAATCGCAAAACCAACGGGATTTGGAAATCTAACAAGTTTAAATAATGAATTGTAATTACTTTGGCGGGTATCTGTAAAAATTAAATCGCGACCCGTTCCTGCTTTAATAAGACTCTTGATTATATCATCCGCGAGCGTAGTTTCTTTTGGTGGATTAAGCGTTAGATTTAAAAATCTCATTTTTTTCTTCTCCTGATTAATCTTGTTTCTACGCGTTTCATATCCTAAAATTAAGATCGCTGGTATAGTAGCAGGCTAATATTAACGCAATCTTAAGCACTATCTAAAAGAGGACTTTTTGTGTCAGACAATAAAAATGAAAATCAACAGGTTGAACCACAAAGCGAAAACGAACAAATCATTGCGCGTCAAACTAAATTAAAAACGTTGCGTGAAATCGGTAATGCGTATCCCAATGATTTTAAGCGTGAAAATTTGGCGCAAACTATTCATGGTCAATATGATCAATTTAACAATGATGAATTAACTGCTAAAAATAGTCGGGTTAAAATCGCGGGTCGTATTTTAACACGCAGAATTATGGGTAAAGCCAGTTTTGCGACAATTCAAGATATGTCAGGGAAAATACAGCTGTATATTTCTCAGGATTTATTAAAAGAAGCATACGAAAATTTTAAGCACTGGGATTTAGGCGATATTATTGGTTGCGAAGGCGTTGTGTTTAAAACCAAGACGGGTGAATTATCTATTAAAGTTGATCAATTAAGATTATTGACTAAATCCTTAAGACCACTACCCGATAAATTTCATGGATTAGCCGATCAAGAGCAGCGTTTTCGTCAGCGCTATTTAGATTTAATTGTGAACGAAGAAGCGCGTCGCGTTTTTCAAATTCGATCTAAAATAGTGGCTGAAATTCGCAATTTTTTAAACGATCACGGATTTTGCGAAGTAGAAACACCGATGATGCAAGTGCAAGCGGGTGGCGCGACAGCCAAGCCTTTTGAAACGCATCATAATGCGATGGACATGAAATTATTTTTGCGCATTGCGCCAGAATTATATTTAAAAAGACTGGTTGTCGGTGGTTTTGAAAAAGTATTTGAGATTAATCGAAATTTTCGAAACGAAGGCATTTCAACGCGTCATAATCCAGAATTTACGATGTTAGAATTTTACGAGGCCTATGCAACCTATCATGAGCATATGGATCTCACTGAAAAATTACTCAAATATTTAGCTGAAAAAATTTATGGTCATACAAAAATAAATTACCAAAATACTGAAATTGATTTTTCAAAGCCTATTTTAAGAATTACGGTCAAGCAAGCAATTATAAAAGCATATCCTGATATTACTGAAAAAATATTAGATAATATATCAGAAATTAAAAAAATAGCTGAACAATATAAAGTAGAAATAACCAAATCTATGGGATTAGGCGCAATTCAAATGGCGTTGTTTGAAAAATTAGTGGAGCGAGATTTAAAGCAGCCGACTTTTGTCACGGAATTTCCAGCCGAAGTCTCGCCGCTCGCGCGTGCCAACAATGATAATCCATTTGTGACTGACCGTTTTGAATTTTATTGCGGCGGACAAGAAATTGCGAACGGCTTTTCAGAATTAAATGACCCTGAAGATCAAGCGGATCGTTTTCATGCGCAATTAAAAGCGCGCGACGCAGGAGATCATGAAGCAATGCCATTTGATCAAGATTATATTACTGCGCTCGAACATGGTTTGCCGCCAACAGCGGGTGAAGGCATTGGCATTGATCGCTTGGTCATGTTATTTGCTGACTGCGCCTCCATTCGCGATGTGATTTTATTTCCGTTGTTGCGACCCAAGGCTTAAATTATACCAATCGACCTTTTCGGAACCCGAGCGCGAGCGAAGGGGAAAGGGGTGCGAGCGTTCTTTCCCCTTCGCTCGCGCTCGGGTTCTGAAAATTTTGCCTTCCCAAGGCTTAATGACATTGACAGCCATTGTTAGTGGTTAATGTGATAGAACCCGAACAGCGCTGCGGGCCACTGCCGCCGGTTGTGATCGTAAAAGTACTTGCCGGGATAGTGAGCGCTGTCCCGATTAAGATATCAGTAGATTGAGTTTGAAAATCCATTGTGGGGGACGAAGATTGCGCTGTGGGCTGAGGCGGTGTTTGCTGTGCGATGATTTGTTGATAGCGCGTTGACGCATTCGCAGGAAGCGCTCTGTTATAGTTGGGTATTGGCGAGGTGGGCATAGTAACGCTGGGTGCAGAGGCTGCTGTATTAATGGGTGAATCAAACGTAATGCCGACACCTGGACAGTTTTGATTTATAATGGTGCTACCTGCCATGCCAATGCTGCAAAAGCCGATAAGCCCTGAAACCATCAGTAATATCGCGATTTTCATCTGTATTTGCCTCTGTTATGACCCAATATGATCCAATAAATAGAGTAACAGATTTTTTATATTGCAGTCATAAAATAAGCTGTTAGAATAAGCACCTTCGAATTTGTTAGTGGAGATAAAGAAATGGCTGTTCAAAAGAGCCGAGTTACCCGTTCACGCCGTGGCATGCGCCGTTCGCACGATGCTTTGACCGCAAATTGCATCTCAACAGATGCAGAAACAGGTGAAAGACATCGTCGTCACCATATTTCGCCAGATGGTTTTTACCGTGGTCGCGAAGTATTGGCACCTAAAGCAGTTGCAGAAGACGACACGACAGATCAAAATTAAGCGTTGTTAAATAGCTGATAAGGCTCAAACGACCATGAAAACGATTTCAATTGATGCCATGGGTGGCGATTTTGGGCCAACTGTTACAATTCCTGCTGCCTTAAGTGTGTTGCGTCAACATGCTGATCTAAAGCTTATTTTTGTTGGATTACAAAATGAGCTGAACTCTGTTTTATCATCGCAACCTATTGCCGACCTAAAAGATCGTTTTGAGATTCTATCCGCTTCAGAAGTGGTTGCAATGGACGAATCACCGTCTTTGGCACTCCGTTCCAAGAAAGATTCTTCCATGCGCGTTGCCATCAACCTGGTCAAAGAAGGCCGTGCGCAAGCCTGCGTGTCAGCGGGTAATACAGGCGCTTTAATGGCGACGTCTCGCTTTGTTTTAAAAACAGTGGCAGCGGTTGATAGACCAGCGCTTATGGCTTGTTTTCCCACCGCAAAAAATCAAATCGTTCGAGTATTAGATTTAGGCGCCAATGTTGATTCCTCGCCTGAGCAATTATTGCAGTTTGCTGTGATGGGGTCGGTTGTTGCAGAAGCGGTTGATAATGTGCCGCGTCCTTCTGTTGCATTATTAAATATTGGCTCAGAAGATATTAAAGGCAATGAGCAAGTCAAAGCCGCATCGCAATTATTCTTAGATTGTAAAGCGATTAATTACATTGGTTTTATTGAAGGCGATGATATGTTTTATGGCGCAGCTGATATCGTGGTGTGCGATGGTTTTGTGGGTAATACCGTATTGAAATCGTGTGAAGGCATTGCAAAATTAATTGCGGGCTTTGCAAAAGAAGAAATTAAACGAAACTGGCTGTCAAAATTATCTATTATTCCAGCCTTGCCAATCATGAATCGTTTAAAAAATCGCATTGATATGCGCAAAAAAAATGGGGCGACTTTATTGGGATTAAATGGCACAGTGATTAAAAGTCACGGTGGCGCTGATCGCGTTGCTTTTGCCTGCGCGGTTGAAGAGGCGTATTTAGAAATTGAAAAAAATATTCCTATTTTAATTAGCAAGCAAGTGAGCGAAATATTAAATTCAGAAAAAAATAATTAGAGACTATTATTTATGAAGCATGCACGAATTGCAGGAACAGGCAGTTATTTGCCAAAACAAATTTTATCAAATGCTGATTTAGAAAAAATGGTCGACACAACCGATGAATGGATTATGCAGCGCGTCGGTATTCGCAACCGACATATTATCGGCGATAGCGGCGACACTACTTCTTCTATGGGATTTGAAGCGGCAAAAGCGGCAATTGAATCTGCTGGCATTGCGCCCAATGACATTGATTTGATTATTGTGGGCACAGCATCACCTGATCGTTATTTTCCAAGCGCCGCATGCGATATTCAAAAACGATTAGGCATAACGAATGATTGTCCGGCGTTTGATTTAAATGCGGCGTGCGCGGGATTTATGTATGGCATCAGTGTTGCGAATCAATATATTGCATCCGGTGTTTGTAAAAATGTGTTAATCGTCGCAGTTGACTCGCTGTCGACTGTTGTTGATTGGACAGATCGCTCATCATGTATTTTATTCGGCGATGGTGCAGGTGCGATTGTTTTACAAGCAAGCGATAAACCCGGTGTTTTAGCAACGCATATTCATTCCGATGGACAATATGCTGATTTATTATTTACTGACAGCGCTTTAATCACCCGTAAGGGCGTGAATTTTATTCAGATGAAAGGTAATGAAGTATTTAAAATTGCTGTGAAAAAATTGGGTGAAATAGTCGATCAAACTTTAGAAAAAGCGGGTATTCAACAATCTGATATTGATTGGCTTATTCCGCATCAAGCGAATATGCGCATTATTACAGCGATGGCAAAAAAATTAAATATGCCGATGGAAAAAGTAATATTAACGATTGAAGAGCATGGCAACACATCGGCTGCTTCGATACCATTAGCGCTAGATTATGCGGTGCGCAATAATAAAATAAAGCGCGGCGAAAAATTATTATTTGAAGCATTTGGCGCAGGTTTTGCCTGGGGTTCAACACTGGTCATTTATTAGAGATTTTTCTATGTCACAAAAATTTGCCATGATTTTTCCGGGACAGGGCTCGCAGTCCGTGGGCATGTTATCTGAATTAGCTGACAATTTTCCAGCAGTAAAATTAATTTTTGAGCAAGCATCAACTATTTTAAAATATGATTTATGGGAATTGGTACAATCGGGTCCCGCAGAAAAATTGGATCAAACGGTTTTTACACAACCTGCTTTATTAGCCGCTGATATTGCTGTTTGGACTTGCTTTCAAAAATTAACGAATTTAAAACCCGACGTGGTTGCGGGTCACAGTTTAGGTGAATATGCCGCATTGGTTGTTGCAGAAGTATTCACATTTGAAGAGGCTGTTCAATTAGTTTCTGATCGCGGAAGATTTATGCAAGAAGCCGTTTCAGTCGGTACGGGCGCGATGGCAGCCATTGTTGGATTAGATGACGCAGTTGTGTTAACTATTTGTGAGCGCGCATCCGCTGAAACTAATGGCTTGGTGAGCGCTGCGAATTTTAATTCTATCGGTCAAGTAGTGATCGCGGGCGAGAAAAAAGCGGTGTTAGCAGCTATTGAATTAGCAACACAAGCTGGCGCACGAATGGCAAAATTAATTCCCGTGAGTGTGCCGTCACATTGCGCATTAATGCAGCCCGCAGCAGATTATTTAGCTATAGAATTAAAAAAATTAGAATTAAAAAAAATAAATATTATTTCACCTAAAATAAAAGTTATTCACAATATTGATGCGAAATCACATGCTGATTCAGCTGATATGCTGGCCGCATTAAAAGAGCAACTTACTCAACCGGTTCGTTGGGTTGAAACGATTCAAGCTATTACAGCACAAGGCGTGAATTTATTTTTAGAATGCGGTCCTGGTCGGGTTTTGGCGGGTTTAAACAAGCGCATTTCTCGCGATATTCAAACAATTAATTTACAAACAGAATTAGAAATAAGAGAAGCAATTAAAATAATTCAATCAGCATAGATTTTTAGCGGAGAACTTTATGTCATCACTTGAAAATAAAATAGTATTAATCACTGGTGCAAGTCGCGGGATTGGTCGCGCTATCGCAGAAAATTTCGCCAAGAAAAAATCGGTTGTGATCGGGACTGCAACAACCCAAGCCGGCGCTGATTTAATTTCTGAATATCTAAAATTGAGTGGCGCAAAAGGCATGGGGGTGGTTTTAAATGTGTGTGATCAAGCAGCAATAGAAAAAATCTATGAACAAATTCAAACGCAATTTGGCGCCGTGCAAATTTTAATTAATAATGCTGGCATCACGCAGGATAATTTATTGCTCCGCATGAAAGAAGAACAATGGGATTCTGTGATCGAAACGAATCTCACTGCAGTCTATCGTCTTACGAAGATTTGCTTGCGCAATATGATGAAGGCGCGTTTTGGTAGAATTATTGCTATTTCATCAGTCGTTGCAACTACAGGTAATCCGGGTCAAGCTAATTATTGCGCGGCAAAAGCGGGCATGATTGGTTTCACTAAAGCCGTTGCGGCAGAAATGGCAGGCGTTGGCATTACTGCCAATGTTGTGTCCCCTGGGTTTATTCAAAGCGATATGACGGATAAATTGGATGAAAAACAGCGCGAAGCTATTTTATCTCAAATTCCATCGAAGCGAATGGGCAATGGCGCGGATATCGCCCATGCCGTCGCTTTTTTGGCTTCAGACGAGGCAATGTACATTACCGGCCAAACGTTGCATGTAAACGGTGGAATGTGTATGGTTTAGTCTGGTTTCTGGTGGTAGAATCGCCACTTTGTTTACAGTAAAAATTAACCATAAGAGGATTGAACATGGCAGCTAGTATTGAAGAACGTGTTAAAAAAATCGTTGTAGAACAATTAGGTGTGAAAGAAGGTGAGGTAAGCCTGAACTCTTCTTTTGTTGACGATTTGGGCGCAGATTCATTGGACACGGTTGAATTGGTCATGGCTTTGGAAGAAGAATTTGATTGCGAAATCAAAGACGAAGAAGCAGAAAAAATCACCACCATTCAAGAAGCGATTAATTTTATTAAAGCAAAAGAAGCAAAATAAGCAAAATAAATAAAGGTTTTTTAGCATGACTAAAAGACGCGTTGTTGTTACAGGCATGGGGGCGGTTAGCCCCTTGGGCAATACTGTCGAAAGTACGTGGCAGGCTGTTTTAGCCGGCAAAAGCGGCGTGGGGCCCATCACGCGTTTTGACGCGACGACTTTTCCCACCCAATTTGCAGCAGAAGTGAAAAATTTTGATGCGACTCTGGCCTCAGATCCCAAAGAAGCGCGTCGTTTAGATACTTTTATTTTGTTTGGCGCAGAAGCTGCAAGACAGGCCATGGAAGATTCGGGTTTAATTATTACCGAAGCACTTGCACCCCGCGTTGGCTGTGCGATTGGATCGGGTATCGGTGGTTTGTTGCAGATTGAAAAAAACCGCGATTTATTTGTTGAAGGCGGACAACGTAAAATTTCGCCTTTTTTTATTGTTGGTGCGATTGTCAATATGACGCCAGGCGTTGTTTCGATGAAATATAATTTACAAGGCCCCAATATTTCTATTGTGACGGCGTGCACAACAGGTTCTCATAATATTGGTTCCGCGGCGCGCATGATTGCCTACGGTGATGCCGATGTGATGGTGGCAGGTGGCACAGAAATGGTGACAACCGAATTGGGTATTGGTGGTTTTAATGCCATTAAAGCATTATCAACACGCAACGATGCCCCCGAAAAAGCAAGTCGTCCGTGGGATAAAGATCGCGATGGGTTTGTGTTGGGTGAAGGTGCCGCTGTTTTAATTTTAGAAGAATTAGAGTTTGCGAAAAAAAGAGGTGCTAAAATTTACGGCGAATTAATTGGGTTTGGTATGAGCGCTGATGCTTATCATATGACAGCGCCGGAGCCTTCAGCGCGCGGCACAACGCAGGCTATTAAAAATGCACTGAATGATGCCAAAATAAATCCGTCTGAAGTAGATTATATTAATGCACATGGCACATCGACCATGGCCGATGTGCTTGAAGTGTTGGCTGTTAAAAATGCTTTTAAAGAGCACGCTTATAAATTAATGATGAGCTCAACAAAATCAATGACGGGCCACCTATTAGGTGCGGCAGGATCGATTGAGGCGATTTTTTCTTTATTGGCTATTCGCGACAATATTGCACCACCGACGATTAATTTAGATAATCCCGATGAAGGCTGTGATTTAAACTTAGTGCCGAATCACGCGATTGAGTCTAAAATCAATATTGTTCTTTCCAATTCATTTGGCTTTGGTGGAACAAACGGAAGTTTGATATTTAAACGGTTTGTGTAAAATCCCTCTCCCGCCGGGAGAGGGTTAGGGTGAGGGTGTTTAAAACCCATGTCGCGAAAATTATTGTCCATTATTGCAATCATTATTGCCATTCTGCTTATCGCGTGGCCCGCAAAATATTGCTATGATTTCTTTTACGCGCCCATAGATTCAACTGGGTTAACCAAATCATTTAAAGTGTATCCGGGCGAGCCGGCTGCGTCTGTCACAACGCGTTTAAAAACAGAAAAAATAATTATTCACCCTTGGGTTTTTGATGTAATGCTGAATTTTTTAAGCGATCATCAGCATTTGCATTTTGGTGAGTATGATATTAATAAAAAAATATCGCCATTTATTCTATTGAAAAATATGGTTGCCGGAAAAGGGTTGGTGCAGCATCGAATTACTTTTGTAGATGGCTGGACCTTTGATAATATTCGCATGGCGTTATCGATGGATGCGAATTTAAAACAAACGCTCAGCGCTGTTAAAAATCCTGCAATTGCAGCTTTATTTGAAAAAGACGCGCCCAAATCACCCGAAGGATTATTTTATCCTGACACCTATTTTTTCACGTGGGATAATTCTGATGTGTCCGTGTTAAAAACAGCATTTGATAAAATGCAGAGTATTTTAAATGCAGAATGGCAAAATCGAGCCGCTGATTTACCGTACAAGAATGTGTATCAGGCATTGATCGTCGCATCATTGATTCAGCGCGAAACAGCGATTGTTGCAGAAAAGCCTATTATTGCAAGCGTAATTATGAATCGCTTGCAGAAAAAAATGCGCCTGCAGATTGATCCCACCGTGCAATATGGTTTGAATAAATCCTTCGGCGATATATTAACAGGGAAAGATTTAAAGGCAAAATCAGCGTACAACACCTATTTAATTCCTGCGCTGCCGCCAACACCCATTTGCATGCCGAATCGCGCATCAATTGATGCAGCGCTGCATCCTGCGACAACGGATTATTTATATTATGTTGCAACAGGAACAGGCGGGCATCAATTTTCTGTGACGTATGAACAGCATTTACAAGCGGTTAAAAAATATCGTCAAGAAGAAAAACATCTAGAAGATGTGTCTGCGCAAGTAACAAGCTGGCTACACAATAAATTAGCGAGCGCAAAATAAATGAGTTTTTTTATTTCACTTGAAGGGGTTGAAGGCGTAGGCAAAAGCACAGCCAAAGATTTTATTGCATCAGAATTTAAAAATAAAAAAATTGATTTTATCCTGACGCGCGAACCAGGTGGCACGCACATTGCAGAAGCAATTCGTCATATTGTGCTGCACCATGAAGGCGAAGATTTATTACCCGAAACGGAATTATTGTTAGTGTTTGCAGCGCGCGCACAGCATATTAATACAGTAATTAAACCTGCTTTAGATGCGGGAAAATCCGTTATTTCAGATCGCTTTGTTGATGCGAGTTTTGCTTATCAAGGCGGCGGCAGGCAAATTGCAATGGATCGATTAGATTACTTAAATAATTGGATTGTGGGAAAAACCAAACCAGATTTAACCTTATTATTAGATGCGCCCGTTGAAGTGGGCTTGGAAAGATTAAAAAGCCGTGGCAAAAAAGATCGCATTGAAAAAGAAGATATTGAATTTTTTGAACGCGTCAGAGACACTTATTTAGCACGCGCAGCAGCTGAGCCCAATCGTTTTGTTATTATTCAAGCCGATCAATCATTAGAAAAAGTTGAAGTTGCCATTCGAGCTTCCCTCTCTCGTTTGTGGGAGAGGGCAGGGTGAGGGTCTTTTGAATATTCACGCATGGCAGCAAACCCAATGGCAATTTTTAATGCATGCGTATGCGCAGAATCGCTTATCGCACGCGTATTTATTATCGGGTGATGATGCTGAAAAATTAGTATTTGCAAAAGCATTTTCTAATTTTTTGCTATGTGAAGATCCGAATAAAAAAAATAGCGCTTGTAAAAAATGCCGCAGTTGTCGCTGGATGCAAGCTGACAATCATCCAGATTTTATTACCGTCATGCCAGCAGAAAAAAATCATTCAATTAAAATTGACGATATTAGATTATTGACACAAAAAACAAATCAAACATCGCATTGCGGCGGCATACAAGTCGTATTAATATCACCTGCCGAAGCGATGCCGATTGGCGCTGCCAATGCTTTGTTAAAAACACTAGAAGAGCCAACAGGTCATGTTGTATTGTTATTGGTGAGCGATCAAACGCATTCTATTCCTGCAACTATATTAAGCCGCTGTCAAAAAGTATTATTTTCAAATCCCGATGCGGCGATCAATAGCGAACATATAATACTACGTGATTTACTGATTAACAATTTGCAGAAAATATCGTACGATAATATTTTTCAAAAACATGATATGAATATTATTTTAAATATTTTATTAACTATTTTTTTAGACATATCAAAAATTCAATTATCAGCAGACCATAACTTATTAATCTATAAAGACTGTAAAATAATACTAGAAAATATAGCGAAAAAAATATCGGCTGAAAATCTGCATCACATGATTAATCTGGTGTTAGAAAAAAAAGCGCTCATAGCCAATGGCGCATCTTTGAATTCACAGTTATTGCTGGATGCTATCTTTGTTCGGTTTGCGCGATCACTTTTGACAGATTCAGCCAAATGTGTATAATATGAACTAAACATTGGAATTTTTACATTGTTTAGGCGAAATTATGAGCTTTAGTGCGATTACAACGATCTTGCGAGCGCCCAATACCATCTTTACCTTTAAAGAGCTTGCGCTATTGCTGGGCATGACAAATCCTGCGGCGCTTCAAGATAAAATTCATTACTACGTTAAAACTGGTGCGCTTTATCCGGTTCGCAAGGGCATTTATGCAAAAGATCAAAGTTACAATCCGCTTGAGCTTGCAACAAAAATTTATACGCCAGCTTATATCAGTTTTGAAACGGTGTTAGCAGCGCAAGGCGTTATTTTTCAGTTCTACAAGCCCATTTTTGTTGCATCGTATTTAAGTCGTGAAATTCACTGTGACGATCATAAATTTATCTTTAAAAAAATAAAGCAATCGGTGCTGACTAATATGCAAGGTGTTTCAGAACAAAATAATGTCTTTATAGCTGATAAAGAACGCGCATTTTTAGATATCATTTATTTAAACAAAGAATATTACTTTGATAATCTCAATAGTATTGATTGGAGTAAGTGTTTTAACCTAGTTGAGATATATGAAAATACAAATATGGAAAAGCGATTAAAAAAATATTATAAAGAGAGCCAAGATGCTTAATGTTTCAATACATAAAAATTTTTTACTACAGATCTTAAAAGAAATCTACACTGACCCAACGCTGGGACCATTGTTGGGTTTTAAAGGTGGAACTGCGGCCTATTTGTTTTATGATTTAGGACGATTTTCAGTCGATCTGGATTTTGATTTGCTGAAAGAGTCGGAAGCTGCTATTGTTTTTGAAAAATTAAAAATAGTATTGAGCCAATATGGAAAGATAAAAGAATCTTACGCTAAGCGTTATACTTTATTTTTTTTGCTATCGTATCAAGATGGTTTGCATAATATCAAGGTCGAGGTTTCCAAAAGGCAGTTTGGATCACGATATCACTTAAAAAATTACCTTGGAATTCCGATGCTCGTGATGATTAAAGAAGATGTATTTGCGCATAAATTAGTTGCGTTAATTGAACGCAAAGGAAAAACGAATCGCGATATTTATGACATTTGGTTTTTCTTGAAAAGTCAATTTCCCATCAATAAAAAAATAGTTGAGATGCGCACCCGGTCAACTTATGAAAAAGCGATTTTGCAGTGTATTACTATTTTGGAAAATAAAAATGATCGAGGAATTTTATCTGGCATTGGAGAGCTATTGGATGAAAAGCAAAAAAATTGGGCTAAATTATACCTTCGAAGCGATACTATTTTTTTATTGAATTTGATTGTCGCGTAATAAAACCTTAAGACACCATTAATTTTCGCATACAGCATGCTTTTTATTGATTTTTTTTGTTCAAAGCGCAAGAATGCTAGTCATGCAATAATTAAAGTGCGGAGAGTGTGATGAGATTTCATGAATTGCAAGAATTTACAATTAAAGTAGAAGAGCAAGATGCCCCTGTAAAATTTGTTCCTGTTCTTCGGACAGATACGGTTTTGAAAATCAAGGAAAAAATTCATTCTATGACAGGAATGCCACCGGTTAATCGCCAGAATTTATTTTTTAATGGTAGATTATTGCGTGATGATGAAACAGTTAAGTCGCTGAACCTTTGTGAAGGCAGCGTTATAAGACTAGAGCAGAATATTCCGTCAAACCAGCCGGTAGAACCATTTGACTTCGAAGAATATTGCAAACGAGGAGACCAAGCAGCAGCTAAGAAGGGGAAAGGGCTTGTTGAGCAACCACAGCAAAGACAACCGCAGCCAGCGGAGAGTGTGATGACAAAAACAATTTTTGTGCAAGGAAAAGGGAGTGTGCCGGTAAAATTGAACGTTGAGTTATCAACTACTGTTTCAGCGATCAAAGAGATGTTTTTAAAAATAGAAAAAATTGATCCTCCTGCTCACATGCTAGGTTTATTTCTAAATAATAAATTACTAGAGGACACCGATACAGTTTCAAACCTTGCTATCCCAGAAAATACCGTATTTGGAATAGGATTAAAAAATTTTGGGCCCGTTTCAAAGTTTCAAGAGCCGTTGTCTTCTCAGGAGCCAGGAATTCAGCCACAACCAAGACTACAGCAAACACAACCGCAGACAACAACAGCGCAGCCAACAACAACGCAGCCAACAACAACGCAGCCAGCAGCACTAAGGGCGTTTCAGTCACCAAGCCAGGAGCAGCCGAATCCTTCTGCTCGATTAGGCCGATATGGTAGTAACTCGCTGTATCCTGTGCAACAACAGCAAATACAACCGCAGCAAACAGCAGTGTATCCAGCACACCGGACGTCATCGGACATAACGAATCCTTTGGAGGTCCAAAATACTGCTTTGTTTAATGAAGTTGATCGACTACAAATGGAGTATGCGACGGCCTTATCCGAAATTGACGGATTAAGAAGTCGGTGTGATTCACAAAAAACTGAAACGTCGAAATTAAATGCTGCAATTAGTAAATTAAATGAGAGATTACAGTTATCGTCGATCAATTTTGGCAATGAACAAATAAAGACCGAAAAATTAAATCTTAACTTGCAGCAACTTACTAAAGAATTTCATGCCCTGGCTGAACGATATGCAGCAGCGCAAAAAATTATTGTTGCAAACAAAGCGAGCCCGCAAGCTGCAGAATTAAAAGCAGAGCTTGATTTAAAAAATGCTGAAATTAAAAGCTTAAAAGAAAAGCTTGTCACAGCTGAACTGACCATTAAAGAAATAAATGTAGATCGCGCCTCTGAAAGTTTAAAAGCAGCGCAAAAAATTATTGTTGCAAACAAAGCGAGCCCGCAAGCTGCAGAATCTCAATCAGAAATCGCATTGTTACAGCAACAGTTAATGCTTCAAAAAATAGAATTTTTAGAAGCATTAGAAAGAGAAAAAATAATATCACTTGAGAAAAATCCTATAAAAAAAATCATAATTGAAATAGCAAGTGCAAAGCTAACTAAGCATGCTGATAGAATAAAAATTCTTGAAGCGGAATTAAAGCAGCTGAAGACTGAGGGTTCTGAAAAAGATAAGAAGATTGCTGATTTGCAAAAACAAAATGCGCCTTCGGTTGTGATTCAGCCTAAAGGTGTAGCTACAGATATTCATGAAAAATTAAAAGCTGAATGTGAAGAGTTAGAAAATAAAATAGTACTATTAAATAAACAGCTTGAGGCTGCAATCCAGCAGGTTGCAAATGCTTCGCGCGAAAAAACTGAGCATGCTGAATGTGTTGAAAAGATTAAATTGGTTTTGGAAAGCATGAAAACACATCGTTTTTTTCTTGCCGGGGCTTTTGTGCTACAGCTTGAAGCTGCATTAAGTCCACCGCCGCGTGTTACTGTTGGTGGCCCACAATTATTTCCAATGCCGCAACAACCCACTAATATTGTTCCTGCTGTACAACCCACTGTCCGCGTTGGGTTTGGGACAAAAATCCCGCAAAAATAGGACACAATAATTACTATTGGTTTGAGGGAGCCAATAGCAAGCATCAAGAAATTTCGTGATTATTCAGCCCACACAGAAATTAGCTAGAAAGTCCCCTCTCCCTTGTAATCAAGGGAGAGGGTCAGGGTGAGGGTTTCTTGAAAAGAAATCATAAAACACGAGGTTTCTTTTTCAAAATAATTTTGTAACATGTCTGTTATGAAAACAAAAGAAGAATTAATTCAGTTTTGCAAAGCGCTTCGTCAAAATAGTACTGACGTTGAAAAAATACTGTGGTATTTTTTACGAAACAGAAATTTATTAAATTGTAAATTCAGAAGACAGCATCTAATCGGAAATTATATTGTTGATTTTATTTGCATAGACATTAAGCTTATAATTGAATTAGATGGCGGACAGCACAGCTTACGCCAACAATACGATAAAAATCGCACCAACTTTTTAAACCAACAAGGATTTAAAGTATTGCGTTACTGGAACAATGAGCTAACACTACAGTTAGAAAGCGTGATGAATGATATTGTCAACGAAGTTGAAAAATTAAAAATCGATCGCCTGAAAAACCCTCACCCTGACCCTCTCCCTTGATTACAAGGGCGAGGGAACTTTATAGCTAATTTCTGTGTGGGGCTGAATAATTAAGAAACTTTAACCTTAAGACACTATTAATTTCTGCATAAAACACGCTTTTTCTTGCTTTTATTTATTAAAAATATAACAATTTCATCTCCCTAATATTTTATAAAAGAGATTGTTATGAGATTTGAGTCACCGCAAGAAATATCGCCCACATTATCAACGTCAGACGTATTTTCATCATCATCTGAATTATATGCGCAATTAAGGATCGAGATCGATGCATTAAGAGCAGAGTCAGAAAAAAATAAAACAGAATACGAAAAAACTATTGCTGTTGCCCAGTTAAGACTTAAAAATCTTGAAAAGGCAAATATTGCCTTAAGGAATGCGCAACTCGAAAGGGGTAATGAAGAGCCAGCAAGAGTTGCAGAATTGAGAAAATCACATGGGGTTGAAATCGCTGAAATGCGAAAGGATAATTTAAAGCTTTATGCAAATCAACAGTCGGTGCAAACTTCATATAATCAACTTAAGGTTCGTTATGATGCGGTTTGCATTGAGAATCAGATGCTCATTCCTCAACTACAAGAGGATAATAACATCCTTGCTGCGGAGCTTGAGGCGGCATTAGAAGCGAATAAAATGCTTGAGGGCCAATCGGCCGTGTCAGAAAGAAAAAATCAAAATCTTTTGAGAAGCATAGATATTTTCCAGGAAAAAATAGCTCTTCTGGAACAATTCAAAAATAGTGCCACAGGTATAAATTTGCAAAAACAATTAGAAGAAATTTGGGAATTAAGAAGCAAGGTGGCGAGGCTGGAAAAAAAGGAAATGGCTTTGGGTTTGAAGGCGAACAGATTTGAAGGTTTTTATAATAGTCTTGCAGAAATGCATAGAAGCGAATATCTGGGTGAAACACTGGAGAAAAAATTTGAAGAATTATGCGCTGATTTAAACAACGTTAAACACAGATTTGCAGATGCGAGTAATAAAATTTTGAAATTAGAGCAATTACTTACTGAAAAAAATAATGAATTAGTTAGATTAAAAAAAGAAAACACAGGACTTATTGGCAAGATCGCTACACTGGAAGAAAAACTAAATTTAGCAGTGATCGGTTTTTCTAATCTGCTGGACCCAGAAGGCGAAATTTCTAGAGCAAAAGTAAATAGTCTATTATTTCTTCCTGCAAAACAAGAAGTGGCGACACAAACTTCAGCTCCAGCGCTCGAGCTCTGAAAGATATAAAGCGAGAGAGAGTTGAAGAACTCTATGCTTCTAATCGCAATTTCAGGTAAAATAATTCTCAAAAATAATTTGGGAAAATGCTGATGATTCGAGTGTTGATCTCCAATGACGACGGGGTGTATGCCAAGGGCATTATTGCATTAGCCGAGGCCATTAAAAAAATTGCTATTATTGATGTGGTGGCGCCTGATCGTAATCGATCTGGGGCGAGCAACTCATTGACTTTAAATGCGCCTCTGCGTTTAAAAAAATTAGACAATGGATATGTGAGCGTTGAAGGCACACCGACAGATTGCGTGCACGTTGCGATCACGGGTTTATTGGAAACCATGCCTGACATGGTGATTTCTGGGATTAATCACGGCGGCAATTTAGGTGATGACGTCTGGTATTCTGGAACAGTTGCAGCAGCGATGGAAGGCCGATTTTTAGGCCTGCCCGCGATTGCCATCTCGCTTGCAAGCGAAGACACAAAACATTACGAAACCGCAGCGATTGTCGCTTGCGATTTAATTCAACATTTATTAGCCGAAAAATTACCGCCCGCAACGATTTTAAATGTGAATGTGCCGGATGTGCCTTATGAAGAATTACAAGGCTTTGAGATTACGCGCTTGGGCACACGACATTGCGCAGCGCCAACAATCAAGCAAAAAGATCCGCGTGGTCATATGGTTTATTGGGTTGGACCAACAGGCGCTGAACAAGACGCCGGTCCCGGCACCGATTTTTATGCGATCAGACAAAATAAAGTATCAATCACGCCGCTGCGCATGGATTTAACGCATTATGAATCCTTTGATAATTTAACGGATTGGCTCGGGCGCATTCGAGGCGCAAAATAAATGAAGCGGTGGATTTATTTTTTCGCATTATTGTTTATTACTTCTATTATTATGAGTTGCGCAGATGATAATCCGATTGCGCCCGTTGTGAATGCATGGCATCAAGCAAAAGCGAGCAGCAGTCTTTATCATGTGCAAAAGGGCGATACGATTTATTCAATCGCGTGGGCGTTTGGTTTGGATTATCGCGCGCTTGCAGCAGCCAATGATTTGCAGCCGCCTTATGTGCTTTCACCCGGTGAAGATTTGAAAATGGTTCCAACGCCACATCAGTCATCATCAAAGGTGACGATTCATGAGACCCAACTTGTACCACCTTCACAATCTATTTGGTATTGGCCCGCAAAAGGCAGGCTCGTTGAACGATTTACCGCTCGCATGACAGGCAGCCAAGGCATTGGAATTTCAGGAAAAATCGGTCAGTCGATTCATGCGACCTCAGCGGGCGAAGTCGTTTACAGTGGTGATGGTGTGCGCGGATATGGTAATCTAATTATTGTGAAGCATAACAGCAATTATTTAAGCGCCTATGCCTTTAACCAACAAAATCTCGTACAAGTCGGCGATTTTGTAAAAGCGAATCAAGTGATTGCAAGAATGGGGAAAAACGACGCTGGTCGGACATTGCTGTACTTTGAAATTCGATACAAGGGCAAACCGGTCGATCCGCTACTGTTTTTACGATAGCTTGAGCCAAGCTTACAACGGAGTGTATTGTGAAAGAAAAAAGGGGAATTAAATCGCCTAAAAAAATAATTAAAAAAATAGTTGAAAAAGCCAAAAGTGTTGCGCGCGGGATTGTGCATATTTCCAAAAAAACCAAACGCAAAGTGAAAGCAAAAATGGAAGATAATACAGAAAATAATATTCTTTTTTCAGACAAACCCGCAACAAAACAACCGATCGAATCTGCGGATGTGAATCACAAAGCTAAAAAAAATGCTGGATTTGAAAATACGGATCCAACGCACATGTATTTGCGCGAATTAGGCTATAAGCCGCTGCTCAGTGCAACAGAAGAATTGCGCATCGCGCGTTTGATCAAAAAAAATGATCCTGCTGCGCGCATCAAAATGATCGAAAGTAATTTGCGTCTCGTTGTTAAAATCGCACGGCATTATTGTAATCGCGGCTTGCAATTTTTAGATTTAATTGAAGAGGGAAATTTAGGGTTAATGACTGCGGTTGAAAAATTCGATCCCGAGCGAGGTTTTCGTTTTTCAACCTATGCAACGTGGTGGATTCGCCAAACAATTGAACGCGCGATCATGAATCAAAGCCGCACAGTGCGTTTGCCCATTCATGTGATCAAAGAATTAAATATTTATTTGCGCGCCGGAAAACAATTAACGCAGCAATTGGATCATGCGGCAACGCCAGAAGAAATTGCAGAATTAATTGATAAACCTGTTTCAGAAATTCGTGAAATATTAAGTTTAGCACCCGATACCACTTCAATTGATGCGCCGATTATGGAAGACGGTCAAAAAACAGTGGTGGATACCATTGCAGATGAACATAATATTGATCCGCGAGATTTAACCGAGCAAGCTGATTTTCAAGTGCATATGACAGGTTGGCTCGATCGATTAAATGAACGCGAACGTCAAGTGATTGTGAGACGATTTGGCCTTGAAGGATACGAGCGCGGCACATTGGAAGAAGTCGGTGTGGCAGTCGGCTTAACGCGTGAACGCGTGCGTCAATTGCAAATCGAGGCGCTTAAAAAATTGCGTCATCTCGTGGAAGCGGAAGGCATTAGTCAGTCAGAGACAGATTAATATTTTCTTTCAACAGCAAATAATACCAATTGTTGCAGTGCATCGCGATAATCTGAATTGGGAATATTGTTTAAAGCCGCTTGCGCTAAATTAGCATGTTCAATGGCTTTATTTTTTGTCGCCGATAATGCCTGACTATCATTTAAAATTAAAATAATCTCAGGCAATAAATTAATATCGGCTGTTCGAATAGCGGTGCGAATTAAATCTGCTTGTTGCTGATTTGATTCTTTTATCGCATAAATTAAGGGTAAAGTTGCTTTTCCTTCTGATAAATCATCCCCTAAATTTTTACCCGTAATATCTGAATCTGCATAATAATCCAGTAGATCATCAATAATTTGAAACGCAATACCCAAATGCAAACCATAGGTTGCCATGGCTTTTTGTTCTGTTTCATTTGCATTTTGCAAAATTGCACCTATTTCAGTTGCGGCAGAAAATAATTTTGCCGTCTTTTGAATAATCACTTTGAAATAATTTTCTTCGGTTAAATCCGCATCATTTTGATTCATGAGTTGCATGACTTCGCCTTCTGCAATTGCATTGGTGGCTTCTGATAGAACGCGCATAATGGCAATGTGATTGTGTCTTGCTAAAATTTGAAATGCGCGTGAATAGAGAAAATCACCGACTAAAACGCTCGCTAAATTTCCCCAAATAGCATTGGCTGTGCGTTGACCGCGTCTTTGCAGCGAATGATCAACGACATCATCGTGCAGCAGCGTGGCGGTATGGACAAATTCAATCACAGTCGCTAATTCGAAGTGTTGCGTGCCTAATTCCTGCTTTTTTAAAGCATGCGCTGATAAAATAACTAAAAGAGGCCGCAAGCGTTTTCCCTTGCTTTTAAAGATATGCCGCGTGATTTCTTGTGTTAATGGCACGCTCGAAGCGACTTCTTTAGAAATAAGCTGATCAATCGATTCCAGGTCGTTTATGACCAACGAGCGAATAGCGTCGAGCTTTTCTGTCGAATTTTCAATTGGTTCTGCGATTTGGGTCGAACTATTTTGCATGCGGCTATGCTATGGGCGCCTATCTTGCATGTCAAGGTATAAAGTCTGAAAAACAACTTGCGACTTGCTCTGTTTTTGCCTACAATGCCCGTCTTTATGAAAAGATTTAAAGGGTTGAAATCATGTATGCGATTATAGAAACAGGTGGAAAGCAATATCGAGTCACAGCAGGCCAATTGCTTAAAGTAGAAAGATTAGAAGCTGAAACAGGCGGAAGTGTTAATTTTGAGCGTGTTTTGATGGTAGGGGATGGCGAGCAATCTCGTTTTGGCCAACCATTGGTTGCTGGCGCAAGTGTTGCGGCAGAAGTGGTTGAACACGGTCGCGCGAAGAAAATTCAAATCATCAAATTCAAGCGTCGTAAGCACCAAATGAAACACCAAGGTCATCGTCAAAATTACACGCAAGTAAAAATTACCAGCGTTAACGCGTAAAAATAGGGGATTTATAATGGCACATAAGAAAGCGGGTGGTAGTACTCGTAACGGTAGAGACTCCAACCCAAAATACTTGGGCGTAAAATGTTACGGCGGGCAAAGCGTTATTGCAGGTAATATTATTATTCGTCAACGCGGCACCAATTGTCATCCTGGAGAGGG
>JAHFRQ010000007.1 GCA_023266215.1 Gammaproteobacteria bacterium | reverse complement strand
CTCACGCTGTTCGCTAAATCCATTGATTTTTCACGCTTGCTGCGCTTCGGCTGCGCCTTGCTACGCGCGCGTTTCTTCGCGTGCCAATAGTTATTAAAATTTGTGGGGATAGCTCAGAGCGCTAGCGAAGTCGAAGTACAGATGAAAGGCATCAAAATACAATGGTGTTTTAAAAAAATCCGTTATCTTTTAAAGATGATTAAGACTAGTCAGACAAGATTATCTTCGATATTATTTCCACTACGTGGAATATGCATTAAGTGAGACATATGAATGCGCCTAGTCAAAAAACAAGTATTGCTTTGCACCGTAGGCACGGTATTTGAGTGGTATGAATTTACTGTGTTTGCCATGTTAACGCCGATTATTTCAATATTGTTTTTTCCAAGTCATAATCATGCTACTGGCATGATGTTAACATTTGCGATTTTTGCTTCAGGGTATATCATGCGGCCAATCGGCGCATTATTTTTTGGACACCTGGGTGATACTGTCGGTCGCAAACACACATTGCTCATCACGATTTTTTTAATGACAGGCTCAACACTTGCAATGGGCCTTATTCCTGTCGGCACTGCTTTTTCTACGGTTATTTTAGTTGTTTGCAGATTGCTACAAGGGTTTTCGACAAGCGGCGAATTTCCAGCCGGCCTCACATTGCTGGCTGAACAAACCAACGAAAAGCACAAGGGATTTGTAACCAGCTTTGGGATATTCGGAACAGGCATGGGCTGTTTTTTTGGCGCCATTGTTTGCGCGATTATTTTAAAACTGTTGGGTCATGAAAATATGTTGCATGGCGGATGGCGCATTCCTTTTTTATTGGCCGCACCATTTGGCCTTCTGAGTTTTTGGTTAAGAAAAAACATGTTTGAATCTAATGTATTTAAAAAAGCGGCAGAACAAGGTCGCCTTTTTCGCGCACCTATTATTAAATTATTTACCCAATACCCAAAAGATTTGGCGGCAATGCTTTTTATTTCTATTTTTGCCAACGCACTGGTGTATATCGATTTGCTTTATTTGAGCAATTATTCACTGAGCACACATAAACTCAATACGACTGACACATCTTATTTATATTTATTAGTCACATTTATTTATTCAACCTCTATTCTTTTATTTGGTTTTTTATCTGATTTTTTTAATAAAAAATTAATGATGATGACAGCCTGTCTTTTAATTTTGATTTTTGCATATCCTTTATTTAGCTTTGTTTTTGGCAACAGTGTTGAGATGCAATTTTTAGCGCAGGGATTATTAGCGTTATTATTAGGAATGTTGTTGGGGCCATTCTCTTCTGTGCTGGCACACAGTTTTCCGACTGCAGTTCGATACACAGGACTCAGTGTAGTGCTCAATATGGCAGCATCGATATTCGGCGGAACAGCACCCGTTATTTGCAGTTGGCTAACCCACTATGCGGGCACACCATTCGCGTCAGCTGATTACGTTATTTTTCTTGGGCTAATTGCGTTGTGTGCGATATTTCGAACAAATAAAGGCGATTAAGACTAGTCAGGCAAGATTATTGTTGACGCATTCTTGAATATAAATTGACATATGTCATTAAATGACATACAATTAATCCATGATATGGAACGTTGAATTTACATCAAAAGCTATAGACCAAATCGCACAGCTTAGTGAAAAAGCACGCGAAGCTTTGCGATTGCTCGTAAAAGATCTGCAAACAAATGGCGCTGCGCCAGGAAAGGGCTGGCCACATTATGGGAAATTAGAAGGACAAAAGGGCGATAAAAGACACTGTCATTTAACAAGGGGAAGACCAACGTATGTTTGTTGTTGGGCGGTCATAGACAAAAAAACTAAAATAATAGAGGTATACTATGTCGGCACACATGAAAGAGCACCATACTAGCCATAAAACATCTAATCGTGTTTTGTACATTCTCGATCACGATCTTCTTTATGCGATACCAAAAAATATTGCGAAAAAATATGTTCTTGAAACAAAGAGATCGATAGAACGTTTAGGCAATACACCTGTTGATCAAATATTTAAAGAAATGGATCAAAAATATGGTGAGGCAGGGGCTTTATTACGCGGTCTTCGTTCGCGCGAAGATTTATCTCAAGTTGAATTTGCAAAAAAAATTAAAGTCACGCAAGCCAATTTATCTAAAATGGAAAATGGAAGTCGGCCGATTGGGAAGATTATTGCAATGAGAATTGCAAAGGCGTTTGATGTGAGTTATAAATATTTTTTATAGGTTATGACAAGCTTAACATGCATTAAAGTCCACCATTGGTTTGAAGGAACCCCGCGAGCAGTTTGCTTTGCTAACGTAACAAGCGGATTATTTGCAGCTCATCATTAAAAAATATAAATTCATCCGCTCATGACGCGAACAGTAGTTCGCTTTATTCGCGGCTCCCTCAAACCAATAGAAAATTTAAAAGGCTTGCTAAACAAGATTACTTCATCTAAATTTGATCAATAATAAAAACAATTTTTTATTAATTCGAGAAAGCCCATCATGCGCAAAATAAGCGAATTAGGAAATCGCATTTGTATCATTGGTTGCAGTAACAGCGGAAAATCAACACTCGCTGATGCATTGTCAAGAAGACTCAATATTCCCGCGCATCATCTTGATCAAAGCGCTCACATTGAAAACTCAAAATGGCAACGTAATTCAGATGCGCATCTTGTTGAAAAGCATAATGCAATCATTAAACAAGATGCTTGGATTATTGACGGTAATTACAGTGTCTGCATGAAGGAAAGATTAGATTATGCTACATCTGTGATATGGCTTGATCCAAATGTTCTCAGCTCAGTGCTTCGATATTTATCTCGATGCTTTAAAAACAATCCTGACAGACCCGGTGGTTTGACGGGAGCAAAAAATGAGTTTAACTTTTGGTTAATTAAATGGATTATTTTTAATTACCCTAAAAACAGAAAGAAATATCAAAAAATTCTTGAAAGCAAACCAAGCATGCCACTCTTGCATATCAGATCAATAAAATTACTCAAAAAGTATTATGATTTTTGGGAGTTGAAAATAATACGATTCATTTAACTCGCAGCGCTACAAGATACTCATTAGTTAATTACTTTCGCAGTCGCTAACGCTCTGCTTCTGTTTTATTGTCACTAGAGCGAGGTAAGTTAAAGATCGGTTATCTTTGAAACAGTTGTTGCATAAAAAACTAGAAGACCAAGTTATATTATAAGCTTGACGATTTTATGCGGCTAAACGAGCGTGAATTATTGACGCATGCTGGAAAAATGAGTCATCAAGAAGCGATTGAAAAAGCACATTGCGAATACGATAAATTTCACGCGCTTACGATCAATTCGGCTTCACAAGTTGAGAGGGATTTTATGGAAGTTCTGGGTGTGCTTGAGGAAATGGAAAAAATAAAATCATAATTTAATGCTTTCTTGAGGTTGATTTGTTAAATTAATGGAGTGTTAAGGTTTTGAAAGCTTTTTCACGGACTTGTCGGTTGAAAATTACATTTTTCAAGTGAAAATGAAAACAAAAAAACTTACTACAAGGTCATATTTTGCGTGTCGAATTTTTCTCGGCCTGTTTTGTGCTGCCTTATTGTTGGCGGGTCTGTCGGCTTGCAGTCCCAAACCACCTTGTCAAATTGATTTGCGACAACCCAAGAAGCCACCCAAGCCTAAACCTAAAAAAATGATTCAAGTGACGCGTCTGCAAATGCAGAATTTTTGGATTTGTCAGTTGAAAAGCCAGGGTGTGGGTATTATTCATGTGGGTGATAGGTGGAAGTTGATTTTTCCGAGCGATGATTTATTTGAAAACGAATCATCAATTATTAATCCTAATTATTTTTCAACGTTAAATATTGCCGCGAATTTCATGCGCAGCTTTTCAACAATAAACGTCAAAGTTTCTGCGTATTCTGACAACGTTGATTCTGAATTAAGCGAAAAATCAGGCTCTCTCAAAGAAGAATTAACGGCAATGCAAGCGCAGTCGCTTGTGAAATACCTAACAAAAGCGTGCATTAATGCACGATTGATTTATGCAATCGGCAAGGACGGACAACATCCGATTGCATGGAATGGCAGTGAAGCGGGACGACAAATGAATCGACGCGTTGAAGTCGTTTTTCGCGTTTATCACAATGACACGGCGTGGTATTGAGCATGGACAATACAACAGGACAAGAATTAGCCTTTCGCAAAAACGAATTTTATCGTAATGCGTATCGGCGCACGATGAAATGGTTGGTTTTTTCGTCATTTATTGGCGCGTGTCTTGCGTTAATTCTAGCGTGGATGACGTATGATCGGCAGCAGCCAGCTTATTATGCCGCTGCAACAACGGGTGAAGTATTGCCACTGCATTCTTTATCAGAGCCTGTGATCACACAAGCTTTTATTGTGCAATGGTCTGCGCTGACGGTGCAGTATATTTTTAACTTAAGTTTTGATACGTACCAGCAGCAAATAGTGGCAGCCAAGCCGCGCTTTACTCCTGACGGATGGGCAAGCTTGACGCGCGCATTGCAAAGTTCGGGATTGTTAAAAAATTTAGTAGCCGAAAAATTAATTATGAGCGCTGTTATTTCGGGCACGCCCATTATTATTGCGCGTATGATTGTGCATGGTCGTTACACATGGCGTGTGCAAATGCCAGTGCTGATTAAATTTAGAAGCGCGAGCGCAGAGACGCAGCGCCATTTTCTGATTACAATGAATGTGCAGCGTATGCCAACACTGGATACCTCGCAAGGTATTCAGGTAGTTGATTTTGCAGCAGCGCCTGCACAATAACGGTAAAAAATATGGCAGATGATCAAAACAAAGAAACAAAAGAAATAAAAGAAGGCTTGACGCTCGTCTTGATGCGCAATGCTTTTTACCGCGATAATTATAAGCGCGCTGTTCTTGTTGTTTTATTTGTGATGATTGTGGATGTCGTGTTGGCAGCAGCAGTGGTTTACCATTATATTAATCCACCTAAGCCACAGTATTTTGCGATGAATGCGCAGTATCAAATTATTAAATGGCATCCATTATCAGACCCTGTTGTTGATAATAATTTTGTGACGCAATGGGTGTCGCAGTCTGTGCAACAAGCATTTAGTTTGGATTTTGTGCACTGGCGCGATCAATTGCAAACCGCTTCTTATAATTTTACAACAGATGGTTGGCATTGGTTTATTAATGCATTTACCACCAGCGGTAATTTAGATACATTGGTAAAATTACAAATGGTGTCTAACGCAACGGTCACAGGCGCGCCAGAAGTGTTAAAGCAAGAAGTATTGGATGGTCGATATGTTTGGGAAGTTTCATTGCCCATTTTGGTGACTTATGTCAATACAGAGCGCACCATTCCATTGCCAATGAAAGTGACATTAATTGTAGAGCGTGTGTCGCCGCAAGATAATCCTGCGGGCATTGCAATTAATCAATTTTTACCCGTGGTGCAAGGTAGCAAAGTAGGAAGTTAAGATGCTGATGAAATATTTTTTTACCACTATCGCTTTGCTGGCTTGCAGTGCAAGTTATGCCGATACGCAAATACCGCCTCCTGCGAGTGAGCCAGGTCAGGCTGTGCAGTCTAATCCTGCGAGCGTGATTCCGAGCAATATGGCAACAGTTGATTCATCAGGTAAAGCAACAGCTGATAACACAGCAGGCAACACGGCAGACATTGATGCACTCGCACAAACACAGGCTGTAGAAGCAGCAACGCAATCAGATACATCATCGATACCTGAAACTATCCCAATTGATCCTGCAGCTGCTGTGACACCGGTTATTGCGCCGCCTGCTAGAACAGAAGCACCTGTCACAACCGCAACGCCTGCATCTAATGTTTTAGGCAGTAATGATCAAAGTCGCACCGCGTTTGCCAATATGGTTCGTAATTTAATGCCTTTGTCACCTCAACAAATTCATACTTTGCGCGGTATGTTCGATCAAACACAGCAAGCGGTTGCAGAGTATCCCGGAACGCCACCACGTCCCACATCAAGCTCTATTATTGTGAATATGTCACCGGGGGCGACACCGCCGGTGATTCGTTTGCGCGCAGGTTACGTGACCTCACTCGTATTTTTAGATTCAACTGGGCAGCCTTGGCCTGTCACAGCTTACGATTTAGGAGACCCTAAAGCATTTAATATTCAACCCACAGCGCCCGATGGAAAGAGTGATACGCTAATCGTACAAGCATTGGCGCAATATAAAGCGGGCAATTTAGCCGTGATGCTAAAAGATGAAAATACACCGGTTATGCTGACATTAATGCCAGGTCAACGCGCTGTTGATTATCGTGTTGATTTGCGTATTCCCGGAATGGGGCCTAATGCGATGGCGACATTAAATGGATTGCCCGCAATAGAAGATCCGCAATTATTGAATTTTCTAGATGGAATTCCTCCACGCGGCGCAAAATCATTGTGCATTACTGGCGCGCCTGCGCAAGCCTGGTTGTATCAGGGCCATTTATTTTTAAGAACGCGCGTGACTATTTTATCGCCCGGCTGGATAGCAACCATGAGCAGCCCTGATGGTACGCACGTATTTGAGCTTGAAAAAACTCCGATTGTGTTGGCGTCGCAGCGTGGCGAAATGGTTCAACTCGCGATTAAAGGATTGTGATGTTATGAGCGATACTCCAGAAAGAAAAATGCAAAATTCACTATTGAGCAGTGCAAAAGCGCGCGTGTTTTTAGCGTTGTTTTTAATCGTTGTGGTTGTGGCGGGAATTGCATTTGTGATTCATTGGCGCTCGCGTGAAGCTGCATTACAAGGCTCAGCTGGCGTTTACGGAACGCCTTCTGTTTCATCCACGCCGGGCGCTGGCAATCCATCCGATGCTTATGTGAAAGCGCAGAATGATGCCAATGCCGCAGGTGCTGCTGATGCACGTAAAAAAGCAACGGCATTTATTCCAACGATTACACGCCCTGATTTTGTCGGTAATCCTGATCAATTTGGTACTGCAGCAGCAGGTGGTGCGTCTGCTAATCCCAATTGTCCTGCTAGCAAAGTCGTTGTGATGTATAAACCCAATCCTGAAAATTGCACGCCTACTAATTTAAAATTAGCGCGTGAAACAGGCGTCACGGTTCAAGAATTAATGTGCCAAGGTTGTTCGTGCCCCGCACTAAAAATGGCTGATTTTACCGTCGGTGATTTAAAGCAAGCAGGCTATTCTGCCGATCAATTAAAAGCCTGTGGATTTAGTTTGCAAGCATTAATGGCGGCGGGATTTTCAGCAGCGGATTTAAAAGACGCAGGATTTTCAGCAGCGCAATTAAAAGCGGCTGGATTTTCAGCGGGCGAATTAAAAAGCGCTGGGTTTTCATCTGCGGATTTAAAAGCAGCAGGTTATTCTGCAGCAGCAATAAAAGACGCGGGATTTGAGGATAACAATCCTGAGGCATGTAATTTGCAAAAGTTACAAGCAGCACGTGCTGCTGGTGTTGCGCTGACGACATTGCGAGAAGAAGGGTGTGATGCCGCTGCGTTAAAAGCAGCAGGATTTACGGCAGCGCAATTAAAAGCGGCGGGTTTTTCTGCAGCTGATTTGAAACAAGCCGGTTTTAGTAATTCAGATTTAGCAGCAGCTGGTTTTACGCCTGCGGAAATTGCAGCAGCGGATAAGGCGGACGCGGCATGCAATGTTGATAAATTAAAACAAGAACGCGCATCCGGTGTTTCTGCAACCGCATTACGCGCGCAAGGTTGTGGTTTAGCCGCATTAAAAGCAGCTGGATTTTCAGCAGCGTCATTACGACAAGCGGGTTTTACAGCGCAGCAATTAAAAAACGCGGGTTATTCTGCAGCCGATTTAAGAGCAGCGGGATTTACGGCAGCGCAATTAAAAGCAGCCGGATTTTCGGCGGCTGATTTAAAAACCGCAGGCTATTCTGCTAATCAATTAAAAGACGCGGGCTTTTCAGCGGGACAATTAAAAGATGCAGGCTTTTCAGCAGCAGATTTAAAAGCAGCGGGTTTTTCCGCAGCACAATTAAAAAACGCAGGTTATTCTGCAACACAACTAAAAGCCGCAGGGTATGATGCATCGCAATTAAAAGATGCGGGATTTACGGCAGGTCAATTAGTGGCGGCGGGATACAGCGCAAAATCATTACGCGCAGCGGGATTTTCAGCAGCAGAATTGCGTCACGCTGGTATGAGTGCACGTGCATTGCAAGAAGCGGGATTTAGCGCCGCTGCTTTAAAACAAGCGGGTTTTACACAAGGTGATTTGTTACGCGCAGGTTTTACACCGACTGATTCGGGCTACGCAGCACAGCCTGCTGCTGTTAATGATGTTGCAACAGCAAGTGCAGCATCAACACCTAATGGCGAATCTATTCCATCCATTGGTGGCAACACATCAGAAGCGAAATTAGCGCAATTTGAAAAAGCACAACAAGCACAAATGAATGCGCAACAACGCAATGATCAAGTGCAGCGCATGCAAGTGGCAATGTCGCAGCAAGCCAATCAATTATTAGCCGGCTGGGGAAATATTATTAACCAGCAATTGCAAAAAGCGCCCGTTGAAGTTAAACCTGTGGGTGGCACAACCAATGGCGGTGCAGCAGGTGGCGCTGGATCTCAAGGCGCCAATGCAGCCGCTGAAGCTGCTGCGGGTGGTTACACTTATAAAGCAGGCACTATTTTATTTGCTGTATTAGACACGGGAATTAACAGCGATGATAATTCGCCGATCATGGCGCACGTTGTCACGGGCTCATTAAAAGGCAGTAAATTATTGGGTACGTTTGCAAGACAAAACGACCATTTATTTATTCGTTTCAATTTAATGAATAATCCAGATTATGCAAAAAGTATTTCGTTAAATGCGGTTGCGATCGATCCGAATACGGCGCGCACGACGCTTGAAGGCTGGGTGAATCATCATTATTTACTGCGTTATGGCTCGTTATTTGCATCTTCTTTTTTACAGGGTATCTCAGCTTCTGTAATGAACCAGGGTTTGCAGACACAGTGCGTTGCCGGTAGTTTATTCTGTACTGTCTCATCGACGCCTTTAAATTCTGAACAACAAATTGAAGTGGGCTTGGGTCAAATGGGTCAAGCTTATTCGCAGCACATGGGCGAAAATTTTACGACACCACCAACGGTGCGATTGCCAGCAGGAATGGGCATTGGTGTGTTGGTGATGAGCGATTTAACCATGCCAGAGGAAAAATCACATGATTGATGATAATAAAAAAACGCCTTCGGATGATGAGTATCAATTTCCGCAAGAAGAATATGTGACGCATAATCCAAGTGCAGATAATCAAGCTGCGGGCGACGGATCATCAAATGAAGAACCGGCTCGCGCCAATGGTTTTTTGAAAAATATGCATTTACCGCAAATGCGTAATAAACGCATTATTTTAGTGATCGTTGCTGTGATCATTGCCATTATTTTTATTCGTATTGTCAATTCAGATCGCACGGTACCCGTTGTCAAACCCGCAGTCGTTGCGCAGCCGGTGGTGCAGCCACAAGATAATGATTTATTAAACTCGCTTAATTCTTTGCAAGGCCATTCTTCACAAACAGAAACAAAATTACAGGCGCTGCAATCACAAATTGCTGACATGCAAAATAAAATAGATCAATCACGCGCAGACAATCAGCAATTACGTCAAACCGTCACGGATTTATCAGCACAAGTGGAAGCGTTGACAGTCAAAGTCGATCAGATTTTGGCGCAAATGACTGTACAAGGAAAAATAAAACCCGCTATTGTGTTTCATTTAAGAGCCGTTGTGCCCGATCGCGCTTGGATTACTTCAGGAACAGAAACGATGACAGTGACAGTGGGTGATAATGTGACGGGCTATGGTACCGTGCGCGCCATTGACGCAACGAATGGGATTGTTACCACCAGTAGCGGACGCAAAATTATTTATGGCAAAAATGATTATTAATTGGGATCGCGCATGACACCCATGATTTTATCTCAAAATTTTGAGTACCTTGCCAGGATTCTGCAAGTCATTGCCATTGCCATCGGCTTAGCTTTATTTTTAGGTGCCTTTTTTAAGCTTAAAAAGTATGGCGAGCAGCGCACCATGATGTCAATGCAAATGACGATGGCAGGCCCTTTGTTGATGATTATCAGCGGCAGTGCATTATTAATTCTCCCGACTTTTATTGGTACTGCTTTGCTGGCGCTGTGGGGAAATTCAAATCCATTACAATACTCGGGTGATACGACTGGGTTAGGTGCTTTTATTCCACCTATTTTGATGTTTGTAAGAGTTATCGGCGTGGGATCATTTATAAGGGGTTTGGTTTTGCTGGCGCGCAGCGGCGATCATCAAGGCCAACAAGGCACAATGGGAAAAGCTTTAATTCATATTTTAGCAGGTATTTTGTGCGTCAATATTGTGGGTACGGTTGATTTGCTTGAGGCCTTATTGGGCTTTACGAATTAGCTAGTGCTTTATTTTGTGTGGGCGAGTATTATAAACTTTAAAATTAACTACGGAGTTTTTGTTATGAAAAAAGTAATTAAATGGTCTTTATTGATCGCCATCATGGCAGCATTGTTTTATGTAGAAACAGGATTGGCAGTGGCATCGGGAATTGCGGTTTCAACCATTGCAACCAACATATCAAAATCAGTAGGCAGTTTTGTAAAAATTCTCGAAGATATTGCTTTGGTTACCGGTATTGGTTTTATCATGGCGTCGTTCTTTAAATTTCATCAGCACAAACTCAATCCTACGCAAGTGCCCATTAGCCAAGGCGTGACTTTGCTGTTAATTGGTGCGGCATTGGTTGTTTTTCCAACATTGTTGCCAACGGCGACAAAAGCAGTATTCGGCTCAACAGCAAAATTTGCAACCACTGGCGGTGGCGCTACCTCCTTGGTGGGCGGCTAGTTTTTCTTGAGATTTCTGTCGGCGGTAAGTTGAATATGAGCGTAAACCGTGACATTGAATTAACCGCAACCGCCAATAATTGGCGGTTGTTTGTTTTACGCAAATCAGATTCTGCTTTTTTAAATTTCCAAGAAAAAATTCATGCGCGAGATCATTTTACTTGTCAGTTTTGTGGATTTGAAGCAAAGCAATTTTTAGAAACGATTAATTTAAATGGAAATTATTTAAGTAATAAGCGTGATAATTTAGTAACAGCTTGTGGCATGTGCGCACAATGCTTTTTTTTAGAGGCGGTTGGTAAAAGTGATTTTGGCGGCGGGGTTTTAATTTATTTGCCTGAGCTCTCGCAAACAGAATTAAATGCGCTGTGTCATGTATTATTTGCATCGCAACTCTATCGCTTAAAAGAAGCGTCGAATGCGAGCAGCATTTATCGCGGATTAAAATTACGCGCGCAAATTGTGGAAGAACAAATTGGCGAAGGCATGAGTAATCCGGCTTTATTTGGACAAATGTTAATTGATGCCAAAGTAGAAAAGGCGCCTGAATTTCATAGCGCGATGGCAAAATCCATTCGATTATTGCCGAATTTATCGCGTTTTTCTGCAGAAATGGTTGCGTGGGCGGATTCAGGATTGCACGCATTAGGATGAGCGGGGTTTTATGTCAGTTTTTTCCAGCATGTCAGATTTCTTTGAGCCATTTTTATCATGGATGAGCACCTCATTGCATCAAACAACGGCTTCATATTGTGATTTGCAAACAGCAGATAGCCCCACTGTTTTGGTGAATCACGACGGATCATTATTATCTGTGATTCGCATTGATGGCGTAAAATCATTAATTGGTCAAGATGAATTTGATCAAATTCAAAACGGCTTGCAGCAAACATTGCAAACAACGATGTCACAATCGGGTCATTCGATACAGGTTTATTTTTGTTATAACAAAGATGAAGTCAAAGGTGAGCTCACAGAAATTTTAGCGCCAGCGGTTGCCACCGCCAATCGCTTGTCATTGCGTCTGGATGATTTATTTGCAGAGCGCGTTAATTATTTATCGCGATATTGCGCGCACGAAGAAGTGTATATGGTGTTAACCACAGGATTGCAATCTTTAACGCCAGAACAAATGAAGCGCGCCAATAAAGACAAGATAAAAATGATTCGGGAAATGAAAATACCGAGCTTTGAGTATACGCAAAATATTATTGCGGCCGTACCCGATTTGCGCGAAAGTCATGATTCATATGTGCGATCTGTGGTGAGTGATTTTCAACAATATGGCTTAATTGCTGCATTATTGCCTGTGCATGAAGCGGTTTTTGTTATTCGCAAAAGTGCGGATCCTGAATTTACCGCACCAACGTGGCAACCTGTTTTGCCGGGCGATAAAATTACGATACAAGAATTAAAAAAATCGAAGGGCGAAATTTCAGATGTATTATGGCCTTCATTGGCGCGCCAAGTGTTGCCAAGAGATGCTGAAAATATTAATTTGCGCACAACGCGTATCGGCGATCGTGACTACGCAACCGTGTACATTGATTTATTTCCAAAAGAATTACAAAATTTTGTGCGATTATTTTCGCGCACATTGCAAACACAAATTCCCTGGCGCATGTCATTTGCAATTGAAAGTAATGGCTTGGGTTTTTCGCAAGTGCGCTCTGCGATCGCATCTGTTTTAAGTGTGACATCCGCGCAAAATAGATTAATTACGGATTCATTGAAATTATTGCAATATATTAATTTAAATACAGATGACGCGGTCGTGAGACTGCGTGTGTCAGCCTCTACTTGGGCGCCTGAAGGTGATATTCGTTTATTGCGCGCACGTGCATCGATGCTGGCTAAAGCGATTCAAGGCTGGGGCTCGTGCGATGTGTCTGAAATTTCGGGTGATGCATTTCAAGGCGCAGTATCAACCATGTTAGGCGTGTCGCAAGATAATCCTGCAACACCCAGCATTGCGCCGCTGTCCAATGTGCTTTATATGCTGCCGTTATTTCGTCCGGCATCGCCTTGGAAAAATGGGGCGATTTTATTTCGCTCACCGGATGGAAAGCCGTGGCCGTATCAACCGGGCTCTAGCCAGCAAACTACCTGGATTGATTTATTTTATGCGCGACCCGGTTCTGGTAAATCTGTTTTATCCAATGCGATTAATTTAGCAGTGTGTTTGTCGTCGGGTATTTCGCGTTTGCCGCGTATTGCTATTATTGATATTGGACCCTCGAGCAGCGGATTAATTTCTTTATTAAAAGACGCGTTGCCACTGAGTCAAAAACATTTGGTGGCGCATCATCGTTTGCGCATGCGATCTGAATATGCGATTAATCCATTTGATACGCAATTAGGTTGTCGATATCCAACGCCTCAAGAACGCAGCTTTCTCGTGAATTTTTTAGCGTTATTAGCAACACCCGTCGGCAGTGATAAAGCGTATGACGGCGTTTCTGATATGTCAGGATTAATTATCGACGAGCTTTATAAAAATTTTGCAGATGAAGGCAAGGCCAATGTGTATGCGGCGGGAATGTCAGAAATCGTCGATGGTGTTTTAGAAGAAATCGGATTTGTCAAAGATGCGAAAACAACGTGGTGGGAAATTACCGATGCTTTATTTATGGCGGGATTTGCGCATGAAGCCATGCTCGCGCAACGCTATGCCGCGCCAGTACTCGCAGATGTGACTTCTATTTGTAGACTGCCTGCGATTCAAGATTTGTACGGCAAAATTAAAGCGCCAACTAACGAAGATTTAATTCACGCTTTCTCGCGCATGATTTCAAGTGCTGTGCGCGAATATCCGATTATTGCGCAAGCAACACGATTTGATTTAGGTGATGCCAAAATTGTCGCCTTGGATTTAGATGAGGTTGCCAGAAGCGGCAGCGATACATCGAATCGACAAACGGCCGTGATGTATATGTTGGCGCGCTACGTGTTGGCAAGACATTATTATCTAACCGAAGATAATGTGTCCGATATGCCAGAAGCGTATCGAACCTATCATCATGCGCGTATTGCTGAAATTCGCGAAGATCCCAAACGCATTGTGTTCGATGAATTTCACCGAACGTCAAAAGCGCAAGCCGTTCGTGATCAAGTCGTGCAAGACATGCGCGAAGGCAGAAAATGGAAAGTGCAAATTGCACTCTTGTCTCAATCACTCGATGATTTTGATTCTGTGATGGTCGAATTTGCGACCTCGATTTTTATTATGGAAGCAGGTCCCGAGCAAGCCGTTCAAAAAACCGCCGCGACATTTGGATTATCTAATACTGCAAGAAATACACTTAAAAACAGAGTGCACGGCCCAACAGAAGGTGGCGCGACTTTCTTGGCGCAGTTTGCAACCAAGGGCGGGATGAATACGCAATTACTTACCTCTACATTAGGCCCGATTGAATTGTGGGCGCTGAATACTTCTGCAGAAGACGTGTTTATTCGCAATCAGCTGTATCAAAAAATTGGCCCAAGGCAGGCGCGTAAATTATTAGCGCAGCAATTCCCGGGCGGTACAGCGATTAAATTACTCGAAGATATGTACGCTGATTTTAAAGAAGAAACTGGATTTATCGATGACAACGGCAAAGAAAGCGTGATGACCCAAATGATCGATAATTTAATTAAGGCGTATCATACTGAATAAAATCAACTGACTATAACATAATCCTAAAGCATCACTTTAACGAACTGTTTTTTATTTAAACAATGTGCAAAAATTGTGCTAAAAATAAGTATTTTGTAATCAATGAGTTATATTAATATTTCAAAGTAAATTCTATAGCGTTGTATAATTAATATACAGACCGAAATAATCGGTTAATGTGATGCGATGCAGGAAAAAATGCAAGCGCTCTGATGTGGGAAAAGAGCAAAAATTTACAAAACGAACTGATTTTTTAAACTATTCCCAAGCGCGTGTCAACCATTTTTTTTTACGCTTGTTTTACAGGGGTTTTGAAGCAGAATAGTGAGGAGAAAATGTGATGAGAAAGATGAAACTCACTGAAATGGAGATCATCATGCAGGATCCGCAAAGCTGTTATGCGTCACCAGAAGAAGTTGTCTTGGATGTGCGTTTATCGCGCGAGGAAAAGATTGCGGTTTTGAAGCGCTGGGCATTTGATGCAGGCGAGCGAGAAGTCGCAGAATCAGAGAATATGCAAGGCTCAGCGCCATTTGTGCATCTACATGCCGTTTTGGTGGCCCTGCGGCGGGTTGAGTGGGATCTCTGAGACTTGTGCAGCAGGCGCTGCAGAAAAGGCGAAGCTGTTCGTTGATACAAGCGGTGGCGTTGGTGGTAGCGGACCAAGAAGCCATGTCTCAATGACCTTCTGATCTTTTAAAGTCTCTTTTTCTGTAAGCGTTCCATCAGGATAAGCCTGAACAAAATCAAGTCGGTCAATGGCATTAAAAATTGCTTCGCGATCTGTGGTGCGCAGCATCGTAATTATTTTATTGAGCGCTGTGGGGTCGCCATAGTTGTGCTTACTGATCTCTGTTATTAAAGTTTCTAAATATATATTGCCTGATCGGTATCGGTTTAGTAAATCGAAAAATTCTTTTTCTTCTAAAGAGTCATCCACGTGAGCGATATGAAGCAAAGGATCGAGGATTAATTTTTCGAGCAGAAAAAATGCTTTGGATTGTCCCCATACTGTTTGGGTGCCATCAAGATGCCCTAAAAAATGAATATCGTCATTATAGGACAGAGCAAAAGATTCCTCAGGCATTTGGATTTTTAGAGTTTCCACAAACGTTTTGAGAATGTCGCATGCATAATCATATTGGCTTTCGCTGTACGCTTTTGAAAGAATGAATGAATTTGTTTCTAAACAACGAAGATGCCTTTTTTGTCGCTCTTTTTCATCTGAAATTCGAGCAGTCGTTAATGTAATTTTTGCGTTCAATCCACATATTTTACTTAACGCTACATGTTCTTCTGTTAATCCAACAATATAATGGTTAATAATTCCGCGCCAAAAAAGTGTATCGTCAATATCAATCGATAGAAGAAAGGTTCCATTTGCAATTTTTTTATCTAGGATTTTTGTTCTGACATGGTTGCGATCTGTTCTTGAGAGCTCGCCTGGCATCAGTGTGCTATATGAAATATAAAGAGTTGGGTGATTATGTTTATGGGCTACTGACGCAGCATCTAATATTGATTTATAACCAGAGATGACCAGCGCACGTTTTAATTGCTCCGGGGTAATGTCCGAGGTAATGTTTAAATAACTACAATCTAAAAGACGAGCAGAAAAATCGTCAAGACAAGCAAATGGAAAAGTGTTTGGAAATGCTGATTTAAAAAGATCGATAATATCATCTAGGTAGAATCCACCGCCAAATAGACTTAATTTCTTTTTATCTGGGTAACTAGTTGAGTTTCCCATTTTATATTTTGAAAAGAAAACAATACGTAAACTTTTAGACTGTAAATCATTGCCAAAGAGTTTTAAAAAATAGGGGCGAATAGCAAGATAAAATTTGCCTGATGCCAAATCAATTCTTTCAATAAAAAAAGACTCGAAATCCACTAATACGGTTGGTAGCGCGGATGATCTCATTTTTCTCTAACACAAAGTAAATAGTTAACCAGGTTGCATGCTAAGCAATCAATGCAGCGTTGTAAACTTCTTTTTGATTTTTTTAAAAAATTAATGCTGTCTTAAGATTACAAAAAGCACCCTGTCGGTTAGCTTTCGATGATTTTATTCTGCTTTCCAAGAAAAAATTGCGTAATTTCACGGTTGTATCGAATAAAAATGGGTGAGCATAAAAAGCTGATGAGCATGCCGGCTAAAATAGATTGCCCCCAGACTTCAGGAATTAAGTTGTCACGTAATATTAAAAATAAAATGGCAAACCCAAATTCACCGCCTTGCGCCAATAATAATCCCGTGCGCACCGAGGTTGATAAATCGTAGCGGGTAAAAATGCTCAAAATGACGATGACCAGTGGTTTTCCAATCATCAGCGCCGATAAAAATAATAAAATCCATTGCCAATTGGTTATCCATTCCGGCACATTGGCTAGCATGCCAATTGAAATGAAAAATAATCCTAGTAAAACATCGCGAAAAGGCCGAATTTCAGATTTAATTTGTGATTTGTGCTCGCATTCCGCCAGCATCATTCCTGCGATAAAGGCGCCCAACGCATAAGACAAGCCTAATTCATGGCTGATCCAAGACGAGCCAACCGACACCAATAATACCGCCAGGGTAAATATTTCAACATGCTTCATGCGAGCAATAAATTGAAATAGGGGACCCAAAAACAATTTTCCAGCAATTAAAATAACTGAAATTGCAATGACGCCTTTTAACAAAGCCCATAAAATTGTTTGACCATAAAGCGGGTGCGCATTATTCGTAAAAGCAACGATAAAAACAAGAATAGGAATAACAGCTAAATCTTGAAATAACAAAATACCCATCGCATGCAAGCCATAGCGCGTATTTAATTCTGACTGATCTGTTAATTGCTTCATGACAATTGCAGTTGATGACATGGCTACAATGCTGCCAATAATGGTTGCAGGCACCAAGTCGATTTTGAAAAATAATGCAACCCAAGTGGTGGTAACAATACAAAAAAGTACCTGAAAAGTACCGACAAAAAATGCAGATCGCCTTAACATGTATAATTTAGAAACTGAAAACTCAAGACCGACTGTGAACATCAGTAAAACAACCCCAAAATCAGCAAGAATTTTAATTTTATCGGTTGAGGGCAACCAGCCTAAGTTGTGCGGCCCAACTAAAATGCCCACAAACAAATAACCTAAAATAACGGGTAGTTTTAGCAATCGACAAATAATCGCAACGGTCAGTGCGATGGACAAAATAATCAGAAAACTTGAAAGAATACTAAATTGCATGAACCATCCTGGTGAAATGCCTTCTTGCATCATAGCATGAGTACACATTTCACGCGCTTAAGAAAATCTTTCCTTCTCCACAAGGAAAGATTATGGCAAATCTTACCCAGTCCATAAGGACAGATTTATTGAAATCTTACCCAGTCCATAAGGAAAGATTTTTAGTAAGTTATTGATTATATTAAAATTATTTTTTTTTGATTAAAAGATAGCGTTGGTGAAGCTTTAAAACCTGTTTTTTAAGTGCTTCTAATTCACCATTATTAATAATAATATCGTCCGCGATTTTTCTGCGCAGAAGATCACTGGCTTGTGATGCCAGAATGGCTTTTATGCTGTCAGCCGTCGAATTATCTCGCATTTTTGCGCGCGAAATTTGTAATTCTGGGGAGGACTCAATTACTAAAATGCGATCAATAAAATCGATAGATGTTGATTCGGCTAATAAGGGAATCACACAAATACAATAGGGTGATTTTACATTTGCTATTTTTTCTTTCATGATTTTGCGAATTTCAGGGTGTAATAAATTTTCTAGCCATTTTTTTTCAATTGGATTGCTAAAAATAATATCGCGCAATTGTTTTCGGTCACTATTTCCAAAGTGCTTTATTATTTTTTTAGTAATATCGGTGTCAGGCTGTGTTAATGCATGAGAAATTTTATCAGCATCAATAATTGGAACATTTAATTTTTCAAAAAAATCAGCAACAGTAGATTTTCCAGAGCCAATACCACCGGTTAAGCCTATTGTTAAAATAGTGTTGCTCATACTCCGTACCAATTTAATATAAATGGACCATACATGGCAGTTAGCCAACCAGCAATAGCTAAATAGGGACCAAATGGCAGCGGCTTATTTTTATCTGCTTTTTTAAGCGCAATTAAAATAATATTAATTAGCAGCCCTAAAACAGCTGAAATTAAAAGAACATTAATTAACGGAATAATACCAAGCCACGCGCCAAATAATCCCAGCATTTTGCAATCACCATAACCCATGCCATCGGTTTTTCTAATGTAAAAATATAATTTAGCAATAACAAATAAAAATAAATAACCAAACAGCGCGCCAATAATGGCGGTTGATGATGAAATAAAGTAATGCTGTGTTGAAACCAATAAGCCAAGCCACAACAACGATAAAGTGAGCAAATCAGGCAAAATCTGATGCTCAAAATCAATAAAACTTAATGTAATTAATCCGCACGTAAAAATCCAAATTGAAAGCGCTGGCAAAGTTAATCCAAATTTTAAAAAAACAAGAACGCTTAAAATAGCTGTTAATAATTCGACTAATGGATATTGTATTGAAATTTTGACAGAACAGTTCGCGCATTTTCCTCGCAAAATTAAATAACTGACAATCGGAATATTATGCCAAAACGGAATTAATTTTTTGCAAGAAGGGCAATGGGATCTGGGCAAAAGTAAGTTGAAAGTTACTTTTGGAGTAGCAGCAGCTTGATTTAGAAATTCAAGACACTCATTTTTCCATTCTAAATTTAACATAATGGGGTAGCGGTAAATTACCACATTTAAAAAGCTGCCCACAATCGCGCCAATAACAAAAATGTAAGCCAATATAATCGTTGTCATACCACGTTTCCCATTTGAAAAATTGGCAAATACATTGCCATCATTAACCCTGTGACCAAACCTGCAATCACTAACATCATGACAGGCTCAAGTAATTTGCTCAAGTGATCAAAGGCGTGATTGAGCATTTCGTGATACAGTGTTGCGACTTGGTGCAGCATTATTTCAAGCGAATCTGAATTTTCACCAATCTCAATTAATTGCTTTGCTCGCAACGGCAGTAAATCAACCTCATTAAGTGCCCCATGTAATGACAAACCTGATTTAATTTTTAAAAAGGCGCGCGCAAGGCTTTGTTGAAAAGTGGCATTGCCGACCGTTTGATTAGCAATCAACATCGTTTCAAGCAGCGGAAGACCTGCTTTTAATAAAATCGCGCAAACTTCGCACCACTTCGCTGTATGTTGAATAATAATCAGTTGTTTTATGCCTGGAATTTTTAACGCAAGATAGCTTAAAAATAAGCTATCTTTTAATAAAAATTGTACTAAAAAAATAAGTAATAATAAGATAAGCAATAAATAAAACCCATTATGCTTTAAAAAAATACTCAGTGAAATGATTAATTGTGTCAATAAAGGCAATTGCGCACCAAAACTACTGTAAATTGCGCTAAACTGTGGCATGACAAACAGTAATAATCCAATGGTAATTAAGACCGCGATCACCAAAACGCTGAGTGGATAAAAAAGTGCTTTAAGAATTTTTTGTTTGACCTGTTCTGTTTGTGCTTCGTGCGCAATTAATTGCTGCAAAATAATATCCAGCGTTCCTGATTGTTCACCCGCATGAATTAATTTGCAATATATCGCATTAAAATAGTGTGGAAATGCTGACAATGCAGCTGACAAACTTTGTCCTGCCGTGATATGATCGTTTATGTTTATAAAAATATTTTTATGCAATTTATTATTTGTTGCAAAAATAATAATATCAAATGCTTTTGTTAAACTGATACCAGCTCGCAAAAGCAGATAAAGTTGCTGCGTAAAATCCAATCTGTCTTTAATGCTAAATTTTTTGTTAACTAAATTTATTCTATCAGATTTTAAAGATAATAAAGTAATATTTTGACCAGAAAGCTTATTTTTAGCTTCCAATTTACTTTTTGCGCTAATAGTGCCACTTTGTTTTTGACCTGATAAATGAATACCAATCCAATTAAAATTTTTATACGCTGTCATTGGGAATAACTCGCTTAATTTCATCAAATGAAGTGATTTTATTTTCTACGCACAACAAAGCAGCTTGCCATAACGTTTGATTAATTATTATTTTTTCGTGATTTAATATTTGATTTTTATTATCAAGGTTAATTTCTAATAATTCAAATATACCAATGCGCCCTGAAAATCCATCAATGCATTGAGCACAATTTTTTTCGCCCAGACAATATGTACATAATTTTCGAACGAGTCGCTGCGCAATCACTAATTTTAATGCGCTGGCTAAATGAAAAGGCGCCACACCAAATTGAGTTAATCGAATTAACGCTTCTGCTGCAGAGTTGGTGTGTAGTGTTGAGAGCACCAAATGACCTGTTTCGGCTGCGCGAATGCACATATCAGCTGTTTCTTGATCACGGATTTCACCGATCATCATGACATCAGGATCTTGTCGCAGCAATGCACGCAATGCGTTTGAAAAGGTAAATTGAGATTTAATATTAACCGCACTTTGATTTAATCCTTCTACTTGAATTTCAACAGGATCTTCAATGGTTGTAATATTTCGATGTGTTTTATTGAGTAAATTAAGTAAAGTATAGAGCGTAATTGTTTTGCCGCTGCCCGTGGGGCCTGTGACTAAAATTAATCCTTGTGGTTTTGCAATAGTATTTAAAATAATTTGTTGATTTTTTAAAGACAAGCCCAATTCTTCAATTTTTTTTATTTGCGTATTAGCATCAAGTAATCGAATCACTATTTTTTCGCCATAAATCGTCGGGTAAGTGCTGACTCTGCAATCTTTTATAAATCCTAAATTAGATTTAAAGGTAAATCTGCCATCTTGAGGCGTTCTTTTAATTGCAATATCGCAGTTTGCAAGCACTTTAAGACAGCTTAATAATGTACTTCCCAGCAGTTGATCAAATTGCAATAATTCGTGCAGCATGCCATCAATTCGGATTCGAATTTTACATGTGTTTTTATAAGGCTCGCAGTGAATATCCGATGCATGCTGGTGAATGGCATCAGATAATATTTGATGCGCTAATAATTCTGCCGGATTTTCCTTATTTTTATATACTATTTTGCTGATGATTAAATTATGTAATCTATATAAAATATCATATTTTATAAACACAAATTTAATTTTCAACCCCGTTTGAAACTGAATGGCTTTTTCAAGCTTTAAATCTTCAGGATTTGAAATGGCAATGATAATTTCAGATTTATTTTTTTCAATAGGCAGCAATAAATTATTTTTAATAAAATCTATTTTAATGCTATCAATTGGCAGTGTGTTTAAATTGATATTGTCTAATTTAGCTTCCTGAATATTAAAATAGCCAACGCAATCAGCGCAAAATTTTTCAGCTGAAATTATTTTATGTTGCATCATATATTGAAAAGCGGTTTGACCGCATTGCTGTGCCGGCTTTTCAAGCGCTGCAAGTTCAGCGAGCATAACCATCCGCCACACCTTGTCCGCCGGCCTGCCAAGTCAATTGATCATTATTGTCTGTCGGCGTTAATGTGTAATCATCAGCACTTAAAATGCCATATAAATTTTTAGGTATAACCGTAATGACGCCACCATTATCTACGTTAACACTGTCAATTAAATCAGGGCCGTTTCCAGCGGTAATCGCATTCGGCACACCATTTTGTCCTGCTGAACAGCCATCTAAGCTACCCGTTGTTTGAAAGCATTCTTGCACGCCTAATTTGAAGGGCTCAGTTGCTTGCACGATTTCCGCATAGTGCGCCCGCCTCGTATAATTCTGATAAGACGGAATCGCTAGTGCCACTAAAATACCAATAATCGCGATCACGATCATGAGTTCAATTAACGTAAATCCCGCGGATTTTTTCTGGACATTCATTTTTTCATCCTTTTGAGTTGTGATTTCAAGTGAGATACGTTAATTTATACGCCCAAGGTGTGCAATACCGTAGTTTGCCCTTTTTTTGGCCGATGTAGCTCAGTTGGTAGAGCAACTGATTCGTAATCAGTAGGTCGTGCGTTCGAGTCGCGTCATCGGCACCAGTAAAATCAATGAGTTGGGTCATTTGGTTTGAATTGATAGGCCATTTTTAAGCTGAAATAGCCAAAAATGGGACACTTTTAAAAAAACGGTGACGAACGGGGTGACCTAGAAGTCTGAATAAAAAATTAGCAATGGACGGCTGATTACGATCATTTTGTTTTAACAACAACATGAAAGTAGGAGCGGGATAACCATGGCTACAATTGAAAAAAGAAATTCGATCATAGATGGCACGTTACAATATCGTGTCCGAGTAAGGCTAAGAGGCTTTCCGCCTCAATCGGCAACATTCAAAAGATTAACCGACGCAAAAAAATGGGTTCAGCAAACTGAATCTGCCATTCGCGAAGGCCGTCATTTTAAAACGGTCGAATCAAGAAAGCACACTTTGCAAGAAGCAATCGATCGCTATCTTCAATCTGTCTTGCTGACCAAAAAACAAAATTCACAGAAGGATCAAAAAAATCAGCTTCGATGGTGGGCGAGCAATATCGGTTACTTGCCTCTATCTGATGTATCGCCTTCAATTATTGCAGAGCACCGCGATAAATTAGCACAAGGAAAAACAACGCGTGGTGATCGCACGAACGCAACCGTCAATCGCTATCTTGCCATACTCAGCCACCTATTTACTGTTTCAGTCAAAGAATGGGGCTGGTCTCACGAAAATCCCGTGTTAAAAGTATCACGCCTAAAAGAACCGCGGGGCAGAGTGCGTTTTTTATCAGATGAGGAACGATCGCGATTATTAGAAATATGCAAGCAAAGCGAAAGTGAATATTTATACAAAGTTGTTGTGCTCGCGTTATCAACCGGTGCACGCAAAATGGAAATTCTAAGTTTAAAATGGCGCGACATTGATTTAGCGCGCGGCATGATTACGTTACATGAAACAAAAAATGGCGAGCGTCGTGTTTTAGTGTTGACGTCATTAGCGCTTGAATTAATGAAAGAGCACGCAAAAATCCGCATATTGCATTGCGATTTTGTCTTTCCTGCCAAGTCACTCGATAAACCAATTGATCTTACAACGCCTTGGGAAACAGCCTTGCGGCGCGCAGAAATAAATGATTTTCGTTTTCACGATCTTCGACATTCAGCAGCGTCATATTTAGCAATGAACGGTGCAAGCCTTGCTGAAATTGCCGAAATATTAGGACACAAAACATTGCAAATGGTTAAACGCTACGCCCATTTGTCCGATGCACACACCAGTAAAGTCGTGGCGAGAATGAATGAAAAGATATTTGGAGGATGAATGAATAATCAAAAATTTTTAAATAAGCAATTTAAAGAGCTTGCACATGAAATTTTAAACAGCAAAGATGATTTTGCTCTTAGTGGAAATATTTATAATAATAAAAAATCATATGAGGCGCTTGAAGAACTGTTAAAATTAAAATTGTGGTCACTCGATCATTTTCTTTCCCTGGCGAAGATGTTTTATTTTATCGATCAGGTAAAGAATAAAAAAATACTTCCCAGAATAATGTTCAATCATACACAGCAAGACTTCGACTTTTATGAAAAAAATATTATTGATAAAATTATATTCGAATTTGATACAGAAAAACAAAAAATAAATAAATTCATTAAAGAAGACAGGCTTTCAAAAGAACTCAAGCCTTTGGAGTGGCTGGAGCTTATTGAAAGAAATAAATTTCTATATTTAGAAAATATACAAAATAAGACTTTATTGCCTGTGCTTTCTTGCTGTGCTGATATGTCTAACGCAATTCGATGTAAGCATTATGAAATTGATATTGAGCTTGCAAAGAATGGATATTCAGAAGAAAAATACGACACATATAACGCTGAGCAGCTTATGGCTCTTTATAAAGAAAAACATAGTAATGCTTCCCTGGATGATGTTATTAAATTTTGCATTAATAACGATATTTATCCATATTTACCAAATGATTCTGAGTATTATGATATTGAAAATAATCAGAGTATCTTTCCAACAATTGAACAAATTGAAAATGCAATATCAAGAAACGAAATTCATAAAGAATATAAATATCATTGTGAAAAGTTGGTTCGATTAAAAAAATCCATTTTAGATAATTTTCTTCATGGAAATACAGTTCAAATTGTACATCGTAATTATCGAGAAAAATCTAAGAGTGATCTTTTTTTTATCGAGATAGCGCCATCTTATAGTCAATATATTTTGAACGAGAGAAAAATTTTAAAAGTTAAACTAGAAGTTTCTACGCATAAAATATCTTTTAATGATTTAATTTTTATTAAAAGTGAGATTGATATGGCTCTTAAAAAAAATAATGAGTCTATCTATGCCCCGGGGTCTAAGGTTTGCAGAATAGCAAGAACTGAGGAGTCAATGTGCAAAATCTTTGCTGAATGTAAATCTTCGAATATTGATGTTGATAAAAAGCTTATGCCGGGAACAAAAAAGGAATGGTCAGTTTTAATAAAAAAATGGATAAGTGGTTAGGAAGAATTTCTGATTCCACCATTTCTGATTATTTTTCTGAGCTCGGCTACAAATTTAAGTCAGGTGTGAAAACTGGGAAATGCCTAATTTTTCAAAAAATTGCCAATTTACGAGAGTAATCGCATTTAAAAGCCAAAATGTAATGTGGGGTAGCTTTTAGATAAGCTACCCTTATTTAATTAAAAATCACTTGAAAATAGGTGTTTTCAAATAGGGGTAGCTCTATTTGATTTTTACCATACCTACCCGAATTTCATTTTTTTGTACCTCCGGTATCGTGGCAATTAATAACAAGAGATAAAGCTTGTTAGAAATTACACAACAGAGGAAAAATGATATGACAACTGATAACGCACAAGGCATTTCTACAAATTCAAAACGCTTCGCAGATTTTAATAGCACACTAGAAATCTACAGCCATGTTTTTAAATCGGCAAACTCACTAAGACACTATGTATTTTTCGCAAAATCAAATGGCTTAGAAAAAGTAATATCTCGTTTGGGCAAGAAGCTAGTTTTCAATCTCGACAAATTAGATATGTGGCTCGAAAACGGAGGTGCTGCGGATGAAAAATAATAAAATACATTGCTCAGCGCCACCAAGCAAACTGAGCAATCAAAAAAATGAACAGCCCTATGATAATGCTGCAGTTACTCAACGCGCAAGAATTTTGAAGCATTTTGAGTGCGCTGCACAACTTACGACAATGCAAGCGCGAGATGTGTACGGAATTTTGCACCCTTGCGGTCGCGTGATGGAGCTACGAAAACAAGGCCATCTCATTTTAACGCACGGGATTTTTTCTCCAGATGCAAATGGTGTAAGCCATAGAATCGGTATGTATGTCTATTGCGGTAAAGATAATTTAGTCAACCCACCGTGGGAAAAAATAATTCGATTGCTTCCCAATGATAGTGGCTATAACGAAATGAACCTCGATCATCGTTTTAATTATTTAAAAAAATTCATATCAAAGGATTTATCAACAGATAATTACACGTTGGCGATTAAGTCTCTTTGTGAATTTTTAAACTACTAAGGTAATTTTTATGGCCCGTATCAGGTGTGTTAAACCCGAGTTCTGGACGAGTGAGCAGGTCATATCCTGCTCACAACTAGCTCGGTTAGCGTTTATTGGTCTTTGGAGCTTTTGCGACGACAATGGTGTGCACGCTGCTTCGTATGTGCGTCTCAAGGCCGAAGTGTTCCCAGGCGATTCTATTAGTATTGATGAAATTAAGCATTTAATTTCTGAATTAATTAATAATAATCTATTGCGAGAATATTCAGTTGATGAAAAATCATATTGGATTGTCACTGGCTGGAAACAGCACCAACGTATCGACAAGCCAACATATAAATATCCATTGCCACAATCTAGCTTGAGAAAGCTCGACGATCATTCGACGAATAGTCTTGGAAATCTCGCAGATAATTCGACGAGCAGTCGGAGATTGGTCGATAAGTCCTCGCCCCCGGATAGGAATGGAATGGAGAGGAATGGAAAGGAAGATAATATCTGTCAAGTTGCTGTCGCAACTTCACCGCATGATGTTATTCAAGAAATATTTTTGTATTGGCAAACAATATTAAATCATCCTCGAGCTATTCTTGATTTAAAACGTAAAAGCAAAATTTCGCAGGCATTAAAGCTTGGTTATTCTGTTGGCGATTTGAGGCAAGCCATTGATGGCTGCGCACATACACCATTTAATATGGGCCAAAACGAACGTAATCAAAAATACGATGATATAGATTTGATTTTTCGTGATGCATCGCATATTGATCGCTTTATTGGCAATGCAATTAATCCGCCGACAGAATCAAATAATAGGCAGCCGCAAAATAATATTATGCAAGGAGTTATTTAATGATGATGACAGCAAGAGAAATTTCAAAAATGCTTTCAAATCGCGCAGAAGAAGTAGCACGCTATTTGTTGCCCAACGGTAAGAGAATTGGCAATGAATGGCGCGTCGGCTCAATTAATGGCGACTCAGGACAATCGCTTGGTGTGCATTTATCGGGCGAAAAGTCTGGGATTTATTGTGACTTCGCAACTGGTGAGAACGGTGATCTTTTAAGTTTATGGGCTGCTAAACGAAATTTAACACTTGCAGAGGCAATAAAAGAAGCAACGAAATACCTGGGTATATCGCCCCCGAGTTTCGCAGCTTATTCGCCACAGGATTTTGTTAAGCCAAAGCAAAAATCGTTTGAGTTATCTGTTTCATCAAAAGTTTATTGTTATCTAACAGAAGAAAGAAGATTAACGCCAGAAATTATTGATAGATTTAAAATCGGTGAGCGGGGACGAGACATTGTTTTTAATTATTTTCGCGATGACGAATTAATATTGATCAAATACCTGGGACTTGATCGACTGAATGGCAAAAAGCAGATCAGCGCTGAACCAAATTGTGAGCCATGTTTATTTGGCTGGCATGTTATTCCAGAAAACATACGCAAAATTATTATTTGCGAGGGTGAAATTGATTGCATGACTTTAAATCAATATGGTTTTGCGGCGCTGTCTGTTCCGTTTGGTGCAGGTGGTGGCGCTAAACAAAAATGGCTCGAGTATGAATTTGATCGGCTTGCGATGTTTGATGAGATATATCTTTGCTTTGATTCTGATGACGAAGGTAAAAAGGCTATTGCAGAATTAATTGAGCGTCTGGGTCGATATCGTTGTCGTATTGTAGAGCTGCCGTACAAAGACCCTAATGCGTGTTTGCAAGCGAATGTGATGCGAGAAGCAATGCAGGTTTGTTTTGATAATGCGCGCACACTTGATCCAGAAGAATTAAAAAGTGCCGGATTATTTGTCGATGACGTGATTGAAATGTTTTACCCAGGTGAAAATACTTTTATTGGTTATGATCCACCATGGGATAAAGCAAAAGGTAAAATATTGTTTCGTCCTGATGAGTTATCGGTTTGGACTGGTATTAATGGGCATGGCAAGAGTCAGTTTTTAGGGCATCTTGTTTTGCATCTCATGAAATCGGGTGCGCGTGTTTGTATTGCAAGTTTGGAATTAAAACCAAAGCGTTTGCTTGAACGGTTGACACGACAAGCGAGCGCACTTGAAAAGCCATCGCCTGATTATATTCGAGTTATTAATAAGTGGTATAGCAGTTGTCTGTGGTTATTTAGCTTGGTTGGGACTGCAAAATCAAAGCGTTTGCTTGAGGTGTTTCTTTATGCAAGACAACGATATGGCATTGATGTTTTTGTAATTGATTCATTTATGAAACTAGATATTGCAGAGGACGATTACAAAGCACAAAAGGCATTAATGGAACAGCTGTGCGATTTTAAAAATCAGCATAATTGTCATGTGCATATCGTTGTTCATCCTCGTAAAAGCGCAGATGAAACGCAAGCGCCGAGTAAATTAGACAATAAGGGCACCGGCGCGATATCTGACTTAGCCGATAATTGTTTTGCAATCTGGCGAAACAAAGAAAAAGAAGAGATAAAAAATCTTCAAGCTCAAGGTGTTAAATTATCTAAAGCGCAAGAAGAAAAAATAAAACATTTTGATGTGCTGTGGAAATGTGACAAGCAACGCAACGGCGATTGGGAGGGGAAGCTTGGTTTTTGCTTTGATCAAAAATCATTGCAATATTTGCCTAGTGAAAATGCGCGACCTGTTCAGTATGTTGATTACAGTTGTATAAATGAAACTTTAAAACTAGGAGTTGCTCAATGAGCGAAAATAGAAACAGCGAAAATAAGAACAAAGCAATTAACGCTGCGATCGATTGCACCGTCCCTAATATAACCGCAGCCCACACAATTGATGCCCTTTATAAGGGAAGTTTGGATTTTGGTACATTGGTTCGCAGGCTAAGCGATAGTTCCGAAAAGGTAAGTAGTGGCAATATGGAAGAAGTGGAAGCCATGCTTATGTCGCAAGCTAACACGCTCAATGCGTTTTCTAATCTCATGCTGTCGCAAATTGGTGACGGCAATTCAATGCAAAATATTCAAGCGTTTTCTGATATAGCAATGCGTGCTCAAAATGGGTGCAGAAAAACATTGCTGGCTTTAATCGAATTAAAAAACCCGAAGCGAACAACATTTATTAAACAACAAAATAACGCAGTCAATCAGCAGATTAATAATTCTGAAAATTTAGAACAACCTGCAAACCAACTATTATGCGAGGCAAGCAATGCGACACTGGACTTTGGAAGAACGAAAGAAGCAATCAGCATTAATTCGAACATGGAAACCTTGGGAGAAATCTACGGGTGCCCGAACCATTCAGGGGAAAAAAATTAGCCGAGGCAATTCTTATAAACACGGTGGGCGAAGTAGAGCAATTCGTGATGCCTGCACCATGCTCGCGGAGTATAAGCGCAACTTGAGAAACTTTATGTATTTAATTTAACTGCGAGAAGCGGCCTTTTTCAAACTGCTGACAGGGGGTATTAAGTCGCCAACTTCAATTTTTAAAGTAATCGCGATGCGTATTAAATTCTGAATGGACAAATTTTGTTCGCCGCGCTCAATCCGGCCATAGTATGTGCGACCCAGGCCTGCTTCAGCCGCAAAGCCATCTTGTGAGAACCCGCGTAATTCACGCTTCGCTCGAATGTTTTTGCCTAATTTTACAAGATTTGGGTGCTTATTTGTCATGCTTTTAGTAAAGCTTATGTGCACCTAATCAGGCGACACCCAATAAGGGGTATTTGATATTTTCTGGAGTTAGGGTATGATGAGCGCGTCTGAATAGAGGGTTTGTATATGAAAGATAATTCACTCGGAGAGATTGTGAAATCTAAAAAAACATCTTTATCGAGAGTGACTGGGTATGTTCTTTCGGTTATTAGTTTTTTAGTTGGAAAATACTTTGGATTTACGGTTGTCATGATATGCGTTGGGTTAATTGCACTTAGCTATCTATTTTCAAATTGGTATATAAAGAGAGAGAGGGTTAATTATAAATTAATTAAATTTATAGCCTGGTCAAATACCTGTGCATGGTTTTTGCCACCGCTAGGGCTTTTCGCTGGCATTTCATCAATTAATTTTTCTGAGCATGATTCTGAGCAAAAAAGAAAATTTAAAATACTGGGTATTATTGGCATAACACTTTCTTTAATGAACGCGACAATTGGTGTAATCATGCATTTAAACTGATTTTAGTGTTACATATTGCTCAAAAAAATTAATTTAAACCGGAGGGGTATGAAAAATATTTTACTAGCGACAAGCTTATTGGTAGCAAGTGTTTCTGCGATGGCTAACATAACGACGACCTACAGCGATGGCACGACCGCCACTACATCATCAAATTATAATGGCGGGAGCACTACGACTTACTCAAATGGCACTACTGCAAACACATCGTCAGATTATAATGGGGGATATAATACTACATACTCAAACGGCACTACGGCAAATACACGTCCAGATTATAATGGTGGATCTGCAACGACTTATTCAAACGGTACTACAGTGACTACGAGACCCAATTACAATGGCGGATATACATCAACATCTTCAAATGGTGATACTGCCACGACAAGCCCAAATTACAATGGTGGTAACACAACAACTTTTTCAAACGGAACGACTGCAAATACAACAGAAAGTAATTATTAAATTTAATTTTAATAAAGCACGCTTGCAACGCCTCTTAACAATGCGCACCCCGGCGGGTTTTTTGATATATTCCGCTTTGCATTAAAAAATATTGTGCTATAATTACGTCTACCACCCCTATCACTCTGTGGTAGGGTACAAGGCCTCTTCGGAGGCCTTTGTTTTTTATAGGAATTTTCGCGTGAATAACCATGGTGGCAACAAGCCCAGAACGATTGTTTATATTGATGGGTTCAATTTATATTTCGGCGCGCTTAAAAAAACTGATTTTAAGTGGCTCGATTTAGAAAAGTTATTTAAAAATTTACTAAGTGAGCATCACGTAATTACACAAATTAAATATTTCACTGCACGCATTTCCGCAAGAAACAATGATTCTGATGCGCCATATAGGCAAGATGCCTATCTTAATGCACTAGAAAAGCACTGCCCACTGGTTAAAATCTATTACGGTCATTTTTTAACACATAAAGTAAAAGTCAAAGTGGATAATCCACCGAAAGGCTGCCCGAGTTTTGTGACAGCAATTGATACAAAAGAAAAAGGTTCTGACGTTAATCTTGCGTTGCACATATTAAATGACGCTTGGCATGATCGATATGATTGCGCCGTGCTAGTTTCGAATGATAGTGATATTGCAGAAGCATTAAAATTTGCAAAAACAGAACACAATAAAAAAATCGGCTTAATTATTCCAGGGCATCGTCATCCCAGCACGGTGTTGATGCAGCATAAAGATTTTATGAAAATAATACGTCCTTCTGTTTTAAAAGATTCTCAACTGCCTAGTCCGATACCAGGAACCCATATTCACAAACCTGAAAAATGGTAATGCATTTTGCATAGCCAAAAATGGGACACTCGCACATAAATCATCACAACACACCGCAATACATCACAAACACGATTTGCCTATAATTACAGCATAAAGTTATTGTCGCCTATTGTGGTTTATTGTTATAATTCGTCTTGATATGTTTCGTAATCAGTAGGTCGTGCGTTCGAGTCGCGTCATCGGCAATCTTTCATGAAATGAAATTTTTTGTTAAACTACATTCAACAACACCCGCAACGCCTCTTAACAATGCGCACCCCGGCGGGTTTTTTTATTTACCGCTGCAATATAATTATGAAAAAGAAAAAATCAGAAAAATTATCATCGACCATTACAAAACCAAATCAACCGTCTGATCCGTTATATGAACGTATTGCACTGGTTATTCGCACCGCTCGAACAAATATTGTTCGGGCAGTTGATACTACAATGGTTAAAGCGTATTGGCACATTGGAAATTATATTGTTGAGGAAGAACAGAAAGGGTTGAAAAAAGCTGGGTACGGAAAATCAATATTAAAAACTGTTTCAGAAAAATTAACTCATGAGTTTGGCGTGGGTTTTGGTTTAACAAACATGGAGTATATTAGAAAATTTTATTTGATTTACTCTTCAGGGCAGAGCAAGCAAATTCCTCACACAGTGCGTGAGGAATTGAAAACCCCTAAATTTAACCCCAATTTATCCTGGTCTCATTACAGAGCGTTGATGCGAGTTTCACGAACAGAAGCAAGGCGATTTTATGAGGTAGAAGCCGCGAAAAATCGCTGGTCCGCCCGACAACTTGAGAGACAAATCAACAGCCTGCTTTTCGATCGACTCGCAAAAAGCAAAGATAAAGCTGGGTTATTAAAATTGGCGCATCAAGGACAAGAGATTTCAAAACCTGAAGACGCAATTAAAGACCCATTTGTATTGGAGTTTTTAAATATCCCCGAGGCGCATCAGCTAACTGAAACAAAACTTGAAGAAGCGTTAATAAATAATTTACAGCATTTTTTATTGGAATTGGGCAGCGGCTTTGCGTTCGTAGCAAGACAAAAACGTTTAACGCTTGATGGTAAGCATTATTATGCCGACCTTATTTTTTATCATGCCGTGCTTAAATGCCATATTATTATTGATTTAAAAATGAATGAATTGACGCATGCGGATTTGGGTCAAATGCTATTGTACGTTAATTACTACGATAGAGAATGCCTAACAGAAGGCGATAATCCAACCATTGGATTGGTACTTTGCACAGAAAAAAGAACAGGTATGGCGAATTATTTATTAGGCGATAAAGCCAAACAAATTTTTGCAAGCAAATATCAATTACACTTGCCAACAGAAGAAGAATTGACAGCAGAATTAAATCGAGAGCTTAAAATACTTAAACCGAAAAAATAGCACAGCCAAAAATGGGAAGCTCGCAATTGGCATTGAAGGAACCGCACGTGCAGTTTGCGCAGCAAACGTAACAAGCGGATGAGAATATTTATTGCGAAACAGCTGATTTATAAATTAAATAATTTTGCCACAGGCTGTGGCAAAATTGTGCTGGTTTACTCTGAAAGGAAATCTAATGGTATAAAATATAATAATGAGAAATCAAAAAATAATTCGATAGGAAAAAATCACTACAGCGCCTCTATGGAACTCACATAATGACCAAATAAAATATTGTTGCTTAACCAGGAACGAAATAACTCTATCAAAATACCCCCATTCTGACGATCAAGTATTTTGTAATTTACCAACGCTTTTAATATTGCGGCAATACAGCACGCATCCAAATCATTTACATCAACGTATTTTTCCTTGCCAGGATCAAGATGTTTGAAGGTGTTAATACACAAAGCATCATTAATTTCTCTTCCGACCGTTTTATAGTCACTCAATCTCTCGTCTTGCTCTGCAATCATGCGTGAGAAGTTTTTCCTTTTTTGTCTTGTTACGTGTTGGCTCAATATAACATCTGCCGCACCGGCTAAAGTAATAACTGAGAATCTATCGCCACTAGAAGTAAAAAGACCTATGGCTGTTTTAAGTTGATTTAAAGCTAAATCAAGCCGCTTATATTCTTTTTTCACTTTTCTTCTCTATCATTTTCTTATATTTTTCATGCATATTTTTGCATGCAGCCATAACTGCAGGCCTGCTATTTTTAGAAGACCATTTCAAATAGGCTTGAACAAAATTCTCATCTTGGCCGTACAATGAAGTATAATCACAGATAGCCCTTGTTATTGTATTGATTGCACATTCTTTCAAATCAATTTGAATAACATCTTGATCAGTGTCGCTCATGTGCTTATTATCTGTAATGCCAAGCAATTCATCTGCAAAATGCAAATACTTTTTTCTCGACGGGGTATTCCCCTTCAGATCATTATGCACTTTACATGCATAATCAATAAAAGGCTCTCTCCCGGCATTAAGAACTAGCTGATGCAGTATATTTGCAGCTGCTCCCGCAAGGGTAATCACAGATGAATCATTTTTGTTATTCAAAAAAAGTGTCACAGCAGTCTTTAGTTGATGTTTTGCAATATCTTTTTTATCGTATCGCTGCATCAGCAGCCCCCCTATTCTTTTTCGCCAACTCAAGCGCCTGCGCTGTCGTCATTGATGGACCGCTTGCAAGAATAATTTTATCTCGATGCCCGCAATCACATGTATATGAGTTATATAATTCTGCGTAATCCGCAGAAAATTTATGACTAAAAACCTGAGTCTTTGGATGTAAAAATATTTTTCATCGACTGCACTCTTTTGAGAGATTGTTTTCGAATGCAAAATTATGCGAATGATGTCTTGGGTGGTATTCATGGCAGTTTGGATCATCGCAATAATCACGCCATTCAAGAGATTGAAAATCGAAATTGACTTCTGACATATAATTCCTCGTAATTTCTTTTATATTTTAAAACTTGACATAGCAGATGGGGATATTATTGGAAATTTCAAGTGTCACGATAAAGAATTAATGGATGACTTTTTTTAGAAAACACATCAGCAATCTTTTCTAAATAAATTTTTTCACGCACAGTAATGTTGCCAAAGTTTCATTAGCGATGAAAATTTATTTTAGGATAATATTTTTATTTATTTTCATGAGGTGCTTTTAACCACCACTCGTTCTTTTTCAACAAACCCTGAATCTGCTTCGTGATTTTCTGAATACACGTTTGTGCATATTGATCATCCTCGCGATTTATTATGCCAATCGATCAATAATTTTATGACTCATGGATGAGTCACGCAAGCAAAATCGCGAGCTATTTTTAACTGCAAGCGAATCAGATACGTGATTATTCAACGCATTAGTCCGTGACTCATTTGTGACTCGCTTCATTTGATTAAAATAATAGTAAAATAAGAGTTTTATGTTAATATTAAATCTGTTATAAATTGCAACTTATGTTGCGTAGTGCGTAGAAGAATTTTCTTCTTAATCAAAGTAACCTACCCGAGAGAACAGACAATCATGACATTTTCTCCCTTGTCAGATGACACCAAAATCTATCGCGCTCTCGATAAGAACGGCTTTCTCTGTACCCTTGGTATTTTTTCTGGGGTTCTTCCAATTCGATCAAAATTAGAAACCTTGTCGCCAACATTGCTTTTGCGATCATTGATTGTTTATGCAAAAATGGAAGGTGAAAAGGGCGACCAAACGGAAAATTCGATTTGTGCAATTCACAGAACTGCGGGGCTTAACCTTGATCCTACGTTAGTATCCTGCTGGTCGCTTACCAAATCCTTTGCGACTTTTTCAAATACAGTTGCTGTAATTGAATCTACCGTGGGAGATATTCAAAAAATTATGGCATGGGCATCTGAAGTGTTGTGTGACTCAAGTATTGTACACACCAAAGTGCATTACGATGAAATTGGAAAAAAAGACTCAGAGCTCGACAAGATACTACTTCCGCACGGACTGACCAAGCCAAATGAATATGTATCCCAAGCAGAGTATCGATTTTTGATAAAATATAAACATCCTAATGTGCGCGTAAGGCTTGATGATTTTAAAATTTCTCTGTCACACCATACAGACTATCGTTACATCAGGCATGTTTATCTATCCCAAAGTATTGAAAAGGAATTTAGTTGTGATGAGTTAAAAGTTCTCGAAGAGCTTGCCAATATATATATGGCTAAATGGGAAGCCATCCTGTGAGAACCCGCGTAATTCACGCTTAGCTCGAATGTTTTTGCCTAATTTTACAAGATTTGGGTGCTTATTTGTCATGCTTTTAGTAAAGCTTATGTGCACCTAATCAGGCGACACCCAATAGGGGGCATTTGATTTTTAGCTGCATTAATGTATTATGCGTCCGATCAGGGGGTTTTGAAGTTGGTGTCATGGTCGGTTATAGAGCAATAAAACAATGCGGTGATTAGTTATGAAAAAGTATCTTGTATTGATCGCGATATTTTCTCCTTTCGTTTGCCATGGCGGCACTTTGACCATTTCAAACAACGCGAACACACCCATGAGCCTTGATTTTTATTATAATTGCTTGGATATCACACCAGATAAATTTGTATTGCAGCCACATGAAGGGCAAGTAGTTACAATTACACCAGATGAAAATAATCAATGCCAGCCAATAAAACACCTTCTGCAAGCTTAATTGGAGGTCAAGCAGCGTATCATGGTGCCTATGGCTTTTTGTATTTGCTACACTTTTCGCAAGAAAATCGAATCTCTCCGTGGATGTGTAATGCCACAACAGGAGCACTTCCAAACTATTGCTACTATTTTGTGACCGATACGGATAAGAGTTATGTCACCAATGCTAGCGATCAAAAAATAGACATTGAAAGCACAACCACAGGAAGAATCTTAAGTGTTTCAAATCAATCAAGCATTTCAATGACCTTCTATGTCAGCAATTCTGAATGTATAGATATAAACCCTACTCAGTTTACTTTGCGCCCAACTGAGACTAAAAATGTAACATTGGATGATAACTCCATAAATAACTGCGTTCACATGAACCAACACGCAGCAATTTATGAATTAGATGGATATGCATCAGGAACTCAGAAACTTCTTGGTTTTCAGTATCAAGTAAATTACGTGCAAACCCAAAATCCAGCCCCGTGGACTTGTGTTGATATAAAAGATTCGCAAGGCTTGCCTTATTATTGTTACTACATTAATCGGTTTAGCAACGCTGGTTATGATACTAAAGCAGATCAGAATAGTATTACTATTACTGATAGTCAGCCAGCAAGCATAAAAAAATAATTTTTTAATATAAAATTTTAAGGCTTAGAGGTTTTTATGGTGAATTTCAAAAACTTTTTAATTTTTCCGCTTATCTCGTTCACATTTCTATTCGCAGGATGTGCTCGGCTTAATACGCAGGTAACAACTTATTACAACCCAACTCTTCAGCTTGCAGGCAAGTCTTTTGCTTTCTATAAAATAAAAAAATTACAACAAGATACGGATATACAATATGACTATTTTTCCGGAATTATTTCTCAGAAATTAATTTCGATGGGAATGACGCAGACAACATTGGCCAAAGCAGATTATGGGATAGTTTTGATTTATAAGGTTGGTCAAGGTCAGCAGGAAATTGGATATCGTCGATTGTATGGGAAAACAGGCTCTCACATTGTGAGCAGCGATACGTCAGGAACGTATAGCAATTATGGGTATGGCGGCAGTTATTCTGCTCAAACTACATATGAAAGCGAGCCAACATATGGAGTTGTTGCAACCGTTCCTTATCAATATACTGTTTATCCATGCTTTATTAATTTCTATATTATGAATAAAAATGATTTGAAGCCTGACAAAAAACCACTGTATCATGCGACACTGGTTACGACTGATATTGGCATTGCTCCTAACATTATTTTTGAATCAATGCTGAAAGGCTACATGAATATGTTTCCAGGCGTTAACGGACAGACACGCACGATGACAACTTTTTTTAATCGTTGATTAAGGTGCTTTTGATTACACAATATCCCGCTTTGCATTAAAAAATATTGTGCTATCATTTCATCTACCACCCCTATCGTTCTGCGGTAGGGTACAAGGCCTCATCACGAGGCCTTTGTTTTTTTAATGACTTAACAACGGAATTTGACGTAATCTTTGGTCGCTGATATAAAAATCCAATGTGTTATATGAGCATTAATTGTAAATTCTTCTGGCTTATATGCGCATTTTTCGCTAAATTAATTCGCTAGTTACAATCGATCCCAACAATCAACAATAGGAAGCCACAAAACGCTGGTGCAATAGGGTGGATTTTTGTTATACTCTCTTTAACAACACCCGCAACGCCTCTTAACAATGCGCACCCCGGCGGGTTTTTTTTACCCATGAGAAATCAAAGCACATTCGAAAAGCTACCTTTATCCATAGAAAAGCAACTTGATCTGTTAAGTTCGCGCGGCCTTATTATCCAAAATAGGCAAGCAGCTGCGCATTACCTTCAATTTATTAGCTATTATCGTTTTTGCGGATATGGCATTGAATTTGAAGAACCATCTACAGGAAATGAAAAACAATACCGACAAGGCTCGACTTTTGAGCAGGTGCTTGACTGCTATGTGTTTGATCGCAAATTGCGTCTATTGGTTATTGATGCGATTGAAAGAATTGAGATCGCCGTTCGAACAGTAATAACAAATGAGCTTGCTGTAAAATATGGCGCACACTGGTATCTTGATAAAAAACTTTTTTTAAAAGATTTTAAACATCAGGATTTAATCAATACAATCGAAAAAGAGACGTTTTATAAAGCGCAGGATGGCACGATTCAGCACAAAAAACGTGAGCCATTTTTACAGCATTATTATAAAAAATATTCTCAACCAAAATTGCCTGCGATATGGATGATTGCAGAAGTATTGTCTCTTGGAACTTGGTCAATGATTTTCGCAAATCTTGCGGATCGTAATAATCAAAAGATAATTTGCCAGCATTTCAATATTAATTTTAGCGTCATGCAATCTTGGCTACACTCGCTGACTTATCTCAGAAATCTATGTGCGCATCATGGTAAATTATGGAGCCGTTCATTCACATTAAAGCCCATGATAGCAAATGACTATCGAGATCAGCTTGATAATAATTCCCGCTTTGCAGCCCAAGCCGCTATTTTAAAAATATTTCTTGACGTCATTTCACCCAACAGCAACTGGCCCAGCCATCTATTGAGTCTCATTAATCAACACTGTGAAATTAATATTGAAAAAATGGGATTTAAGAACAACTGGGTTTCTGATTCGTTTTGGAAAGTCTAGGTTATAGGTTATTTGTTCTGTAGCCAAAAATGGGACACTCGCAATTAAATCATCACAACACACCGCAATACATCACAAACACGATTTGCCTATAATTACAGCATAAAGTTATTGTCGCCTATTGTGGTTTATTGTTATAATTCGCCTTTATATGTTTCGTAATCAGTAGGTCGTGCGTTCGAGTCGCGTCATCGGCAATCTTTAACGAAATGAAATTTTTTGTTAAACCATTCAACAACACCCGCAACGCCTCTTAACAATGCGCACCGCGGCGGGTTTTTTGATATATTCCGCTTTGCATTAAAAAATATTGTGCTATAATTACGTCTACCACCCCTATCACTCTGTGGTAGGGTACAAGGCCTCTTCGGAGGCCTTTGTTTTATGGGGAAAAGATAAAAAGACATATAAAGTTAAACACTTCATATTTTCCATTGATTGATAACCCACAACAAATTAAGCAAATTTTTGAAGAATATTGTCAGGAGCTTCAGCTAAAATAAAAAATACTTTCAAAAAACCTCACCCTGTCCCTCTCCCGCTGCGCTAAAATGCTTGCGGGAGAGGGGATTTTCTAGTTAGTTGCCGTGAAGGGCTGAATAATTACAAAAATAATAATGCATTTTGCATAGCCAAAAATGGGACACTCGCAATCTTTTCAATCCTGCAAAAAATAAGCTTCGCAAACCAGCCCCATTATTTTTTTAGCTATATTTTTTTTAGTATCTTTTGAAATTTTAATTTCACCTAATTTTTTTGAAATTAAAATAACTTCGCTAATATCAGCATTAAAGGGTGTTTCAGTTGCGGTCGCTTGATTTGCAATAATAATATCAAGATTTTTTTTATTTAATTTGCTTTTGGCATTTTCAATCAGTGAATCGGTTTCTAAAGCAAAGCCAACCGTAAACGGCTTTTTTGAAAGATTTGCAATATGCAATAAAATATCTTTTGTTTGAACGAGCTCAAGTGAATAATTCTGTGATATTTTTTTAATTTTATTGAGACTTAAATTTTTTGGCCTGTAGTCTGCAACAGCAGCTGCGGCAATCAAAATATCGGCTCGCGCACTATTATTCATGACAGCCTGATACATCTCATCTGCGGTTGTGATCTGAATAAAATCTTGTACGGCAGGTTTTGATAGTGCGGTTGGCCCACTGATTAAGATAACAGTTGCGCCTAATTCAATGCAGGCTTGCGCTAATGCATATCCCATTTTTCCTGAGCTGTGATTACTGATAAATCGTACAGGATCAATTGGCTCGAGCGTTGGCCCTGCTGTAATTAAAATAGTTTTACCGAGCAGAATTTTATTATTGTTATTAAAATTTAAAATATAATCTACTATTATTTCAGGTTCTTGCATTCGGCCTTCACCGATATCTCCACACGCTTGCTCACCTGATTCTGGATCAATAATTTTAATGTGATGATTTTTAAGTCGAGAAATATTATCCTGAACAAAGGCGTTTTCCCACATTATTTTATTCATCGCGGGTGCTACTATTATTGTCGCTTCTGTCGCAAGACATACCGTTGTAAGCAAATCATCCGCCAATCCTGCCGATAATTTTCCGATCACCGATGCCGTTGCTGGCGCAATTAAAATTAGATCCGCCCATTTTGCAAGCTCAATGTGTAACATAGGAGCATGAATTGGATTAAATAATTGATCATACACAGGATGATGCGAGAGCGCCGATAAAGTATTTGAATGAATAAATTGTTTTGCATTATCTGTCATAATCACTTTAACATTAAAATTATTTTTAACGAGCAATCTAATTATTTCAGCAGATTTATAAGCGGCAATGCCACCGGTAACGCCGATGACAATATTAGCATTAGTGGACATAACGTGTTGCTTCCTTAAAATTATCAATAATGCGAATACAGCCTATTTTTAACGCCATAAAAAAACGATCATTATGCACTTCTAAATAATCATACTGCATTTTTAAAGCCAGAATTTTTTCTTTTATTTCAGCCAATGAGTGAGATCGATTGTGATAAAAAAATTCATAAAATAATTCAATACACTTTCGCTCATCCGCTGACAGTCTTGTGTTTCGTGAGCTTAATGGCAGACCAGATAATTCTCGGACGGTCGGGCACAAGATAATCTTTGTTTGAATAAAATATTTTTTTATTAATTCTGTTATTAAAAAATATTGCTGATAATCTTTTTCACCAAAATAGACATGATCAGCTCTAACAAGCATTAATAATTTCATTACAATAGTCAGCACACCGTTAAAGTGCCCAGGTCGACAACGTCCTTCTAATATTTGTGAAAACAGATGGTCTGTTGCAACTGAAATATCATTGCCGCCTGGATATAAATCGTTTATTTCAGGCATAATAACGTAATTAACTTTAAGTGCTTTGGCCAATACCAAATCTGCCTCGCTATTTTTCGGATAACGTTCATAATCTTGTGGATCATTAAACTGCGTTGGATTCACAAAAATACTGAGCACGGTGATATCATTTTGCCCTACTGACTGATTAATTAAAGAGGCATGCCCTTGATGCAAGCACCCCATGGTTGGTACAAAGCCAATAGTGATATCAGAAGATAAGCTATTTCTAATCGCTTGCCATTTTTTAATATCTTGAATGATTTCCATTTTGCGCCTTAATAGCTATGCTCTTTGGTGGGATAATCTTGTGATTTTACGTCAGATGCAAAATGATTAATGCTGTCTGTAAATGCAAGATCACCATTAAAATAATGCTTGAGAAATTTGGGTTTGATCACTGTTTGCAAACCAAGCAAATCCTGCAATACCAATACTTGTCCATCTGTGCCGGGGCCTGCGCCAATGCCAATGGTTGGAATGGTTAATGTTTTGGTAATTTCTTCTGCTAAGTCAGGTGGCACACATTCTAACACTAAAGCAAAACAGCCGGCGTCTTCTAATAATTTCGCATCTCTGATTAATTTATTTTTTGAAATGGTATCTTTGCCTTGTACTTTAAAACCACCTAGTGTGTGAATGTGCTGTAATGTTAATCCAAGATGCCCCATGACAGGTACGCCTGATTCAACGGCATGGCGAATATGTGTTAAATTTCCGCTTGCGCCTTCTAATTTTACGGCATGGGCACCAGCGCGGATGAGCGATTCAATTGCCGACATAGTTTTACTTAGCGATTTTCGATTACTCATAAAAGGCAAATCGCTAATAATAAACTTATTATTAATACCTTTTGAAACGGCCTTCGTGTGTAACACCATCATGTCCATGGTAGCGCTCGTTGTATCAGGATAGCCGTGCATCACCATTGCCACAGAATCACCCACTAAAACACAATCAATATCTGTTTTATCGATTATTCTAGCGCTTGTGAAATCATAGCAGGTAATCATGGTGATTTTTTCATTCGCATATTTTTTTTTCTGAAAATCAAAAATGTTTTTCATCAATTGCTTCCTGTGTAAATGTGTTAATAAAAGTTTTAAAAATACTATAAAAATTATCGCTACTTAGCGCTTTTAAATCATTCAGTAACGTTTTCGTATCTTTTCTGACAATAGGTCCTGTCAGTGCATTTTGAAGATCTTCTTTTATATTAATAAATGTTTGATCCAAAAAAGGCTGTAGGTCTTCTATTTTAATTTTAAATTTACACTGCATTTCTGAGAAAAATTTTTGCCACAACAACGTCGTAAAATTATTGGCCATGACACACATCGCATGGTAATAATTTTTATCAGCGCGATTAATTTTATAATGCGGGTTATTAAAGGCTGGTAATAGCTCATCAAACTCTAAGTTATGTGACTCAATAATAAATGGAATTTTTCTGTATTGCTCAGGCTCGTATAATTGCTCTGAAAAACTCTGCAATGGGTGTGCAGAGTAAGCATAGGGTGAAATTAAATTTCCAGAAAAATGAACCAATATAGGTTTCTGTTGGCTCAGATTGATATTGTTTTGAATAAATTGATCAATGCAGTCATCATGAATTAAAATTAAAACATGTGTTGCATGCGACAGCTTGGAACTCAGTGTTTCTATTGAATTTTTTGATCTTGCCCAGTTATTAAAATGCAGACCTAAGTGACTAAGATAATGACACATATGCTTGGCCATTCGGCCGTCGCCAATAATCAAATATCTGGGAATCAAATATTTTGGTACTTGTCTCACGACATCAAGTCCTCTCAGCTTGCGCTTTGTTCGGCATAGTAAAGTAGTTATGAGGGGATTTCAAGCATTTCCTGCACCGCAAATCCGAGTGCGCCAGGGCCTGCGTGAACTGCTAAACTGGCACAGCAAGGCAGTACAAATAATTTATCTACATTGGGCAAGTTTTTTTTGATTAGTGTTTCAAGATGATGCGCGATGGACTCATAGTCTGTGTGCACAATTGAAATACGATATGTTTTCGTCATATCTATTTTTTTTCTTAATAATTGAAACATTTTTTCTGCAAGATTTTTTTTCCCGAATAAAAATCCAGATGATTTAACAGCGCCAGGTTCAACAACAGTAATAATAGGAACGAGTTTTAAAAAATCTAGAACCCACTTTAATTTAAGCGATAAACGCCCGCCACGTACTAGATAATCTAAATGTGTAATGGCAGCATAAAATTTTGTTTTGGGAATAATATTTTTAACCAGCTCAATAATTTCATCGTGAGAAGCACCAGCTTGCGCCGCCTCTGCAGCTGCCATCACAATTAAGCCTTGACCAGATGAGGTGCTCATTGAGTCAATGACGGAAATTTGATTAGGCGATAACATTTTTTCAGCTGCTTTTTGAGAGCTGCTGAGCGTGCCTGATAATTTTGCAGGAACATGCAAAGCAATTGTTGCGTTATAATGCGTTGCAAGATATTGGTATTGCCGGTGAAAATCACCAAAACTGGGTTGCGATGTAGTGGGATGAATATTATTATTTTTTAAAGCATGATGCAGTTCTTTGGGTGTGATTGAAATTTTATCCAAAAAAGTTTGGGTGCCAAAATTAATTAAAATAGGTACAACGTGAATATGTAATTCTGAAATAACAGATTCTGGTAAGTCCGCAGCAGAATCCGTTAAGATGGCGACTTTATTTTTACGATTCGAAAACGATTTTTGCTGATGGATCATGTCATCTGCTTTTTCGCCTGAAATATCACCAAATTGTCTACACACTTCAAAAATGTTGGTGGGATCATTGGTGTGAATATGAATTTTAGTTTTATTTTTGGAGCCCGCTACAATTAAACTGTCGCCCATTTCATCTAAAATATGACGCAATTCATCATGATTAATATCCCGTTCACCTTTTTTATTAATCAAGCATTCTGTGCAGTAGCGAAAGCGCTCGTCAATTTCATGTGACAAATCATTTTTGGTTTCAATAATATTAATATCGTTTGTTTCTTCGTGTAATTGCTTAATGGAGCCATTTAAAATAAAACTATAAATGCCATTTAAAAATTCAACAAATCCTTGTGCGCCCGCATCAACAACACCTGCTTTTTTTAGTTCTTTTAATTGAACCATTGTATTTTGCAATGATTTTTCAGCGCGCAGAATACCCAGCGATAACAACACAACAAAATCAACCGTTTGATTGGAAAGTTGCTGATGTGTAATTTCATCTGAAAAATCGCGAATAACCGTTAAAATAGTGCCTTCCTTGGGTTGAGATAAAGCACGATGCGCAAAATTAACAGCGGTTGCAATCGCCGCAACAAAATTTTGTGTCGTCATTTTTTTATCAACTGTTTTTGCACCTTCGCTTAAACCTTGAAAAAATTGCGCTAAAATGGCGCCAGAATTTCCGCGCGCGCCATTTAAAGCTGCGTTTGCCACGGTGTCGAGCAATTCGTGAATGCTGGAATCATGATGCGAATACGTGCTTTCTAAAATGGCATTGAGCGTCAAGGCCATATTCGTGCCTGTATCGCGGTCGGGAACAGGAAATACGTTGATATTGTTGAGATGTTCTTGTTTTGAGATAACTTGTCGAATGCCGGCCACAATCGCGCGATAGAGACGGATTCCGTCGAGATAGGTAATTTTTGCGCACTGCACCATGAAATGCTCCCAGGCGAACTCATTAAGAAGCCCGAATCATACCATGATCTTGTTTGTAGGAAAAAGGTATGATATTTCTGGTGCGGCTTAATAACCAGAACGGAGTTTTTATGAAATTATATGTGATGCGCCATGGTATGGCGGCAAGCGCAGATATTGATCCAAAGCGCGGCTTAACACAAAATGGCAGTCATGATATTGCCATGATGGCAAGACGCTTGCAGAATTGCGATAATTCGATTACACAAATTATTCACAGTGGTATTTTAAGAGCGCAAGAAACGGCAGAAATTATGGCCAAAGTCTTGAATGTGCCGAAGGTAATTGCCAGCCCCGAATTGCTGGCTGAGCATGGTTCAATTGATGCTATTGTGGCGCTCTCAAAAACGTGGCGAGAAAATACGTTATTGGTAGGTCACTTGCCCATGCTCTTTCAGCTCATCAATAAAATATTGATCAATCAGGTCGACCATGAGCCCATCGTCGATTTTCAGCCGGGCAGCATTGTTTGTTTGGATCATTTTGCACCACAACGATTTATGATCGAATGGTTTATTTCACCTGATGTCATGCGATAAGCTGTTATGACCGAATCTGTTTTTAGACTACACGCATCAAAAATATTCTTTTGGTATTTATTCTGCGTGCATATTTTTGCTTTAATTTGTTTTTGGTTGAGTTTTAATACCCTGCTTTTTAGTATCTTATTTATGTTAACTTTTATTTCTTTTGTATTTTTTTTAAAGCAAGGAAACAGCAGATCTCATGTATCATTAGTGTTTACAACAGATCAGCAATGGAAGATTGATTTTTTAAATAATCATGTTGAGACGGTTGAGTTATTGGGTAACAGTGTTATTGCACGCTATTTTTGCATGTTATACTTTAAATCAGAGAGTAATAATAAGCATTTTAAGTTGCTTGTTTTTAAAGACAGCGTTCAGAAAAATTTATTCAAAACACTTAAACGATGCGCTAGGATTTCTCGGATTTCTTACTATGGATAATCTGTATTAAAATGCAATCCACGGCTTTCTTTGCGTGCTAAGGCATGTTGAATCACTAAACTTGAAACCAACGCTAAATTTCGCGCTTCTATTAATGTTCGATGCGTATTATTACTTCGATATAATTTTTCTATTATTGTTTGAATTTCACTTATTTTTTGTTGCGCTAAATTTAAATCTTTATTATTTCGAATAATACCGACTTTTTCCCACATGATGGTTTTGATTTGGTGGATGAGTGATAGATATTCCCCTTCGCTAGCGCTCGGGTTCTGAAAGATTTGGGACGTGCTCGGGTTCTGAAAGGCTTTGGGTGCGACTGCGTGTGTAGTATTTAATGAAATAGTCGGTAATTTTTCTTGAATTTTTTGTGCTGCACTGGCTGCAAACACAACGCATTCCAACAAAGAGTTGCTTGCCATGCGATTGGCACCATGCAAACCCGTGAACGCCACTTCGCCCGCTGCAAATAAATTAGTGATATTGGTTTGGCCATGTAAATCAGTTTTAACGCCACCGCACGTATAATGCGCAGCCGGCACAACCGGGATTAATTCTTTGGTAATATCAATGCCTAGCGATAAGCATTTTGTATAAATCGTCGGAAAATGAGATTTAATTTTTTCAGGCGATAGATGTGTTACATCCAAAAAAACACAATCACAATTATTTTTTTTCATTTCAGCATTAATGGCACGTGTGACAATATCGCGCGGCGCCAATTCCTTTCGCGCATCATATTTTTCCATAAAGGCTTCGCCATTTTTTAGCTTTAAAATTCCGCCTTCGCCGCGAATAGCTTCTGAAATTAAAAAAGAATCAGCGTCTTTGTGATATAAACACGTCGGATGAAACTGGTGAAATTCTAAGTGTGAAACAGCAGCGCCAGCGCGATACGCCATTGCAATGCCGTCGCCTGAATTTGCATCAGGATTGCTCGCATGCAAATAAATACTCGATGCACCTCCTGTTGCCAGCATGATTATTTTAGAATAAATATTTTTTATTTCAGCTGTTTTGTTATTTAATAGCGATACGCCAACACAAATATTTTTTTCTAATATTAAATCAATGGCTGTGTGCTCTGTTAAACAAGTAATATTTTTGCGTCTTGAAATTTGCACTGCCAAATTGGTAATTACTTCGTTGCCCGTTTTATCGGCGGCATGCAAAATACGGCGATGACTGTGGCCGCCTTCCTGTGTAAGGTGAAATGCTTCGGAGCCTGGATTTTTATTAAATTTAACACCTTGTGCAATTAACCAATCGATCGCTTTTTTTGCTTGATACACCGTAAATCGCACCGCTTTTTCATCGCATAAACCAGCACCTGCAATAAATGTATCTTGAACGTGCGCTTCTAAATTGTCGTGACTGTCCATGACGGCTGCAATGCCGCCTTGTGCGCGAGGTGAGGCACCTGTTTCAAGCGCATCTTTGGTGATCAGGGCGATTGAAATAGTGTCTGGCAGGCTTAATGCAACGCCCAATCCTGCAGCGCCGCTGCCGATGATCAATACATCGAAATCTTGCATATTTTTCGCCTAAATTAAAAAATTGCGCAAGTGTATCATATAATTTGTGCGTGTTCTGCAATGATGCTCGCTATGCAGCCGGTTAATTTTTTTACGTAATCGATATGTAAAAATTCATTGGGCCCATGTGCGTTGGATTGAGGGCCCAGCACGCCAGTAATTAAAAATTGCGCCTCGGGAAATAAATGACCCAGCATGCCCATAAACGGAATCGTTCCGCCAATGCCTAAATAAGCCGCCGGTTTTTGAAAAAATAAATCAGAGGCGTGATTATTTGCTTTTTCTAGCCAGTTTGCTAATTCAGGCGCATTCCAGCCTGCGCCTACCTCATTTGCAGAATAACTAATTTGCGCGTGAAAAGGCGGATTTTCTTCTAGTATTTTTTTAAGCGCACTATTTGCTTTTGTAATATCACAAGTGGGTGGAACACGCATGGATAATTTTAAGGTGATTGAGGGTAGTGTGACATTGCCTGCGTTTTCACAACTGGGAATGCCGTCTGCGCCAATAATGCTTAACGCGGGTCGCCATGATCTATTGAGAATTAATTCTGCATTATTATTGCAGATGGGTTCTGCGTGATTGACAAAAGCAATATCTTGTTTGATTTGATCGCCCAGTGTTTTTGCCGCAAATTCCGCTTGCTTAATTCTTTGTACGGGAATATTTACGTTCAAGGCATCTAATTTTATTTGAGCTGTATTTGGGTCTGAAATGCGATCTAATAAAATTCTGGCGATATCAAAAACCGATGGCACAACGCCGCTAGCATAACCCGAATGCAAGCCATTTTGTAACATATCAATTTTTAATTTTCCGCCTATTATTCCGCGTAGTGAAGTAGTGCTCCATAATTGTTCGTAATTACCGCATTCAGAATCCAAGCAAATAATAAAATCGGGCGTGCCAATATCAGCTTTTATTTTTTCAAGATAAAAAGGTAAGTCAGTGCTACCGCTTTCTTCGCATGCCTCAATGATAATCACGCAGCGCGCATGAGGAATATTTAAATTTTGCAAATATTCAATTGCGCTTAATGCTGCAAAAATAGCATAACCATCGTCGGCGCCACCGCGACCATATAATTTATTATTTTTTAACACTGGTTTCCACGGCTCTAAATCTTTATCCCAGCCGGTCATTGCAGGCTGTTTATCCATATGGCCGTAGAGCAAAATAGTTTTATCTGAATCACCATGTATCTCAATCAATAATAACGGCGTTTTATTTTTAATGTTTAATAACTTTATTTTTTTGTTTTTAATTTTTTGTTTTTCGCACCACTTTACAATTAAATCCATTGCTTGTTGCATATAACCATGCGATTCCCATAGGGGATCAAATAGCGGTGATTGATTGGGGATGCAAATATACTGTTGTAATTCCGGAATAATCTCGTTATCCCATTTTTCTGATAATTGATTAAAGCCCGCTTTAATTTTTGCTTGATGATTTGGCATGAATTGTTCCAAATTATTGATTGAAATCAGTACTTAGTGTGTCATTTGAATTACAAGATAACAAGATCTGACTAATCTAATCTTATATTTTTAATTTCATTTCCTGTATAATGCACGCAATTTCTATGTCAATACAAGGATCTATTTTGTGGATTTCGATCGAATTGTAGCGCTTATAAAGCATGGCGAGCTTAAAACTGTTGAGTATAAAAGATCTATTGCTGAATTAGAGAAACTTGGTAAATCCTTGTGTGGAATGCTTAATGTAAACGGAGGCCATGGTTTTATTGGCATCTCGGATTCTAAAAAAATCATCGGCGCTGAAGTAACTGACTCTACAAAAAAAAAATTAACAGAATTTTGCAATACATTTGATCCGTGGCCGACCATTGAAATTAATTATGTGTCGCTACCCGATTCTGACAAATACATTATTGTTTTTTTCTGCAAACCTTCCAAAGAGGATGGCCCTTATACGTTTAGAGGCAGACCGTATCTTAAAACAGAGTCCGGTGTTCGTCCTATGCCATCTGAGAGGTACAAGCATTTATTATTGGATCATGTTGGAATATCAAAGGCGTGGGAGGCTATGACTGCAAATGAATGTACTATAGATGATCTTGACCAGACTGAAATTGTCAAAGCAATGAAAGCAGGATTGAATGAGGATCGCATACCGCAAGAAGAGTACACAGAAAATGCAGTAGAAATTTTAACTCAATTTGATCTCATTCAGGAAGGTAAATTAAATAATGCTGCGATGGTTTTATTTGCGAAAAAGATGCCTGCCAATTATTCACAGTGTTTTATTCGCATGGGTAGATTTGTGGATGACACGATGGATGAAGTAATAGACAGCATCCAAATGCGCGGTAATGCTTTTCAAATATTATCAGCAGCGCAGGATTTTGTAAGGCGACACATCCCGATTGCAGCGCATTATAATCCTAATCAATTCGAACGAATTGAAAAAGCAGCGTTACCATTATTGGCGGTGCGCGAAGCAATTATCAACTCTATTATTCATCGTGATTACTCAAAAAGATCGGGCGATGTTGCGTTGCTTATTTTTAATGACTACCTTGAGATTCATAACGTCGGCCATCTTTATGGTGGACTGACCATTAATCAGTTAAGTGAAAAACATCCGTCTCGTCGAAGAAACGAAAGGATTTCACAGGTATTTTTTGCTCGAGGATTAATTGATCGATGGGGTGGTGGTACTCGTCGTATTCTAAAATTATGCGATGAGCATGGTTTGCCAAAACCCTCTTTTTCAGAGCAGGCTGACGGCTTTCTGGTTCGATTTGTTTTCAAAGAGTCCATTGGTGCGAAATTAAATGAGTCTCTTAGCAACTTGCATGGATTAAAAGAAAGGGAAATGGACATTTTGAAGATTTTAAGTAAGGCGGCTCAGCATTTATCAATGCGTGAAATTGCGATGCACTTAAAAAATCCACCCGCTGATAGGACGTTGCAAGACAATCTCACGAACTTGAAAAAACTTAACATCATTGATTTTGAAGGGACGCGCAGAAGTGCGAAATGGTTTATTTTAGCCAAAAAATAATTACGCGGTGATTACGCGGTGATTACGCGGTGATTACGCGGTGATTACGCGGTTAATTTAACTTCCTCTTTGCGTCTTCTGCCCGTATAATGAACTCCCGTTTTAATGAGAAATTCAACGCAAAACGGGAATTCCTATGACACGATATATATTCATCACCGGCGGTGTGGTTTCCTCATTGGGGAAAGGCATTACGTCTGCATCATTGGGCGCGATTATGGAGGCTAAAGGCTTCAAAATCACGCTGCTGAAGCTTGATCCCTACATCAATGTCGATCCTGGCACCATGAGCCCGTTTCAGCACGGGGAAGTGTTTGTGACCAATGATGGCGCTGAAACAGATTTGGATCTGGGTCATTATGAGCGATTCGTTCGCACAACGATGGCAAAAAAGAATAATTTTACGACCGGAAAAGTCTATGGCGCTGTGATTGAAAAAGAGCGTCGCGGCGATTATTTGGGTGGTACCGTGCAGGTCATTCCGCATATTACTGATGAAATCAAACATCGCATCAAAGAAGGCGCAAAAGGGGCTGATTTGGCATTAGTGGAAATTGGCGGGACGGTCGGTGATATTGAATCATTGCCTTTTCTTGAAGCCATCAGACAAATGCGCGTTGAATTAGGCCCTGAAAAAACACTTTTTATTCATTTAACATTGGTGCCTTATATTGCGGTATCAGGCGAGACCAAAACAAAGCCGACACAACATTCTGTGAAAGAATTAAGAACCATTGGTATTCAACCCGATATTTTGGCCTGTCGATCAGAGAAAGCGATTCCAGAATCACAGCGTCAAAAAATTGCGTTATTTACCAACGTATTCGAGCGAGATGTGATATCGCTTCCCGATGTGGATAGCATTTATGAAATTCCATTAATTTTAAGCAGACAAGGTTTGGGTGATCGTGTTTGCGAGAAATTACATTTGGAAAATCGCCCATCGGATTTGAGCGAATGGGAAGCTGTGGTGCAAAAACATCGCCACCCCAAAAATAAAATAAATATCGCCATGGTAGGAAAATATACTGACTTTGCTGATTCTTATAAATCATTGAACGAAGCATTAATTCATGCGGGAATTAAAACAGATTCACGCGTGAATATTGTTTATGTTGATTCAGATGCCATTACTGAAAAAACAGCCGAAACATTATTAAAGCCTGCCGATGCGATTTTAGTGCCAGGTGGTTTTGGATCGCGCGGCGTTGAAGGAAAAATTTTAGCAGCACAGTTTGCGCGAGAAAATAAAATTCCCTATTTGGGTATTTGCCTCGGATTGCAAATCGCCGTTATTGAATTCGCACGGCATCAAGCAGGTTTAAAAAATGCAAATAGCACCGAGTTTGATCCAGAAACAACAGAACCCGTTGTAGCATTGGTATCAGAATGGTTGGATCATTCAGGCAAAGTTGAAAAAAGAAGCTCAACGAGTCACTTGGGTGGATCGATGCGATTAGGCGCGCAAATCTGCTATTTAAAAAATAATTCTGTGATTCAGCAAATCTATAATCAATCTGAAATATCTGAAAGACATCGTCATCGTTACGAAGTCAATAATCAATTACTGCCATTATTAGAAAAAGCAGGATTAGTTGTTTCAGGTCGCTCGAAAGATGATTTAGTAGAAATTATTGAATTAAAAGATCATCCCTGGTTTATTGCGTGTCAATTCCATCCTGAATTTACATCCAATCCACGCGATGGCCATGTGTTATTCACCTCGTTTGTAAAAGCCGCATTAACTCAAAAGGCCACAGTATGAAATTAGTTAATTTTAATGTCGGAAACGATCAGCCCTTTTTTCTAATCGCCGGCCCCTGCGTGATTGAAAGCGAAGCGTTAATATTGGATGTTGCCGGAAAGCTAAAAGAAATCACGGATGAATTAAAAATAAATTTTATTTTTAAATCGTCTTTTGATAAGGCGAATCGTTCCTCGCACACAAGTTTTCGTGGATTGGGTTTAGAAAAAGGCTTACAGATTTTAGAAAAAGTCAAAAAGCAAATTAATGTACCCGTGTTAACCGATGTGCACGAAGACACGCCATTGCATGAAGTTTCTAAAGTGGTGGATGTGTTGCAAACCCCTGCGTTTTTATGTCGCCAAACTAATTTTATTCAAAAAGTGATGAGCTGTAATTTGCCCGTGAATATCAAAAAGGGTCAGTTTTTAGCACCGTGGGATATGAAACATGTGGTTGAAAAAGCCAAAGCTTCTGGCAATCATCAAATTATGGTGTGCGAGCGTGGCGTTTCATTTGGTTATAATAATTTAGTGTCAGATATGCGATCCATTGCTATTATGCGCGAAACGAATTGTCCCGTTGTATTTGATGCAACGCATTCGGTACAATTGCCGGGCGGGCAAGGTGCGACTTCTGGCGGCCAACGTGAATTTGTGCCGGTGTTAGCGCGCGCTGCAATCGCCGTTGGTGTTGCAGGCATTTTTATGGAAACGCATCCTGATCCTGATAAAGCATTAAGTGATGGCCCGAATAATTGGCCGCTGCATAAAATGAAAGAATTATTAATGATATTAAAAAATATTGATCAAATAATTAAATCAAAAATATAATAGGGGTTTTTTCATGACGGATATTTCAAATGTTCAAGCCCTAGAAATTTTAGATTCTCGCGGCAATCCGACAATAAAAGTTGTTGTGACTTTATCATCTGGCATCACGGGTGAGTTTTCTGTGCCATCAGGCGCATCAACAGGTTCAAAAGAAGCGCTAGAATTGCGAGACGGAGATGCTAAAAGATATTTTGGCAAAGGTGTTTTAAAAGCCGTTAATTTTGTGAATTCAGAAATTCGAAAAGCATTATTAAATCAAAATCCATTGGCACAAGAGGATATTGATAATTTGATGATCGATTTAGACGGGACTGATAATAAATCTCGTTTTGGCGCGAATGCTATTTTAGGCGTCTCATTAGCAGTTGCGCATGCGGCAGCGAATGAAAAAAAAGAACCATTTTATCGCTATTTAGGTGGCGATGGTGATTTTGTGATGCCCATTCCCATGATGAATATTATTAATGGTGGCGCGCATGCCAATAATAAATTAGATTTTCAAGAGTTTATGATTTTGCCAACGGGTGCACCCAGTTTTTCTGAAGCACTTCGCGCGGGCGCTGAAATTTTTCAGACATTAAAAAAACAATTGGCCGCTGAAAATTTTATGACGACCGTGGGTGATGAAGGCGGTTTTGCACCGAATTTGCCGAGCAATGAAGCGGCGTTGCAGTTAATTATGCAGGCGATTACAACGGCGGGTTACAAACCCGGCAAAGATATTTATTTAGGGCTAGATGTTGCGAGCTCAGAATTTTATCGTGATGGGCAATATTATTTGAGCTCCGAAGATAAATCTTTTTCTAATATAGAATTAATTAATCAATTAGAATCTTGGGTAAAAAAATATCCGATTATTTCTATTGAAGATGGTTTGGCTGAAAATGATTGGGAAGGTTGGAAGTTGCTCACAGAGCGTTTGGGTCAGCGCGTTCAATTAGTCGGCGATGATATTTTTGTTACCAACGCAACCATCTTATCTAAAGCAATTGAGGCGCATGTCGGCAACGCGGTTTTGGTGAAGCTCAATCAAATTGGTACGTTGACAGAAACCCTCGCCACCGTGGGTTTGGCAAAGCAAAATCACTACGGCGTTGTGATTTCGCACCGTTCTGGTGAGACAGAAGATACAACGATTGCAGATTTAGCGGTTGCAACCAATGCAGGTCAAATCAAAACAGGTTCACTCTCTCGTTCTGACAGGGTTGCAAAATACAATAGATTGTTGCAAATTGAAAGAGAGCTGGGATCGGATGCAACTTATGCTAAGTTCCCGTTACTGTAGAGACGCGGTTAGTGAGGGCCTTTTTTGAAAATCATACTAATCACACTGGTATTTTTATTGGGCCTGCTCCAATACGAGTTTTGGTTTTCGGATGGTGGCATTAAAACCGTTTGGGATTTAAAAAAAAGTATTGTAAAACAAGAAAAAATTAACGCCAATTTAGACCAAAAGAATCAAATTCTCGTCGCAGAAATTAAAGATTTGCGTAGCGGCAACGAAGCAATTGAAGCCCACGCGCGCAATGATTTAGGCATGGTTAAAAATGGCGAAACGTTTTATCAAATTGTGAAGCCTTAAAAGTCCCCTCTCCCGTAATCGGGAGAGGGTTAGGGTGAGGGTTTTATATTTTATGAATAAATACTTCGTCATTATCCCCGCCGCTGGCATTGGTGCAAGGATGAATGCGGATTGTCCAAAACAGTATTTAGCAATAAACAATGAGATTATTTTAGAAAAAATCATTAATTTATTTGGATCTCATCCCAAAATAGAAAAAATTATTGTAGCATTAAATCCCGCGGATCATTTATTCAAAACATTAAATTTAAAAAATACTAAAAAAGTACTAACAACACAAGGCGGTGATACACGCGCACAATCTGTTTTAAATGGCCTGAATTATTTATCAGATATGGCAGAAGACAGTGATTTTATATTAGTGCATGATGCAGCTCGGCCCTTTTTAAAATCGCAGGATATTGATCGACTAATATTAGAATGCGAAAATCATCCTGTTGGCGGCATATTGGGAATTCCGATTGTTGATACGATCAAAAAAATTGATTCAGAGAATAATATTATTGGGACAGTTTCAAGAGATCATTTATTTCAAGCGCAAACTCCGCAGATGTTTAAATATAAAATATTAAAACAAGCTATTGAGTCAGCGCTTGATAATCAAAAAATAATCACTGATGAGTCCAGCGCAGTTGAGTTAATGGGTTTACAACCCAAAATGGTTTTAGGGTGTCGCGAGAATTTTAAAGTTACTTATCCTGAAGATTTGATTTAGCTTATCGACTACAAAAATTGTTCAATTTCATCCACACAAGCTTCTTTGGAAAAATTATTTTTGACATAATTAAATCCAGATTCGCCCAATGCCTTACATTGATTTTTATTGTCATAGACTTTTGAAATAACCGAAATGATGTTATTTAAATTATCTGACACAACCGAATACCCACATCCTGATTTTGAAATAATTTCATGACCGTCACTTTCTTGATTTAAAAATGCAACGACAGGAAGGCCAGCTGCCATATAACCTAAAATTTTTCCGGGAACCACGGGTGTTTTATTTTTGGGGCTCAAGGACACTAAGCCTACATCGCAGGCATTTAATAAATCAGGATAATCTTCTCGGCTGATAAAATCTTTAAAAATAATATTATTTAAACCAAGATCACAGGCCATTTTCTGCAATTTTTCCTTTTCAGTGCCATCGCCCACAATTAAAAAGCATAAATCAGAAATATGGTTAAGTGCAGCTGCCGCTTGAATTAATACTGTCAAATATTGCGATGGTCCAATAACACCCGCAAAAACACAGACAAATTTATTATCTAAGTTAAAAATTTCTCGATAATTTTTATGAGATAATTTTTGATGTGTATTAATATCAACCCAGTTATGCAAAACTGTTAATTTATTTTTTATATCAGGATAATGTTTTAAGACTAAATTTTTATTGCCTTCAGAATGCACGGTAATAATATCTGCTTTTTGATACATATATTTTTCCATGGCATAAAAAATCTTAATAATAAATTTATTTTTTAAAACACCCAAATCGATCGCATTTTGTGGGAAAATATCTTGAATATTTAAAATAAATTTAGCATTGTAAACTTTTTTAACCCACGCGCCTACATAACTTAATGGCAAAGGCGGGCTGTAAACGATAACCGAATCTATTTTAGTTTTGATTAATTTTTTAATTTTTCGGATAAATAAACTGGGTAAAATTAACTGTGATATTCCGCGCACAATAAAATTTACTTTATGGTGCGGCAAATGCTTTAATCTAATGACGCGAATATTATTTTCAATCTTATCTTCTGAATAGATTTTCTGGCTACCTGCATCTAAATTATATTGCGGCCAGCAAGTTGCAACCGTAACCTGATTGCCGCGTTTTGTTAATTCTTCCGCTAATTCCAGCATCAAATGCGATGCCGAACGAATTTCGGGTGGATAGGAGTCGGTGATTAAAAGAATATGCTTCATATTATTACTATTTTTTTATTCGACAATGACTCTTCAATCGCAAAAGCAGTTTGCATTGAAATGAATGACTGTGCTAACAAATTGGATATATTATTTTTCCCAGATACAGCGCTTATAAAATAATTAATTTCTTCAGCGTGTCCAATAGACTGACCCGATGTTTTAAATTGTTCAGATTTATTTGCAATTAATTCTGTTTTTCTAAAATCAGTGGAGATAATTGTCTTTCCATCAAAAAATAATTCTAGATATTCGCGACTTACAGACCGATTGCCCATTGAAGCATATATTAATGTCGCAACAGACCCGCGATCAAATTTAATTGTCGCAATTACATTGTCATTGTTAATAATAGATTGATTATCGCCAGAAACACGCTCTGCAAAAACGCTCATTGGATTTTCGTTTAATAAGCATTGCATTAAATCAATAAAATGCGTCATTTCGCCGACAATTCGACTGCGACCTTCAGAATCTGAGTGCACCCAATGCTCTTTTGGCACAAAACCGGCATTGATTCTCATTGATAAAATGGCCGGATTTATCCTATTTTTAAGCCATTCTAACATCTTTTGAGTATGTGGCGAAAAACGTCTATTGTGCCCAATCATGATAATAGGTTTTTTTGCTGCGCTATTATATTCTAAAATAATTTTATCTAATTCAGCTTGATGAATGCAAATTGGTTTTTCGATTAGTAAATTTTTATTTAATGCAATACATTTTAAAATTAAATCAGCATGCTGGCTGTGTGGCGTTAAGGCAATAATGGTGTTTGTGTCAGACTCATTTAAAATTTCGGCTGGATCCGTTGCTGCATATTCAAATCCAAATTTCTTAGCGCTGTGCGCACAGCTCGCACCATTTGAAGTAACCAATGCCTTTAAAAAAATATTTTTTATCTTTTTTAATACGGGTAAAAAAACCGCTTTGCCATATAATCCTGCGCCAATAACACTGACACTGATTTTTTCTATGCGTTCAGAATTATTCCCCTTCGCTTGCGCTCGGGTTCCGAAATATTTACCTTGAATATCTATTTTTCTTTTAATATCAGGTGTATTTTTATATTCGAATAATAATCCAATGGGATTATTTAATTTATTATTTAAAAATAACTCATATACTTTTTCAGCTTCAGTAATATCATATTGTTCAGAAATTAAAATAGATAAATTAATTAATTTTTGATTGATTAATCTTACAAATTCCGCTAAATTTCTATTTTCTGTCCAGCGTGCTATTTCAATCGGGTAATCGATTCCCATTTTTTCATATTGATCATCCAAAGAGCCGGGACCTGCTGCTTTTGAGACAATTAATTCAATTTCTTTTTTCCATAATTCATTTCGATTGGGGTGAATATCTGTAACCCCAACAATGACGATTTTGCCTTTGGGTCTGCATAACTCAATCGCTAGATCAACTGGTGTACTGGAATCGGTTGCAGCGGTAATAATCACGGCATCCGCATTATTAATTTTATTTTTAAATACAGCTATATCAGCTTCAGCAAAATTAGCACCACTTGTTTTAGCTAACTCCACTTTCTCTGCATTTAAATCAGTCGCAAATACTTCGCAGCCATACGCTTTTAGTATTTGAACTGTTAATTGACCCAATAAACCTAAGCCAATCACAGCGATTTTCCCGCCAAACGTTAAATCAGCACAGCGAATGCCGTGCAAAGCAATGCAACCTAGCATGCCAAAAGCAGCATCTTCTGTGCTGACAGAATCAGGTAGTTTTGTCGCAAGATGAACGGGCACGGAAATAAAATCAGCATGTGATGCAAAACCTTGTCCAATGCACGCAACGCGGTCTCCTGGCGCAAAACCCTGCGCCTCAACACCCGCTTCAATGACAATCCCAGCTGAGCTATAACCCAGCGGCGTAGGCGTATCTAATCTGCCCATCGCTTCTTGAAAAGTTTTTAAAATACCTTCGTTTTTAGCTTTTTCAATCACGCGTTTTAGTAAATCGGGGCGCGCTTGGGCTTTTCCCAGTAATGATTTTTTGCCTAATTCAATTGTCGCTTTTTCTGTTCCAATGCTAATTAATGAATGACAATTTTGAACTAAAATTGATTTGCGCCCACAGCGCGGCACCGGCACTTCTTCTAACGTGACTTCACCTGATTTGTAGCTTTGGATGATTTGTTTCATTGTTTTAACCTTGATCTTGCAATAAGGATTGCTTAAAATGATTTTCTTTTGCCACAGCAATTGCTTTGCGCAAACGAGACTCCAGTATTTCTTTTGGAGGCATTTCAGTTACGTACTTGGCCACATGAATACCAGTTTTATCCATCTCGAGATACTCGATATCATCGCAATCCTTTCCTGCGCAAAGAATAATCCCCATCGGTTTATCTTCATAGTGAAATCGTTCATTTTTATCAAGCCAGCTAAGATACCATTCCATCTGTCCTTTGTAGGCCGGATCAAAATCACCTAATTTCAAATCTATAGCTATTAATCTACGCAAACGCCTGTTAAAAAATAGTAAATCTAGGTATCGATCTTTTTTGCCAGTGCTCATTCGCTTTTGTCTGGCAATAAAACAAAAATCCGTCCCTAGTTCTTGCAAAAAATCAGTGATGTTATTCAGAATCAAGTCTTCAAGATCTTTTTCAGAGCGATATGCGCTTGCACCAATAAAATCAAGGAAATAAGGTTCTTTAAAAGTTAATTCGGGTGTCATCTCATCTGTTTTTTGAAGTGTTTTCAACTGAGATTGAATTATGTTTTCTGGTTTTTTGCTTAAACCCGTACGCTCATACAGCATACTATCTAATTGTTTTTGCAGGGAGCGTACACTCCAGCGTTGAATACGGCACATTTCAGCGTAAAAATCACGCTTTAAAGCATCATCAATAGCGCAAATTAAGATAAAATGTGACCAGGATAATTGTCTCGACAGTGTCGAGACAATCTCACGAACCGGAAATAATTTAGCAAATTTGATCATTCTGAATAAATTGGGTCGGCTATAGCCCTTGCCGTACCTGAAAGTCAGATGTTTTGCCAATGAAGCAATAACCATTTCACCATATTCACCACGCTCAGATCTCAAAATCTCTTCATCGATCCGCTTTCCAATTAGCCAGCAAAGTTGCGCTTGAGTTGAAGAATATTCATATGCGATATGGCTTTTGGCTTCATCAATTAAAACACTAATGTCATTGATCAGCAAATCAGAAGATAAGTCGCTTTGGATGATTTGTTTCAAAGTACCCTCACCCTAACCCTCTCCCGCAAGCGGGAGAGGGGATTGTTGCGACAACACATAATTTTTAACAGCCGATGACATGCCGGGTGGAAATTCGGCATCGCGATCGATCGCATCCCAATTCTTTTCAAACCATTCAATGACGGTTGGTAAACCTTGTTGAAAATTAACTTTTGGGTCATAACCCATCAAATCACGTGCGCGATCAATCGATGCTTTTAAGCGTGATTTAGTGTCCCATTTTCTTTTATCAACTTGAATTAATCCCGCTTTATTGCCAACGGCCGCATTCACCATTTCCGCCATTTCAATAATTTCGGTTTCTTCACCTGAAGCAATATTCATTTCCTCGCCGATTACTTTTTCATAGTAGCCGGCGCGCAATAATGCATCAACAATATCAGAAACATACGTAAAATCACGTGTCATTTTGCCAGAACCCGTAATCGGGAGTGGCTGACCTTTCATCGCCCAATAAATAAAATTAGGAATGACATTGCGATATTGTCCTGGCACTTCACCGGGACCATAAGAATTAAAAAAACGTGTTTTGACAATGGGCAAATTATAATGATGAAAATAGAAATTGCAGTACAGTTCGCCCGCCATTTTTGAAATCTGATACGGTGTGCTCAAATGCATCGAAACAAAATCTTCTTTCAATGGCAGTGGTGCTTGTGCACCGTAAATCGCACAACCTGATCCTGCGTACACAAATCGCTTAATATTGCCGATTAAAACAGCGTATTCTAGCATTTTAATAGTACCCAGCGTGCTAACCAATAAATCTTTTTCGGGATAATCCACTGAATTCTGATTGGCAAAAAATGCCGCCAAATGAAAAATAATGGTGGGTTTTTCGTTAAACACTCTTTTGAGATCGATATCATTAGTGATATCGCCTTTGACAAATAAAACATTGGGTAAATTAGGAATATTCCATTCGTAAGATGAAATTAAGTTGTCAAGAATAATCACTTTTTTAGCGCCAGTTTTTGATAAGGCGCGCACCAAATTACTGCCAATGGCACCTGCACCGCCAGTTACTAAAATGGTTTGGTCTTTGTAAGAATCAAGGTAAGAATCAAGATAGTTTGTCATATAAAATTCCAAGCTGTTGCTGCAAAATATCGACTATTCTGGCTGCCGAATGCCCATCCCCGTAAGGGTTTTGAATCCGCGACATTCTAGCATAGCGATTTTCATCCTGCATCAGAGATTCTGCTTCTTTAACGATATTGTCTGGGTTGCTGCCCACCAAAATAACCGCGCCAGCTTGCACGCCTTCAGGACGTTCTGTTACATCGCGTGTCACCAAAACAGGTTTTCCCAAAGATGGCGCCTCTTCTTGGATCCCACCAGAATCGGTAATAATGAGCTTGCATTTATCCATCAAATAAACAAAAGGCGCATATTCAAGCGGCTTGATTAAATGAAAATTATTTATCCCCGATAAAATAGCGCTGACTGGCTGTTGTACATTTGGATTTAAATGAACAGGAAAAATAAAATGCCAATCAGGAAATTTTTCTGCCAATGTTTTGAGTGCTAAACAAATATTCTGAAAGCCATCACCAAAATTTTCTCGCCGGTGACCTGTAATTAAAACCATTTTTTTATCAGCATGAATTAAATTCTGAATATTGGATCCTAAAACAGAAGACCAATCATGTGTTTTGTTGACTTTGTCGCGAACCCACAGCAATGCGTCAATGACGGTATTGCCGGTGACAAAAACAGAATCTGGGTTGACATTTTCTGCCAATAAATTATTTTTAGAAGTGTCAGTCGGCGCAAAATGAAATTGTGCAATGCAAGTGGTGATTGCGCGATTCACTTCTTCTGGAAAAGGCGCATAAATATCGTGAGTGCGAAGGCCTGCTTCAACGTGCGCGACCGGAATTTTTTGATAAAAAGCCGCCAAGGCTGCTGTCATCATCGAAGTGGTGTCGCCTTGAACAATCACGCAATCGGGTTTGGCTTCTTGCAGGACTGATTTTAAGCCGTTTAACACATCAGTGGTGATAGAATATAAATCTTGATTGGGCTTCATGATATTCAAATTGTAATCAGGCTGTATATCAAATAAAGTTAAGACTTGATCCAACATTTCACGATGTTGACCCGTCACGCAGACCCGACTTTCAAATGCAGGATTGTTCGCTAACGCATGCACAACCGGCGCCATTTTGATCGCGGCAGGCCGCGTACATAAAATAGATAATATTTTTTTGGGTTTCATTATTGAGTCCTCACAGCCCAGGAGTGAACTGTATCATATCTTTAGAAGCCAAACACCTTGCGTGTGAGCCGGAGTTTATCTATCATTAATTTTAAATTTTAAAAAATCACACCGTGAGCTTAAAAACATGCTAATCGACTCACATTGCCATCCTTACATGCTGGATTTATCAAATTATAACAGTAATTTTGATGATTTTTATGCAGCCACTCAACAAGCGGGTGTTGATATGATGCTGTGTGTGGGTTGCGATAAAGTAACGTCAGAAAAATCCATTCAATTGGCAGAAAAATATGAGTCGATTTATGCCAGTGTTGGCGCGCATCCCAGTGAAAAAATGAGCGAAAATAGAGAAGATGATTTGTCTGTCGAGAATATAATTGCATTAGCTAAAAATCAAAAAGTAATTGCGATTGGCGAGACGGGTTTGGATTATTTTTACAATAAAGAAGCAAGCCATTTAGATTTTATGCGCGAAAGATTTCGCGAACATATTCAAGTCGCCAAAAAAGTTAAAAAACCGCTTATTATTCACACGCGCGACGCTAGAGCTGACACGATTAAAATCATGCAAGAAGAAAAAGCAGATCAAATAGGCGGCGTCATGCATTGTTTTACAGAATCACTCGACATGGCGCAAGCGGCAATAGATTTAAATTTTTATATTTCTTTTTCGGGGATTATTACCTTTAAAAATGCAAAAGAACTAATAGAAGTGGTAAAACAAATCCCAATTGAAAAAATATTAATTGAAACCGATTCACCTTATTTGGCGCCTATGCCATTTCGCGGAAAACAAAATGAGCCAAAATATGTAAAATACGTCGCTGAAAAAGTGGCTGAGCTAAAAAATATGTCTTTTGATGAAGTCTGCAAAATCACGAGCCAAAACTTTAAAGACTTATTTTTTCATCACGCTATGGCTTGATCACGGTATTTAGAGAGCGCATAAAAATTTTATAAATTAACGCATTGTTTTTTCAGGCTTTGTTCGAGCGCTCGCAATGTTTCAATGATTTCATTAAATTCTAACGGCTCTTCTGGAAACATGCCCGAGCCCTGCATTTTATCAAAATCCTTTTTTAGTTCGCGCAGTTCGTTTTCTGTTGGAATGAGTAAAAAATTCCCATTTATGCATTGGTCGTAATTGGCATAGTTTGAGTTGAAGAATGCTGTTTTATGCAAAACAACATCTTTTAGCAGCTCTCTATTTTCAAGCGCTTGCGATCCAACCCATGACTGCGCCAACATAGCGAGATCATACCAATGGCGAAATAAGCGATCAGGGCTTTCTTGTAACCGACCACGGCTGCATTCTACGTGGATTAACGTCGCCTTTTCCCAAAAAGTCCGCAGTGGAGAGAGCACTTTTATTCTGGCAGCTGGCAACTCAAGATCTCTAGTCGCTTGACTCAATATAGTTTCAATGAAGTGTGTTTCACTTGGCTCGGTTGTGTTTCTGCCGCCAAATTCGAGCAGCACTGAGTTTTGCAGATAATGCTCTTCTTGATTAAAAAGCGTTGGATAAAAAATTCGCAAATGTTCTCCATCCTTGCCTAGATCAATTTTAAAAAGCGCGTCTGGAAATGCTGTGGCTAAGCGCTCTTTAAAGTGCGGAACAATAAAATTTTCAACATAGTTTTTAGTGTTATTTTTCAATTCAGCACTTAATTTTTTAAGCGCTGATTTGCTAGAGTTATTGTCAAGATGGTCAAATTCTGAAAAATTTCGGTAATCAATTGTGATGTCTAGATCTTCTGAAAAGCGTTTGATTAGACCAAAAACTTTTGAAAGCGATGTGCCGCCTTTAAACGACATTGTTTTTGGCAAGAAAAATAATTCATTTAAAAACCAGCAAATCCAAATATCTTTTTCTAGAATAATGTTTCGAACGTTTAATTTACTTTGTGCGCCGTTTAAAATTTCACGTTGTGTTTCTGTTGAAAGTTTAAAATAATTACTTTGCATAAGTTTTTTCTTGTTTATATTGATAAAAAAAATCTGCCATCCACGCGGGCATTTTAATTGTTTGTTTTAGTAATTCATAAAATTGCTTTCGGGTTACTCTCTCTCTTATTTTTTCAATCACTGCATTATTCACATGATTTTTCCCCAAGTACCATAGTGCTGAAATAACCAAGCCAACCACCGTTCCTGGCAAGACAATTTTTCTTGCAGAAATGTGCTTGAGTATAATCTCATGGTTTTCTATTTTGATGCGTCGCGTGCTTCCGGTAGTGTAGTAAATAGATTTCATAGGCACTTGCGTGCTTAATTGTAAAATACGCGCCGCTTCTGCACCATGCGTCGCAATAGTTTCACCAGATTTTTTTGCAATGACATCAACAATACTTCTGGATTCAGGTAATACTTTGCCTAGATAAGGAATTTTTTTAGGGCGTACAAAAATGCCACGCGAGATTCTGGTTATTTCACCAGTTTTTGCTAGGCGAGATAGGGTTTGGCGTACGTTTGCGTACGAAGCTAATTCCCTTAGCATTACCACTGTAAATGGTTTGCCAGGCGCAATTTTATAAATTTCTTTTGATAAAGCATTCATTCAAATAACTCCCATATGTCACAAATTATAGCAATAATTGTGACAATTTCAACTAGAATCACTTAATTTTATCGCTAAGAGCACAAATATTGATAAATTACAGATAGTTACAGTGATTAATTATTTTTTTCATTCCTAGATTCCCGCCAAATTAACAATAAGGCAGGTACGCATAAGACAATAATGCCGGCGCCAAAGATCAATGCATAATGTAATGTGCCGCCAAAATCCAGTGCGCTGGGTGGAACAAAACCAATCACCAGTGTCACTAAACAGCTAATTAATCCCATTACGCATAAAATCCATTTCATAAAATTACCACCAGGAATTTGAAATGGTTTTTTAATGTGCTTATGTTTATAGTGTAAAACCAATGCTGAAGTTAACATGAAAATATACATCATCACGTATAATTCAGTCGATAAATCTGTGAGTAACCAATAAATATCATTCACGCTTTTAAACAAAGTAAATGCACAGCAGGCCAATGACACCAGAACTGCTTGCAAAATTAATACATTCGCTGGCATGCCGTGTTTATTATTTTTAGTTAGAAATTTCGGAATCGTTCCTGATTGTGCGGCTTGTTGCAAACCCCGTGCTGGCGATAAAATCCAATTGATCATTTCACCTAAGCTTGCAAACACAATTAATATGCTCAAAACAAATAACAGCCAGGTGAGATGAAAAAAGTGCAGATAAAAAGAAAGTGTTTCAAAAATACCATACGTTAAGCCAATTTGCTTTTGTGGAATGACAATGGCGATAGCCAATGATCCGAAAATCATGGTTAACAAAATAATACCCGAGGCCAGCATCACGCCAATCGGATAATTTCTTTGTGGGTTTTTCATATTTTTAATATTAACTGTTGCTAATTCCATCCCTAAAAAAGCAGTAATAATAGTGGTGAGCGAAATCCAATCATTCACATTGGAAAATTGCGGAATAATAGAATGCCAATTTAATTGTATTTGCATTGGCATGCCTTTAACTTCCCAAGCAACTGCCAACCCAATCATGATAATTAGTGGAATAGCAAAACCCATAATGGTGCAAACGGTTGTAAAACCAGCCGATAAAGAAAAATCTTTCAAAGATAATAAAGTTAAACTCCAAAATACAATTAAAATAACAGAGATCACAAAAAATTTATTGGTGCCAAGCGATGGAAAAATTAAATACGCAAGCCCGCCCGCAATAAATGACAAGATGCTGGGAAACCAGGTTGCCGTATTAATCCATTGCAGCCAAATTCCCAAAAAAGCCACTTTATCGCCGAAGGCTTCTTTAATCCAAATATAAATACCGTTTTGATCTTTGTGATACGAAGTTAATTCCGCTGAAATTAATGCAATAGGTAGTAAGAAAGTAATGGCGGCCACAATAAAAAAGAAAATCAGTGGCGCGCCAAACATGGCATTCGACGGCATATTGCGCAAGCTATCGATTGATCCCACAATAAACATAATAAGAACAAAGAGACCAATTTTCTTACCTTGCATGCGCCGCCCTTTTTGCCTTTAGACTCATTAGAATAAAATGCAGTATAACTAAATCACTCTTTCAAATATATATTTATACTGCGCCATATCTTGTAACCATGCTCGCCGTACTGCCTTCGGGCTCTGATTTTTCAGTCGGAACTTTGTTCCGCACAAAAGAAGCTATATCAGCAAGGCAATATTGCGCGTATCTAATATTAAAAAAAGTAGATGAAATATTAGCCGACATGTTAGCACCTGAAAAATTCCCAATCGGCTTCATTAAGGAGCTTGCGCACTCACCCAATTGTTTTTGCGCTGTATAGCCTGAGAAAAAGCCAATACCAGTTGCGGCTGACCATGCAATCACTGACTGTTCCGTGACTTGATCACTTATTTTTTCGCCTTTGTACAAATTGGACAATACTGTAATTAATTCAGAGGCAATTGAAATACCGCCTGTAATACTTAAAAAATCCTCGCCGAGCATTGAAATATTCCCACCAATCATACCCAGCAGTGGCGATGCACCTAAATCACTTTGTAAGCTGACATCGGTTGCGCAAGTTACCGCGAGCGCACTGTAAAGTGGAAGAGCCGCAAAAACAGCTTTAATCAAATAAGTGAAGGCGTTATCATTTGCACCAGAGTAATTCTTGAATTTATGATGCGCATCACTAAATTGTTTTAGCGCAAGGCCATTTAATACAAAACTACCCAAAACACTTGATATGGGCGCGCCATATTGAACTATTTTATTATTCGTGCCCGCTTCCAAGTAAGAAATTAAACCATAGGGTAGCGCCAATACGAGTGCGCAGACCAGCGTTGCAAAAAGCGCAATATATTTTTTGTTCTGTTTTAATTCTAGGATATGATTTAAGGAAGAGTAAGCCGCAAAAGTATTGATTAAAAAATTGGTTACTAGACCTGATGCGATCACATACCAAGGCCGACCTTCTGTTGTAATGCCATAATAAGCAATAGAAAACAGACTGAAACTGATTGCAGTTAAGACCATTTTATATGAAATATCAGAAGTAGTGGTGGGTTGTTCTTTCTGATCTGGCATTAGAACAGTGGTCGACACTAAACCTAAAGATTCTTCAAATAGCATATTTTCACCTATTTAGTTTATTTTAAGATTGCAAAGTTGTACTTTAGTCACATTTCAGCTATAAATATAATGAATCATTTTAATAAATCGATGAAAATAAATGAGTTTACAAATAAGCCTATTAAGCCCCAATTTATTAGCCTTTATGGCAGTAGTGCAATACAAAACCGTGCATGGTGCTGCAGCGGCCATTTATTTAACACAAACCGCGGTGACGCAACGCATTCGATCGCTTGAAAGACAGCTTAAAATTACTTTATTTATACGAACACGTCGTGGGATGGTGTTAACGCAAGAAGGCGAGGCGCTATTGCACTATTGCCAAGCGGCTAAATCTCTCGAAGGTGAGGCGCTGGCGCATATTCAAGAGACAGGCACAGAAACAGAAGTTGAGCTGACTATCAGCGCACCCACTAGCGTTATGCATGCGCGCATTATTCCTGCATGTATGCCTATTATGCGCATTTTTCCAAATTTACTCATGCGCTTTGATGTGGACAACAGTGACAACCTAGATGAAAAATTACGCGCGGGTGAAACTGATCTTGTGATATTAAAAGAAGACTATTTGCGCGCTGAAATGCAGCATAAAAAATTAGTCGCAGAAGAATATGTATTGGTGTGTTCTGCTAAATGGAAAGGGCGCGCATTGAAAAATATTATTAAAAACGAGCGCATTATTGATTTTGATCATGCAGATAAAATGACATTTGATTATTTAAAAGAATATCATTTTTTTAATGATGCCAAGCATAGTCGATACTTTATGAATCACACGGAAAATTTAGCAGCGATGGTAGCGGAAGGAATAGGTTACTCGGCATTACCCAAAGAATTTACCAAGCTTTTTATTAACGATCAAAAATTAATGATTTTAAATCACGGCAAAACGTTGGATATTCCTTTGGTATTGGCTTGGTTTGATCGCCCTGAGCCACCGCGTTATTTTTCAGCGGTGATTAAAGCAATTGGGTGACTTGGGTATTAATATAATCAATAAGTTACAAGAATATACAGAATAATTGATGGTGCAAACAGCAATTATTCTGGTATAATGCTGTTACAAACATCAATTATTCGGTACCTGTTATGTTTAAAAGACTTTTTCATTTGCCACTTAACAGCAAAGATAGCTTATTTATTTTTGGACCGCGCGGAACAGGTAAGACTAGCTGGCTGAAAGATAATTTAAAAGAAGGTGAGTATATTTATATTGATTTATTAGATGCCAAAACATTTCGTGTATTGCAAGGTAATCCTGAAAAAATTAGCGAGCTCATTCCACCGAAATATAAAAGCTGGATTGTAATTGATGAGGTGCAAAAAGTGCCGGCGATATTGGATGAAGTGCACCGCTTGATTGAAAAGGAAAAATTTAGATTTATTTTAACGGGGTCTTCAGCAAGAAAACTCAAGCGCGATGGCGCCAATTTGTTGGCAGGTCGCGCGATTCGTTACACTATGCATCCATTTGTTATTCAGGAATTAGGAAAAAAATTTGAATTATCTTACGCCTTAAAATTTGGTTTACTGCCCGCTGTTTATACATATGATGACCCTGCGGGATATTTGGCGACTTACATTGATATTTATTTGCGTGAAGAAGTCATGCAGGAAGGATTAACGCGAAATATATCAGCTTTTTCACGCTTTTTAGAAGTGGCAAGTTTTTCGCAAGGGCAGATTATTAATGCCTCAGCTGTCGCAAGAGAAGTTGGTATTGAGCGTCAAGTCATTCAAAATTATTTTTCAATATTATATGATTTATTATTAGCAAATACATTGCCTGCTTTTACAAAACGCGCTAAACGAAAATTAATTACCGCAGAAAAATTTTATTATTTTGATGCGGGTGTTTACCAGCAATTGCGACCGAAAGGATTTCTAGATTTACCGAGTGAAATCAATGGCGCTGGTTTAGAAACGTTATTTTATCAATCTGCATTGGCATTAATAGCATATGGCAAGTTAGATTATAAAATTTATTATTGGAAAACAGCGAGTAGTGTCGAAGTTGATTTTGTCGTTTACGGAAAAAAAATATTATTGGCATTTGAAATTAAGCACAGCAAACATATTGATTCCTCAATGCTAACGGGTTTAAAACATTTCAAAGAAGATTACTCGATGGCGCAATGTTTTGTTTTATATTTGGGCGATAAAACACTTTATTTTGCTGACAATATTATCGCCATGCCGTTTGCTGACGGCTTGAAAAAGTTGAGTGAGTGGTTAGCGCATTCAGATCTTTCGGAACCCGAGCGCTAGCGAAGGGGAAAAATTCATCTTGCTGTACCTTCCCCTTCGCTAGCGCTCGGGTTCTGAAAGATTGAAACGTGCGTTGATTTCAAATTTCATATAATCAATAAGTTACAAGAACATACCGAATAATTGATGGTGCAAACAGCAATTATTCTGGTATATTGCTGTTTCGAACATCAATTATGACGATAAATGTTGCCATTTACCGAGGTTATTCTCTTATAATTATTGTACTTCAATAATTATAAACCAATAATCTTTCTCAATATCAATCACTCAACCCGCAAATTGTTTTTAATAGCATATAAGCGACTTCGTAAGGATTCGCGTTAGCGCCGGGACGACGATCTTCTAGGTAACCGCAATGATCAATCGCAACGGAGCGGGGAATACGAACTGACGCGCCACGATGGCCAACGCCGGAAGAAAATTTATCCATGGGTGCTGTTTCATGACGACCTGTTAAGCGTTCTTCTAAGCCTGCGCCATACACTTTAATGTGCGCCATGTGATTGGCTTCAAGAGATTGAATGGCTTTATCAATAGCTGCAATGCCAGTTTTAGGATCACGCATTTCTTTAGTTGAAAAATTCGTGTGTTTGCCAGAGCCATTCCAATCACCTTTGACGGGTTTAGGATGCAGTTTTGCAGAAATGCCAAATTCTTCACCGATGCGATAGAGCAACCATCTTGCTACCCATAAATGATCTGAAACAGTGAGTGGGTCAGCGGGTTCGTTGATGCCGCGATAACCAATTTGAAATTCCCATTGGCCAGGCATGACTTCTGCGTTGGTTCCATATAACAATAAACCCGCATCAAGGCAGGCTTGCGTGTGTTTTTCGATTAAAGCACGACCAAATACTTCGTCAGCGCCAACGCCGCAATAAAACGGACCTTGTGGCGCAGGATAACCGCCTTCAGGCCATCCATAAGGTTGCATGCCTTTAAACAAAGTGTATTCTTGCTCAAAACCAATCCAAGGATCGAATTTATCGGCGCCATTTTGCATTAATTTTCGAAGCGGGGCGCGTTTATTGGTTGGATGCGGTGTGACACCATCTTGATTAAATACTTCGCACAATACTAAATAATTACCGGGTGCTGTGACAGGATCTTTGACAAAAAATACAGGCTTTAAAATTAAATCAGAATCGTGACCGCTGGCTTGATTGGTCGAAGAGCCGTCGAACCCCCAATTCGGGAAATCTTTTAAGGTCATGTCACCTTTAGGGTGATGCACAATACGCATTTTGCAGCGTAAAGTTTGTGTTGGAAATGCGCCATCTAACCATAAATACGTTGCTTGCGATAACATGATCGTTTTTCCTTTTTGATTTCAATTTTGATGTTGATTGAGCTCTAAATAATACTGAGTGAAAGCGCGTGACGCAAGCAGTTATTCTTGATCTTCATGATGAGACACAATGCCTTGGTCGTCATTGCTCATCAGTTCTTCATGCCAGGGTAAATGACGGTACGCGCTGTAGCCGGTAACGGGAATCATCGGATATTTAATAATGTCAAAATACGGCGAATAATCAAAATCACAGGGCGCATACAAATCGGGATTGCGACGAATAATCTCCAAGCGATTATGATGACTGATGCGAATCAGCGGCAAAATCGGAAATTTAATAGAACCAAACGCTTTGGCAATCATAGTTGAACAAATATCTTGCTCGACTTTCCCGGCTTTTTGATCAAACAGACTTGATTTCCAGCGACGAGGAATCAATCGATTTGAAAATATAAATCGTCCTAAATCAAAAAAATGTCTAATGTCATATTCGCGCCCAATTGTTTTAACCGCATAATTAATCGTATTTTGCGCATCAACATGGGATAGCCCTGTGGGTCTGCACACACGAATATGTTCTTCGTGATATTTTGAGATGGGAACAATAACGGTACCTTGGCCGACAACGGATTCAATTAGTAATTGTTCAGAAGGCGAGCCTTTATAGTTATGTTGAATTAATTCCCGTAATTTAGGGTCTTCTAAATCATGAATGCGACCAATGTATAACGCAGAATGACTCCAAGGACTTTGGGTGATGTGTTGCACCATGTGACTAATTCGATTGCGTCCTTCAATTAACAACACATCGGCAGCACGAACTTCATGACAAATACGCGAAAAGTCTGATAAAAAACCACGCGGTGGCGTAATTTCTTTCAGCAGGTAATTCCCTAATTTTTCTACGAGCCAATTGCCAAGCGACATATTAAATCTCTTTTTTCGCCAATGCTACCGCATACCCAGTGTAACCCTGCGGCGTTAATTGTTTTAATTGTTTTTTAGCATTATCAGGAATATTTAATCCGCTGATAAAGCTATTTAATTTGTGCGCATCCATTTTTTCGCCACGCGATAATAATTTTAATTGCTCATAGGCATCGACAATATTATAACGGCGCATCACGGTTTGAATGGCCTCTGTTAATACTTCCCAATGTTGATTTAGGATATTTTCTAACATCACTTTGTTGGGCGTCAATTTTTTTAATCCAGCAGACATAGCTTGATAGGCAATGATGGCATAACCAAAAATACTGCCCAAATTTCGCAGCACGGTGGAGTCTGATAAGTCACGCTGAAAACGAGAGATGGGTAATTTATTCGCCAAGTGGTTGGCTAGCGCATTACTTAATCCTAAATTACCTTCTGCATTTTCAAAATCAATCGGATTGATTTTGTGCGGCATGGTCGATGAGCCAATTTCTTTTTCTGATTTAATTTGTGTAAAATAATCTTGTGAAATATAACCCCATATATCACGATTAAAATCGATCATAATGGTGTGACATACAGATAAAACATTTAAAAATTGAGCGAGAAAATCATGCGGCTCAATTTGAGTGGTGTGCTCATTGCACTCTAAACCTAAGCTTTCAACAAAATGTTTTGACAGCGCTTGCCAGTCCACTTCCGGAAAAGCCACAACGTGCGCATTAAAATTACCGACTGCACCATTAGCTTTGGCGGTGATGGGAATAGTTAATAATAATGCTAATTGTGCTTTTAATCTTACCGCAAAGTTTTTTAATTCTTTCCCCAATGTCGTGGGTGAGGCAGGTTGTCCATGCGTGCGTGAGAGCATGGAAAATTCTGCGGTTTGAATGGCTAATGCGTTTATTTCAGTAATTAATTTTTGAATATGCGGCTCGATCATTTGATCGCGCAGCGTTTTTTGCATTAACGCATACGCGATATTATTAATATCTTCTGATGTGCACGCAAAATGAATCCAGGCGCATAGATAATTTAAATGCGGATCAGCAGATAATTTATCGCGCAAGTAATATTCAACTGCTTTGACATCGTGATTAGTTGTTTTTTCGATCTCTTTAATTTTTTCAGCCTCAGTTTGACTAAAATGATTGAGGATGGCTTGTAGCGCTTTTTTAGCTTCGGGATTAAGCTTAGGGACCTCGGCAATGTGCTCGTTTTCTGACAAAGCAATCAACCAATGAATTTCAACAGTTAATCTATAGAAAATAAGACCGTATTCACTTACAATTGAGCGCAATTGCGCGGTTTTGTTGGCATAGCGTCCATCAAGGGGTGAAATGGCAGTAAGGGGTGACAGTTCCATCGCGATCTCTTTTTAATTGGAATAATCAATAGTATGCAATATTAAGCGGGAAATTAAAATGAAATTTATCGATTTACAAACTCAATATTCAAAACACAAATCTCCTATCGACGCTGCGATTTCACGCGTTCTGGCGCACCAGCAATTTTTATTTGGACCTGAAATAACGGAGCTTGAAAAAAAGCTTGCAGATTATGTCGGCGTTTCAGATTGTATTACTATGTCCAGTGGCACGACCGCTTTGCATGTTGCGCTGCTGGCATTGGATATTCAGCCAGGTGATGAAGTAATTACCACGCCATTTAGTTTTTTTGCAGCCGCTGAAGTGATTTATTTAATGCACGCAACGCCAGTTTATGTTGATATCGATCCAGAAACATATTTATTAAACCCCAGCTTATTAGAAGCTGTTATTACTCAAAAAACCAAGGCAATTATTCCAGTTGGTTTGTATGGTCAATGCGCTGACATGGATGCCATTAATGCTATTGCAAAAAAACATGGTATTCCCGTGATTGAAGATGCGGCGCAAAGTTTTGGTGCTACGTATAAAAATAGAAAATCAGGCAGTTTGGCAGATATCAGTTGCACGAGTTTTTTTCCCTCAAAACCATTGGGTGGATATGGTGATTCGGGCGCTTGTTTTACCAACAATGCAGCATTAGCAAAACAGCTGCGATTAATCATGAATCACGGCCAAGAGCGTCGATATCATCATGTGGCGCTTGGCATGAACGCGCGCATGGATAGTATTCAAGCGGCAGTGTTGCTCGAGAAATTTAAATTTTTAGAAGAAGAGCTGACATTGCGTCAGCAAGTTGCAAGTTGGTATGGTGAGCATTTATCAGCAGTTGGAATTAAGCCGCCGACGATTTTGCCGTATAATTATTCTGCGTATGCGCAATACACAGTACAAGTGGATCATCGCGAGATAGTCGAAAAGAAATTATTAGAAGCGGGCATTCCAACCGCTGTGCATTATCCAGTGGGTTTGCATCAACAGCCTTATGCGATTACGCAACAGGCGCATCACAATACATTTCCCATTACGGAATTATGCGCAAAACGCGTGATTAGCTTGCCATTTCATCCCTACATGACGCACGATGAAGTTAAGATAGTGTGTGAAAAACTAAAAGATTGTTAATCAGGATTGTTAATATGGACATTAAAAACAAAACAGTATTAATCACCGGCGCGGCTTCTGGATTGGGCGCTGCGACCGCGCAGTATTTATCTAGTTTAGGCGCCAATATAATTGCGCTAGATAAAAATAAAACCGCAGATCATATTGCAGATCACATTATAGAATGTGATATTACTGACGACGATAATCTAAAAAAAATAATTAATAATATAGATCAAATTCATATCGCAATTAATTGCGCCGGTATCTCGCACGCCAAAAGATTAGTCGGTAAAAATGGCCCGATGGAATTAGTTGAATTTCAAAAAGTAATAAATATTAATCTGATAGGTACTTTTAATATCATGAGATTATGCGCTGACAAAATATCCAAACAAACAGTAGTCAATAATATCGGTGAGCGCGGCGTGATTATTAACACCGCTTCTGTTGCTGCTTTTGAGGGGCAATTAGGTCAAGTTGCTTATAGCGCATCCAAGGGGGCGATTGCCTCTATGACATTACCTGCGGCGCGTGAATTGGCGCAATTGGGTATTCGCGTGATGACCATTGCACCCGGCGTTATGCAAACACCCATGATGGCTTTGATGCCAACCGAGGTTCAGGAAAAATTAACTGCTGATATTGTTTTTCCTAAAAAACTAGGCGATCCGAAAAATTTTGCCGAATTAGTCGCGCATATTATTCAAAATGATTATTTAAATGGCTCAACGATTCGGCTAGATGGGGCGATTCGGCTAAAATAATTTCTTTAATTTCAATCAGTTATAATGTTTTGCGAGATAGGGCGGGTTACGATGGATTTATAACCCGCCCGATATTGCAAATATATTTACATATTGGGCGGATTATAATACTATTATTACCCGCCCCATTTCACAAAGGAATTGCAATGAAGCTATCTAGTCGTCATCACGAACAAAAATTATTAGAGCATATTTATAAATCAAAACGACCTGAATTTTTGGCGTTATATGGTCGACGACGAGTCGGAAAAACATTTCTAATAAAAGCTTTTTTTGAAACGAAAGAGTGTGTATTTTTTCATGTGACGGGTATTAAGGATGGAAGCCTAACAGAACAGTTAGAGCATTTTGTAAAAGTGACGAGCATTACTTTTCACAAAGGAAGTGAAATTAAGGCTAGAACTCGCTGGATCGATGCATTTGATGGATTAACGGATGCAATTCAAAAGCATGCTGAGTCGCATCAAAAAATTATTTTATTTTTTGACGAATTTCCATGGATGGCAGTGCCGAAATCTAAATTACTACAGGCACTGGATCATTACTGGAATCATTATTGGTCGAATGATGTGCGAATTAAACTAGTAATCTGTGGTTCATCGGCCTCCTGGATTATTAATAAAATTATTAATAATCATGGTGGATTGCATAATCGCATTACCCAGAGAATTTTATTGAAACCCTATACGCTGAGTGAAACAAAAAAATTTTTGTCTCAACAAGGCGTGAAATTAAGTCATCGACAAATTACACAAATCTATATGCTCACGGGCGGCATTCCATTTTATTTATCGTTTGTGAAAAAAGGGCGGTCATCAGCTCAAGTAATAGAAAATCTTGTATTTTCAGAAAATGCACCATTACTAAAAGAATTTGATAATTTGTTTTCATCACTATTTGAAGATCCAGAGCCTTATATTGATTTGCTGCGCATTATTGCAAAAAATCGCTATGGTGTTGCCCAAACGGAAATTGCAGAAAAATCGAAATATTTTACACGCGGTGGGCATATTTCAGAAAAGCTAAAAGAATTGGATGAAACAGGCTTTATCATTGAGTTTGTACCACATCAACACAAGAAAAAAGGTGTTTACTATCGGGTGATTGATGAATATGTGCTCTTTTATCTTTATTGGATCGAGCCGATTCGAAAAAAATTACAGAAAGTATTCGTACCCGAAGGTTATTGGCAAACCTTGCAAGCAAAAGCAAGTTGGCATAGTTGGTCTGGTTATGCTTTTGAAGCTATTATTTACAAACATCTTGGCCCTGTCCGAAAAAAATTGCATATTCCTGTAACAGCTATCGCAGATAGTTGGCGGTATTTTCCAATGAATAAGGATCAAGCTGGCGCCCAGATTGATTTATTGTTTGATCGCGATGATGACATGATTACGCTATGTGAAATAAAATTTTCTGTAAAACCGTTTGTGATTGATAAAAAATATGCAGTAGAATTAATTCGAAAACAATCGGTTTTTGTGAAAAAAACACGTACTAAAAAACAAATAATGATTTCAATGATCACAGCAGAAGGGTTAAGCGATACTTTATATGCCGATGATTTAATTCAAGGTGTGGTGACATTGGATGATTTATTTTTGTAAGGCAACAGAGCTCTGATGTATTATTATTTCTGGGGTTTATTTATTAGCGTCAACTGATTCGTCGCTTCATGACGATCCGTTTGCGCGACGTGCGTGTAATGCATCGTTGTGCTGACATCCGCGTGTCCTGCGTTTTCTTGCGCGACTTTTAAGGATGCACCCGATTCCAATAAATAAGTCACATAACTATGTCGCAACCAATGCGCTGACGCAGAGCGTAATTTTGAGGCTTTGTGCGGCTCTGATAAATCAAATTTTTGCGCGCCTAAATTAAAAGCCCATTTTAATATTTGATCAATGCGTCGTGTTGAAATAGGTTGCGATAAATTTTGCATGGGAATGAGTGGTGTTGTTTCATTAAATTCAGGCTGTGCGGATTTCAACCCCATTTTTAAGCGAAAATCAGCAAGCGTATCTAGTAATAAATCCGGAATGGGAATTTCACGCAGTTTATTACCCTTACCAATAACGCGCAAAAACCAGCGCTCTTGTCTTTGGAGAAAATCGCCCATCGTGTGATTGGCGGATTCTGCAATTCGCAATCCGGTATAAAATAATAATAAAATAATATAACGCGCGCGCGTCGCTGCAAAATCTTCTAATTCACTAAGCGCTGTTAAAGTCGCATTAATTTCATCGCGCTCTAAATAGCGATCAATAATATTGGATTCTCGCACCTGTCTTTTTTTGCGACGGCGGTCTACGGCAAGTGGATTGCCGATTAAATAATTAGCCTGTACTAGATAATTAAAAAACGAATCTAAAATTGTGAGCGCTTTATTAACGGACGAATTACCTAGGCCTGATACAAACACGCGCCACGCAGGATTAATCGCGCCGTCTTTTGTTAATCTGGATACAGTCGGTCCGCACCAAATTTTCACGGGTTCTGGATTGCGTAAAAAATTTTGATAATCTTGTAAGTGATTTCTGCGTAAACTTGAAATATTTATTTTGGCTTTATGAATACACCATAATAATAATCGCTCGACTTCTTTTGCGTACGATCTTAATGTTTCTTTCGACTCCTTGTATTCGCGCAAAAAAGCGCTGATCGCTTCGGCGTCATTGTCTGCCTCGATCAAGCAATTACCAAGCTCTTTATTGTAATCCCCATCGGTAAATTCAATAATCGCACGCCCCATATTTTCAGATTGGTCCGTGAGATGAAATAAAGGTTTGATAAATTCTAGTGTTTTCATTGTGTTAGCATAGCAGAAATTTTTGTTTTCACTGTATTGCATTCTGATGGTTTTTGGTATAATTTACCTGAGTCGTCCCAGGATGGTTCGCCATCTTGGACCCGGTTAGCCTGTGCTGCCGGGTTTTTTGTTTTAAGGACTGTGTTTTTGCAAAAAAAGCGCGTGATGTGCTTTGTCGATGGATTTAATTTGTATCATGCTGTGGCAGAATTAAAGGTTAACCATTTGAAATGGCTCAACCTTTATAAGTTAGCTGAGGCATTCATTAAGCCAACACAAGAAGCATTAAAATCAGTTTATTATTTTTCTGCGTATCCAACATGGCTGGAAGGGCCGTATCGTCGCCACCAAATCTACGTGCAAGCACTGAAAGCTATGAACGTAACTGCGGTTATCGGGCATTTCAAGGAAAAACAAAAAAAATGCCGAGAATGTGGTGCAAAATGGCGCGCTCATGAAGAAAAGCAAAGCGATGTCAACTTTGCGATTCATTTGCTTCACGCAGCGCACATGAATGAATTTGATAAAGCATTTCTTATTACGGCAGATTCTGATTTATGTCCCGTGATTGATATGGTTTTAGAAACCTTTCCAAAAAAGGAATTGGTAATTTTAACGCCTCCAAATCGTTATCAAATTGCGCGAGAAATTCGCAGTAAAGTTGAGACCATTAAAATAAAGCAAAAACATTTAATGGCAAGTTTGTTGCCAGAAAAAATTTATAATGATTCAAGTCAGTTAGTTTGCGCAAGACCAGCAGAGTACACACCAAAAAAAGGTCAGCTGCTCAAGCAAGCAATGCATGATAGCAAGGTCAATGCAGTAGAAGATATTACATTGACTGAATTCAATAAAGAATTGGATGGTTTGCGGTAATGTTAGCGTTAGGATGTACAGCTGAAATATCGTGATCATGAATTAAAGGGAAATTATCAAGGTATTCGTGAATTGCATTTAAAACCAGACGCTTTATTGCTTTACTTTAAAAAAGAACATGAAAAAATTATTTTAATAGCGATGGGCAGCCACTCAGAAATTTTTTAGAGAGCATGATACGATTTATGACGACGACGATGGTGGTGTGATGCATATTCTTATGACTAAAGCCGTAGATTGCAACCACACTAAAAATTAAGTACAATATAGCTGTACATAATTTTTTCGAGGAAAACATGGATATTTCATATAGCGCGCTAAGACAAAATTTAAAAAAAGCAATTGATGATGTGACGAATGAGCATGAGCCGATGATTATTACTTCGCATAACAAAAAAATGGCCGTGTTAATTTCTTATGATGATTTTGAATCGCTAAGAGAGACTGCTTATTTAATGAAAAGTCCTGTGATGGCTAAGCGTTTATTAGTCGCGATTGCCGATATTAAAGCGGGTAAAGTCATAAAGCATGGATTGATGCATGAAAAATAAACTGGCTTGGCATGAGTCAGCTTGGGAAGATTATTTGTATTGGTATCAAGCTGATAAGAAGATTTTCGAAAAAATAAATGACTTAATTAAGGAAATTGACAGGGATCCTTTCAAAGGGATTGGAAAACCAGAGCCATTACAACACGCACTGAAAGGATTTTGGAGTCGAAGAATTAATATCGAACATCGCCTGATTTATTCAGTCAGCAAAGGCCATCTCACAATCATCGCCTGTCGCTATCATTACAAATAACCCAAAAACTCATAGCTTTCCTGGCATTTCTCAGGCTATAATGCCGCGTTCTAACTTTCATGCTTCTGCCAATGACAGTGGTTGCATGATCAAATAACTTAAAAAGAGGGTAAAATATGTCATTCACAGCAGCTGATAAAGCAGAAGTTTTGAAGAAATATCAACGAGATCCAAAAGATACGGGTTCTCCAGAAGCGCAGGTTGCATTAGCATCACTTCGTATCAATAGCCTAACAGAACATTTTAAAACCCATAAGCATGATAATGAATCCCGTCGTGGTTTGATGCGTTTGGTCAGCCAACGTCGCAAATTATTGACCTATCTTCAACGTGTTGACGGAAAGGCGTATCGCAAATTGATCGCTGATCTTGATTTACGTCGATAAAAAACATAGAAATTAAACAGTATTTTAATTAAGGTAATACAGCGTGAGCATGAGAAAAATAACAAAAACTTTTCAGTACGGTCAGCATTCAATCACATTAGAAACAGGACATATTGCGCGTCAAGCGACAGGCTCTGTTTGGGTTCGCATGGGAGACACCGTTGTTTTAGTCACTGCGGTCGGCGCCAAATCTAAAGACGAATCGCGCGATTTTTTCCCTTTGACTGTGAACTATCAAGAAAAAACCTATGCCGCTGGTAAAATTCCTGGTGGATTTTATAAGCGTGAAGCGCGTCCTTCTGAAAAAGAAACCCTGATCTCACGCTTAATTGATCGCCCGATGCGTCCTTTGTTCCCAGAAGGCTTGACAGACGACGTGCAAATTGTGGCAACCGTGATGTCACTCGATCCGCAAGTTCAAACGGATATTCCAGCTATTATTGGTGCTGCGGCAGCTATCGGTTTAACGGGTATTCCATTTGCAGGTCCATTGGCAGCGGCACGCGTTGGCTATCATGATGGAAAATATTTATTAAATCCATCGACAGCAGAAGTGGCGCAATATTCTCGCTTGGATTTAGTGGTTGCGGGCACACGCGATGCGGTGATGATGGTGGAATCTGAAGCTGATCAACTACCAGAAGATATTATGTTGGGCGCTGTTCTATTTGGCCATGATCAAATGCAAGTGGCGATTAATGCAATTGAAGAATTTGTACGTGAAGCAGGCGCTAAAACCTGGGAATGGACGAAAGCAGAAAGCTGTGATGTGATCGCAAAACAAATCGCTGATTTATCAGAATTGGATGTTGTTGCCGCTTATAAAATTCATTCTAAAACAGAAAGACAAGTTCGCATCAAGGCTATTTTGAAAAACGTAGTTGAAAAAATTTGCATAGATGAGAAAGCGCCAAATAAAGATAAAGTTGGAAAAATATTCCATGAAATGGAAAAACGTATTGTTCGAAATCAGATTTTATCTGGTGAACCCAGAATAGACGGTCGCGATACCACGACTGTTCGTCCCATTACGATTGATTTGGGTGTGTTGCCGCGTGTTCATGGCTCTGTTGTATTTACTCGTGGTGAAACACAAGCGATTGTTGCAACCACTTTAGGTACCGAGCGTGATTCACAAATTATTGATGCGCTAGAAGGCGAATTTAAAGATACCTTTATGTTGCATTACAATTTCCCTCCATACAGCGTCGGCGAAGTGGGTTTTATGACAGGCCCAAAGCGTCGTGAAATTGGACACGGAAAATTAGCAAAGCGTGCGATGGTTGCGGTTATTCCAAAAGAAAATTTCCCTTATACATTACGTGTTGTGTCTGAAATTACAGAATCCAATGGCTCAAGCTCGATGGCAACTGTGTGCGGTACCAGCTTATCGTTGATGGATGCGGGCGTGCAAATTAAAGCGCCGGTTGCAGGTATTGCAATGGGGTTGATCAAAGAAGAAGATCGATTTGCAGTGCTAACAGATATTTTGGGTGATGAAGATCACTTGGGCGACATGGATTTTAAAGTGGCAGGAACATCCGATGGTGTCACCGCCTTGCAAATGGATATTAAAATCAGCGGCATTACTAAAGAAATTATGGAAGTGGCCTTGTCGCAAGCCAAAGATGCGCGCATGCACATTTTAAATATTATGAACGGCGCAATTAAAACGGCACGCGTTGAAGTGTCAGAACACGCTCCACGTGTTGAAACCATGAAAGTTGATCCTTCTAAAATTCGCGACATCATTGGAAAAGGTGGCGTGACGATTCGTAGCATTACTGAGCAAACACATGCCAGCATTGATATTTCAGATGACGGCGTTGTGAAAATTGCAGCGGTAAAACGCGAAGATTTGGAACGTGCAAAATTAATGGTGCGTCAACTGACTGAAAGTTTAAAAGTAGGTGCTACTTACATGGGTAAAGTAGCGAAATTAGTTGATTTTGGTGCTTTCGTTGAAGTAACGCCGAATCAACAAGGTCTCGTTCATATTTCTCAAATTTCAGATCAGCGTGTTGAGAATGTGGCAGATCACCTAAAAGAAGGTCAAGAAATCAAAGTTAAAGTGATTGAAATTGATAGACAAGGCCGTGTTCGTTTATCAATGAAAGATGTGGGTGAAGAAATAACGACTTGGTAATGATGCGCCAGGTCTTTGGGTCTTTCAGAACCCGAGCGCTAGCGCTGAGCTATCCCCACAAATTTTAATAACTATTGGCACGCGAAGAAACGCGCGCGTAGCAAGGCGCAGCCGAAGCGCAGCAAGCGTGAAAAATCAATGGATTTAGCGAACAGCGTGAGCGT
>JAHFRQ010000006.1 GCA_023266215.1 Gammaproteobacteria bacterium | reverse complement strand
TAATATTTTTAAAAACAATCGATCTTGATCGCTCAAATGCTCATAATTTATAGCCACTTCCCTGTCCTCGACTAAAGTTGATGATTTTACAACTTTTGTCGCACTTCAGTTAGATCCTGCCTGTTATGCGGGTCCCTATCGTGAAATTTATTTTTTGTATCCATTCGCTAGAAGGACATCTTTAATAAACTCACTTTTTCTATCAGTATATTCTTCACGATCATGTGAATGCGAATTTGCTAATTGCAATTTTAGTTTTTCATATTCATTTCTAATTTTTTCGTCACGTCTTAATATATTTCTGAATAAAATTCGATGTTCAAATGTGTTATTTAATTCATCTACGATATGAATATGATGCGTTCTTTTTGCTCCAAATGGTGGCATTCCTTTGAAAAAACGCAAATGTGACTTATCTGGATTTTCATCCCAAAAAACATATCCCATTGCTTCAAGAGGTTTAATCCAGTGATCTGCGTCTTTAATGGATTTTAGAACAATAAAAATATCAATAATTGGTTTGCTTGAAAGATTTGGTACTGCAGTACTTCCTATATGCTCAATAGAAACAAACTGAAAATCTACCATTTCTTTTATCGTATTAATTTCCGCTTCAGCTAGTTTTTCCCACGCTGGATTGTAATTATGAATCAATATGTCATCATGTGCCTCTAACTGATTTTGTCTTGCAAAGCCCGTTCTGTAATCGATCATCTGAACAAAAGAGGCTTTTCCATCAATATAATTTTCAATGTCTTCAAAAAAAACTTTTGCTATATTTTTTTTAATTAATGAATACGCCGTAGCATAATTTTTATTGGCAATCATAAAATCTTTAAATGCGACATGACGTAAAATTTCAGGTGAGCCTTGCTCAAATAAATGAATATGATGCGTTCTTTTTTCCTTAGATTTCCAATAGAAACGACGACCAGGAATGCCGTATTCTCCCTGACAGATATATCCTAATGCTTCAAATTTATTATTGAGTAAATCTACTTTATTAATATCTTTAACGACAGGCAGAATATCAATGATGGGTTTCGCACAAATACCTGGTATTGCAGTACTACCGATATGATGAATTTCAACGCAATTATCGCCTAAAATAGATTTTATTTCATTTTTAGCAACAGCAAATAAATCAGTCCACGAAGAATCATGCTCTGTTAATTCTACAAACCTTATTTTTTCACTTGGATCTATCATGATTTAACCTTCATTCTTTGATAAATAATCAATTAATCGTCGGTGTACTATACTTTTTTTACACGCATAAACATATAATTTCCCATTCACCTTGAGTGAAATAGGAATTTTATATTTAGAAAAAAATAGCAATGAACAATTTCTTTCAGAATTATAAGTATGTGATTCCCCTAATGTAGGGAGAATTTCAGTTTTCATATAAGTAATAAGATAATCAGTATTGCCGTTATGTATCTCATCATTTTTTTTAATAAATTCCAGACAAATTTTACTTTCTGAATCATCAAAAGTTCTCATTTCAGATGGGTAAAATCCCCTGTAATTTCTATTCCCTATATGCATATCATTAAGATTCAAGTAAATATTTTTTTTGGATTTATTTTTAATGAGAACGCAAAAATATCTTGGATGTATTCTTGATCCATCTTTTGAGAACCATACTGTTTGTGACTTTATGTCTATTTCTAATTTTGGACGAAAAAAATAATTCATTAACCTTTTTATACCAATTAGTTTTTTAATTTTATTGATAAATCTTATAGTGTTTGATACAGGTCTAAGCTCAACAATTATGGTAGAAATAACAGCATATGCTTTCCAATGCGTGGGGGTTTTTAAGATTAATTGATGAAAAAAATTATACATATTGCACTGCCTTTTCAATACAAAATTATATTAACTGCGTTTTCTTCAAACCGCTTCCCTTCCTCAATATACCCAAGCACCGTTCCTTCATGCCTCCACCTACCCTGCCGTTTAATCGATTGAAACGGTGCGTTGTGTTTTGCCGCTTCCGTCGCAAATCCACGACGCAAACTATGAGAACTGTAATCAGCCGCATTTTCTAAGTCAGAATCATGCGTGATCTGCTTGATAATCAAATTCACCTGATTTGATTTAATAGCATGTGACAAAATATTTTCTGATTTTGAAATGCCACAAAAAATATAACCTTCACTCAATCCTGAATACTCTTGCCACAATTTCAATGCACGCACTGCACAAACAGAATCATTGCCATTAGGAATTGCACACACCTGCCCTTCCCCGCCTTGATCCGTCTTCGATCGGGGAATGATAATCTCAATACCTTCTTTTGAAAACGTCACATCTTCCCATTTAATTGCTACCAATTCAGATCGTCGAAATGCTCCGAAAAATCCCAGCTGGATGAGCGCGTTGTTGCGAATGTCAATTAATCGTACTGATTTAGATAAGGTTAAAACGATTTTTTTCAAGTCGTCCAGTGTCAATGCTGGCGCTTTGTTTTTTGGTTTGCCGTGCGTATTTTTAATGCCCGTTAATGTTTTACGAATGTAAGGGTGTGATGTCGGATCATCGAAACTCTGTGTGAGATGCCATTGTTTAATGGCAGTCAACCGTCGGTGCAACGTGCGTGAATTTAAAATTGCGGCATGGTGATGCAAATAATTAACGATCGATTCAGGAGATGCGGGCAACAAACCACCCCAATTAATAAAATGTCGAACATCCGATTGATAGGCTTTCCGGGTATTATTTGAGGTTGCGGCATGGATATAATCTTGACGAGTCATGCCAACAGCGTTTTCATTATTACGTAATACTGGCAATTGCTCATCATGAGCCACCAAATTCACTTCCATCAAATCCATCTCAAAATCCCTGTCAATCGTACGCTGTCGCACCAGTTTATTGCGTTTATTCTCATATTACAATCGATAAAATCTACTTTTATCAATCTATATTTTATCGCGTATTTTCAATTGACGATTAATACAATATAACGTTATATTAAATGATACATGACATCACGATAAAAGAAGGGAAATCATCATGGGTAGAACAGGGATCACTTATCTCGATGTAGCCGATGCCATTGCCACCATCCAGGGAAAACAAAAAAACCCAACGGTCGACTCAATTCGAGAAGAATTAGGTACCGGCAGCCGCAACACCATCGCCAAACACTTGTTGGACTGGAAAAGTAAAAATGGCATCAAGAACACAACAGATACCGGCATTCCTAATGAATTACAAAACCTGATTCAAAGCCTATGGGGGAAAATTCAATCTGATGCTGATAAAAAAATTGAAATGCATCAATTGGAAGCGAATGAAGAAATTAGCGACATCAAAAATCAATTGGCACAAATACAAAAACAAAATGTCCTGCTTAATACTGACGTTCAATCACTCAATGAAAGGCTCAACCAGCAAATCAACATAGCGAACGATCTAACAAGCCAATTGCATCAATCTAAAAATGAAAAAATACAATGCAATGAACGTATCGCATCTCTTGAAATACAAAATGCTAATCACAAGGCTGAAAACGAGCGATTGCATCAATTGCTGAAAAACACGCAAGATAATTTAACGCACTATCAACAAGCCATAGAAAAACAACGTTCTGAACAACACATGCAACTTGAAAAAGAAGGCGCTGAATATGCCTTAAAATTAAATACGCTGGAAAAACAGATTGGTAAAATGCTAGAAGAAAAATCAGTTATTGAAACAAAATATCAGTTATTAATAGATGAGTGTCAAATTCAAAAAAATAATTTGAAAGCGTCTGAGGATGAAAAATCGCGCTTGCAGTTAAAAAACAGTGAGTCAGGCATTGAAAACAATCATCTCAATTTACAAAATACAAAGTTACAAAATGAAATAATTGCTTTCACGAACTTATTAAAAGAAAGCGAAAAACTGAATCACGAAACTACGATTCAACTGGCGATTTTAAAAAGTGAAAACGCTGCGCTAAACAAAAATCATGAATCTTATGAAAATAAAATTTTCATAATGCAATCTGACCTCAATAACTTATTGCAAGAAAATAGTGCTTTAAAACAAGCCATAAAAGAGACCACTCTATGATTGACCCCAATCAAAAATTCCCAATGCAAAACGTGACGCGTTTATGTTTTTTAAAAAACATCATCAATCAGTCAAATATCATTGTGGGTGGTAATCCTGCAACTGTAATTCGCAAACGTTTTGATGATAAAACGATTGAATTGCTTTTGAAAATAAAATGGTGGGATTGGGATTTTGAAAAAATCACAAAATACACGAAAGACATCGCCACTGGAAATAAAGATTTTTTATTAGAAATGAGTAAATCACATGACTGAACCATTAATTGTTATCACAGGTGCTAGTTCAGGTATAGGCGCTGCTACTGCAAAAGTATTTTCAGATATCGGATATATTGTTGCGATGCTATCTCGCAATAAAAAATCAATGGAGCAATTTCATATTCCTAATTCGATCGCAATTGAATGTGACATCACCGACATTGAATCAGTAAAAAACGCCATTAACTTAGCACAAGAAAAATTTGGTGCAATCGATTGCTTGATCAATAATGCTGGTTTTGCAAAGGGCGGCGAATTCACAGAAATGTCACATGATGACAATCAAAAGATGATCGCAGTGAATTTAAATGGTGTGATTAATTGCATTGAAACTGTATTGCCAATAATGCAAAAAAATAAATCAGGTACCATTATTAATATCAGTTCTGTTGCAGATCGAAAATCACGTCCTACATTACCTGTCTATGCAGCAACAAAGGCAGCGATCAAAAGCTTGTCAGAATCATTGCGAACTTCAAATGCAAAATACGGCATTCGTATATGCAACGTAGCGCCTGCAAAAATTAAAACCCCCATGCTTATGTCATCCAATTTATCAAACGATCAAATTATTGAAGTTGAAGATATGGCAAAAGCGATTTTGTGGATTTATCAGCAACCTAAAACCGTTTGTATTCGCGACATCGTGATTGCTCCAACTCATTACGAGGCATAGCATGCAAAAAACACCTTATTTTCCGATGCCAATCGTAACGGATCGCTTGATTATTCGACCAACACAATCACCTGACGGAAAAATAATAAACGACGCGATTATTGAATCATTTGATGAATTGCATTTTTGGATGGAATGGGCTGATCACATGCCATCATTGGAAGAATCTGAAAAATATGCAAAAGAGGCTGCTCAAAACTGGGTTGATAAAAAGAATGATGAGCCTTATTTGCAACTTGTTATTTTAGATAAAAACACCGGTGATTTTATTGGCGCTACCAGCTTTCATCACTACAACTGGTCAGTTCCATCAATTGAGACTGGATATTGGGTTCGTAAAAAATGTACTGGACACGGCTTCATGACCGAAGCGACTAATGCCATTACGCAATATGCTTTCAAACAACTTAAAGTACATCGAATCGCATTAACATGTGATCCTGATAATATCAAAAGTAAAAACATTGCGGAACGATTAGGGTATACGCTAGAAGGCAGACTCAAGAATCATCGCAGAAAACCCAATTCAAATGCATTAGGAGAGACTTTGATTTATGCAAAATATGTCTGTGAAAACCTTCCACTAATCAATATTACCTGGTGAACTATTGTGACTATTCATTTTGAAAAAATGACAATTGACCACATTCCACTTTGGAAAAAATGGATTACTGTCCCTCATGTAAAAGAAGTGTGGTTTATCGACGGATATGAAACATCAAATTATATTTTTTATAAAATCAAAGGAAATGGTCACACGTTTCCGTTTATTATTTACTTAGATAATTTTCCAATCGGCTATATCCAATATTGTGATCTCTATACTTATCGTAAACTGATAGAAAAACCAAAAGGTCTTTTTACAAACGAAAATCCAGGTACTTTTTGTATTGATTTATTCATTGCAGAAAGTGACTTTCTTAACAAAGGATATGGCACGGAAATTATCAAGCAGTTTACACAAAAGCTTACCAATGAATTCAATGCTAAAAAAATCCTAATTGATCCCGCTGCAACTAATAAACGTGCAATTCGCTGTTATCAAAAAGCAGGTTTTAAAGTTGTAAAGAATGAAAATGATGGTGTTACTGAGTGCGCTATTATGGAATATATTGTAGGTGATCAATGATGAAAAAAATGACGATCTACCACAACCCACGTTGTTCAAAGTCCCGTGAAGCATTATCAATCTTGCAAGATAAAGAAATTGATCTCAAAATAGTTGAATACTTACAAACACCGTTAAATGCAGCACAAATTAAAGCGTTGTTAAAACAATCACAATTAAAGCCGATCGATATTATACGTACCAAGGAAGAATGTTTTTGTAAGCTTGGTTTATCAAAGGGATCAACCGATGCTGAATTGATTAAGGCGATGACGGAAAATCCAATTCTTATTGAACGACCAATTGTTACTGATGGTGAAAAGACAATTATTGGTAGACCACCAGAAAACATTTTAAAGCTACTATAAAACAGAAGAAATGTTATTATGAATTTGAAAAATATGAAAGAAAATACCTATGTCATTGGCGTTGGTAAAGATGATGAAGAGCGTTTGTCACTGCTTAATGAATTGTTTGGAAAAACAAGCAAAGATTTATTATTAAAAGCAGGATTAAAACCAGGTCAGCGCGTATTAGAAGTCGGCTGCGGTACGGGCAACATGACAAAATGGATTGCTAAACAGGTAGGTGATAATGGCCATATAACAGCAGTTGATATCAGTCATGAACAAGTTAAAATTGCACAAGAAAATTGCTCAGAATCAAATAATGTTACTTTTATTACTTCATCAGTATTTGATTTAAAACAGGAAAAGCAATTTGATCTTGTCTATTCACGATTTTTAATTATGCATCTTCAAAATCCATTTGAAGGATTGCAGCATTTAACACAATTACTCAAACCCAACGGCGTTCTTGTTTCAGAAGAAGCCACAAATAGTGTTACTGCCTGTTATCCAGAATCACCCATATTTAGAAAATACCGCAAATTAGTAATGGCGTTATTTGAAAAAAATAATATTGATTTTGATATTGGTGAAAAACTCTATGCTTATTTTAGAAAATTAAAACTGGAAGATATTCATGTCAATTTTGTGCAGCCTATTTATAAGAAACATCAGAAAAAAATTATGGTTCTTTTAATGAATGAACTAAAGCATCGGTATATTGAATTGGGTATTGTAACAAAGGATGAAATGCAAGCGTTCATCAATGATCTTTCTAATTTTATCAATGATGATCAATTTTTAGAGTCATTTGCAAGAACCACCCAGATTTTTGGCCATATCAACTTACAAAAGAAAAATTAATATGAAACTGTTTCAATTTATTATTTACTTTTTATTGTTTATTTCTAACATTGCTACCGCAAACGCACAAACATGGCAGCCATCATCTGATCACATACAAATTCCGATTTGGCCAGCAGGAAAAATGCCTAATGCATTAGCACACGTGTCTGCCATGATTTGAAAAAAGATCAACATCAATACACTTTATCGCTTATTGCTCCAACAGTTAAATGGGTGTTGTATTTATTGAAGCATACATAAAAAAGCCAAGTCGTCAGAAAGTATGGGATAATCACCGCTAAGCTACTACGAAGCGGTTTAGTTCAATGTTCACACTTAAAAATTCTCACCCCGCAGCCTTCTTCTTTGTGCGCTGCTGTAATAATAATGTATGACGGCTCGCGAGTTTGTTACTGATATATCTATTTAATGAAACATGAGATTCTTGTGCTTCAATGGTAAGTTCCCGGTGTAATTCAGCAGGAACGCGCACAACAAATTTTCCGCTAAAATTTTTCGATGATAAAGGCTCTGGGATAGATTCGCGATGAGATTTCATGTCCGAAATCACTTCTAGAACCAATTTTCTAATTCCATGAAATGCTTTATCTGCCGTTTTATCAAGGAAGCTTAAGCTTGAAAATTCGGCACACAAACCAACGTATTCAGCATCTTCTTCTGACCACATTACGCGATACGTGTATTTATCAATCATGTTAACCCCCCGTTTTTATCTTTTCTATCGCTTGTAAAATTTGTCTGACCTGGTATGGCTTTGCGCTTCCATGACTGTTTTGTATATTTACTCTAGGATCACCAGGCCAGGGTGTTTTGTAAATCTGATGGCTGCCCCCTGTTTGTCTTGGTTTCCCATTGGCATAATCCATTCAAACAAGCTTATTTTTGTATAGTATCACTATTGATATCAGATTTCAAGGTGCTAATCCAATGTTTTATGACGGTTTTGGACTGCTTGTGTAGTTGGAGCCTACTAGTAGTAACAATTTGGTTGGGCGCGGTAATTTTTTAAATCATAGGTTCCCCGACATATAGGGACGGAATGTTACTTAGAAACGGGGTATTTTATTGAATTTTATAGAGATTTATTTGCGATTTACATGCTTAAATATAGATTTTAATCATCGCAATAACCATTCCTGGTGATCGCGATGATTTTAAATAAAGTACCTTAAGTCAAATTAACAATAAAAATTATTGTTGTGCAGATCCATTTGGTTTTGCGCTGCTTTCTTCATCATCAGAATCTAACGTTTCTACATGACTAGCTGCACGTGCAGTATCAGCAAACATACCTGCCGCAGAAGGTGCTACTTGTCCATGATTAACAACAACCTCATCATCGGTATCCGAGCTGTCATCTGAAGTGGTATCTGATGTCGCTGGGGCCATAGCTGTACGGTATGCTATCAATGCGCCTTCCAAATCATTCTGTTGAAGAGCATTCATTGCCCCCAGCATTTTTATAGGATTTGGAGCAATAAGGCCGTCTAGTGTAATTTTTATTTTAATTGTTTTTATCAATGTATCACAGGCGTCATTTATACACCCAGCTTGGCGCAGCAATGCTATTTTTCTAGTTAAATTGGTTTCATTTAAAGCTTCCATAGCTATAGAAATTTTCGAATCTTTTGCACTCAAAGGAGCAACTGCAAGCATTGTTTGAAGTGCTTTTACATATGCGTTCATGTCTGCTACGTGTTCAGCGGGTGTTTTTCTCATGGTATATTTCCTCTCTTAATTGTTTGGAATTAAAGTATTGATAATATGAGTTATCAGTCTAATGATAGGCATGCTACCATAACCATATCTAAAAACAAAGACAAATTGATCATTTATTAATCAATTTAATAAATTGCTAAGGATTGCTCATATGACCGATAAGAACGCCCTTCTGCCTCTATTTGATACCGTTGAAAATATCTCAGAAACGCCAGATCCACATTTTGATTGTTTATTTTGGAAATCCGATTATCACAATGGTATCGCATTTTTAACAAGCTACAACGGCAGTCAAGCAACGTTCAATGCTTATCGTCGTGAACTTGAGCGATTATTACATTGGTCATGGAAAATTACCAAAAAATCTGTATGCGATTTACGACGCGCAGATATTGAAATGTATTTGCAATTTTGTCAGAAGCCACCAGAGAGCTGGATTTCACTTCAAAAAGTGCCACGATTTATTGTGAAAGATGGCTTGCGTGTACCTAATTCGAAGTGGCGACCGTTTGTGGTAACGATTTCAAAATCAGCGGCACGCGCAGGCGAAGAATTAAAAATAAAAAACTATCAAATGTCAGAAACTGCTTTGAAAGAAATATTCTCTATTTTAAGCAGTTTTTATAATTTTTTAATTCAAGAAGAACTGACCGAAATAAATCCTGTTGCACATATCAGACAAAAAAGTAAATTTTTACGTAAGCGCCAAGGTAAACCTAAAATTAGAAGATTAAGCGAATTACAGTGGGAATATGTGATTGAAACAGCGGAAATGTTAGCGCGTGAAAATCCACCAAAACATGAGCGCACATTATTTATTTTATCTGCATTATATTTAATGTATTTGCGCATTTCTGAATTAACAGAGTCTGCGCGATGGACGCCGCACATGAACGATTTTCAAAAAGATCACGATGGTAATTGGTGGTTTACTGTTGTGGGTAAAGGAAATAAAGAACGTGAAATTGCAGTCAGTGATTCCATGTTGCAAGCATTAAAACGATGGAGAACACATTTGAATTTATCACCCCTTCCCTCACCTGCCGATAAATCTTATTTATTGCCTAAAACAAAGGGAACTGGCGCAATTAGAAATACCTCGTTTATTCGAAAAATGGTGCAGCATTGTTTTGACAAAACGATTGATCGTTTAAAACAAGATGGGTTTACTGAAGACGCAGCAGTATTATCACAAACAACTGTGCATTGGCTGAGACACACTGGAATTTCAGAAGATGTAAAACGCAGACCACGCGAGCACGTCCGAGATGACGCTGGTCATAGTTCTGGTGCAATCACTGATAAATACATTGATATTGAGAGGCGCGACAGACACGCAACGGCAAAAGATAAGCTGTTAAAGCAAGAAGAAGTGCTTATTTAAAATAAGCACATAAACTGCTATGAAAAAGGATTTTTTATGCCACGATTAGCGATATTATCATCACAGGAAGTGAGAGCTTTTGACAAACCACCGAGATTCACGCTAGAGCAAAGAAAAAAATATTTTCAGAAAAACGAAAAGTTATCTCCTACTGGGATGCATTAATTTCGATGTTTTGCGGTTACACTTCTTTATAAAGCACTTCCCCCTTGAAATTACCCTTGCAATTCTGGAATAGTATGCCATAATTACAAGGATGATAAAACGAGATTTAAGTAAATTGCTTATCAAAAGATTGGCTGAATTTCCGGCTGTGGTATTACTTGGCCCGCGCCAAGTCGGAAAAACAACACTGGCGTTGTCTGTTACCAAAACATTACCCAGTATTTATTTAGATTTGGAATCCCCGGAGGATTTACATAAACTATCTGATCCCATCAGTTACTTGCGGCTACATGAAAATAAGCTTGTCATACTAGATGAGGTTCAAAGGCTTCCTAATTTGTTCCAAATATTGCGTGGGTTAATCGATGAAGGCAAAAGAAAAAAACTAAAAAACGCGCGATTTTTGTTATTGGGATCTGCTTCAATTGAACTCATGAAACAAACTGGCGAAAGTTTGGCGGGACGAATTGCTTATTTAGAACTTTCTGGTTTTAATATACATGAACTCAATGCAACAAGCATGAATGAATTGTGGTTAAGAGGCGGCTTTCCCGATAGTTTTCTTGCAAAAAAGGATGAGAGTAGTTTTACCTGGCGAGAAAATTTCATTAAAACTTATTTAGAGCGTGATATTCCCATGTTGGGGCCACGCATTCCTGCTGAAACATTAAGACGTTTTTGGATGATGCTAAGTCATCATCAGGGTAGCATGTTAAATGCATCGCAACTTGCTCAAAGTTTAGCGATTGATGGCAAAACAATTGCACGTTATCTTGATTTATTTATTGATTTGTTGCTTGTTAGAAAAGTATTGCCTTTATCTGCAAACATGGGTAAACGCTTAGTGAAGGCGCCCAAAGTATTTGTGCGTGACAGCGGATTAATGCATGCGTTACTTGGAATAACAGATTTTGAAAATCTACTGAGTCATCCGATTGTGGGAATGAGGTAGGCTTTAGGAAGTGCTACGAAACTGCCTAAAGTGAAAAATCAACTTTCAAAAATACTCAATTTTCATCGAGAAAATCAGGCTTAATGCGCTTTTTCTTTGCTGAACTATGACGTTCACGTAACTCAACATCAATGTATTTATCGGTGATGGCGCCAGAGCTATGGCCGGCATCATCACGGACATGTTCACGAGGGCGTGTTTTAACATCATCTGAAATGCCAGTATGGCGCAACCAGTGCACCGTGGCATTTGCCAATTGATCCGCTTCTTCTTGTTGATTATCTGCAATTAGTCGCTCACACGCACGATCAAAACACTCTTGAACTAACACACGAATATAACGTGTGTTTTTTAGCGGTTGTTTTGTTTGCTGAGCGGTAAATAGAGGCGTTTTTTCATTAGGCGAGGGCAGGGGAGAAAGCTTTAATGATTTTCTGTAGTCTTTTAACGCGCTGAGCATTGCGTTGCTCACTGAAATTCTGCGCTCTTTATTGCCTTTACCCACTGTTAAAAACCACCACAGGCCATCTGCATCACGATGAAAGTCCCCCATTTTTGGTGACCAACGTTTTGATTCAACCAATTCAGAAATGCGTAAATACATTCCATAAAGTGCATTCATGATAAACAATGTACGCGCATATTGATCATTGCTTTCTTTCGCCATGATTTCAGCGGTTTCTATTACATAACCCCATTGCATTTCGGATAATCTACGAATAGGGGTTGCTGATTGATGTTTTCGAAAATACTTACTTTTTTGCCTTATCAGGGCGGTTGGATTAATTAATGTGTATTCTTCCTGAATCAGATAAGTATAAAAACTACCAACAATTGCGAATAACGCCTTAAATGCTTTCTCAGATAATTCGTAATTTTTTTTATTGGGTTTGTGTCCTGATTTAGCATCGGTTTTCGATATCTTGACAACAAACGGTCGCCATTTACTATTTGGAATTTTTACACCATCTTTTTCTTTAAAACGATTTTCAACTGTTGTTGCAATCCATGATGTCGGCGGGTCCTGACAAAAATCTAAAAATCTTTCGAATTCTTCGCGTCGAATTTGTTTAACTGTTTTGTTTTCTGTTAATTGGCACCACTGTAAAAAGCGTTCAATGTCACGACGATATGAATTAAATGTATCAATGCTGCCACGATAACTTAATAGAAACGCTTTAGCGTGCTCATAATCTTCCTGAAATGCCTTTTTGAGCTTTGGTTGATAATCCTCATTGGCTAGCATCTGCTGCAGGCCATCGAAAAAAGGAGTTGGAATTGGTTTGATTTTGCTCATATTCTCTGCTAAAGTTCGGTACCTGTAATACACATTATAGGTTAATGGCAGGATTAGTTTAGCGTAGACCAGGGATAGTTTCAATAAATAATGAGGCATTCCTAATGACAAAACAAAGAATAAAAATACTCTCGAAGTCAGAAATCAACGAGCTGTATGGCGTCCCGCACTTCAATCCCAATGAACAAGAAAAATATTTTTCGCTTGATAAGAAAGAATATAAAACGATGCTTGATCGTGGAACTCTAGCATCAAAAGTCCATTTCATTTTACAGCTTGGCTTTTTCAAAGCAACATCGCAATTTTTTAATTGTGCATTTGATGTGGTAAAAAGCGATGTTGATTACATTTTACAGCAATATTTTGAAAGTGCCAAATTAAAAGTTGATGAAATAGCAAAACAAACTCGTCACACAAACCAGACGTTAATTGCTAGAATGCTTAGGTTTAAAACAGACAAATCTGCGATAAACAAACAACTGAAAAAACTATTGAAAATAAAAACGCGTCTTTCAAATAATCCTGTTTATTTATTTCATGAAGTTATTTGCTACAGCGCAGAGAACAAATTGATGTTGCTTGGATACTCTACAATTCAAGAGTTAATTGGTAATTCTATAGTACACGAAGAAGAACGACTGGGCGATTTATTAAAAAAATATCTATCACATAACGACTGGAAATTAATTGAAAATACAGTACGCAAAGACAATGATGAATACGTTTTGTCAGCGTTAAAAAAGGATCCAAAAAGTTTTAGACAAAAAGAAATTAAATCTGAAATAAAAAAACTTAACGATTATGGCTCGTTATACAAAATTGCAAAAAATATTTTACCTAAACTTGATATCACAAATCAAAATATACAATACTATGCCAGTCTTGCAGAGCACTACCCTCTCAACGATTTAAAAAGATTATCGCTAACCAAACAAGCAATTTATGTGTTGTGTTTTGCACATCATCGTCACCAAAAAATAAATGATAATTTGAATGTCAGTTTTATCCATTGGCTAGAAAAAATAAAATCAGAAGCAGATGTCAATACGCGTGAAAAAATATTGGAAGACAAAGTAGAGATCAATGATGATGTGAAAAACGCAGCGCTGGTATTTCGATTTTTTGATGATGAGAAAATATCAGACAAGGAATCCTTTGGCAATGTCAGAAAACGCGCTCGAAAATTCGTTAGAAAGGGTAAATTTAACGTTGTAGCTGATTATTTAATCGGGTTGTTGTTCGACTTTCAAGAAATAAAATGGAATGAGATTGCAAAATTAAAGAAGAAAATAACCAGCAATATCCGCCCTATTTTTAAATCATTAGAATTTAGTGGTGATAGCAATCAAAAAAACTTATTAACAGCGATTGCATTTTTAAAGAATTATTTTTTGTCATCATCCAATGATAGAAAAGTTCTAGTTAAAAACGCACCCATTACATGCATACCCAGTAATTGGAAGCAGCATTTAATGAAGGATGATATGGTTGAAATGGCAAAATATGAATTCATGATTTACCAGCGCATTGCAGAAGAAATTGAAACGGGTCACATGTATATTCAAAATTCTATTTCATTTAAAAGCTTATCGTCTCATTTGGTGAATGATGAAAAATGGAAAAACAAGACTGCTTTATTAAAGCAGCTTGGAAATAAAAAATTATTGATGCCAATTAACACATTGCTTAATGATATGGAAACCACGCTAGAAAAATTAATTATCGATGTAAATAAACGTATCGAAAATGGCGAAAATAAAAATATAAAAATCAAAAAAGAGAAAGATGAGATCACATTCACCCTGCCCTACCCTGAAACGGCTGACAAAGAGAACCACCCTGTTTTTAAGCAACTCTCACAAATCAGTATTGCTAATGTCTTACAGTTTTCGCAAAAGAATTGTGATTTTATGAGCGCATTCACACATATAAAACCATATGACGCGAAGGATACATTGGATCCGGTTGCCATGATGGCCTGTGTTATTGCCAACGCCACTAACCTGGGTGTTTATAAAATGGCGCAAAGTTGCGATTTAGGTTATCAGCGCATGCTGATTCAAATGAAAAACTTTATGCGTCTTGAAACCCTAAGGGATGCGAATGATGCAATCACCAATGCCATTGCTGATTTACCTATTTTTAAGTATTGGAATATTCATGATGATTACATGTACGGCAGTGTTGATGGGCAGAAATTTGAAACACGTCTAAATTCTTTTATTGCACGCTATTCCAGCAAATATTTTGGTGTGAGTCGTGGTGTTTCTGCATACACATTATGCGCAAATCACATTCCGGTTAATACAAAAATAATCAGCGCCAATCAACATGAAAGCCATCACCTGTTTGATATCTTATACAATGTCACCAGCGACATTGATATCAAGTGGCTCTGTGGTGATGGTCACTCGATTAATCAAGTGAATTTTACATTGCTTGATTTTATCGGCAAGCAGTTTGCACCGCATTTCAAACGAATCAATCATAAAGCAGATACCCTTTGTGGATTTAATCCAGTGAAACAATACAACAAGGATTCATTGCTGAAACCACAGCGTCAAGTAAATAAAAAAATAATTAAAAATGAATGGAATAATATCCAGCGTATTATTGCATCACTACTCCTTGGTGAAACGTCACAGCATTTGATTGTCAGTAAATTAAGTTCACACAAACGCAAAAATAAAACCAAAGAAGCGCTATGGGAATATGATAAAATTTTGATGAGTATTTATTTGCTACAATTTATTGACGACCTTATGATTAGAAAAAATGTACGTCGTTCTTTAAATAGAGGTGAATCATATCACAAATTGAGGCGCGCAATCGCTAACGTCCATGGACAAAATTTTCGCGGAAAAAATGCCAAGGAAATTGAAATATGGAATGAGTGCGGTCGTTTACTGGCAAACTGTATCATTTATTACAATGCGAAATTACTAAATACACTGCTTGAAAAATTACAAAAAGAAGGGAATGAAAAATTAATTGATGCATTGAAATACGTCTCACCCGTTGCGTGGATTAATGTTAATCTCTACGGTTTTTACACTTTTGAAACCGATGAACCAATACAGATTGATATGGAAAAACTGGCGGATTCGATCAATATGATGAAAACAGTTTAGCAGAGTATGTGCGCAAGTAAGTTAGTCAACGTTTCTTAACAGTGATGCGCAATATAGATGCTCGCATTATTTTCTAAGCAATTGAGATAAAGAGAAGTCAGTGGATCGCATCTGTTGTAAGTATAAACATAACACTCAGAACACAGAAAATTCAGCTACAGAAATTATTGCTTCCCCAGCGCGTTGAATTTTGTTCTGTTTTTTTACTATATATCACGCTATGAATAGCGTATAATGATAGATAATATTTTGACAAAAGTGTCAATGAATTAACGTTAGTTGAAATTGAGAAAGGGTATTCGGAATGATAAAAAAATATTTTTTAATTTTCTTTCTAATTTGTGTTTTTAATGGATTTTCATTACCAACTTTTGCTTCTACTCATGATACGCAACTCGCGAAAAATGAAAAAATCGCCAAAAAAAATATTGAAGAAGCAGCGGTAATTCCAAAAAACGAATATATTTTATCAAGTCAACAAAGAAAGAAAGTGGAGTTTATTCAGGATGCCTGGTTTAATGGTTTTAATCGCACAGATATGACTTCAGAAGCGGTTGCAGATAAATATTTTTCACACAATTTAAAATTTTACGCGGGTGATACTGGTAAAATTATTGATTTCAAGGCATTGATTGGCAGAATGAAGGCTTTGCGTCATGATTTCAAATCCGTTTATTTTATATATTCTAATTTTACATTTTCATCTGGCGGAACCAGTGTTTCCGAAAATCACATTGTTGTTGCAACCAAGCAAAATGGCGATGTGCTAATTGCAAAAACCAGTAATATTTATCGATTTGATGCGCACGGAAAAATTTCTGAAATATATAATGTTGAGCAGGAACTAAAAGGCGGCGCTAAGCAAGATGTTCATTATGGGTATGAAACAAAGTAAAGAATTGGTGTGGGTTATGCATTTTCTGCGGCTTACTAAGGCTGTTCGTGAGCAAAATTTGAAAACTAATTTTTCATTTTAGGCAGTTTCGTAGCACTTCCTAAAGCCACCCAATGAGCTTTGAAGGATTTGTGATTGAAAATATTCTTTGTAATATTCCAAGCCATGTTGTCAGTAGTTTTTATCGTACAGCTGTGGGCGCAGAAATCGACTTATTGCTTTCATTTGGAATGAAAGAATTATGGGCGATTGAAATTAAGCTCAGTACAACACCCAAACTAGAAAAGGGATTTTATATCGCGTGCGATGATTTAAAACCGCAGCGTCGCTTTGTTATTTATTCTGGCACTGAACATTATGTCATTGCCAATGGCGTTGAAGTCATTGGACTTAGGAAATTCTTACAATTGCTGCGAAAACATTTGGCGATATAGTAATTTATAAGGTAGCTTCAAATCAATGATTGATTTCATCAATAAACCCGGCTCTTCTAGCCGCTGAACTTCGTCAATAAAAAAATAGGCTTTGTGAGAGAAAACTCTTGAATTAATTCGTCAATAAAATGAATGTTTTTTAAAAAATTTCGAACGGAAAGAAAATCACAGCTTAAGTTAAAATAAAGGCAAGCCTGATGCATATTCCGTTCCTAACCGAACGGCGTTTGTGTTTTAAACAGAACGCTTACAATCAAGATACACAGCGTGTCGATAGATTTGCGCATATCGGTTGGTGGCATATGGTCAGTTCCATTTCAACATCTTTAACTAAAAACTCTGTTGGGCTACCCGTTTTTCATTAAATAATGTGGTAGTTTGTTTTGTAGCATAGGCTGTACTCTGCATGTTAGATGATGACGTTTCTGCCTTCATTTTATTCTCCTGTCTTACATTATCCTGGGTTTTCTGTCGGCCGGCTCAAACATTTCCATCACTTTTAAACCCCGAGCTTCTTTGAAAGCCATATCTTTAAAGTTATGTTGTTTTGATACCAATTGTCGGGCATCAAAAAAAAGATTAGGCGGACGAAAAAAGGGTGTCTTGCAATCTTCTCTGGTATATATTTCCATACGAACAGCAGTAGTATAGCGATTAAACTCAGTATCCTGCGCGCGATTTTCTCCCCAATAGGTTTGATCAAATGCTCTTGGCCTAAAAAATAAACTCGGTATTGCATTGCTGCTCTCTCCAATGGGTGTCGGAGGAGTCAGCGCGACTAAACGCTTGAATTCTTTTTTGGGAGGTTTTCGAGTTCTTTTGAGGGCGGTTTTTTTATATTTAGATTCTTCCGCTTCATATTCTCTTAAAAGATCTGCCATTGCATCTGTGGTTTTAGGATCACTCAGGGTAACTTGATTTTGATTTTTTTTCAAAGTAATTTGATATTTTTTATAAGAATCAAATACGGTGGTAAAAATGTTTTGCACAAAAGCGGGATATCGATAGCTATCGCTAGTTTGCATTTCAAAAATAACTTGGGTTTTAAGGTCGGCAAGATGAATCTCACGCAAAAAAGTTCGCCTTGCTTTTTTTAACACGAAAAATGCAATCGCGTAGTTTTTGCCTAGCTCATAGTCAGGATCTTTGTAAGAGAGCTGCGAAGCAAAATCATTGCTATTGTATATTTTACCTGTGTCTATTTTCCCTGTGTCAGAAAAATAACTTTGATCGTCGTAGGCGCGCGTATCTATTTTAATTTCAGTTAAAACGCCATTAAAACTAATTGCCACAGCCGCAATATCTCCTACCATTTTTTTCGAACGGGTCATCTTGTTGAAATCAGCATAACTATTTTGATCTTGAATGGTTCCGCTGGTATGATAAAACTTCAGGGTTTCTGTGTTTGCGTTCCTGTCGGCTGAAACTGTATAGGTGCTAGGCATAATATTTTCTCAAAAAGTAACAAAGCTTGCTAACCGTTTATTTTTTCTACTAAGCTATGTGCAATTCTGCCATGATTTGAAAAAAGATCAACATCAATACACTTTATCGCTTATTGCTCCAACAGTTAAATGGGTGTTGTATTTATTGAAGCATACATAAAAAAGCCAAGTCGTCAGAAAGCATGGGATAATCACCGCTAAGCTACTACGAAGCGGTTTAGTTCAATACTTATACTCAGAAATTTATATCACCTACCAGAAAATCTCGCGTGAGTTTCTAGTCCCTTATTCGCACCAATAAAATTATTCATTAAAATAAATAATCTATGCTGTGAAGTGTCAACCCCTTTATTAAGATCGCAATATAAATCTTGGGCTTTTTGCATCATTTGTAATGCATCATGATTATTTTCTAACTTTAAATGAAGCGCGGATAGATTATATAAAGCCAGTACTGCGCTGAAATTATTGTTTAGTGATCCTACTTCAGCAAGAGACTTTTTAAACCACCACATGCTTTTATGATTATCTGAGGATAGGCTCGATATAATTCCTAAATTAATATTTTTTTCTTGCCATACGCTTTCCCTGTGATAAAAATGATGCGGGAGTTCTATTTTTGGATGCGCTCGATCGTAAATCTCCGTGTAAATATGCAGCGCTTCGCTGTAAGATTCATGCGCCATTAACGCTAACACGAGATCAGAATAAAAACGCCAATTCGTGGGATGAAATCTGTTTCCTGTTACTTCAGTCATCGTCTCTATCGCACTTTTGTACGCGTCGATTGCCAAATGAAGATCACCACTCTCCTGGTGCAGCAGTGCGTTTGTGCAAAGCACTTTGGAAAGCATAATTTTTGCTGCATCCATTTCATCACCCGACTCAATGCATGCGATGCAAAGTTCCTTGGCATCTGCAATGGCATGTTCTGCTCTCACCAATCCAAGTTCTAATTCAGGTTCTAAACCGCTATCCATAAAATAAATCGGTAATGAAATTAATTTTTCTGCAGCGTCTAAAAAAAATCCTCTTTCTTTTAACCGAAGAATAGATTTTAATTCTTCTTCAATGTGTTTTACTAAAACCTCTCTTTTTGATTGACTTATAAATCCATTTAAAGAAGTTTGGTTTCTTGATACATTTAAAAATAAAAAATCAGAAGGAGCGTGTACCGGAAAAAATTTGTGATTATTTCTCAAAAAAATCCAGGGTAATTTAGTAATGCGATCTCTCATGTGTTCTATCCTTGTCTATCACGTTACTAACCTTGAAAATTATTTTCAGATACTGTAATTAAAATGAGTAAATAAAACCCAAGTTCTTTTGCGCAAATAATACCTGTCTATTTTTTTGGAGTCGGCCTCACATAATTTATGCCTAATTCTAACCTATAATTTTCTGCCTCGAAGTTTTTAGGATCGAGCATTAATGCCCGATCTATTTTTTCTTGAATATCTTCTCTTTCTTTTGCAGAGCCTACTTGGTATTGAAAGTTAACAAGAGAGGAATAAGCTTTTGATAAAATAATTCGTTCAGATTCATTTAAGCCAGTATAACCGCATTCCTCAATGCCATGAACGATAGACTCCGCTTGTTTAAAATACATCTCAGCAATTCTTAAGGCTTCTCCTTTTGGCAGGTTATTGCCAGAAGTGACGCTATTAAATAGATCATTTGCGGTTTTAAACGTTTTCTCTAATATTTCGATAGGAAGTTTCGTGTTTTGCATTTGATTTGATGTTGACTTCGTTAAGTCCATTTCAACTTGCAAACACCTTTTTGCCAGACTTCTTAATGGATCAAAACTTGACTCAACAGTGCACACTGGATTTGCAAACAATCGCTGCGTAATTTTTCTCATAATCTTAATTCCCCGCGTTATATATTATAAAAATTTATTTTTTAAATCCTGGAGTTGGAATATTTTCTAATTTTAGTTGCTCTCTACGCTTTGCTTCTTGCATTGAAACTGTATATACATCTCTTGCAATCCCAAAGTTTATGATTTCGTCAGATATTTCTTTACGAGAATATTCATCAATCTTCAGAAGAACAATATCAATCAAGACACGATGAAAAGTTTCCAGTGGATTATTACCCACACTACCCACAGGCAACTCTGCCCATTTTCTTACTGCTACGGCGCAATTGTTTTCCATTAATTCGTAGTCTTCTTTTTTAGGCTTAGTATGCTCATTTGTTAAAAATAATGAAGATGAAAGCTGCGCAAAATATCTCGCATCACTGGGTTCATCAACAGCGGTTTTTACATCGCGTTTCAAATAAGTATTAAAAGATACTGGATTTTCAGGGGAAATGCCAGAATGACTAACGATAATTTCATCGCTGGGGTGATATAGTGAAATGTGTCCCCAATAAGCATTATCCTCCATTTCTGCAGTGATAGGCTGCCCACTAAACAGCAGCCTTCTGGTTTCATTGACCATCTTCATCGTAGCATCAATTGAATCTTGTTTCACACCCAATGCGGCACCTGTGACTAAAATACTTACTTTATCCGGATTTTTTTTAATGAGCTGGCATATTTCTTTAACACATTTTTTTCTATAGTTAGAAATGCTCTCGTTTTCTTCTTTATCATCTGATAGCTTGATGACAAAACCCAAGTCGTTTGGTAATACTAACTTTTTACCAAGATCAAACAGGTGTTTCTTGCTGGGTTTAAATAAATTGGATTGTAGCCACGATGCTCTCATTTTAATCTCATATTTATTTTAAAAGTTAATTTCATGCTGAATAATTATAGCATATTACCAAAGTTTAGTAATTTAAATTACATGAAAATTAAAGATTTTTAAGCTGCCGCGAAACGGTTTGGCTCAATACATACACTTAAAAGTTTTTAACCAACCTGTCTCTTCTTTTGAACAAGCTTGATGCGTAAATCAAAGCCGATTGCAGTTGCAAATTTTGATAGTGTTTTAATCGTTGGCGAATGCTTTCCTTTACCGCCCGCAGCTTCTAATCTTGCAATTGCGGGTTTTTGTGTTTGCATTTGATTAGCTACGTCTGTTTGAGATAAATGAACTTTTTCTCTGGCAGCTTTTAGCTGTTCTGCAACTTCTAACTCCAATTTAAATGCTTCATATTCTGCGTGCGCAACAGGATCGCGTAGCATCGCTTGTTTTAATTTTTGATGTGCCGTGAAAGATTGTTTAACCATGATGCTTTACCTCTTTTGAAGGTTAACATATATGGTAACTACTGTCAACAGACGAGGTTACTTGCGATATTTATATTTATCAATCATGTTGGATACCCACTTTCATTTTTTTCATGGCAGTTTTAGATTGCCTATGTAGTTTTGGTTAAAGTTAAGAATGAAAAGAACAAGCAGGCTCATTCACTAAATTATAATCTTCAACAATCCACGACGGCGTGCATTTGACAATTAAAATTAATAATCCATTCTCTGTGGTGATATTATGAACCTCATGATTTTTTTGAGCGGGAATAGTGATGCAATCACCAACTGATAATTCATGCGCAATGCCATCGAGAATAACTTGCGCTCTGCCTTCAAGAATATAATAATCTTCCACGCGCTCAACGTGATAATGTAGTTGTGAAAAGCCACCTGCCTGATAGGTTGCCTTTGCAAGGCTTCTATCTGTGTTTCCATCGCTGGCTAGGCCAGAATATTCAATGACGGTTTCACCCTTGTTATTATCAAATACTCGCCTTTCTTCTAGCTCATCAAATGATAGTGTTTCATCGGGTGTTATAATGCTAATGTGGCCGTCACGGGATAAATCAACAGTGCATTGATTAAATTGAATTTTTTCTCTTTGTGGCATTTCATTGTCTCCGCTAGATAAAGCATTTGGGCTCTTATTTTCTCAGACCTTATAGCCATTCATATCGGTATAATTACCTAGGGAGAATTAGACTAGTTTTGCTATAATACAAAAAAATAGTCAAAATCAACAGGTAATTACGTAAGATGATGTCAAAACACATTGATGAAAATCATTTATCAATCACATCCGCAAATGAGATTAATAAGATTATCACCCCGTTAGCAGATACACTGAGTATCAAGCATTTTCGTTATCTTAAATTATACGGTGATGGCTCTCGCATTTTACTTTCTAATTATCCTGATTGCACGCGCTATGTCTACGAACAAAATCGCTATCAAAAAATGTGGTTTGATGGCGAGTTTCCAGAATATCTAAAAGAAGGTCAATATGCTTGGAATATTAATCGCTTAAACGATGATTCAAAAGAAGAAGAAAAGTTTGAGCAAGAACTCAATAATCAATTAGGCTTGTATCACGGCGTAACATTTGTATCACCCGGTCTTAATTACTTTGAAATTTTTTCATTTGACACAAAAGATGCCATGATCTATAAGGCGCACAATAATTTGTTTTTACGCTTTATGCTTTATTTTAAAGAACAAGCGAATAAATTAATTATGAAAGGAGAGCATGAAAAAATTATTATCCCTTTAACACAAAATTTATTTGATAATAATTTAAATAAAAATAAACTGGCATTTTCTGACTTTTTAGAAAAAACAAAAATTAATCGATATTATTTAAAAGGCTCATATTCTAATGTATATCTTACCTCAAAAGAAGCACAATGCATTTATTGGTTAGTTCAAGGAAAAACAGCAGAAGAAACTGCGCTTATTGAAAATATTCATGTTAAAACAGTCCAAACCCACTTAGAGAATATTAGAAGAAAATTAGGGTGCTTTAAACAAACTCAACTTGTAAAAATCATTTTAGAATCCGGCATTTTTAGCGTAATGGATTATCTTTCGAATAGGTAAAATAAAATGCGTCATGCCGAACTAATACAAAAAAGGGAATTATTTGCGCGCTCTCATCCTCTTGGACAAGATGATAGTAAAGCACCAGTATTTTATCAAAATATTATCGAGCAATTTTACATTTGCGCGCAGACTAATCAAAAATATGCATTTATTGTTGTAGCGCATATGCTGCATACTCTTCCCTTTTTTTTAGAAGCTATATCAACTTTAGGCGATATTACAGCTATTATCCCAAAACAATCTTTTTGTGTTGAGAGTGTCGTAAGATCACTTAATAATTTATATGGGGATTTAATAAAAAATTCTATTAATAAAGGATTACTTCAAAAAAGTGATGTTGATACAGAAACACAGTTAACAATACTTTTTCCAAACGAAACTAATTATAAATATATTATTTTAGATCACGGTGGGTATTTTGCGCCACAAATAGCAGCTTTAAGTCGATTTAAAAATATTGCAGGCATTGTTGAGCACACTTGGAATGGTGAAATAAAATATCTAAAACCAAAAGGTGATTTATCCCTTTATGACCCACCCGTATTTTCAATTGCGCGTACGCCCTTAAAGGCGATGGAAGATCTTGAGGTTGCAAAAAGCATTGTGTTTAGCATCGCATCGGTTATTTATAGTGGCATGGGGATCAACCAAGATGTGGGAAGACTAAAAAAAATATGTGTCGTTGGCTTTGGGCATCTAGGAAAGCCGATTGCGCTATTTTTGAGAAAAATACATTCGCAGAGCACTTTTATTATTGTTGACATTGATCCAGAAAAACGAGCTGAAGCTGCAGCTGAAATGCACTGTATTTCAGTATCGGATGTTATTGATAAGCAAGCAATAGATTCTGACTTATTTATTATTGCAACCAGCACCCAATCTTTTAAAAAAGAAGTTTTTAATAAATTAGAAAACAATGCCTGCGTTGTTTGCGTGACATCCAGTGATGATTTATTTACAGAAAATGGATTGCAAGATTATGAAAAAAATACCGTGGATGAAAATAAATATGTTTCAAAATACACATCAAAAACAAATCCTAAGAAAGTAATCTATCTTGCCGGAGATGGTCGTTCTGTTAATTTTATGATTGGTTCAACTGCGCATCCTATTTTGCACGCTATTTTCGCCGCTGTTTATGTTAGTGCGCTTCGGTTGATTGAAGCTGTTGATTTAAAAAATAGGATTCAAGTTATTACGCCAGTTGATCAGGATAATATTTTAAAAAAATATAAAGACACTTATGGAGAAATACAAACAGAAATAGACGATTTCATATTTTCACTTCGCTATCGTTATCTTATATCAAGAGTAAGTCAAGTAGCTTTATTGTCTGGACAAGATCAAAGACGCACAAATATTGATGATATTTTTATTAATTTGACCATTATTAGAGAAGCAGAACAGAAAGAAAAGGAAGCTCATTTTAGAAGTAACGCAGGAGCGCGATATGACTTTTCAGGCCGCTTAAGTTCTTATGAAGATTTGCGCACAGCAAAAGAACCCATCCGACTTGATGAAATCTTTACGCCAGGCACTGATACTGCATTACCCAAAAAATTATTGATCATGGGTCGAGCTGGCATTGGTAAATCAACTTTATGTCAATATATTGCACATCAGTGGGCTTCTCAAAAATTATGGCCTAATTTTAAAGCTGTTTTTTGGATCCCTCTTCGAAATATAAATAGTAATAATTACCCACCCAACAGTTACACTTGGATTGATTTGGTTGATCACGAATGTTTTAAAGATGCGCTTTCACTTGAAAACAAAAAGGAAGGCCTGAAAAATGCAATTCTAGCAAATCCAGAGCGCTTTCTTTTTCTCTTGGATGACTATGATGAATTATCACCTGATGCAATAAATGGCTATCTTAAAAATGCATTTGATGGGTTAAAAATTCAACAATATTCTCTTATTACATCAAGACCACAACAAATCTCTGCATTAACCCCTGATCGCAAATTAGAAATCATGGGGTTTTCTCCAAAAGATATTGAAGCCTATGCTCACCAATTTTTTAAACAATTGGGTGATGTAGACACGAAACGCGTAACCATTTTATTAGATTTTCTAAAACGCCAACCCATGATTTGGGCTATCGCGCATATTCCACTGCAGCTTTCAATGATATGTCAATTACATGCAGACGATAAATTAATACAGCCAGGCGAAGTAAAGTTGACGTTAAGCAAGCTTTATTATCTTTTAACCGAAAATTTATTTACTAAATTTTTAAAGCGCAAAGGAATTTATGATGGAATGGGTGCTGATGATTTAGAGCAAAAGTACAATACTTTGCAAACATTAAATGAGCAATTAGCGTATAACTGCATGTTGCAAAGTAAGATTTTTTTCACAAATGAAAATTTGAATTCCACAATTAAACTCAATCGTCAAAATCCCAGTAAGAATTTTATTGATCAATGTTTTGAGGAAATATCAAAAAGCGGTTTATTATGCTATACCAATGTTGATCAAAATACCGAATATTATTTTATTCACTTAACTTTTCAAGAATATTTTGCAGCAGGTTATATTGCACGAAAACTAAGAGCAAATGATACAGAAATTAAAAAAATTATTTTAGATCAGCGCTATAACCCACGATTAGAAGTGATGTGGTGGTTTGTGGCGGGACATTTATCTAATGATATTGGTTCATTAAATCATTTTTTTGATATTTTAATGTCAGAGCAATCGCGCGACATAATAGGAATTTACGAGCAGCGGTTATTATTAAGATGCTTGGCGGAGTCAGGTGAACCAAAAGATTTAAACATAAAGCGTGATCAATTGTTGAAACCGCTATTAGAAGCTTTGCGAAATCAAAACTCACATGTTAAACATGTTAAATATGATGCTGCTTATGTATTAAAATGTCTTGATGCAGCTGTGCCTGGCATTCAAATTGCATCAGAATACCTTGGTGAACCAGTGACAGAAATTTTTGATCAGAGTTATGATGAATTAATAAATATATTTTTTCAGATAGCTAAGGATAAAAAAGATACGTATGAAATATCTAAGACATTAACAAACCTTGCTATAGCAGTACCTGAGATTTGTGTCAAGATTTGCAATGAATTATTGTCGATGTTATTACAAAAAGATCAAGATGAAAATGTTAAATATGAGATCATTAAAATATTAAGAGTATTTGCTGTTGTAGCACCGTCAGAGATGCTTATCAAAATCTACAATCAATTATTAAGTATTTTTTTGGTAGAGCAGGATGAACGTGTTAAATACAAGCTAGCCGGAAAACTCGGATCTCTTTGTAAGGAGGCGCCTGAAATTCGAAACAAGATTTTCAATCAATCACTGAACATGCTAATCACACATGATGAGAAAACTAAATATGCCGCAGCTGTAATATTAGCGTACCTTGGTGTAGCAGCAAAACCTGAGATTCACATCATGATTTTCAATCAACTTCAAAAAATGCTGGAAGGGGATGAAATTGCTCAATGCACGGCAATCAAAGCATTGGGGGTATTTAGTAAGGCAGTATCGCAATTTCGTGATAAAATTTATAACAAATTATTGCTGCTTTTGCTACGAGAAAATCAATGCCATCGCATTAAACACGCAGTGATTTTAGCATTAGGAAATCTTGGTGTAGCAGAGCCTGAGATTCGCGCAGAAATTTGTGCTAATTTGCTGAAGCTGTTTTCGCAGAATGAACCAGATGACATTATAGAGGCCGCGACTTATGCATTAGCGGAAATTGTTATGGTCTCTGGTTTTTCTAATCTTTTTAACTTACTTCCTGAAAATACAGATAAAAATTCAAAGATGCTTCTCGTTGGAATCGCAACAGTATTAGCCGACTGTTTTTATAATGGATGCCGCGATGATGCATTCGCATTATTTGCATTATCTTATCACCCAGACACAAAGGAATTGCGATACTGGGAAAGAGGGGAACCAAAAACACGCCCTCTTTCGCTAAAAAACAATGCTTTTTTAATCAAAAAAATTCAAGAAGTGTCAGTTAAGTTAACGTGTTTTCCAGTGCCTTCTTTAACATTACCAAAATCAACCAAAGAATTTCAACGGCCAAAAATGGGAGAAAACGAAAATACATTTACAGAAAATGTAAAACGATTTGCAGCCAATCATAAATATACTCTGTTTGCTGCTGGTGCCGCATTAGTAGCTGCTTGCGTAGTTCCAAAATTAGTTGCAAAATCAAAAAGTTTTTTGCCTTGAAAATACAAATCAGGAGGTTTTGAGCAAAATTTACAGCTTACTCCTTTTCGGGGGACTTCCTATAGCTATCCAAGCGGGTTTTTTCAAGTCGTCAGAAAACAAAAGGTACCACCGACAGTGAAGTGCTGTGTAGCAATGTAAAATATCTTATCCAAAAAATTTTCTTAATCGAGGTGACTATTGCAATAGCCACCATGATTAATATCATAAATTTGTTACGGCTTTGGTAATGGAGCCCCCATCGCATCTTTTTTTGCTCTATCCACGCATCTTCCAATGTCAGTTTTTGCATTTGCAGCAATCTGCTCTGCCCTAGTAAGGTGTGTGTCAATCTCTTTCTTTGCCTCAATAGATATACCATTAGCTTTATCTGTAACATCATTTAAAAATAATTTGTTTGCCATGTATGCCTGGCAGCTTGTCTCCAGTAATTTTTTTTCTGGAACCATTAGCTCAAGTTTTTCATCCATTTTATCTCTATGCTGCGTAAAGAGGCATGGCCAATCACGGAAACACCATGAACGGGCCGTTTTATTTTTTTCTTGCTTTAATTGAACCTCAGTAATTTCTGTAAAGGCAAGCTTTTCGCATACAGTCATCGCATTATTTTTCATGGCAAGACCATGTTGCTCAATGAGCCTTTCATATTGTAATTTAATATCATTTCGCATAAATTTCTCCGTTTAAAAATTGTTAAAATAGTATTGCTTGGTAAAATTATCATCTCTTCTTGACTGTGAATATCGGTATATTTACCTATGAAAAACACCGGTCACCACTTCCTTTGCATGTGCTAATTGCATTTTCAATTGAAAAAATCTCACTTTACAATTTTTTATCACGCATGAATTTTCATCAGAAGAAGTTTTTGGTAATGTTCCTTTCAGTAGAATTTCAGGCCTTTCTTTAGATCTTTTTATCAAGTTTTCGTGTGTTGCGCGATCAATAAATTGATGAGCGGCTTCAGCAAGGCGTTTATATGCTTTGCTGTAGCGACCGTCAGAATTTTCATTTTTAAATCGCTGTGCATTTAAAAACATGAAGGCCTGATCAAAGACCAAAGGGCGTTCCAATGGATCATTTGCAAAGCTAGGGTACGACTCAATGGCTTCTTTGCAAACCTCCAAATAACGCAGCCGAAGAATAAAACTGCTAAAAAATGCTTCTGGGTTGATATCAAGCATAGTGCCATTCCATGAGTCGTCATTTGTTTTATATTTTTTATAGAGCGTTAGAGATTTTTTAAATTCCTTTTCATGCGCGCAACTTTCCGCATAAAGAAAGATAAGGTGATCATGCAAGATACAATTTTTATCAAAATTAAGCGTTGCAACTTGTTCCTCCTTTTTCGTTCCAGGTGTTATAATTTGCACAGTTTTTGAAAAAAATGAATTGTTAGTATCATTGGTATCATTAGGATCAATTGACAAATACATTAAAAAAACATGGACATTATTTTGACCAGAATCAAGTTTAAAAGAAGAATTAAAATCTTTCTTAGCTTCAGACCAGATTTCCCGCTGTTTTTTCTTGTCAAGCTCATTGCAGCCTTGAATAAAAGTAATCAATCCACGTAAATTTAATAATTTTTTATTAATGCAAATAAAATGAAGCTTATTAAGATTATTTTTATTAAGCCCTGTACTAACTAATTTATATGCTTCTTCAAGTCTATCTAAACGATAATTCATAAATGCTTCGTTATACAATATTTCTAAATAAAAAATTGATTTTTCATGATCTAGATTACCTATATCTTTTTTATAAATATTTTCAAACGATGATCTTGCTCTGCTATAAAGATTAGCTGCCAGTGAAAAATTTTTTTTTATTGCTACTGGTGTTGATTGCCCCTCCCTTTGTCCTGTTTTAGCTGCATTTGCCTCTACGAGTAGATCATTCATCTTTTTTGTTTCAGCTTCCATTTTTCCAACGCGATCTTCCTTGTGACGGTCAAAATAGCAACCTAAAAGCATTGAAAACAATGAACTGGAAATATTCAAGATAAATTGCCAATCATGCCTTTCTTTCCTGTGTATGAAAACAGCAGGCAGAATGAAAAAAATGGAACTAGCCAAGGCAACTGTTTCTCGGTTTGGTTTAAGCATGGTATGCACTCCAGGGTTGTGATGATGTTGATAAAGAATCCGCTTCAGATGAAGTAAAAAATGAAAGTTGGGTTGCAAGTGGAGCCAGGCTGGCCTGCTCAATTCTTTTGTTATATATTGAAACATTTAAAGGCGCGTCCTGTTGTGCGCGCTCCGCTTTTTTAATATTAAAATGTCCGCGTAGAATAACGGGTATGATAGGTACCGCAAAACTGATTACTGTTTTAATATATAGAATTTGCATACTTTTTATGTGTCTTGCTTGCAGAAGCTTTAATAACGACTCGCATTCTACCGTTAATATCTCCAGCTCCTCCTTATGAATAGTCAAATTGTTTAATTTCTCTTCAAAAGATATTATCTCGCTGTTGATTTTTCCAATAAAAATTTCTCGTTGTGCAATGAGTTCTTGTTTTTCTTTTTCATCAAAATGCTGTCCTGATTTTTCAATATTATTTTGATCATTAGCAATAATATTTGCGATGTATTTTTTGAGAGTCGAAATATTATTTTTTATTGCTTCTTCATTTTTAAACCAAAAATTCAGCTTTTCTGTTCTTTGGGAAGCATAAGCTCGAATATTTTTATCTAAGGCTTCCTTTTCAATTTCATCAAATCGCGAGCTTGCTATTTTACTTCTCAATTCCAATAAAACTTCTTCAGAGCAGTATGCTTTAATTTCTTTAAAATCCAGAGTCATATTTTCAATATTTTTTTTCATATCCGATAATGGTCCCTTATTTTCATAATCGGAAGAAGTAGTAAAACTATTATAAATTTCTATAAATTTCTTTTCGCGTGCAATTTTTATTTCCTGAAATTTCTCTGCTATTTCTTTTTCTAACCACTGTATTTTTTGAAGCCTAGCAAGTAACTGCTGATCATTTGGAGAGTATTTTATCGCCTCATTTGCTATTGCCATTGCCATAGACAAGTTTTTTTTCGTTTCACTTTGCGCTGCTAATTTCAGATATGAATCAATATTATCTAGCATCTCAAAATCTTTTTCCATACCACGTATTATTTCTAACCTTTCTAACAGCTTCGGATCATTAGGGTAAATTTTTAATGCTTCTGAATTTAATATGGCCGCTTCAGATAAATATTTTCTAGTGTTGCCTGTCTCTGCTAATTTCAAGCAAGTTTGAATATTATACAGGTGATTATTGTAAGGTCTGTTTTCACAGTAGTACCAAATACCGGCGATACATACTCCTCCAATAGCAGCGCCCGCAATAAAGGGATGTGCTGCTGCTAACAAAAGCGCTTGTTCTCCAAAAACAGTAATTCCTTTGGCTGCGGTCACAGCCTTCTCGGCGATTACAGCAGATGTGTGAGACTGGGTAAATTCTGCTAAATGTAACATCGCTATTTTGAAGGTTTGAGTTTGCGCAATGACAACTGCAGAGCTAGCATGACTTGCGTAATAACAAAAATCTTCAGCGATGACGCCTTCTATTGTGGTAGGCGCCTTGCCTTCCTTGCGCCATTCGTTGAAATACCAACTGTTTGCAAATGATGCAAGTGGCGCTGCTATGCTAAGCGCTTTTGCACCAGCTGATGCATAGTGTAATGCCCCTGTTGATGTCGATGCTGCAGCTGCGGGCTGTAATTTTGTAATCGCATCGGTGGCTGCAGCTGTGGTTTCTGCAGCAGGTCGTAATTTTCCTGCTGCATCTGCAATTGCAAGACCTGTTCCCAAAAGTGCGCCTGCAGCATGTGTACCATAAATTATATTTTTTGCATATTTTTTATCTTCCTCTTCTAAAAACATAGACGCAAAATTTGCAAGTGTGCCGATAGCAGACAGGCCGGCTTGCCAATTTTCAAACCCATGCGGCTCGTAATCTGCCAGTGATTTTAACTGTTCTGATAAATAGTGGTGTGCTGCTGCGACCCCACCTGTTTTTATTGCATGAACCCATGCAGGCGCCTCCATTTTTTCTAATATTCTTGAAAGCAAAAAGGATGAGATTTCTAATCCTTCAATTTGAATTGCAGTGCGACAAGCTGCAATATGTCGCTCTTCATTTTCTAAACGCGAATTTGTTTTTTCAAAAAAAGCTTTGGTTACTTTTTCTGCCTTTGCGTACTCTCCCCGTTCACAGCATGCTTTTACCAGCTTCGAACAATTTTCTGCATATTTTTGCTTTAATTGATTTTGTAATTCTGGATATTTTTCAGCATGCTGCATTGCTGATGAAAATTCATTTTTTTCTAACGCATTAAAGGCATCTTTAAAAGCTGCCTCATAAGTCAATTGATCGACGCAAGCTTGCTTTGCTGCTTGTGCTTGCGACTGTAATTCCGCTGGAAGTTTGTTTATCCATTGCTCCATGCCATCAGGATCACGATTTTGCGCAGCGGTATTAAAATTTTCACATGCTGTTGAAAAAGCTTTTTCTTTTATATCAGCCTGCTGTTGCGTGATCATTTCTTTTAAATGTTCACGGTCAAGAACAGCTTGATAGCGCGCGCATATTTTTTCGAAATCTGGCCTTTCTGTGTTCAGCAAAGAGAGATCTGGGTTTTGTATAAAATGTCCTATTGCATTTCTGAAAAAAATTGCGTCAGGATCTGTTAAGTGCACTTTCATAAACTTTTCATGCTCTGAGCGCAATTTAGCAAGATTATCAGCGCGAAAGAAAAATGAGCGTGTTGGTCTTTTGAAGTATTCGTAAACTTTTTTACTATAACTTTTCCATGCAGCTTCATCAGCGGATGATGCTGGTTTCAATGCAGTAATTGGCGTCAATTTATAATGGCGCTTGTCTTGAACAATTGCTGTGACTCCAGCTGTAACAGCCGCTACAGCGCCGACCGCAATTCCCGCCGGGGTTGTTAAAGTCACGCCTACGCCAATGCTGCCAAAGCCAGCCGCCGCAGTTACTTCCACGGCATTCGATTGATATTTACACCCAATAGAATCAGGAGTAGCAAAGACAGAACACTTTTGCGTTTTACTCGCAGCACTTTGTTCAGCCCAATAATCTTGATGTATGTTATTAAGCGGACGATCAACCCAGTCACCCGCCTTTATACCATTGTCGTATTGAATATACGGTGCGTGATTAGGTTCAGAAAAAGTTGGTCCAGATGTTTTTTGCGTGTCAGAAAAATGGGGGAAATAACTTGACGGATCAACGTGCGAACGAAATGCGCTTTCAAGCATCTGCTGTAGAATTGGGTCTGGTGTTGCGCTTGGTAACGATTGTGTTGCAGGCCTGGACTCTACTTTTTTCAATACCTCAAAATTTCCATCTTTATCAACACTCTGGACAAAAGATAGATTTATTTTCGCTCTATTTGCATCGATAGTTTGAATAATAATTGGCTTTAATTCAGACTCAATTATTTTCAATACTGGACCAATCACTAGTTCTTTGAAAGGTTTTTCAATAAGCAAGTAACTATCAACTGCTGTCAACGCAATCCCAAGACCAGGCGTGCATTTTTTGACAACCATAAATCCAATTTTTTTAACGGCATGCTTTGTTCCATAATATTCACCGACGCGAAATACTGCTTCAACAATAACCGAATTCGATGTGATCACACCTTCTTGAAAATTTTCAAATGCCTTTTTTACCTGACCAACAATTCCAGGTATATCCCTTACCTCAACACAATAGAAAACTTTATAGCTAAAAAAATTCGTTATTTTTTGCGATCCTGCTTTTTTATCGATAATCTTTAGGGTGTCTGATACAAAATCCTTAATTTTTTCATTTTTCGGCTTATCTCTTTCGTCAATCTGAGTTTTTATACTATCACGCATTTCAAACCTCTAGGTTATATATAAAAATATTAGTGCGAGCCAATTAAGTAGATTTTTATATATTTGAAATATACGCCCAGTTTACCCAAGGAAATATTTATTAAATATCGGTAAATATACCGATAGAAAATGGAATAATAAATTCTTGCTTATGCATCATGGAATTGCTTTCAGACCGATTGCCGCATCCGAAAATTTGATTTCACAACAGATCGTTGATCGATACACCATTAATATTTTAGAAATTTGTGCTTTGAGCGTTCGTCTATCTAATAATATTTTTAAAAATAATCGATCTTGATCGCTTAAATGCTCATAATTTATAGACACTTTTTTGTTCTCAACTAAAATTGATGATTTTGCAACTTTGGTCGCACTTCAGTTAGATTGTGCCAAATAATATTTTGTTGCTATGTCTTCAATCTGGAAAACTCTACCCACTATTCTATATAAAGTGTAAGTAACCCATCCAATAAATTTCGTTAATATTTTTTTCAGGAAATTCTTTATCGATCGCCGCATTATAAAAAATTTCGTGCTTATTTCCGTGGTTTATAAACTGTGACCACTCTCCCGGTGATATTTTATGAAGAGAATCGTTTTTTGGTCTTGAAATCAGATCAGATAAAACAGTTTCTTCACTATTAACAAATTAAATTGCGGTAGATTTTTACTTGGTTTCCGATCCTTCTTGCACTTTCGCAATGCGCCAAGGGAAATGAAACACTCAATAAGTGTAGTGCAATCTAAAATGTGTAGAACTCGTTTCAATTTTTTCCATTCAAACCATTCTGAATATTTTCCCATATCGTCTTTACTTTATAATCACTCTTATTTATTGATCCATATTTTTCAACCATATTGCGCACCGTTTTATACTCAGGTATTTCTGAAAAATTATTCTCGCACATAAGAATATCATTCTCGGAAGATAAAATAATTGATCGTAATTTTACAGGAAGCTTCCTTTTATCTACCTTAATCAAAACTTTATAAAATCCAATAATTAAAAAGTAAAAATTGACTCCCTCTATTCTTGTAAATTTATGCGTAACAAGATTAATAGGTGCTGGCAAATCAGTCAACAAGGAAATGGCAACCGAAAATATGTCGGAGCAATCATACTCTGGATTTAAAATTGCCATTTTAGCTGTATTCTCGTGAAACCCCAGGCTAAAATTAATAAAATCATTTTTTGAAGAAATAGATGCGCGCCATAAGACAGAGATAAAAAATCTATTTAATTTATCATAGCCTGATTTATCGCATAGCCTATACAAATTTAGAGCTTGGTTTTCAGATTCAGGATTGCGAATGGGATACATGGTCACACCTTTTCTATCAATTAAAACTTCCTTTGCATATGTATCTAGATCACCTAATATTACGTTATCGCACTTTTCGCATAAAATTTCGTCATCACATGCGCCCCTTGGACGCTGTTTAATAAAATTAGAACTATCTGAAATAAGGTAGTTGTTTTGTGCAAAAAGAGATTTAGGGATGATATGCGCCTTGATTAATTTTTCATTTTTCATGCAGAGCCTGCATTGTGCAATAATCATTATTTTCTCTTGGTGGATTTAGATGACATTATTTTGATAATCTTATTACTATTTTTATAATTTATATAAGAAATATCTTCTACTGGTATGATCAAAGTTCTTTCATGCTTATTATCGTAAATGAAAAAATATTGGCTATTGCTCGTGATAATTGAATACAGGCCTTTTGGTAAATTTTCTGTTTTGCTAAAGTTAATAAGAGAATTAGGCTGTTGATGAATTATTTCATTTTTTGTATTAACTGCAGCAAAAGATATGATTGATATATATACCGTAAGAAGAAAAATAATATTAAAATTTTTAACGGTAATTAATTCAAAGTATAAAAAAATAATGGCTATCCCGCATATGCTTGGGATTAACTTCCATGGAAGCTTATTCAGAAAAAAATAGTAGAGCATCAATGCTGAGAATGCGAGCATGCTAGAAAGAAGAAAAATCTTCATCATTTTTCTATTTCTTTCTGCGGTTCTTTCAGCTGGAGATGCTGGCTTTATGAATACCCATGAAATAAAAATCCCCGGTAGAAAACTCAGCAAAAGATTGATTGTTTGATTCAAGCAAGAAACTAAATAATCACTTATAGAGAAATACCCATCGAGACTAATTCCAAATGAATTTAATAGGCTTGTTTCATAAACATATCCAGAAAAAAGAAAAAAAATTGGTATGATTATTTTTAAGGTTTTTAAACTTTTTAAGCTTTGTAGAAATTCTAAATTATATTTTTGCATGATACGCCACCCAATTTTTACGCATCCTGCAAGCTAATCAACGTCCTTGTCTTTTTTGATTCTGCGTATTTTGAAGTACTCTTGATCAATTCGCAATAGAAAAGCAAAACCTGCTATCCGACAGATGGAATATCATGAAATCACAGTGTAATATTAATTTTTTATGATCTATTTAGGTAAAATTTATGCCAAAAACAAAAACTGGAGCGGCAAGGGGATAAGAGGTGCGCCAAAAAATCTGGCAAACCCAGCTTTAAAAAGACGCACCTTTTCTCGTGCCTTTTTCATGTGGCAATTTAGTTTCTGCAATTTGAGCGACATTCTCTAGCGCAGGCACAAATAGTCTCGGCGATGTGGAACCAGAGGATGTTGCTATCCGATCTTTCTCGAGTTGCTGCTCTAGCTCAATTTGATAAAGACGCATCCCTGTTTTAAATTCATCGCTATTCATGTATTCATCTTTTTCACGAATAAAAATATAGGTGAAAGTACGATCATTTTCTGTTAACGTACGACCAGCTGGGGATAACTCTACAGTTTCTGTGTTTAAAGTAAATGCGCGAAAATAGCAAGTAACAGAATAACTGCTTTTGGCTTTTTTAACCGTGAAATTAAAATCTGAGTGCTTATCATCCGCGAATATTGCTTCATAAGGATCATCTCTCGTTAATCCTTTATATATAAAATTAAAAGTGCGTGACATCTTTATTCTCCTCGGCCTAAAAAAACTTTGTGCGATCAGTTGCAATTAAATAAAATACTTATGTAATTTTAAATCACGCGCGCTTTATACCCATCATAGTAGCACTAAAATCAGTATCGGCTACGATGCGTTTCGGCTCATTTAATTTAATTAAAGCATCTACTATTTTAGAAAAGGGTTGTTGATTGTTAAGCTTAGGCCGAAGAACAGAAAGCATATCAACTGATGCTTCATACAGTTTTTGATCTTTTTGATCTCCTGTTACCAAAAAATTATAAAAATAAGGAAGCGCATCAATAGTCAAATGCATTTTTGCCTCAAGAAATCTTTTTGCGCAGAATTCAAATAACTCGTTGGAGTAAGGTTCATTTCCGTCAAAACGAAAAATAATTGCAAGATTTGTGATTCTATGTAGATGGTGAGTATGCCCGTTGCTGTTTTGACCATCCAGATTGACGGCTCGCAACATCAATGCCTTTGCCTCATTTAATTTTCCCTCTGAAAGACGTATCGTACACAGGGAATCTAAATAGTCAGAAAGCACAGGATGATCGCCGCAACTTTTCTCCCTTTCGTGCAATAATTTCAGCACAGCAGGTTCATCTTCGTTATTAAATACGATTGGTTCAACTTGTCTTTCCTGCGATCCAAGATAAAATGCATTTTTTTCAGCAGATAATTTTCGGTAATCATTTATTGATGAGATGGGTAAAACAATGCGTGCGGTTACGCAATACAAAAATGGGTGCGTAAAAATTTTCGCTGTTCTGTTAAATAAACCTGTAGTTTTTCTCATTAATCACCTAAAATTTTGCTAAAAATAATGTTGCACGCTTTAAATAAACAGCGCTAGCCCAAAATCATCAATCACCGTTGATTCTAACATATATCATGGTTATTTACTTGGGCTGATTAGTAGTTGGATTTATAACACTTTTTGATGTAATACTCCATTTTTTTGCTGCTTCTGCAAGATCACCAAATTGTATTCTTTCGTATGTCTTGACTGTGCCTGGAACTGGCCAGTGATTTTTTACATTTGAGCTGTATGATCTTTTTTCTGTGTAAAGAGCTTTATCAAATCTTATTTCACGAAGAGATGCAGCATTGCATGCTGATGCTCTGAGCTGCACATTCATTCCTGCGTTGATAACATCTGTATATCCGCGAGTAGGCAGGTATTGAATACACGGGTTCAAAGCAAAAAAACGTCTAAACTCCCACTCTTGTTTTTTAGAAGTGTAATCACCGCCAATAACTAATTGCTTTATATAATTTTCGCCGCTCAGCTTGAATGGTATAATGCTTAACTTGTCTTTTGCGATTACCTGCTCATGGGTACGAATATGTGGATCAGCATGAAAAATACTTCCTTTTGTATAATAATCTACAACTCCCTTATCGCACTCACCGTATAACGCTACACTCATCATTTTTGGACGATCGTCACCGCACAATTTATTTAAATCTTCCAAGTCAAAAATTATCCCCTGGCCAATTTTCTCTCTGGGTACATGAACTTCTTGTATAAAAGTTTCGTATTTTTGAATACAGGTTGGTTTAACAGCAACAGCCATCGTTCCAAAATGAAAATGCAGCCAAGATGGCAAATCAGCACACAGTGATTTTAGCGGCTCTAGAATTTCTGCTTCAAAATAATAATCCTCAATTGGCCTTGGCGTTTGATAACATCCTTCGGGGGAAGATAAACTTACGATGGTTGTTTCAGTAGGAAATTTTGCAATCTCAGATTTCAATTCCTTCGCCGCTTCAGTCAGATGCGCTTCTAGTGCCCTGAAAATCATTCGCGCTAATTCCTGATTGTTTTTTTCTGAAAATTTCGGGTAGCGCGCTAAATTTGCATCGTAGAGGCCATTTCCATGAGTTGGGTTTATATGTCTGAATATAACGTAGGGCCTAAGCAAGTTAGGAGTGGATTGGAAAAATCTTTGCTTGCCTATAAAATTTTTATTAAGTGCATGTTGATATGCTTTATTAAGTTGAGGGAACAACTCTGCGTTAGGCCGACGTCTCATTTTTCACCCCCCATCTTTTTTTATCGATACTCCTTTACTATTTTTTTAATCTCCCTAATTTACTATAGCACTTGCATATATATTTATCACTATAAGGTCAAATTTGTAAAAATATCACTCAACTAGGCTTTTTTAGGTATTGATAATAACAAGCACTCAATCGCCGTTAAGGCTTCCCAGCCCGTTTTTTTATTCGAATTTTTAAATAAGTTAAATTGATTTTATGTTTATTGTTGTTGCTGTTTTGTGTTTTAAGATTCCACACACTACGCAGTGGGCTGCTGAAGATTTAACTCATTGAAAATAAAGGAGAATATTGGTGTAAATTTTTTTTTGAAAAAAAGAGCGGCACCCCTAATTCACCCCCTATTTTTTATCAAAAATAATCAATATACCCCTATTTCGCCCCTAGTTTGATATACTGTTTTTTTATAAAAATGGTAGAAAATAGGAGTCAATATGGCCAGGATCGAGTGTTATATTTCAGATGAAATTAAAGAGAAAATTTTCAAGCTTGCAGAAAAAAAATCTATCTCGACATCAAAGTACATTAGTCATGTACGGTATTGGCAAGCCACTGTGACAGTGACGAGAATCAGGCGATTTTTCAAAAAAAAGTGATGGCAACACTATGCGAAATTTATACCTGTGTTTTTGACCCCGTTTCTGAAAACACCAATCGTGATTCGGTTGTTTCGCGTATGCGGGATATTAAAAAACAATGTGAAGAGGCGGTTTTAATGAGTGATGAATAGGCTGTTTTCTGCAATTGCACCACAGCGCGCTGGCGTAGAATTATCGCGCATGACTAATCAGATTTTCAAACTTTTCGCAGCGGCCGCTGCGAAATATGGATAAATTTTAACTCGTGTGTTTTTTGAAAGTAACGATCATGATTTTGCAGTATACTATCTCATCAATTAAAAAGGATGATGCACGTGAGCGCCCTACCAAAATGCCCGCAATGTGATTCAGAATATACCTACGAAGATCGTCATCTTTTTGTTTGCTCTGGATGCGGCCATGAATGGGATCAACATTCAGCGGCCATCAACAGCGGTGAGCGCGTCATCAAAGATGCTCATGGCAATATACTATCGGATGGTGACACCATTGCCGTGATTAAAGATTTAAAAGTCAAAGGATCCTCATCGGTTGTGAAAGTCGGCACCAAGGTCAAAAATATTAGACTGGTTGACGGTGATCACGATATTGATTGCAAAATCGATGGCATCGGCGCCATGAAATTAAAATCGGAATTTGTTAAAAAAGTTTAGGCTGGGAAAAATGACCGTTATTGAAGAACTGCTTAATCAGAACGAAGGAAAAACGCTTGAGTTTAAACAAGACTTGTCTTCGCCAAAATCATTACTAAAAACACTGGTTGCGTTTGCCAATACAGCGGGTGGCGTTCTCGTGATCGGAGTGGATGATAGTAGAAAAATTATTGGGGTTGATGATCCATTATCTACGGAAGAAAAATTAACTTCGCTCATTGCTGATCACATACAGCCATTTTTACTTCCAACGATAAAGATCGTCAATCAAAAATCAAAATCACTGATATTAATTGAGGTATCTTACTTGGCAAGTATTGGCCCATTTTATCTGAAACAGCTTGGCGAAGAAAAAGGCGTTATGGTTCGACTGGGCTCCAGCTCACGCTCTGCTTCAACTGAAATGATCCAAGAACTAAAGCGTACACGTCACGCTCAAAGTTTCGATGCAATGCCTTGTGTTCAGGCTACATTTGATGATTTGGATTATGAATTATTAGAACAGGTGTTTTCCAAAGCAGATCAATCTGTCAATAAATCAAAGCTCAGAACATTAAAGATTTTAGTACCCTATGGTGATGATTATGTACCATCTAATGCGGGTGTTATTTTGTTTGCAAAAGAGGCGGTGCGCGAACGATTCTTTCCTATGGCTTATGTAAGTTGCGCACGATTCGCAGGAACTGAAAAAGTTGATTTTTTAGACCGGCTTGATATTGGAAGAGTCATTGAAGCGGTGGATTCTGTTCCGCAATTTATCCGCCGCAATACGCGAATGGGAGCCGTCATTAAAGAAATAAAACGAAAAGATATTCCAGAATATCCCGCAGTTGCGTTACGCGAAGGATTGTTGAACGCATTAATGCACGCAGATTATGCTTATTCAAACATGCGTATTTTTATCAGCATTTTTGATAATCATTTAGAAATAAGAAGTCCTGGCTGTTTACCACCTGGAATGACTATTGAAAGCATCAAGGAAGGCGTAAGCATCCCACGTAACTTAGTAATTGCGCGTATTTTTGAAAAACTTGGGTGGGTTGAGCGATTTGGAACTGGTTATTCACGAATCGTTAAATCCTGCGCTCAGCATAATTATCCATTGCCGGAGTGGTATGAAGTTGGCCCTTATACGGATATCGTTTTTAGCCCTCTGATTATGGAAAAGATACATAGTACACGGAAACGACCTGGTCCCAAATTACGACCTGGTCCCAAGTTGGGACTAGGTCGGGACCAGGTGAAAGACCCTTCGTTTATAGATGAGGAAGAGCTCAAGTTACTCGGCGTAAGCTATGAAGCAAGGCCTATCAGCGAGTTAATGGAATTGTTGGGATGGAAAAATCGGACTAAATTTAGGAATCGTTTTGTTGTTCCGCTCATAGATCGCGGATTACTTGAGATGACAAACCCGGAAAAACCAAGCAGTCATCTACAGAAATATCAAATCACCAGGTCTGGAAAACAGCTCATTGAAAAAAATAATTAAAAATGTTGCGCTATCATCAAATTGTGAATTCAGACGTAAATAAAAAAGGCGGTTACCCGCCCTTTCTGATAATCAGCTTTTAAGACTACTTCTTTTTAGCTTTCTTTTTTGAAGTAGATTTAGCGGCACTTTTCTTTACTGATTTTTTGCCGGCTTTTGCAGCAGATTTCTTTTTTTGAGTGGCCATGTTCATTCCCTTTTAAGTTTAAATTATGAATTATGTAAAAAAACAGATGCCATAAAATACTAACACGAGTTGCGCTTTATTAAAACAATAATAATTAAAGCAATTTTTGTATTCCAGACATGATCTTATATTTATTAAGACGCGCTGTTGCTTTATCTAATTGCGCTTTAGTCATTATTAACGCCAAATGATCTAGTTTTTCTTTTGCAGATTTAATACCTTTTTCAAAAGCTAGGCTATATAAATAATAAGCCAACACCAAATTTTTTTCTGCAGCAACGGTTCCGACTTCATATATTTTCGCAAGTGAATATTGTGCGTGTTTATTTCCTTTTTCAGCGTAATAATAGGTTTTTCTAAAATCCTTTCGTGTAATGGCCTCCAAATAATCAGCGGCCATTTTTTTAAAAAAGTTTTTAATTTTTATCACTTCATCCCCATTTGCTTTGCACTGAATAAATCAGCTTCAAGGGCCGTTTTGCAATCATTAAATAATGATTTGACATCGCTTTTTTTAAAGGGCATTGCCGCAAAAATGGGGTTGTTAAACATATTTAAATGTTTTGTAACATGAGTTAACACCACGTCAGATGAAATTGCACCCGCAGCTCTTTTTTCAAGAAAATCTCTTAGTTCTTGAATTGCCACAATTTTAGCGAGCGTTGTTGAACTATAATTTTTGCATCGTTTAATTAATTCAACCAAGTCAATTGCGCCTGCAAGTGGTGCAGATGTAGATGGTGCTGTCTGCTTCTGGGTTTGAGCTTGAACTTGTTTGCGTCTTTCCTCAAAAATAGAATGCGCAATCACAGAATTACGGCTTTTGCGATACGGGCTTCCGCTTTCACCCGTTTCTTCTGCAAAACGATAATTTTCAGCAACTCTGGGTGCTTGAAGATGAGTGATCACCGCTTGTCCTTCTTTTCTGCCCAAGAGCTTTGCTAATGTGTCATTATCAGCAATAAAGGAAGTAATGAGCTCATCCATCCCATCTATCAAGCTTAATACGCGTGTTTTCCAGTCACTTGGCACCATCGCTTGCTTTAGTGCCACAATCGTTTTTTCATTTTCAAGTGTTAATTGAACGGCGATTCTTAAAGCAATTTTGTCAAACTCTTGCGTGGTGGGTGCAACTAATCTTATGCGAAGCAAAGCATTTTTATCTTTTGCATTTTGAGCTGAATCAGCTACTGTCGCAATACCAGTGATAAGCTGTGTTGCAAGAGAACCCACAACAGGAATCAGTGCAACAAGCGTATTAACGGCGCTCGCTGCTTTTTGATAATTTGAAGAGGTTTTCATTTCTATTTTTTCAGTACTAATCACTTGCGCTACAATGTAAGCGGCACTAATTTCAGATAACAGTGCGTGATAGTAATCCGCTAAATCAGGGTTTTGATTAAATCGCTTGATTTCTTTTTCTCTTTCAACTATTTTTTTGCGCTCTAATAAAAGATCGGCCATGTCATTGCTGTTTGGATTATTTTTTAATTGTTCGTCTATTTTTTGTAAAGAGTCATGAATAATAGTCATGCTGTGTTCTAAATCATATACTTTTTTATCTAAAATGCTCATACGCGATTCTAATGTTTCAATTTTTTCTTCAACTATGGTGACCCTTTCTTTTAACTTTTCAATTTCTTTTTGCATTTCTGCTAATTTCGCCAAAAACTTTTGATCGCCTGCTTCATATTCTGGTTTTGGGAGTTCAACTTTTGTATCTTGCTTAGCCGCTTTTGCCTCTGCCTCATATCGCGCTTTTAATTTTTGATCGTAATCTGTTTTTTCTATTTTCTGTGCTTGAGAAAGCGCTTCAGTAACATTGCCAAAATCTCCTGTTAATTTTGCGATTTCTTTTAAAACTTCTGCGCGATGTAAAGCCGCATCGGCATAACCTGTATCACAAGCAAGTGCTGCATCAAATGATTGTAAAGCCTCATCAAGCCTACCAACTTTCTGTAAAATCCGTCCACGTGTATTGTGAGCACTTTTACAATTCGGGTCTTTACTAATGGAAATATCAGCGTATCTTAACGCAACATCGTATTTACCTAATAAAAAAGCAGTGTAGGCGATGTTATTACTTAGTAAAATTAAATCAGGATGTTTTGGAATTAAGTATTTGGCTTTAATGCAAAACGATTTTTCAAGCAAACCCAATGATTCAGTGAATTTACTCAGATCATAAAAAAGTACTCCGATATTAGAATATGAGAGCGCCAAATCCAGGCTGTTGGGTGCTTCACGTTCTCGGATTACTAAAGATTTTTGATAATATTGCATCGCTTCATCGAATTTAAGCTGTCGATGGTAAAATACCCCTAAATTACTGTAAGTGGATGAAATGTAGAGGCTGTTAGGCACCAAACGTTCTTGGATAGCCAGTACTTTTTGATAGTACTCAAATGCTTTAATTGATTCGTCTTTGGTCTTATAAATTTCTGCTATGTTGGTATACAAAATAGAAACATTTAAGCTATTTGGCGCAATGCCTTCTTGAAGCGTTAAGCATTTTTCATAGCATTTTAATGCTTCAGTTAATTTTCCTAGTGTATAATAAAGCATCCCAATATTATTATATGTGGTTGCGCTATCAAGATCATTAAACTTATTTTTTTCCTGAATCACCATGGCTTTTTCATAACAAGACAAGGCTTCAGTTAATCTACCTTGATCGTGATAAACAAGACCTATGTTGTTAAGAGAAGTCACAACATTTTTTGTATTAGGCGCTAAACGTTCTCTAATATTTAAGGATTTCTCATAATTCAAAAATGCTTCAATTAAATTGCCCTGCGCATAATAAATCAAACCTGCGTTATTGTAGGTTTCAGAAATATCAAGCGTGTCCGGCACTAACCGTTCTTGAATCGCCAATGCTTTTTGATAGTGCAGTAAAGCCTCGTTTAATTTTCCTTGGCTTTGGTAAATCTTTCCAATGCCATTATAGGATTTTGTTAAAATAAGGCTATTTGGCATAAAGTGCTCATGAATCCCCAAGGATACCTTGTATTGATTTAACGAATCAAGGAATTTTCCGGCCTCGTAAAAGTCACTTCCGCGTTTAAGAAATACTTTTGCAAAACACAATGCTTCGAGTACAGCTTTTTCGTTGGATATCACAGCGGCCCGATGATTTTCAGCAGCAGTATAATTTTCCTCAAACAATAGCGCTTGATCAAATGATTTTAGTGCTTCATCAATCTGGCCCTGCTTATGAAAAATACAACCCTTGATATCGTGATGAATAGCAGAAAAATTTTTGTTTGTTGGATCTTTGCTAATAGCAATATCAATGTACCTTAACGCAAAATCATACTTTTCTAATTTTAATGCGATAACGGCAATGTTGCTGCTAACGGCAATTAAGTCGGCATGAGCTGGTGGCAAATCTCTTTCTTGTATGCGGAATGCTTTTTCATACAATGGCAAAGCATCAAGTCCTTTGCCTTGACTACAATAAATATGAGCGATTTGCATATAGGAGTCAGCTATATCTAAGCTGTCTGGCACTAAACGCTCTTTAATTTCCAATTCCTTTTGACAATAGGCCAGCGCCTCAATGAATTTTTTTTGTTCATAAAAGACATTTGCGATATTGCGATAAGAAGTTGCAACATCAAGGGTTCCTGGCTTTAAGCGCTCTACAATTTCCAATACTTTCTGAAAATTAGAAAGTGCGTTGGGCCAGTCTTTTTTGTTGTAATACTCTACTCCCAAATTATTAAAACGTATTGCATCGTCTAACGTAGTGCTAGTACTGCTTCTCATATCAAGCCTCATCTATATTTTAGAAATAAATTTTTTTAATTGTTAAGATACCCCAAAAATCCCGCCTCACCCTTTGACTGAAAGACCAATTCTGCGCCAGGGTTATTTTCTAATTGCTCTAAGGCATCAATCAGAGCGCCTAAAATAACAGACTTTGGGTATCCATTCATTTTAGCTTTAATGACCAATCCACCTAATTCAATTTTACGTCTTGTATCTCGCTTTCTTTCTTTGATTTTTAAAAACGCCAGCTGACGCTCAAATTTGGCCAATGACTGATTTTGTTTTTTAATCTTGCTGCTGGTTTTATCTTTTTTGCTCACCACAGCAGCAGCAAAATCATCGCTCTGTTCAGGCTGGCTCATGAATCAGCTCTTTCCCGAGTTTCTCAAAAGCAAGATTAAGCTTATCGGTATCAACACGATCAAGACCGTGTTTGCAAGCTAAAACCCCAATTTCACGCTTTCTTTTCTCTTTAAGATTAACTAATGCTCTTTTAGCCTGTTCTATTTTCTCAATTAGCTTTCTTTCTTTATCTGAGACTTTTTCTATTACTGTCATAACATCATCCATTTCACGTTTTAAAATCAAAAAAATAAAATCTACTCCATTTCACACCCCATAACAATACAAAATATTCAAAAATCTAAAAAATAAAATAAAATTTTTGATCTTTAGATCAAAATCCAAAAATCCTGAAGGGCGCAATATACATTGCGAGCAATGTGCGTTAGGATATTGGAAAATCATAAAAATTGAAATTAAAAGAAAAAACATTAATCATGGCGATTGCATTCGCAAAAGTATCAGTACATTCAAGAAGCAAAGGGCTGTCATCCGTTGCAGGTGCTGCCTATCGCTCAGGAACCATCCTCAAAGATGAGAGAACCGGTGAAACGCACGATTACACCAATCGCCATGACGTGGTTTATAAATCCATTATGTTACCAGATGGCGCCGATGATATTTTTAAAGACCGCTCTACCCTTTGGAATGCAGTTGAAGCCGCAGAAAGTAGGAAAGATGCTCAAGTTGCCAAAGATGTGATTTTGGCTCTACCGCGCGAATTAGATTGTGAAAAACGAATTGATCTAGCGCGTCAGTTTGCCTATGACCATTTTGTCAAACATGGTTTGGCAGTGGATGTTGCGATTCACGATCATAACGATGGCAATCCTCACGCACACCTTTATGTCACCACCCGTCGCATTATTGGAAAAAAACTGGATCGCTATAAAGCCCGGGATCTAAATCCTGCTTTTGCTAATTCAAAAGGCGGTCGTGGATTTATTTCAGAGCAAGATTACTGGGATCAAACCTGGCGGTTTTCTCAAAACCATTTCTTTGAAAAAGAAAAATTGGAGATCACCGTTGATGAAAATTTCCTAATAGCGCAACGACATCATGGCAGAGTGCGCGGCAAGGAAGCGCATTACTTATTCGATGAAAATCAACTTCGAATTGATTTAAGCGTTGAGATTGCACTCACCGACCCCTCTGCTGTTTTAAATGAGCTTGGTAAAAAATATACTGTTTTTACTGAAAAAAATATTAATCAGCTTTTAAAGAAAAATACCCAAACGCCAGAGCAGTTTGATACCGCCATCAATAAACTTAAAGCGCATCCTGATTTAATTCTCTTAGGTGCGGGTGATGATGGATTTGATCGCTTTACAACACGCGCTAACTTTCATTTAGAATCAGTCCTGTCAGATCATGCAAAAGCCTTGTTTTTAAAAATGGCAACTCAGAAACCTGATTATGATCTGATGAATAAATTAATTGTGCAATTTCACTTAAATAGTGAACAAGCCGATGCCCTGCTTCATTTATCACAAAACAAACATATTGCAGCCATTGTAGGTCGTGCTGGCACGGGTAAATCGTATTTGATGAACGCAGCGCGCCATTTATTTGAAACACAGGGCTTTAGTGTTATTGGCATGTGCATCTCAGGGGTTGCAGCAAAAGGACTTCAGAAAGATTCTGGCATTAAATCCAAAACCATTGCGCATTATCGCAAGCTTATTTCACATGACGCCTTAAAATTGGATTCAAAATCAGTTGTCGTTATGGATGAAGCCGGCATGACTGATCTACATGATATGGCCATTATTTTGCGTCATGTAAAAGAATCTGGCGCAAGACTCGTATTGGTTGGCGATCACGCGCAATTACAGCCCATCGGCATTGGCGCACCATTTAGAAGCATCGTTGAAATGATCGGCTTTGCTGAAATGAATCACATTATGAGACAAAGTGATGAGAAAGATCGCGCGGCAACGCTTGCCCTATCAAAAGGCGATGCACAAAGCGCCATTGATCATTACCATGCTAAAAACCAAGTACATTTACTTGCAACTGAAATGGATGCAAAAAATAAACTCATTTTGGATTGGCAATCACACTTTGAACATCGTGATTTCACTGGCATTGACAATCAACTGATTCTAGCACACAAAAATATTGATGTGATTTCATTAAACAATTTAGCAAGAGAAGTCTTGTTATCACAAAATAAAATTGATAAAAAACAATATCATTTTCAAACAGAAAAAGGAGAAGTTAAGCTTGCTAAAAACGACCGTATTTTGTTTTTGAAAAATGACAAAGAATTAAATGTGAACAATGGCGATTTTGCAACAGTGACACACATTTATAAAAATAATATTACCGCAAAACTTGATAATGAAAAAATAATTACTTTTAATGCTGAAAATTACAAGCAATTTACTTATGGTTATGCAGCAACGGTTCATAAAACACAAGGTGTCACGCTTGATAGCACATTTGTGTATGTGCAAGGCACTCTCTGGGATCGGTTTTTAACCTATGTTGCACTGTCCCGTCATAAAAAATATGTCGGCATTTATGCATCCAATGAAAGCTACAAAAATATCGATGTTCTAAAAAAACAATTATCGCGCGATGCCATTAAAGATTCTGTCCTTGATTTTCCTGTTTCCTTTTCAATACGGCGTGGTTTTGATCCTGAGAGTGTGGTTGGTCGATTTGTCAGTGCTGTTTCCAACTTAAAAGAAAAAATAAAAGATAAATGGAATTTCTTAACCAATTATGAATCTTACATGACCCTTCAAAACCACCAAGAAAAAATACGCACAAAACAAGAAAAAAGAGAGTCGGCGCGCATTGTCGCAGAGTTTATAGATCTTCACAGATCAACTGGAAAAGAATGGTCAAGAATTTATAGCGGAACAAAAAAAGAAGTCGACCACGCTAAAAATCACTTAACTTTAATTAAAAATACCCATTATAAAAACGCATTGGCTAAAAAAATAATTCAAAATAGCGATTATTATCAAACTTCACTTCTAAAAAATAATATTTCAATTGATACCGTTAAAAAATCAGCAGAACAGTTTGATGCTCAAAAATCATTTAATATCGATGAAGCTGCTAAAAAAGCCGCGCAAAAGATGACTGGGATTGATAGAAAAATTGTGGAAATAAAAGCGAAAAATAAAGAAAAAGATCATGATATTGAAAGATAATTTATACCGCTTCAACAGCCACATCAGAAATATTGTTATCTAAATTTCCTTGCGGATATTATCACCTTTAGTTGCAAACCAAACCTCTATTTGCCCGATTTCATCCGTAAACATGTGCTGTTATTTTTCACTGATAAATAAATCATCTAATATAACAACCCCATCAATACACTCGGTTAAATATGTATTTTTCTTAACGTCGTTTGCAGAAATCATAGCAACAAAAATCTGCTTTGGTGTGCCAGTTATTTCTTTAAAGACAGTTCTTTTTTGATATAATTTTTGCGCGTATTCCTTTGTAATAATAAAAGGTTTTTCCGTATATTTTATTTCGCAAATTGTAATTGAATCATCATCCCTGTCAAACAAAAGATCAATTTGAGCACCTTTTTCAGAACTTTTTTTAATTGGAATATGTCTCCATGCATTTGGAACTGAAGTTGATGAAAGATTTAATGCATGTCGAATTTGATTTAAATGCTTATAGCAAACCGCTTCAAATGCGTATCCAGCCCATGAAAACCATTCAGGTTTTTGTGTTAGTGTTTTCCAAAATCCTTTTTGTAACGCGTTGGTCATTTTTGTTCGTTTTAGTGGTAAAATCCACTGTAAATAAAATAAAGTATATTCATCCGTGATACGATAATACACACCTCGTTTTTTGTGAAAATGTGGTGTAAAACTTGAAATAAATCCAGCATCTTCTAATGCTTTTAATCGTTTTAAACCTGTCTTCCCCTTACTGGTCTTTGTTAAACTATTAAATAATGTTTCTTGCCCTATTCCATCTCTATTTTTCGAGATCGCTTTAATAATTTCAACATGAGCATCACCATCATCAAACAATGATGAAAATAAATTATCAAATTCATTTAATAAAAAAGCATTTTCAGTAAATGCTAGGCGTTCGATTATTTGCACTGCTGAAAAACCAGGTTCAATTTTACTAAGATAGAACGGCACCCCTCCGGTGACCATATAAATTTCTACAATCTGTTTTCTATTCAACCTGATCTTGTTTGACAACAAATACTGTTCTGTTTCAAGTAAATTATAAGGTCGCAGATATATTGTTTCTGTCACCCTGTTATGAAGACCACCTTTATTGTTAACAATATTATCAATAATCCATGACGCAGATGATCCACAGATAATTAATTTAATTCTACTATCTCTAGACCAATACTGATTCCAATAGTAATCGAGTGTTTGAAGCAATTTTGATTTTTTTGTTGCCATCCACGGCAATTCATCTAAAAAAATAACAGCTTTTTTCTTTTTATCTGTATTGTTAATTGCATCGGTTAATTGTTTGAATGTTTGATCCCAATTTGAGCCTATGGTTGGAACAATCCCACCTAGAAACACCTCCCCTATTCTCTGCGTGAAGTGAGTCCTCTGATCAAGGTAAGAGCCATCTTTACTACCTGTTACTGCAAAGAATATGCATTTCTTTTTCTCAAAAAATGAACGGACCAAAAATGTTTTACCTACTCGGCGTCTTCCATAAATTGCCAAAAATTCAGGTTTTTTAGATGAAAAGGCATTCTCAAGTTTTTTTATTTCTGCTTGTCTGGATACTATATGCATCAGCTTTTCCTTACTGAAAATCTTGTTGTTCCCCTAATAGAACAACGATAAGGGGAACAAGAGAATTTATAAATCTGTTGTTCCCTTTATAGCATAACGATAAGGGGAACAACAGTATTTTCAGTGTGTTGCCTTAAAAATGTTCCTACTTCACCAACACAGCCTCACCCGTTGTCTGCGTCAACCCCAAATTATCGAACGACTTTCTCCTTCTCGTTTAATCAGTCGTAATTTTTCTAATTCTGTTAATTCAAGTTGAATCATTCTTCGGCTAGGAGAATTTTTTAATTTTTTCACAATTTGCGCACTATTGTATTCTTGTTTAGATAACAAATTCAAAATTTCGCGCTGTCTTGCTGATAATGCAATTTTCTTTTCAATAGCACGTCCACCGATTGAGTCTTTAAATCTAAGGCGCTTTTTAACCAATTATGAATCTTACATGACCCTTCAAAACCATCAAGAAAAAATACGCACAAAACAAGAAAAAAGAGAGTCGGCGCGCATTGTCGCAGAGTTTATAGATCTTCACAGATCAACTGGAAAAGAATGGTCAAGAATTTATAGCGGAACAAAAAAAGAAGTCGACCACGCTAAAAATCACTTAACTTTAATTAAAAATACCCATTATAAAAACGCATTGGCTAAAAAAATAATTCAAAATAGCGATTATTATCAAACCTCACTTCTAAAAAATAATATTTCAATTGATACCGTTAAAAAATCAGCAGAACAGTTTGATGCTAAAAAAGCGGCTAAAAAGATGGTCGAGATTGATCAGAAAATCGCGGTGATTAAATCAAAAGGTAAAAATCAGGATCGTGATATTGAGCGTTAGTGTCTTAATTTTGTCACGTTCTATAATATAGTTCGTGACAAAATACAATAAAGTTGTTTATTAGGAATAATATATCTCATTGATTTAATGATTATTTTCAATATGTTATAACTGATTTTTGCGTGTAATGCGCAAAACCATTTCTCAGCCTCCATCTTCTTGCCCATGCTTCGTCTTGATATAATGAACTTAATCATAAAAGTCTATTTTAAATGGACACTTTTAAATTTTAATAAACAAATTGTTGATTTTAGTTTAAAATATACTATAATTGTCAATTATGAGTAGACAAAATAAAAAAAAGTTAAATGCTTTATTAACCCATTGGCAAAGTGGTGTCCCGTTATCATCTAACTATTTGAAAAGTAATGGATATTATAGACAATTGGTTAATCTCTATTGCAAAAATGGCTGGATAAAGCCAATAGGTCATGGGGCTTATACAAGACTAAATGATGAGCTTACATGGCAAGGTGCGGTTAATACGCTACAAACACAACTCAATTTGCCAGTTCACATAGGTGGATTAACCGCCCTAGCGCTACACGGTGCTTCACAATACGTTTCAAAAAATGATCTGATACAAAACTTTTATTTATACCGCTCTGAAAAGCAAAACATACGCCTGCCAGCATGGTTTATAGGATCGTTTGAAAATTCCTCTTTTGAACAAAAAACATTATTTAATAAAAAACTGGGGTTATCCAAAAAAATTGTTGGTAATGTCGAAATTACGGTTTCCTCTCCAGAGCGCGCTATCTTAGAAGTTTTATCGTTAGTGCCCGATAAAATCACATTTGAACATGCAAATGAATTAATGGAATTTTTAGACAGGTTAAGAAGTGATGTTGTTCAGTCATTATTGGAATCATGTACCTTAATTAAAGTAAAACGTTTGTTTTTATATTTAGCAGAAAAGCATCGCTTATCTTGCTTTGATAAATTAAACTTAAGTTTGATAAAAATAGGCTCTGGAAATCGTGTCATCGGAAATGGTGGCCGCTATAACAAAAAATGGATGTTAAGTCTACCTGAAAAAGATGAGGATGAAATCTCTCGTGAATAAAGAACAATATGTTTCACAAGTTAATTTATTATTAGATTGCTTGCCTGTGTTACGTGATCAAGATAATTTTGCACTAAAAGGTGGGACAGCAATCAATTTCTTTATTCGTGATTTGCCAAGATTATCGGTTGATATTGATCTAACATTTTTAAAATACATGGATAGAAATAGTGCGATTTTTGAGATTGAAAATGGATTAAGAGCAATGTCACAATCAATTTCAAAGAGAAACCCGCGTTATAAAATAAAAGAGTTAAAAACACAAGATGGTATTTTACAAAAATTAATGGTTATTGATCATGACACAACTATTAAAATAGAACCAAATTTTATAATGCGAGGCAGTTTATTTTTACCAGAAAAAATGAATTTAAAAAAATCTATCGAGAAACAGTTTGCCTTTAGTGTCAAAGAAATTCCTGTGCTAGCACGATCTGAAATTTATGCGGGAAAAATTTGCGCGGCACTTGCCAGGCAGCACCCTAGAGATTTTTTTGATGTTAAAGAATTGCTAAGCAATGAAGGTATTACTGATGACATTAGACAGGCCTTTGTTGTGTATCTCATTTGTTCCCCACGGCCCATGCAGGAGCTGTTAAACCCAAATTTAATTGATATTTCTACCATTTATAAAAATGAGTTTTTAAATATGACAGAGCAGGAAGTGTCGTTAGATACTTTGCTAGAAACAAGAAAGACTTTAATTAAAATCATTCAAAAGGATTTATCAAAGGATGAAAGAAATTTCATATTATCTGTTAAATCAGGTAATCCAGATTATTCCTTATTGCCATTTAAGAATATTGATAAATTACCTGCTGTTCAATGGAAACTAATTAATATTAAAAAAATGGATAAGAAAAAACATGCCGATATGCTGTCAAAACTTAAGAATATTTTAGAATTGTGACGTACCTTTTATGGCAACCAAACAACGCTTGGTTGCCAAAGCATAATCTGTTACTTCACCAGCACCGCCTCAGCTGTTGTTTGTGTTAATCCTTGGTGGACACGAATCACGCCGTTAGCACCCAGCCCTGCTGCTAATTTTTTAAGCTCACTCATAATAGATTCTTGTGAATGTTCCATGCCAATCATGGAATAATTATCAGCAGATAACCTTCCAATTAATTTATAATGCTTTGGCGCGGTATCATAAATGACGACTTTTGTTGGAGAGATAGGATTTAGCTTTTTTTGTGTGATCGATGTTGCATTGCCATTACTCACCAATTCTTTTAAATCAGACGTGGCACATCCTGCTAGCATTAATGCTGATGAAACGCACAATGTCATTAATGTGTTTTTAAAAAGTGTGTTGTATTGCATATTAAGTTCCCTTTATTTTTTAATTTTTTTAAATTAATTTGCATGATCAGAATTTATTGCACTTAAAACAGCGCCTGATAAAAATTCTGCCTGAATTTTTAATTTTTCAATTTCATTGTCTTGAACCTCCTTGTTGTGTTGATTTGCTTTATTTTTTTGAAGTGATTTTTCAAATGGTACTATCATAGGCATTTGCTCTGGGATAAAAGCCTGCCCGCAAGGTAAATATTTTAATGCATCTTCTTTGTACCATCGATATTGCTTTGCAAAAACCGGCGCAAAACCAGTGCGAATAATAATAGCTTGATTAGGTTTTAATCGTAAAATTTCATCGGCGCGCATCAAGGGCACAGATTGCAATTGATCACTGTGCGATGTGCTCGAATTATTTAATCCCGATGTTGCGCTTTTATTTCTAATACGTTTTGTTTGCATACCTAAAATTTTACTCACATATTCTGCATCGACAATGCTATCTAGAGCAAAGCTGATTTTTGTCTTAATGTTCTTAAACGCTTCTGTTTCAGCCTGTGAATAGTACTCACCTATTTGTGATAAATATTGGATTATAATTAAAACGCGTACACGATAGGCGCGCAATATTTTAAGTGAACTTTTAAGATTAACAAGACGCCCTAAAACCGAAAATTCTTCCATCAAGCAAAGCAGCGCATAGGGTTCTGTTGCTGTATTGGGCGTTTTTTCAGTCATGAATGAAATTAACTGCTGCCAGAAAATAGTTAAAAGAGGAGAGATCATCTCCTTTTCATTTTCAGAAAAACCAATGTAAATGGTTATTTTTTCGGATCGCAGATTACGCAGATCAAAATCACTATCAGAGACTGCGGCATTAATAATGGGATTGGCAAAAATCTCTAAATAGCCCGTAAATGTTTTAATAATGCTGGCTCTTGTTTTTTCAGCGGTGTTTAGGTAACTACTGATATTGCGGTAACATTCTGGATCAAGGTGATCCGTGTTTTCAATTAAATCCGTTAACCATTCGTTAAAGTGGTGTTGTTTGGATAGATTATAAATTTCAGGAAGCGTTGCTTTTTTATCTTTAGTATCTAGTAAATACAAAACTAGACTCAAAAATAATTCGCGGGATGACTGGGTCCAAATGGGCTCACCCGCGCCATTGGGGATAATCACATGCCCTATTAATTGAATCTCGCCAATTCTTTTAAATGGGTCTTTTGATATAAACTGAAGTGGATTATATCGATGTGTTTTGCGACGAGTTGGTGCAAAACAAAAAATTTTATTTTTTAAAGTATTTTCACGGTAGCCGCTCGTTGTTTCAAATAGCTCATATTTTGGATCATTAACAACGCAAGATTCGCGCCACGTTAATAAATTGGGAATGGCAATCGATGTGGTTTTACCGGATCCTGCAGGCGCAAACGCTAGTACATGCTCAAAACCCGCGGCTTTTAAAGGCTTGCCCCATGATTTTCCGACAATAACGCCTTCTGCATCAAAAAATCCTGCTTTTTTAATTTCTAATGCGCTTGCAAAATGCGCATCCCCCAATATTTTTTTATCGGGATGATATTTTTTAAGTATTTTAAAAAAAATCAATGCGGCAAAAAATGTGATGCTGCCTAATAAACAAAAAAACAATTTTCCTAAAATAGGTGGGTTATCTTTAACCGCCTCTATTATTTTAATAATTTGCCATGGTAAAGGCGTAAATTCTAATTTTACATCAAATTTAAAAAATATTAACCCAAGCCAAATGGATAATATCAACATAAAAAAAATCTTGAGTACAATAAATGCAACCCATCTATTGATACCGACAGGAAAAAAATTATTATTTATACTATTTTTAATTTTCATGGTGTTGTCATTATTTTGGCTTTAAATGCATATATTTATAATAAATACTGTGCGCAAGCCGCCCTTTTGTTGTTTTATTAATTTGAATAATAATATCAATCACTTCTTTTAATTCCTGCATAATGTCAGCGTCACTCATGGAAGGCACATTATTTAATTTATACATCTGTGTCATACGCATAAATGCAATTTTAGGGTTATTGGCGTGAATAGTCGTCATTGACCCTTCGTGCCCTGTTGAGGAGGCGCTTACAAAATCCATGATTTCACGACCTCTTATTTCACCCATAATAATGCGATCAGGACGCAGTCTTAAGGTGCACTGGACTAGATCCTGCATAGACACTTTTGATAATCCTTGATCGTTTTGAGTTACCAAAAGATTTAATTTATTGTGATGAGCAATATTAATTTCTCGCGTATCTTCTAAAATAATTACCCGGTCGTTTAAATCAATTTCAGACAAACAAGCATTTAAGTAGGTTGTTTTGCCACTTGAAGTGCCGCCTGAAATTACTATGTTTTTTCTAAATAAAATGGCGCGCTTAATAAACTCATCCCAATTTTTTAGATAAAATAAAGTAATAAGCTCTTTTTCAGAATCAGGCAGTGCGTCATAGGATTGTGTATTAATATCAAATGCTTTTGCTTTTTGATAAAAATTACTTTTCTTATAATCGTTTAGACCGAAATTTTTAACAACTTGACGTCTGATTGAAAAGGCATCGTATTGTGACGTTGGTGATTTAACAAGCTGAATGCGCGAGCCGTCTAATAGACTTCCTGAGAGCAACGGTTTTTTCTCTGATATTTCTTGGTTATTTTCGTTGGCTATTAATTGAAATAAATTATTTAGCATGTTTTCATTCAATTCTGGCAAATCAACTTTTTTCATTCTGCCCTGCTTTTCAATAATAATTTCTTTGGGGCGATTTAGCATAATTTCAGAAACCTCAGCATCCAAAAACCAAGGTAAAAGTGGCGCTAAAAGTCCCTCTGAAAAAGCCGCGTATTTTGCGCTATCCATGATTTAATACGCCATCAAAGTCAATGTCATGTGCGACAAAAACATTAATCGCAGCGCCTTGATCGATACTTAAAGTAGCCTTCATTGGCAGTGTTTCTTGCAATGAATTACCCGCTGATTGTTGAAAAGACTGAGAGATTGCCATGCGATATTGTGCTGCTGAATTATATTGATCAGTGTTACTAACTCCTGCGTTAGACACACCTGCGCCAATAATCGAGAGCAAGCTTGCTTCTCCAAATCGCGTAAAAAAGTGGGTGTTAACATCATCAGCCGCCTCTCCTGCAACGCCTAATGCATCTTCACCTGGACTATTTAATTGAGCAGAAATGCCGCTAGGTAAAATCACGCGATTCCAAATAACAAAGACTCTGTTTTGACCTTCAGTCACGCTGGATGAATACTGCCCGATTAATCTGCTGCCTGCAGGAATTAAAGGAGTTTCCCCCACATAGGCATAAACAGGTTCTGAAACTACGGCTCTTATTTCACCTGGTAAATCAGAATTAATCGCGGTTTCTAAAACAGCATGTAAAAATTCACCGCTGGCAATAGTGTAGTCAGGATGCGCAATTTTTTGTGCTGCAACCGCGGTTGAAACCATTGCTTGATTGCCAAAAGCTGCAAACGTATTATTGCCAGCAAAAGTAGGTGCGAGGGTTGCAGAAGCCCCAGAAGTTAGAGAGGCTGCTTGAGTTACTGTGCTGATCTGATTTGTATTAGCTGAAATCTGGTACATACTCGTTGGCGCATTTTGTCTTGCAATGATTTCTTTTGAAGCAGGTAAATTTTGATTTGGGAGAATGGCAAGTGACTTTGCTTGTTTTTCTACTGCCTGCTGCATGCTTTTTAAGCGCGCGATATTACTTTGTAATTCGCTGTCATCTGTTTTGATTGCAAAAGATGCCTGCCCTTCCTGTTGGCTCTTTAATTTCTGATTTTGATGAGAGCTTAACATCGCAATAAAAATAAGTAGGACAACAGCTGCTGTAATCCAAACTGTTTTGCTCATCATCCAGTTATTATTTTTTTTAATGCTGACTTTTGACCAATTTGCAACTGATTGATCTTGATCTAAATCAGCTTTCTTATTTTCTCTTGTATTATCATCACTCATACCAACCTCAGTTTCTGTTTATTTTTGATATTAATGGGTTATTAAAAAGGCTCGCCACCTGATATTTTCCGTCTCTTAATGTCAATTGTGGCGCTACTTGCTCTATGACAAGATAATTACCTACTTGTCTAAAATTAACGACGGATTCCGCGCCTTTTGCATTATTTACCGCAAATACAGCTGGAATATCTTGATTATCACGAAGCTGCAAATAGGTAAACTTTCCGTCGTCAAATACATGTAAAGGCATAATCGATTTTGAGCCATTAAAGCTATAATCCCAGTTATAATTTTTAGGGTTTTGCGATGCATTTAAAATGGCTTTCTTTTGAAGACTTTCATAATTTAATTCTGAGAGTAATTTTTGACGCTCTTCATTTGGGTAAACAAATTGAACAGCATAAGTTTGATTCAAATTATTGCTTTGACTTGAGATATCCAGCACCTTGTTGCTCTTTAGATGAAAAAAATAGCGCCTGACTTTTCCAGTATCATCCATACTTGAGACAATAATATCGGTGTTGGATCCTAAAACGGTGGGTTTAATATTTAAAACATTGGGAATCATTTTACTGACGTTCACTGTCCAAGCATCTGCGTCTCCGCCTTGAATATCAATAATCTTTTCATTGGATCCTAAAATAATTTGGGTTGTAATAAAAGTATTACCATAGATTGGAACGACATTATTTTGCTGATAGGCCACTGTCTTAATACGACTATCTGTTGAAAGCGGCCTTGTATTTTCTGTGGCGCTAGCGGCATTGACAAAAACACTGATTAAAAAACAGGTTGCTAATAATATTTTCTTCATTTTTTTTAAAACCTCATTTTATTAAAACTAGCTATTTCTTTCTTCTATGACATAACTTTCAACTTTAAAACCATTCCAATCCATCCAACGATCAGATGGGTCATTAGGTGTCCCTGCGTAAGTCCAGGATAAAAGCGCTGTTAGAGGCGTGGTTACTTCCTTTGCGCTTTCCTTATCAAAGGTTGTCACAACAAAATTAACTTGCGCTAAATTTCTATGATGGCTGTCCATTTTGTTATTTTTATTTTCATTGTCTAAAAATGAAATGCTTTCAATTTTGACACTTTGATAGCCCTTATTGCCCAATAAATTAATGGGGGAATTTTTATTTTGAACGTTTTGTAATTGATTAAATGCATTAGCAACAGTTAATGCTGACATTAAATTAATTAATCGATAACTATAATCATACGTGTCTGCGCTATAGGATTCTCTAAAGCTTACATACCTTGCAATATCGCTTTCCACTTGCGCCTGATCAGTTGGTGCATATTTTTTTGAAAATGGTGTTACAATAGTCTGCCCGTCTTGATAATGATTAATCACAAGAGGTGTTATTTTTTGAATAGGCACTAACAATGTGATTAAAATTAATAGCAGAATTAAAATTGGTGTTAAAATCCATAAGCATAGCGCCTTCCATCGATTGCGAGAGGCTTCAATGACAACATAAAAATCATCAGCCCAGTTTTTGGCGAGGGTAAAATAATCATGCGGCGTGACTTTCGCTTTCTCAATACCTTCTACAATTAAATGATGTTTTTTTGAGAACTCATCTTTTTTATTTTTAATCAACTCGATTATTCTTTGTATCATTATTTTTCGCCTCGAAGTTTATGTCGAATGGATTCCATGATAGGAGCGCTTTTCGATCTTAAGTTTCCAATCATGCTCGATGCATTGGCACCTGTATTTTTTGCAAGGCTGCCAGCAGCCCCTACAAATTCTTTTGCAAAAAGTGAGCCGCCAATGAACCCACCTACTCCAGCTGCAAGCATGGAAGAGCCTGCAGCGCTGGATACGCCACCACCAATAGATTTAGCGTAACTTGCAACATTTTTAATTAAAATTAAGTCTAAAATGCCAACGATCATAATGGGCACCCATGCCACAATATTGATATTGGATGATTGTGCGTTATAAAGTCCTCCTATTGACCAATTCATTAAATTAAGCGCCAAGCAAAGTGCTACTGGAATCATGATTAAAAATAGCGAAAATCCAAAAATCTCTCCAAGCCATCTGTCAAACATACCTCGCGTTGGTTTAAATAGTGTTAATGAAATAAAAAGAGGCGCTAGTGTAAATAAAATAGCGAGCATCATTTTTGCTAGAATAATTTCGATAATGGCAAGCACCAACGCACAAAAACCAAAGATCCAAATGCCAATGGCATTTAAATAAGGCGCCCAATCATGAAATGATCCCATTTGCCATGCCCAAGCGCCCACTCTTGTCACTTCAATTAAAACAGATTGTAATGCGCCATTAATTCCAGTTCCGACTCCTAATTGCACAAGTGGAATGGGCGAAGCATTCACTAGCCAATCTCCAATTTGCGCAGCACTTCCTTCAATACCATTGACAAAATAGAAACTAAAATTTTCCCAGTTCATTGCAAAGATATAAATCAGTGCAATTTTAAGGGTAGATTTAACAAAAAGAGGTAGTGACATTTGAACCCATCCTTGCACTATGGATATTCCCATGATGCAAAAATACAACACGACTGCAAGTCCAAGCGGTGTTTTAAGATTTGATGCAAGTACAGCATAACCGTTGTAAACATATTGATTTAACAGCGTGTCAATAGCGCCAAATAAATTGGCGATCAAATTACTATAAAGTGGTGTCATAAAATCCTCTTATTCATTTTGATCCCAGCTATTTACTGATGTTTTACTGCACCATTTTCCGTAATTAGGACAAGGTGCTTTTAAAGTATGCTGCGCGCATCCCGATAAAAAAATCACAAAACATAAAGAAGATATTAATTTTATTATTGCTTTCATTTTTCTTTTCCTCATTCATCTGGTAGTTGATTAAATTTTGCAGCCGTCGTTTCATATTGAATATCATTGGCGCTATTACTTGCCATTTGTTCGTTCATTAAAGCCATCTGCTTTAGCATTTGAACTTGAACATAGGCAATTTCTGCTTGCATACGCGTGCCCAAATCGGTTGCGGCTTTTTCATCTTGCGTCGTTTCAATTTGTTGTGATAGCTGATTAATATGAGATAACTCTTTGTTAATTTCATTAAAGGCGTAGGTTGCTGTTACGGTTGCAGCCTGATTATTAGCAATTTCATTTTGGTAGACAGCGTAGTTAGAGGCACTTTCTCCTTTTTCATAATTTTGTTGCGATAAAGCTGGATTATTATTTTTATACTGCGTTAACAGCTGCTGATAACGCGCAGGATTTTGTCCAGATAGTCCTTGCAGCGTACTTTGCCAATCATTAGGTGACCATGCACGGTTGTTCATATTGGTTTGGTTATTTAAAATATTACCGTAACCATAATGCCCTTCTGCATCATTGGTTAATTCCTTTGTTTGATTAAGCTCATTTTGCGTTGTCTCATAAGTTTGCTGCATGACATCATATTGTTTTTTTAGTTCCGTTAATTGTCTTACCAAATCTACAATCGCAGCAGGGTCAATGACAGGCAATACTGCAAAGCACGACACAGGTGAAAGTAAAATAATAGCTATGATTAATGCTCTTAATTTTTTCATACTCTTTCACTCAATCTACTTTGCAAAAAAATGGGCATCCAATCTTTTGGGTCATCCCCGGCTTCTGATCGAATTGAATCAAGCAATGCAACTGTTTTTGAATTACCCGATAAAATAGCAAGATCATTTTCCAAATAGTTCAAGTTTAATTTGCAGAGCACTGACTCGTGCTCCTGTTTGATTAGAAATAATCGCGATTCAGGTGAATTTCTTTTGATGATTTGAAATTCAGCATGAGATAAATTTAATCCATTAATGTAATCTTCCTCTGATGCCTGTGGGTTCGAGAAATAAATTTGTGTTGCCACATTATCCATAATGACATGTTTAAGTTTTGATTGAGAAACACTGGATAAAGATTGTGTGGCAATAACAATATGGGCATTTCTTTTTCGCCATGTCGGCAATGCTTTTGATAAGGCCTTAATCCAATAATCATCTTGCAGATACTGCCAACCTTCATCTAGCCACACGGTCGTTAATGCTTGTTTTGATGTTGTAATATCATCATCAGATTCTGCTTTAATAACCAAATCAATTCGATGAAATAAATACATCATTAATGCTGTTCGTATATGCGCAGGTTCGTTATCTAAAAAATGTGTCATATCAAATCCCATCTTTTTTTGAAGGGATAATTGATCAGAAATATTATCAAAAATATAGGCGTATTCACCGGACTGATGTTTTCCACCTGATCTTAACCATCTTCGTAAACTTGCCCACTTTGAAAAATGAATGGGTAATATTTTTGTGGCATTTGAAAAATTTCTAAATTCAGGGGCTAAATGATCATAGGCATAATTAACGCACTGTGTCAGTGCTTCGATAACATCGGCATTTAATTCATCATGCTCATCTTGCTTACAAAAGGAAATTAATAAATCTCGATTAAATTGCCTGTTTCTCGGCGTATCTTTTAATTGCAGCGGTGCAAATTGTGTGTTTTTTGGATGATTTGGCGATAAAACGGAGTAGGTGCCTTTAATGGCGCGAATATAAATTTCAGCACCTCTGTCGCGATCAAAATAAAAGGTATTATTGTGATATCTTGTCAGCTGCGCGTCCATGAATGTCATTAAAACAGTTTTACCAGAATTATTGCCGCCAATAATAATTGCGTGGCCCTTGGATGGATTATCAAGATTGCCTTTCGCATGAAAATTAAAGCGATAAGGTGTTTTAGAAGGCGTTTCTAAAATAGTAACCGCACTCCTTAAGTGGTTTGCATCACAAAAACCAGTGCGGTAATTATGAAGCGATGCAAAATCCACAAAATTTTCAGATGTAATTAAACTTGACCTTGCGATGTACTTAAAATTAGAAGGGATTTGTGCCCAAAATGCAGGTTCTTGACCCATGGTTTCACGAACCGCCACAAATCCTGCGTCAGAGTAACATTTAATACACTGCGCTATTTTTTTATCAAGCTCATTTAGGTTTGATGAAAGCAATAATATCGTATTGTGATGATAGCCCATGGTAATCTCGTCTGACGCCAACATATCTTGCGCAGCACTTAATGCTTCAATTTGTGAAATAGCAGGATCATTGACATTGTGCATTCGACGAATATGTTTTTTAATAAAATTTTGCGCAATATTTTTTGCTTCAACAGCGTATGAGTGGGTATTAATAAAGTCGCTGTCCAAATGAAGCAGCGTGTCGAACATAATGCTAGCACCTTGATTACCATAATTTTTAATGGAAATAATGACGCCATAGATCACATCATTTTTTGTCGCTCCTTGAAATTGAATATATTCTCCAAAAAATAGGCGCTTATCTGATAAATACTGTGATATTTTGCCAAATGGATAAAGCGCGCCTAATTTTTTGGCCTCCGTCATATTTTTTCCAATGACAGGCGTTGTATCGGCATAAGGTAATGTTAGGCTTTTCCCACCGTTAACAAGTAAACTTAAAAAACTGAGCACCTCGCTGTGCGTGGCTTCTTTATCATTTTCACCTAAAATTCTAGGATTAAAAACAGATAAAATTGCTTTGGTTTGATCAACCGTTTTTTTCAACTCTTTAATCTGTGCGATTCTGCTCAATTCTCTTGCATCCTTAATTGCCTTGTTTTTAAGCCTATTAAAAATGCCGATGCTCTTTCCCATTTTTCCAGAACTCATTCCCTTAAAAATAAGCGTCATATAAATGTCATTGATGTAAAGATTACTATTTCTAAATTGTGCGTGATATCTTAAATCTAATTCACGTGCAAAATCATTATCAAAATCACCGTTTAATTGCATGTTTTCTTTATGGCGGTGCACCGTTACATAAATTGCAAACCGATCATCCAACATAGAGACTGCGCGATGCTCTAAAAATTTGTAATGGTTTAGAACATCATCTCCTTCTGCATCAAATGTGACGCCATCAATTCTTAAAACCATGCCCAGCATGCCGCTTTGTGTTTCAAAAATAGCGGGGTTATTCAAATGTGTGATTGGCACATGCCTTGAGATGCCAACTTCATTTTTCGTTAATTGCACTGTATTAGAATGGCTCATAGCTTTGCACACCCCATTTTCTTTTGTTGCGAACATTGGGACATTCCATTTTTTTCATCATGATGCGAAAGAAGTTGTGATCAATCTTGCAGGCTATCCAGCCAAATAGATGCATAGGAATATAAGTAATTAGAAAAACCCACTCACCTGTTAACATAAATAAGCAATAGGAGCACAGAAAGCAGATAAACAGGTAGTCCACTGTAATGCCAAAAAACATCGGTGGGCGCGTTAATCCTGTAAAAATCGGGCTAATGTTTAATGTTTCTTTATCGATCATGATGTAAATCCAAGTGTGCTCGCAAGCCAGGATGCGCCCCAAATCACAGAGCCGCCGACAATCACAACCAAGGCGTGAGTTTTGTTAATTCGTCCTTCGTGAATCCAAAGATACCCCACACCCACAATAGCAATCACAATAATGGAGCTTGCAACAGGGCCTGTTAAAATAGCGACCAGATTTTGTAAAACGGTTACTAAATAAAATCCACCACCCATTTTTTATTCCTCTCTTTCAATTTTTATAAGATTTTCAAACCTTAATTTCATACTCTCTAAATTTTGCTTTGCCAAATTAAATAATTTTTTATAATTTTCAATTTCTGTAAACTGATTTTTTTTAATGGCTAAATTAAGCATGGATTCCCAGTGGATATAATCAAGCTCTGCTTCTTGTAATTCTCGGATAATAGGATCAAGTGTTTTTTTAACAAACACTTCTTTTTCTTGAATAACAGCTGCGGGTGTCGTCCACCGCCCTTCTTTGATCAATTTTTTAATTGTATTTAGTTTTTTATGAAAATCAGGATGAGCATTTGAAAATGAATTTTTAGATAAAATGGCTGTCTTAATTTCTTTTTCTAAATCAGGTTGATTACCTGCAGCATCACAAATAGCTTGGAGCTGATAATCACTTAAGCTTTCGCTGATAATGGCATCACCTGGTTTTGAATTTAATTTAGTTGAGAAAACAGCAGCAGCAATTTCACTTTTGTCTTCACTCTTTTCTGCTGCTGTTATTTTTGTAGTAATCTTTGTTGTATTCTCTGTATATGTACCACGTTCTGTCGTACCACCTACTGCGTTTGAACGTATCCCCTGGTACGTTTCATCGTACCCCCTACTACGTTCAAACGTATCCGGTGAAACAGCAGAGGTTTCACTGTTTTGTTCAATTTCAAAGATTTCTGGTTCAATATTTGAATCATGGTCAAGCGCTGCGATCTTTTCTGGCACAGGCGCTACATACATCACGTTATTTAACCTGCCAAGTGATATTTGTATCGTGCGAATTTGTTTGATAATAAGACCAGCATCTTCTAGACGCTTTAGAGCATCTGACACTTGTCTTTTTGAAAGGCCGAATTGATCAGAAAATGACTGTAGGCTTCTTTGAAGCATATCTTTTGCAAATTTTTTCTTATAGCCCAGAAATCTTCCGGTATGCTCGTCTTTGATTTCAACAAGTCTGTACCAATAGACAATTTCAGCGAGTAGGATAATGGCAATAAGGTCTACTTTACCGCCACCGAAAGTAATTTTTGAATACCAAGCATGGGGAATAATATTGCCAGTAAAATTGAGCCTGCTGGTGGATTCAAGGGTGGTATTGAGGTTGTAGTCCATTGCTCACCTATTTCAGTTTTATCTAGTAAGTTTTACTCAAAATCTGTTCATTTAAAGCTCATTTATGTTCAAATGAAAAACAAGCAAACTTTTTACTTTATTTTTCTATAAACTTAGATAAACTGTGCTTTAAAGAACATATGCATATTATGTTCTTTAAAGAACATAGTCAATACTTATTTAATTTATTTCTCAGAGAAACACACATATGTTGGTAGAATGCTTAATTTTGATAGGAATAAAGAAATGAGCTCGGCTATCCAGGCATATAACAGTAATATTCATCTGGTACTGCGTGATTTAATAGATAAAAAGACAAAGAGGGATCAAAAAAATTTTACAATTTACCAATTGGCAAAGGCCATTAATGTACCGCATTCAATTTTAGTTAAATTAATGCACGCGGATCCAAATAAACGAGTCTATAATCCAAGAGTAGACACATTATCAAAAATAATCGATTTTTTTAGGAACGATGGGTTTAACATCGCTATTGACGATTTAATATCTGGCATTAAAGAAAATCCAGAAATTTATATCGAATCGCAAACATTGGATTCAACTACTGAAACAAGATCAATTCCCGTCTACCAAATGGCGATTGGAATTCAAAAAAGTATTGGGGTTATTGAAATAAAGATAAGCCACACCCAAGGTAACTTTATTGCGCTCCTGTCAGATGAAGACATAAAGCCGATGTTTAAAAAAGGGTCGTTTTTCATTATTGATACCCTGGCAATACCTGAAAACGATACATTGGTAGCTGTTGACATCAATGGGATTAATAAAATATTAATACGCAAACTATACATAAAAAAAAATAAAAAAACGCTTGTTTCATACGATAAAAATATTAAACCAATTGAATTAACAAAAAAAGAAAACTACCGGTTTATTGGTGTTGTTATACAGGTCAATGCTAAAACATAATGTTTTAAAATGGTAAAATTATGAAAAACGAACTAGTAAAAAAGATTGATCTCTGGCTTTCGAAATTTTTCGGAATTGATAAGGAAGAAATTCATCCGCAAGTGGTTCAGGTGATTTCTAACAAAATAATCTTAACTAGCACACTTTCTTATAAACGACACAAAATAGAAGAATCATGGGAAAATTTCTCGAATCATTCGATAAAAAATATTGCCAAAATTGAAAGTGAAAAACTAGGTTTGGCTATTGGAAAAGCACTTGCAAAAAACTTAGTTGTTACATTTGATGAAACTGAAATAAAAGAAGTTAGTTAATGAGTGAAAATAAAACACATGTTGTGCAAAACCATCCGAAATATTTATGGTTTTTGATTTTATCGTACTCGATGATTATTGCAATATCAAATTGGTTTGACGCAAGATTAGTTAATATATTTGGCATGACAATTTCGCCAGGAGCTTTAATTTTCCCCGTGACATTTTTATTATCCGATATGATTACAGAAGTTTATGGCTATAAACATGCCAGACGTGCTATTTGGTCTGCCTTTTTATTTAATGTTATATTTATTGGCTACGGGCAAATAATAATACATTTACCTAGTCCAAGTTTTGCAACAGATAACGCTACCTTTAACAAATTAATTTCTGCAAATATATTTATCATCCTTGGATCATTTGCAAGTTATCTTGTTTCAGAGCCAATAAATTCATACATCCTCGCTAAATTGAAAATTAAATATAGGGGACAGTATACTTCTTTACGCTTTATTGGATCAACGATAGTAGCATCTGCTCTCGACAGCGTTGTTTTTGCGATCATTGCATTTTACAAAATATATTCAACGCATGATATTATGAAAATAATTATTGATATCTGGATTACCAAAACTATCATAGAAATACTAGGCTTAAAACTTTCAATTAGACTTACAAAATTTCTTAAAAAATCTGAGAAATTGGATATATATGATGTCGACACCAATTTTTCTCCTTTCAGCCTAGAAGCAACCTATAATTCAAAAAATAACCAGTATAAATAGAGGCGTGTTCTTATGAAAAATGCAGTAGTTTTATTATCGGGCGGACTAGACTCAACGACGTGTTTAGCAAGAGCAAAAAATCAAGATTATGCTTGTTTTGCATTGAGCTTTGACTATGGACAAAAACATCGTTCTGAATTAGATGCTGCAAAAAATATAGCCAAAGATTTTTCTGTAATAAAACATGAAATAATAACACTCTCAATTGGCTCTTTAGGTGGCTCTGCACTAACGGATAATTCGATTAATATTCCAGATTACAAGCAATCAAGCAATATCCCAAGCACTTATGTTCCAGCAAGAAATACCGTATTTCTTTCGATTGCATTAGGGTGGGCTGAAATACTAAACGCAGAAGCAATTTTCGTTGGTGTTACTGCGATAGATTATTCTGGATACCCAGATTGCAGACCAGAATACATTGCGGCTTTCCAAAAGTTAGCAAATCTTGCAACAAAAACCGGCCTACAAGGAAAATCAATCAACATTGAAACGCCTTTAATTCAACTTAGTAAATCTGAAATTATTAAACTGGGTTGTGAATTAGGGGTTGATTATTCAAAAACAGTCTCTTGCTACAGGGCAAATCATAACGGCGAAGCCTGTGGAGAATGCGATAGCTGCGCTTTAAGAAAAAAGGGGTTTTCTGATGCGGGATTGCCAGATGTTACAAAGTATGCAGCCATTTTTAGTTAGGAAAATATTGATTGTTGCGCAATAATTTTTACAACGGTGACGGAATGTATCAGCGAAAATATAGCTTATGAATGGTAGCAAAGTTATTAAAAATTAATATAGAATTCAAGGTCTCTCATTAATTAATAAGTTTACATATTTTGTACCGTGCTCTAATTTTAACAAAAACACTTACTTTATATATCCGGGTATTTTTGTTAAAATTAAAAATCAACACGCAAGTCATTCAATCTCCAAAGCGCAAGACTTTTATCTTGATATAGCCCGTCGTTCTGTTTGCAGCCTTCTGTTATTATATTAATTGGCTTTGGAAAATTAAAAGGCTCAATTTGCAAATTGAGCGTTCTCCAATCACCTGTTGTAATATCCATATTTATATTCGCATCAGAAAATGTCGTGGTTAATAAATAAGTCGATCCGGTGTTTTTGAAATTTCTAATTGCTCTTTTAATATCGCAATATGAAAAATGCACTAAGCAATCTCTGCAAAGAATAAGATCAGCACGATCTAACTTGGTTTCACAAATATCGGCGGTTTTAAATAAAGGAGTCTTGTTTTGATAAAGATTTTTTAGTTTTTCAATATTATTTTTTTCTATATCAACGCCAATATATTTTTCAATGGAAAAAACAATTGATGAGAACCATTGAAAATCACCGCAAGGCGCATCTAGCACAGTTTTAATTTTTAGCGCTATTAACAAATTAATTAAGTTATTTTTAAGAGTACGCGTTTCAGAATAGGTTGATCCTTCACCCGACACTGATTCAGATGATCCCCATAAATTAATATCAGCAATATGTGAAAAAGTATCTTGCATGGAAAATATTTTTCCCATTTCGCGCATTTTCTCAAAATAAAATGCATCAAATGAAACAGATTCCCTGCGTTTTTCTTCGCTAATATTTTTAATCATTTCCATGGTCTCGACTATATTATATTTAATATCTGACGTAAAGTTTTTGCTAATTTCTCACTCAGTGGTTGAATGTTTTGTAAAACTGCTCTTGCGAGCACACTGCTGTATCAACTAAGTCTGTTACACCTTTGAGTGCAAATAGGAGAATATTAAAAAATGATACAACATCAAGTTTTTTTTGCTGTAAATCCATTGTCGACTGATGCAAAAATAACGCTGACTTCTTTAAGTCATCGCACAAAGAAATCTGCGCAGATGATGAAAATAAAAATCTCCGTACTTTTTCACCTTCGCAACACAAAATTAGTGCTTGTGGCTAGGAAAACCAAAATGCCGTGTACATGCTATCACCGCAAGTAAAATATATAGTCCTGCAAAAACAATGAATAACTGTCTTAAATTATGGGTACTGGTATGCTTTCAAAAATATATGTTTTCTGTTCGCGAACACAGAACACTTGTGATATAATGATTTTATATAGCCAACAGGAGAAAATCAGGTGCTAAAATCACAAGATTGTTTGCTTTTAATAAAGCTCTTGGCAAATCCTGGAAAACAGTGGTCTCAACGAGCATTAGCCAAAATATTGCATATTAGCTTATCTGAAATAAATGGCGGCGTCGAACGATTAAACAATGCGGGGCTGTTAAGAATTAATAAAAAAGGTGATCTCATCCCTAATATTGACGCAGCACAAGAATTTTTAATTAGTGCTGTTAAGTTTTTCTTTCCAGTTAAATTAGGTGAGTACACGCGCGGAACACCCACTTCAATTGCAGCCCCACTTTTTCATGATAAAATTGCCGTCGGAGATGACCCTATTCCCGTATGGCCAGATGCAATGGGAGAAAAACGTGGTGTTGCGTTAATGCCTATTCATTCATCTACATCAAAAGCATTACGTGAAAATCCAGATCAAATTTTTTATGAGATATTGGTTTTAGTTGATGCAATTCGATCAGGTCGAGCGCGAGAAAGAAATATGGCGATAACATTGTTGAAAAAAAGGTTGAGAACTAATGCAAAATAATAACGCAGTCAGATTGGCAAATATGAGGATGTTGGAATTTGTCGCAACTAAACTAGGTGATCTACGCGATGAGGTTGTGTTTTTAGGCGGCTGTACAACGGCGCTGTTGATTGACGATCCTTACTCGCCTGATGTGAGACACACGTTCGATGTAGATTGCATTGTTGATGTTATTTCATTGCGAGAATATCATCATGTAGAGAAAAAATTAAGGGCGTTGGGCTTTAAACAATCCTTATCTGAAGAAGTCATTTGTAGGTGGCGCTATGATCATGTGATTTTAGATGTTATGCCAACGGATGAGAAAATTTTAGGATTTGGCAATCGTTGGTATAAAGATGCAATTTCAACGGCCACTATTGTTCCCCTGACAAGTCAAATAAATATTAAGGTAGTTGCAGCGCCTTATTTTCTTGCAACAAAATTAGAGGCATTTAAGACTCGCGGAAATATGGATTTTTATGCTAGCCATGATTTTGAAGATATTGTTTCCGTGTTAGATGGATGTACAAAAATTGTCGAATTTATTAATCAATCAGATAAAAATTTAAAAAATTATTTAATAAAATTGTTTTCAGAAATAAACAATAATCGATCATTTCATGGTGCACTTCCTGGCCACTTTGTTCAATACGGCCGCTTGGCTGAAGACCGGATTGAAATGCTTGAAGAAAAGATGAAAAAAATAATTGCCGGTTGATGAATCACCTACCCCATATTTTTTCCGTCTTTAACTCATCTAAATTCAATGCTTTTGCAATTTTTAGCAATGTCGCGCGTCTTGGCATTGTATTGGTGTTGAAAAACCTCGATAACGAAGGCTGTGGTATTCCTGTTAATTGGGCAAGCTTGCTAATTCCACCTTCTTCCATCACTTTGCTTAGCAGGCTGTTTTTAAATGAACGAATATTTTTTGCGATGGCATCTAAGTCATTAAATCGAATGTATTCTTTTTCAATAACGCCTTGCTCTGATGAATCATCAATTAAGTCTTGAATATCTGCGATAATTTCATCTCGTTCATTTTTATTTTTTTCTTCAACCCAAAACTGCATTAAATTAAAAACACCTTCTGATTCTGATCAGCGCCATATTTTGATGATTGGATCATTGAAATTAATTCTGATAAACCATCTGCAATTTCTTTGGCTGAGCGATTATAAATCGCTTTTAAATCATTGCCACCTAGAAATAAAATAACTAAATCAATCGGCGATTGAGAATAAAGGCATGGCATTAAATACGTTTTACCATTGCGATCGGGTGGCTCTGAATGATTTAAATTAGTTGCGCGGCCATTTAGCCCTTCTTCAATGACGTAATAATTATCGCCTAATAATTTTTGAAGACGACCCGTCCATCGAACATCACGAGGATATCTTGCTTTGTGATCCGTTTTTTCATCGTATTTTTCTGGGTTCCAGCCCCAGGTGTTAGAATCGCCGTAGCACAATATTGTTTTCATTTTTAACTCATTGATTTAATTAAGTTTAATCACGTCTCGCGGACACTTTCTCTGGATTTGGCCATGAGTTGGCGGTGAGTTGGCGGTGAGTTGGCGGTGAGATTTTTAAGTTACTCTTTCACAACAAACCACTTGCGAGCCCACCCCTTGGGGCCTTCAAAATCAATATACCCCATATCTTTTAATAACTGCAATTCGCGCTGAACAGTTCTGTCAGAGGCTGAAACAGTCAATACCTCAAGAATTTCACTCGACGATAATTTTTGATCATGAAGTGCTTCTATAATTGCGTGCTGTCTATCCGTTAAATCGCTAGCAGATATTTTATTAATTTCGTGCGGTGCTGGATTGATTGAAAACTGTGGATCGCGCTTAAATGTCACATTGAAAAATAAATTATTATTGTCGAAAATGGGTTCTGGTAAATTTGCATCTGATATCAAATCTAAAATACGCTTAATGCCGCTCCCCATTCTTTCTGCCTTGTCTATTCGTCCAAACATATCTGCAATAATTTCATTTCGACGCATTGAAGTGTGCATTAATGCTTTAATACTCATTCCATCCGGTAATTTTCCTGGATTTTGAATCACGACTCGATCCGTATAAACTTCCACCATGATACTCATTCCACGAGTTGAGTAATCACGATGAATAATCGCGTTGATCACCGCTTCTCGCAGCGCGGCTAATGGAATCTCGCATATATCTTTTCGGTTAATACCAGTAATTTCACTTCGAACATTTAAATGCTTCCGTAAAAAAATCATTGCGGTATTAAATTGCGTAATTAAATCATCTCGCACATCAATTCGATCATAAATATGCACTTTAGTGCTACCTTTAAAGGCAGCCAAAATCATTTCGCATTGTAAAATATATTGCCTTGGTTCATCTGCAAAAAATAACACACCAGCATTATTAATATGTGATTTTTCGGCAAGGCACAAACTGTTTAATATTGCTTGCGGTTTGATATCTTTAAGTTGAATATCAGCTTCAGCTAAGAATTTTTCAATTTTTAAAGTGGAAATATTCTCCCATGCAACTTTTTTATTAATTTCCATCTCAAATGACTCTATTTTACCCGCATTTTTAAATACGAGTTTTAGTTCATTCTGATTCATTTTCTGCGTTGCGCCGTCTAACCTGCGATAATAGCCGGCTGAACAACTGTGTGGTTTTTGATTGCTTTCTGGTATTTCAATAACAATAACGTCATTTACTTGTTTAATGCTATCGAGCGTTATCGAGGGATCGCAATTTCTGGCAAGGCAATTAATATCAGCTTTTAATTTATTTGTTAATTTCTCACCAATGATTTTTCCCTTGTCAGTGACACCCAATAAAATGCGACCGCCGCTGGTATTAGCAAAAGCGACCATGTCCCGATCAATTTTATTAGTGTAACTTTCTTTTAACTCAACAGTTAGACATTCGCCTTCTTTGGTTAATAAATCAAGCTCGCTTGAATTCACAATTTTATGTCCGTATTAAGAAAATAAATATTATAGCGCTAATTTATTCAAAGCGAATCAAATATCAGCGGTTTGCTGAGCCATAAACTCTGCAAAATTGGGCGCGCTTTCTTTTAGATTCTTATATTTTTTGTATAGAAATTCTGTAAAGCCCCTTTCAAAAAAAATCGCTGCGTCCAATGCTTTTGACGCGATAGATAATCTCAAACCATCGGCAGAAGCACCTAATTTCTTATACACAGTCGAAAACCAATGCTCATCTTGAGAAAAATTATCCACGATGGTTTTTCCGTTAGCAAAAAAATCTGACAGTGCTTTATGTTGGCCTTCTTCACTTGCTGTTATAAATTCTTTCATCATGTGTTCTGTGATATACCGGTAGTAATCAACCCGATGCATTCGCCAATTAACATCTTCTTTTTGAGTGTCTGTGAGCCTGGTCTTGTTTTTTTCCTTTTGTATTTTTTCTTCATACGAATTAACAATGGCAGACTTGATATAACCCGGTATGTTTTTTATCTCACCCTTTTTATAAGCTGATCGCGACTGAACATACTCAACTGCCCTATTCACTTTTTCTTCTCCAAACTCTTTAATAAAATCTTTGGTTAATGTTTCTATCGATGATTTTTCGGAATCATCACTTGCAACAATACCGATGCGCTGCTTAATCGATCTTTCTTCAATTTTAAATTTGATTGATTTGATCATTTTTCCTATTCGTGCAATTTCTGGGGTAATACGAATATCCGAACAGGTATTAATTTCTGATACAGCTTGATTTAGCACGCGACGATTAAAATCTCGAAATATTTCGTACTTTCCTTCTTCAACACCCATTAACTTTCGGAATACGGCAATATCAATATTTTTCGTGTAGGGCAATCCGCGATAGCGAGAACAATTTTCATATAAAGCTAATGCATATGATGATTTAAATCGTGCTTGAATCGCTAGGTTTATTTTTCCGTAGATTTTAGGATCAATAATTAAAGTTTTAATTAATTCGCTATATTGATATTTAATAACGCCTTTTGAAACACTGACGGACGATAAAATAGTTGATGCATTCCACCCCTCTAACTCTAACTCGGGAATGCTGTCACCCAAAAGATTCCATTCCAATAACGTGCTGATTAATTTTTTTAGCGCTTCTTTTAAGGCAAAATGATTTCTAGTATTAACGCCGATTAGGCGCTTTAAATCATCCATTTTGATTTGGTGAATTAATTGATTTTTAAGATTGGGGAAAGCATGGAATAGCAATGCGTTTGATATCTTTCTTTCGAGCAAAGAAAGTTTGTTTGAGCAATGAATGGTTGCTACGTGTTTTTTTACAACTGTGCGACCATTGATGATCTCAAAGTCTTTATTGAGCAATTCCATCTCCATCAGAGCATCCCTTTTTTCTTCCTAACTATCCGTTGCAATCAGCACACAAACGTCACATTTAGTCACACAGATGTCACATTTACTTCACACAAACGTCACATTTAGTCACACAAACGTCACATAAAGTGCCGTAACTTCATGTTTCTATTGAATAAATTCAGAAAGAAACATTAAAAACATATTATAAACTATAACAACAGTGAATTTTGAAAATTTTTTATAAAACAATGTTGTTGTGCTTTTTTAAGAGTAACAAGATATTTGCAAAAAATCTATATCATGATAAATTAGATTCTACGTAATACAAAAAATAATCCAAACAAGGAGCGTTACGATGAAAGTGATAGTCCCGTGCAATAACAAAGGAGGTGTTGGCAAAACTTGCATTACCTCTATTCTCGCAGAATATTTTTCAAAAGTTCTTAAAAAAAGAACACTGGTTATTGATTTAGATCCACAGTGCAATATTTCTCAACGTTTAATGCAAATGGAGATCGATCCTAATAGTCCGGATGGCCATCGCCCTTCTGTTCACCCTGATTACAAAGAAACTGACGAAGGCTGGGAAGGTCGAAGCAGTATCGCAGATATTTTTTTAAGGCCGCAAGAAGGCGTTATTCCCTACCCTACCATGAATGAAAATTTAGATATCATGCCAGCCTACGCTTCTGAGTTATTGATGGTAGAGCAATGCAGAAAAGATGAAGTCCTAGAAAAAATTTACGATCGCTTTAAAGCATTTTTGAGCATGAAGGATGTGCAAGATAATTATGATTTTGTTGTTGTTGACACCGCGCCGTCCAAGGGCCCGTTGACGCGCTCAGCAATGAGGGCTGCATCTCATATTATTATTCCAACGCAAATGGAAGATAAGCCTATTCGAGGCGTTTTTGGAATGATGCAACTGTGGATGCTTGAGAAGAAAAATCGGGATGAAAATAACCCATTGAATTTAATAGGTATTTTGCCTAATATGTTTGATAGCCGCACCGCTTTGCATACCAGTATGTATGAAGATTTAAAAAATAATGCAGCGATTGCGGAGCATTTAATGCCGTGTAAATTATCTCGCAGAATTACTTTTGCAGAAAACGACACGGAAAATGCGATGCCAAAATCAATATTTGATTTGCCAGGTGTGAATAAGGCAAAACAAGAATGCATCGAGATGTGCGAATATGTTATGAGTAAAATGAATTTAATGGATAAAAATCAAAAGAAGGAAGAAGTGTATGTCTAAAAAAAGATTTGGCATTAGCTCAGCGGTTAATACAGCTCTCACTCAAACAATTCAGATGGCCGAAGCTGAAAATTCGAATTTTTTTAATACCGAAATTTTAATTAATCGTATTAACCTTGATCCTGAAAATCCCAGAAAACACAAAATTACTTTGCTGGATTTAAGATCGGGTTTATCAACATCAGATCCTCAGTATATTGCTAAAAAAGAAGAGCATGATGGTTTGTGTGAACTTGCAGAATCTATCAAAAAAGAAGGGCTGCTTCATCCAATCGTCGTGATTGAAGAGGGCGGCAATTTTAAATTGGTTGCAGGCGAAAGACGTTTTTTTGCATCTATTATCGCTGAAAAGAAAATAATTGAAGCGCGTGTATTTAGAAAGAAACCAAAAGCACTCGATTTAAAAGTGATTCAGTGGTCTGAAAACCAATCTCGAAAAGACCTCTCGCTTTATGAAAAATTAATGAACGTTAAAGCGATATTAGATGCGTATCAAGTAGAACATAACGAAGAGCTAACAGCCATTATGCTTTCTGAAATCATGAGCGTTAGCCGTCCACAAGCGCAATTCTATAAAGCAATATTATCGAATTTAGCTTTAATGAACTTTATTCGAGATGGGAAAATAGTCACCTTGGATTTAGCAAGGCAACTGGTATCTGCGACTGAAGCGCAAATTCAAAATAAGCTAGATCAACCATCAGAGGCAAAAAATATTAGGATTGCACCGAAGGTTTTTGCAAATGATAAATCAAAATCTTTGGGCCGAAAGAGGGTTTCCGTAGATTTAGGCACAACGAGAAAGCCTTTTGTTGCAAGAACCATTGCAGAAGCAATATTGTCGACAAATCAGTTCAAGAGACATGCGCCGACTTTTCATCCGGTTGACTGGACTTGTTTGGATCAATCAACCAAAGCTTTTCAAAGATTAATTGAAATAATGGAAGCAGAACTAGGGGTGCCGGCTTAATGACAAGATCAAATTCAACCAAATCATTTAAAATCCCAGCTAGTCTTGAAATTGAAATGCATCAAAAATTGGTATCTGACGGATATGGATTGCGCGGCAAGTCAAAGTGGATTTGCGATGCAATTCGCAAATTCCTAACCTGTCCAGACAAAGATTTTGTTTTGGATTGTATTGAGCTTTCAGAAGAGTTGGAAAATCTTGAGAAAAGCATTAGCTTTAGACCAACCCAACAGGTGGCAGATCTTCTTGATGAGTGGATAATTAATGTCAGAATAAAGATGCCAGCAATGGAAGGCTTAAAAAGCAAAATCATTAGAACCGCTATTGTTCACAGCCTTCTTGGATCGGTTGATAGTATTGAAAGAACAGCGAAACTTCAGCAACAATTCAGCTAAAATAGAAACGCTACAGTGTAGCGTTTTTGTAACTCGTTGAAAATATTAAATAAAATACGCATCAATTAAAATTTAATTACTTTTAGACTGCACATGAACGTCACAATGTTTCACGTAGAACATCCCTTATTTAAGTGGTCGCTAACCACAACTAACTAAAACGGAGTTAATCATGGCTGTTCGTACTTTATCTGAAAACCTTACCTGTTCGTAATTTCTTCGTGATCAAATTTCTGCACAAGAACGCTTGTCAGGATTAAATTGCGTCGCTAAAAAAACTCTTATGGCAAAACCTAGGTCTTCAAAAGAAAACCGAAAAGCATTTCGGTATTTTCTTAATAAAGTCAGAATCGGTTTTTGCTTAAAAATTTGAAATTCATTTTTGAATTTTTTAGCCATTTCACAGGAGCTCAAAATGCGATACCCAGTCACCACATTTAAAAGACACACAAGAGCAGGGGATGTGAATACCACTGTTGATGGTGAAGCATTATCTCGCCTTCGCGAAGTATTTTTAATTATGATGATTGCGGTTTTTTTTGCTTACACTGGGATTACTTTTTATCTTCACTGGCACCGTTTGTATGAAGGAGGGTTTACCGTTATTTTAAAATTAACGGGTTTTGTCATTGTATTTGCAACGCTTGATTTTTTATTGAGAAGAGTCGGGCAGGGCGGATTGTTGGGTAATTGGTTTTTAAGTTTATTTCCATCGAGCGATCCTGTGATAACTTGGGTGATAGCAGTAAGCTTATTGCTATCTGGCATTTCATTCATGACGCGTTTTTCTTGGTATCACTTATCGATTTCTCTCTGAAACTCGTGGGTTGAGTATCCAGGAATTGCAAATTTATTATTATGAAAAAATTCTGGGGACAGAAAATCTGACATTTGTCAGACACGCAATGCCACATCATCACCTGTTGCAGAATTATTTGTATGCGCAGTTGCAATGGCAGCGTTTCGATTCGGTGTTATTATCGATAAAAATAAACCAAAGCCCATTTGTTTATTTAATCGCGGATCGCTGTTAAATCCAAAATTATAACTAAAAATATTCAACAAAATTTCCGTTGGCAATTTTGTTTTTCTTTGCAAATTTGGGCATGCAAAAGCTACGATAGATACCATAAAAAATAATGCACCAAAATTTGTTTTGTTTGTAATTGCGAATGCTTCTTGCTCTTGAATCCCATGATTTGATTGCATTAGCGATAAGAATTTTATAGCTCGTTTGACGGCTAGGCGTCGCCCTTGTTTATTAAATGCAAATTCATTTCTAGCGCGGCGTTTTACTTCATCTAAATCATTATTTTGATCAGTGAGTCTTCTTAATACGAGATCGTCTGCGAATTCATGAAACCCTGCTTGAAAGGCAGCCCAGTGAACTGTATGTAAGCGGGCGTTTCTGGCTATTAATTCGTTGACATATTTAAAATGTCCGCCAAAAGCGGCACCGCAAGCTACAGAAGTAATAAGACTTAGATCATGGCGAGGAAAGCCTCTTGCAATTAATTCTTCTGCATAATTAACATGATTTCCTTGGCCATAACCTGTTGCAGCGTGAGCAACATTCAGGCACGACAATCCTATAGCATCACGATAAGCGTTAAAATTACTTCTATCCACACCATGCATTCCTTGTGCTAACAAAGCATCCACAGTACTACGATCACCTCTTCTAGCAGTGCCTAATATAATTCCATTGATAATACTTGAACCCTTATCACGCGTAATATTTACAATGACCTGTTGATTGTAATAAGCGGCTTCAGAAGCCAGGCATTTGTAGAAAGACTCACCATTCTCATGCAGGTATTCGCTTTGCTTAATTAAAAATTCTGCAGATGATGCATTGCCTAATTTCAATAAATCGATAATTGCTGGCATCAAAATATTACCGATAATAACATTCTCATCATATTCGTAAGCGAATGTGCGTGCAGGATCTCCAACTACATGTGGCGAAATTATTTCTTGTATTATCGAATTTAACATTTCGATATCTTGCCTTAGCGCGGCTTGATAAAGCTTGTTTGAAAAAACTTCTTGCTTGGTTCTCATCTTTTTCCTCGAATTGGTCTGTAATCTTATTCATGACAATTCTATAATTTCAATGGTCCTTAATCCAATTCATTTTATTTTTATAAGAACGTAACTCTGTTTGAAACAACCGTACTCAATTGAGTAGTGACACCTGTTTCTGTAGTATTCAGAAATCTCGATGACGCAGTTGCTGAAAATTCTGGCTGTAAGCAAGCACATGCGTTTCTAGCAAGCATTCTACTTAAGTCTTCTTTCCATGCGGTAGAACACCTCCAATCCGATAAGTCCGCAGACAATAAAGAGCGATTTCCAGTAATTTCAGACATAATTATTGCTGAAGCAGTGCTATCAGAACAATTTAAGAAAACAAGATGTTCGGTTTCGTTAATGGCTTTTAACAATTGAGCAGGACGCTTCATTAAAAATTTTGAGTACTGTAACGCTAATCCTTGAATGGGAATAGAGATTAAAATTTTAGATAATGCACACATAACTTTAGTATCAATATCTGCACTAAATAATGCCAAGTGCTTTAATTTACTCTGGCCTTGCAATAACTTTAAAAATTCATCTGCTAATTCTTTGCCCCATTTTCCTGATAATGTAACTGACATGATATCAACGTGTTCTAGAAAATATTTTTTTACATAGGTTTTGCAATTTGCATAGAATTCTTCAGTAAGTTTCAATACGGTTGGACATCCATGAAGTAACTCTAATTTATTTTGTAAATTAACAATATCATCATCGCCAAAAGTTAGATCAATAGTAGTGTTCCTGAATGCGAAAAAGTCCTGGAGCATTAATTCTTCGACCTGATTGTGCGTAATAACCGAATTAATTAAGTTTTGTGAATCAAAGCTAACATCAACCAAGGTTATTTCCGCTCTAATTTTCATTACGGTTAAAAATTGTGACAATGATTCAATTTCTTTATAAGTATAATCACCGTGGATAGTAAATGATTTCACTAAATTAAATCCAGCCGATAAAATAAGCTTTAATTGATCAAAAGGTATATCCGTACATTGCACATGCTTTAATAATTTAAATGTTTTTGAAGCAGAAATCGCTTCTGGTAAAATGGAACTTAATGTTTCAATATCAAAATCAAAACAGCGAAACTTAACAGTATTTATATTGTCTTGATTAACAATACTATTGATAAACAAAATCAATTTAGCGGTATATAAATCTGAAAAACTAAATTCAATGCATTCCAAACTTTTACATTCACATATCAGCTGACTAAAATAGTCAGGATTAGAGCTCAAAAGTTCTACATCTGTGATATCCATTTCTTTAAGCGTATTATTTAATAGAAGATTTTTTAAAGTGCATTCAGATTGTTCTTTTAATTTCGCTTCTATCATTGCAACAACATCTTCCCAGCTTGGTTTTCCCTGTGCAAACATTAAAGCTGTCTGATCATTTTTATTTTTAACAGATAAATCTAATCGGTCATCCTCTAACAGCATTAATGCTATTTCTTTTTTATCATGCTTTATCACCGTCATTAATACTGTATTACAATTTCCAAAGGATCGCTCGCGATTAACAAATATCCGTGGATCACTCATGAGCTGTCTTACTAAATCAACGGATCCCTTTTTGACAGCAGTTGCAATCAATGGACGTTGTATAAATGTACCTCGTGTGTCCCTTGTTCTATTATAAGGTGATGTATTAGGATCAATGCCTAAACTTATTAAATAATCAACGCCTTCATAATTGTTATTTTCAACACAGGCTATTAAAAACATGTTATTTAAACCATGTTTTTTATCAATAAACCCTGGTTCTAATGCAATTAGTCTTTTTGCGAGCACAAGATCATTTATTTTTAGAGCGTAATATAATGCAGTCCCACAAAATGTCTCATTCGATAATTTAAATACTCCACGCTGTGTGATATCAACGCCATATTTTTTTAACAATTCAACGCCTTCAAATGAATTCGCGGTGAGCATTAAAATAGGCAAAGAATCATCTGGCGGATATTTATATCCTAGGTGCGCAAGATTTCTTAACAGCGATTCTACTGCGCACCATGTTGCTGAACCCAGATAAATATCGTGTTGATTATCTCTGACTAATTTATGCAAATCTTCACAACCTTGAGCTTCAATCAATAGTTGCTTTTTAAGATTGGTAATTTGGTCAACAGATAACCCAATTTGATTTTGAAGAAGACAATATTGAATGATCAGCGCATTACTGCCTAGAATGCGCGTATCGCCTACACTCATAAATGTTGCAGTAGGTGCTTCAGATACAACGATTTGATCGACTGTTACACGTCTTGCTTCAATTAAATCATCACTGGCTTCAACTGAAATCGGATGACTTCCCACGTCAATGATGTAAAAAACAGTTGCTTTATGCTCGTGATCTGAAAAACCATCAATGGTTGCTAAATGTGTTACTTTAACGCCGGGAATTTTTCGTGCATCAACACTTGTTTCTTCAAATAATTCACGTACTGCCGCATCTTCCAATGAAGAATCGGTATTATCAACTTCACCACCTGGAAAACAATAGGCGTTTGATAAAATGCTATCACTCTTTTGTGAGCGTCTTTTGCCTAAAACAACATAGGGTTTGTGGTCATGGCGCGTGCCAATTAAAACTGGGACAACGCGAAATAAATGATTGTCATTTCGTGTATTACCAGATTCTTCTGTTCGAATACCAGGTTGTGCGCCATGACTCTTTAAATAATAAATGATATCGGTAGCACCGCTTTCAACTGCAAAATCAAGTGCGGTTTTACCATTATTTTCACCAACGTAGGTGACAAATCCTAGTGGAGATGCATATCGAAAGCGCAGTGGTTCATTGATATTAACGCGGTGCAATTCGACAAAAAGCTGAACCAAAGCGATGTCTTCTGATTTACACGCTAACATCAATGGTGTTTCATTGTAGGTGATCTCTTGACTAACGGGCCTTATTCCAAGTTGATTTAAAAAAATAATTGCCGCTAAATTAGGTGTTTTCATTCGATAGTTAGTGTGCAAAGCATCAATGTAATGATTATAGGCATCTGCATTAAAATCAGCACCATGTTTCTGCAATACTGTGAGTTTTTCCTTTGTTTGTTTTTGATTTTTACAAACAATCGAAATTAAATCGTATGAGATGCCGGCATGCAAATATTCTTTATTAACATTAGGTGAGTAATATACACCTGAGTTTTTTGAATGGGGGATTTTTTGTGATAATAAAAAGTCAAGATCATCTTCGTTTCCATTTTCTCCAGCAGCATAAATAATTGCTAATTTTAAATTCATGCAGGATGGATCAGGGTTATGGTAATAATTTTCTAAAATCAGTTTTAAAAATCTAATTCTTATCTCATGACTTGGAAATTTTCTGTGTTCAAGAATATCGATGATAGGATTACGATCAGGGTGGCAGCATGGATAACCATTTTGTACTAATGCTTTAAAGGCTGTAAAATTATAATTATCAATTGCTGATTTAACCGCGTTATATTGCCATTCCGGAAAATCGGACGCTTTCCTTTTTTCAATTTTAAAATAGCATGGATCAATCGTTAGTTGTTTGATAATTTTAGTTTCAGGATAAACATCGCCTGGCATTACACTTGAAAATAATGTTTCAAGCATAGGCATAAATTCAGTAGATGCACTTTCAGCAAGGCGATATAAATTATTAATGACAGGATTATTGTCACCGCCTAATAGTCGCAACAATTGAATAAATTTAAAAGCAATACCCGCAAGTACATCATAGCCTGAAAATATTTCATCTTGATATTGAAATTGTAATTCTATTGCATTGTTGCTATCTTGCGTAAATACATATGATTTAATTTTATCCTTACTGTGTTTTATCTGTAGAGTGGCATTACCAATAGTATAAATATAAGCGCGTTCGTTTAGAAACTCATCTAAATGTGAACTTACCCATAATTGCCTTCCTGCATCTGGATTGTGCTGATGTAATTGATAGAGATCGATTGTTACTTCATGTGTTGCACCTTGGAGAAATTTCGGTGTTTTGTGGTCCCCTACACCAAACACAAAAAATACGGAGTGATCATGACCATCTTTTCCTGTGCTATGGCTTTTTACTTTAACGCCTTTTTTTTCAAGCGCTCTTACCGAACACATTTTACCTGATTCGATAATTTCTTTCGCAGCACAAGTCGCATGTTTCAAAGTGAGCGAGTGTATTAATTTCTCTAAAATAATTTTTTCAGCAATAGATAGTTTCTGCAAAGATTCTCGTAGCGACTGCAAATTGCGATGCGATACATCATCGATATTAAAACCATAGTAAGATTGCAATAATTGCTGATGCTTGTATCTCACTATTTTTCGATTCAGTCGCTCTTTAGGCATGGCAGTTGTGCTCTTGGATTAAGTGATAACCTTATCCATAAGAGACGATCCATTTTGTACGGAAAATATACACAGTTAAAATAAGTCAGTCAACAGTGTAAAAATACGGTATTTTTTAACTATATGATTTTAAACATATATTAAATGTACATTATCGACCGTAATATCGCGTTTTCGTTTTCATGCATATCACTTTCCATCAATCACCTGTTTCTTGATATAACATACTGATAGCTACGCCACTTCTGTACTTGAAATAATGTATAACGTGTGTTATACATATTAGATGGAAAAACCGGATCGAGCATCGCTCGCATACCTTCGTTTTCTATCGTCATTGCATTATTCTCGCCGTTGATGCATTTAATTGTATTAATATTAATAACATTAATAAACAATTGCTTTAGCATCACTGCCTAACATATTAAATTAGCTGGTCATTTTGTAAATATTTATTAATGTTTGATCATACAGATTTAACAAACACTTATAAAGCACAGTTCGATCAAGATTTTATATCCGCTCGCCGGATTACAAACTAGCGATTAATTTTAATCCACGCTGAATTTTAAAACAATTTTCTCAAATCCGACTAGTCGGATTATATATAATCAAATCCGCAGAGCGGATTAAGTAATTGACATGGACTAAAGATGAAAGCATCAGGAGTTTTCAAGCAGCTACATGATCGAGGCGAAGAAACATTAGCAGCATTACGATCAATTGCATTAAAGCCCGCATTGGAAAGAAAAAAAAAGACTATAATGTTGCGTAAGCATGCGACCTAATTGGAAAATCTAGACCGACCCTGATAAATCATAAAGCCGATAACTTGATACCAAAAGCAAGGGTTGTTAAAAAAATAAAGTGGGAGGAGAGGGTTTATAATTTACAAGAAATTAATTTCTTTCGAGACCACTTTAAAACCAGAAATTCAAAACCAAAAGACAGCAAAGCAATTAAAGTAGCTGTTATTAATTTCAAAGGCGGGGTCGAAAAATCTTTCCCGACTTGCAGATTTAGTGCGTATTTTTAATTTCCAATAAATCGAGTATTTGATTCAACTCCGTTGGAATGGGTGTGAGTACAGTACGCTTTAAGTCGCTAATGGGATCGCGAAGATG
>JAHFRQ010000005.1 GCA_023266215.1 Gammaproteobacteria bacterium | reverse complement strand
GAATGATATTGTCAACGAAGTTGAAAAATTAAAAATCGATCGCCTGAAAAACCCTCACCCTGACCCTCTCCCTTGATTACAAGGGCGAGGGAACTTTCTAGTTAATTGCTGTGTGGGGCTGAATAGTTACATGTGATATGAGCCGAAATATTTTGTTAATCTTTATTAATCGTATACAGCACATCCATGCCGTTGCCGAGTGTGCTGGAGTCGGCTTGTAACGTCCAATTTTTTGCAAACATATAGCGAATTTGAAATACGCTGACAGGATCGAGCAAGCCAACACTGTAGCGGACATAAAAATGTCGCGCTAATCGCTTGCCGACAACAAAAGCAGATTGACTCGATAACGGTGTGCCGACTTCATCGACAGTTGTTTCAGATTCAACACCCAATTCATTTAAGCCTAATCCATTTTGAATTTGCGAGGCAATATTTTGCTTGCCCATTAAGCCTTGTCCTGAAATTTTAACAGAGGATAAGGCGCGTAATAAAAAGTCGGTGCTGCCGGCAGCGCCTTGTTGACCCGAATAGCCCAATAGCAAATACGATAAAATATCGGTTTGAGATAAATTGGCAGGGCGTGAAAAGAAGCTTATTTTAGGCGCTTTTAAAACACCATGCACAGCAACGCCAACAATAATATTGCTCTCGCCATAATTATCAGCGCCCATTGAGCTGATCGGCACAATTAACCGTGTTGCGCTAATATCAAGCGCGGGATCATCAAGCGGAGAATTTGCGTAAGAAATATTTGAAGTGGGCGAAATAGTCAGCGTTCGACCGTAAACATCGTATATGCCTTTTACCACTGAAATTTCACCCGTTGCCAACGTGTCTTGATCGGGCTGTCCCATTAAATGCAGCTTACCTTCAAGATACGCATTGGCGCCAGAAGCAATTAAATTAACATTTTTTTCAAAAGTGATAATTAAATCACTCGTAATATTCCATTGCGGTTTAGGATGATTAAATTTTTTACCAACATAAATAATATCGCTGTCAGGCAATTGCGTTGTTGATTCGACATCATTAGGCTTAATAGTTGCTTTTAGAATAGTAATATTGCCTGTGATAAAAATATTTCGGCCCTGTGTTTTCAACACTAAATCTGTCGTAAAATAAGCAATAAATTCATCTGTATTTAATAGCAATGCATTATTGGCTTTAATATTAATGGTCGTTGGAAAATCAAATTTTTCAAAATGAGTAAAGTCTGTTTTGCCCTGAAGCACAATCGGCTGATCTTTTGAATAGGCTGTTAGAGCAAAATTTAAAAAATTATTCTTAGCAGATAGCGTGATGCTCATTTTTGAGAGAGTAATGCCATAATTGGGTAATAAAATTTGCCCATTTTGAAATTGAATTTGACCTGATAATTCAGGTTGTAGCCATTGCTTTGACAATATTAAATTACCGACCAATTTTCCTTGCGGCACTTTGGCGTGTGGAAATAAAATACCAAACCAATTAAATTGGCTGAGCTGAATTTGCACATTACCTCGGACATTTTTGTCATGAGGTGAAAAATGTTGATGTGTAAAATTGGGTAAATTAATATTACCGCGAATAAAATTATTGTTATCTAAATTAAAGGCAAACTGACTCGATAAAGTTTCAGCTTGCAATAGCGCATTAAAATTACCGCCCAAAAAATTTTCTTGAATTGTTTTTTTACCCACTAAAAACTTAAAATTACCGCTTGAAGTATTAAATTTAATATTAGCTGATTTTGCTTCTCCGTTTCTGCCTTCCATAAAAGCGTGCACTGAAAAATTCCCGGTCATCGTGACAGGCGCTTGCAATAGTTGCATCAGCCAGTCTAACGGTAAATGATCACCATTAAGTTGCATTTTCCAGGGCAATTTTTCTGACCAATTACCTGAAAAACAGGCTTGATTCAGTGATGTTGAGTTTAGGCAAAATGGCGTTATATTAAAACCATCCTCTGTAATAGAAAATTTAACTGGGTTTAATAAATGCCAATTGCTTCGATTGCGCGTGATAACATCTAATTTGCTTAAACTAAGTTGAAGTTGATTTTTAATATATTGGCTGGATAGTATCAACGAAATTTTTTCGTCAGCTGAATTAATATTAATAAACCAGTTATTATTATATTTTAATACAGCATTCCACTGACCCATGGTTGATTGTAAATGCGCCGTAGTTTCGGCAATTATATTTCCCGCATTTTCAGCATGACTGTTTATTTCTGCAGTAAAATTATTGGGCCAATCAGGATTATATTCTTTTAGATCAATATTGCTCGCTAATAAATTTCCCTGCCATTGTAATCTAGGCAGTAATATCAGCTTGAGATTAAGCGCCAATTTTCCGCTTAAAAACTGTGTGCTGGGTGTCGCCATGATTATTTTTTGTGGATCGCCCGTGCCTTGTAATTGCCAATGAGTATGCTGACCATTGATGTTCATGTGAAAGTGATATTGAGAGGGCGTGCCTAATAAATTAAATTCCCACTGCATGACTCTGGGTGTTGTTAGATCGCTAGTAATTTGTGCATCCCATTTTTTGTTATCCATAATAATATGAAAATTTAAATTGGGAATAATAACAGTTGGTTTAAGGTGCGCATTGCTAATTTGAATGTCAGTAATATGGGCATTTTTAATCATAATATCAAAAGGTAATCTAAAATTTTGCCAGTATTTTATACTTTCTTGAAGTGATTGCGCCGTGATTCTTCTGTGTACATTGTTGTTAATCACGCGAACAGAATTAATATTAAGTCGTGACACTTGAAAGCGGCCGCGCAATAAATCAATCGGATTCCAATCCAATGCTATTTTTTTAATTAAAACAGTTTGATCTGTGTCAACTAATTTTATATTGCTTATTTGAATAGGACCGATTAAAACACCTGATATATCTTGATAAGTAAATTTCCCGTTAGAAAAATAGGATAAACTATCTGCAGAAAATTTTAATCCAGCGGGTGTTAATAAAAAGGCAAAGCAAGCAAATAAAAAAAGAACCCATAGCCAGAATATTCGCAGCAACATTGTTGTTATATTTTTCATAGGGGTGCCCCCATGGTAAATTGAATTGCCCACGGTGTGTTTGATTGGGTAATGGCATTGGCAACGGTTAATTCTAACGTGCCGATGGATCCCACCCAGGCAATGCCAGGGCCAATACCCACGCAAATATTTTTAATTAATTGTGTGTTGGCAACATTACCGGCATCGACAAATCCTGCCAAATAGAAATCTTTGTAGATGCGTTGTTGTATTTCGGTGCTGGCAACCACTAAATTTCGTCCTGGACCAATTGAATTATAATCATAGCCTCGCACACTGCTGGTGCCACCTGCAAATAATTGCAATGATAATGGCAGACTTTCTAAATTGCTGATATCGGTATATCCCACTTGGGTTCGAAATAATAACCGCGTGTGCGTATCACGAATAGTATAAAGTGTATTTAAAAACGCGGTTGATTGAAAAAAATTTGTTTCCGATAAAACAGATTCGCTAGCACCCGACACTTGAATGCCAAAATGATAACCTTCTTTGGGTTGCAGCGGCCGATCTGTTTTTAAATAGCCAATAGCTGCTTTTGGGAAAACCAATTCGGTAGATGTAATTGGCCAATTCGTTAAGTTATAACGCTCATTTAAATACGAGAGCGCAAACGTATCTTTCCAGTTACCAGAACTTAATGTGTATTCAGGACCGATTTTAACGCTGTTGCCATTACCGGTGGGTTGGCTAATATTGCTTGCACCTGCGGTTAATGCGAACATATCGCGGCCGGGATCAGGTCCTGGAATTAAATATTTCATGATAAAACTACTGTCTTCTTGCGAGCCGCGAACAATGGCTTGAAACCGGTGTCCCCAGCCATTTAAGTGCCGGAGCACAACGCCTAATGTACCGCGTGCGCCAGTGTCGGTGCCATAGCCAATACCTGCAATATATTCTTTTGCTTTGCGCGGAATTAATTTAACGCGCATATTCACAATATCATCCGTTGATTTTTTCACTTGCGGTTTAATGAGCGCTTGATCGAAAAATTGACTTGCGATCATATCAGCTTGCGTTGCCTCTACTTTTTGCGCGTCGTAATATTCACCTTCTTTGTATTGCAAAAAGCGATTTAAAAATTTTAAATAAAACGGGCTGTCAGAAAAAGTGGTTTTACCAAATCGAAAACGATTGCCTGTGTCAAAAATAATAATAATGCTTGCCTGGTTTCTCGCTAAATTAATAATAATATTATTTTTGATCATTTTAGCATTAAAATATCCGCGCTGTGTTGCCAGATTATACAAATCTGTTTTTATTTTTTCGTATCTCTCAGTATGCAATGTGTCGCCAACATGAATAGGTAATTTTCTCAGTAATTTTTCATATTCAGGATCTGTTTTTCCCATCCCCATTATTTCAACTTGAATTGAATTCACTTTAAGCGGCGGGCCTTTTTGAATATAAAATTGCACCAACCAACCGGTCGTTGTTTGAATTAATTTAGATTGAATTGTGCTGTTGAAATAGCCATACGGTGCAAGAGCCGCTCTGATTTTTTTAGGTGCCTTATTATAAAAATGCAACACTTCAAGTCGCGTGAGCGGATAATTTAATTGGCTTTTTAGATTTTGAAGGGTTGCTTGAACATTGATTTGTGGCTTATCTATCAGTCCGATGACCTGAACTTGAAGCGTAGCGTTCTGTCCCGCCGCCAAAGTGCCAAGCGAGAGAATTAATAATAGAAAAACTACACTGTAGCGCAGCGACCGACGTTTCATTGGGTTTAGTATATCTGAAAGTGATTGATTTTCAGATACAATTTGCCTAGAGTGGCAGTAATCGCTTATTGACCCAGCAGGAAAGACCTATGTCATCAGAAGAGTCGTCTGCTTATCTTACTTTTCTGAGGGAAGATTGGCTGTGCTTTCGAAAAGATTATCCATTGACGCTGACAGAAGCAGATTTAGCAGAGCTTCAGGGCCACACAGAAACCATCTCTTTAACTGAAATAGAAGCAATTTATTTGCCATTATCACGATTATTGAGTTTTTATGTCACAGCCATGCAAGGACTTCATTCGGCTTCTGGTCGATTTTTAGGAACGCCAGAACCCAAGGTGCCTTATATTATTGGCGTGGCAGGCAGTGTTGCCGTCGGCAAAAGCACGACGTCGCGTGCCTTAAAGGCTTTGCTGTCGCGCTGGCCCAATCATCCCAGTGTCACCGTAGTCACAACCGATGGTTTTTTATATCCCAATGCTGTTTTAGAAGAGCAGGGCTTAATGCAGCGAAAAGGCTTTCCTGAAAGTTATGATTTAAATGCGCTCTTAAATTTTTTACAAGCCGTAAAATCAGGTGAGCACAATGCGAAAGCACCAATCTATTCTCACCAAACCTACGACATTGTGCCAAATGAATTTATTGAAGTCGGCAAACCTGATATTGTGATTTTAGAGGGCTTAAATATTCTACAAACGGGCGTGCAAAAGCCTAATCAAAAAACAGAATTATTTGTTTCAGATTTTTTAGATTTTTCTATTTTTGTGGATGCAGAAACCAGTATTATTCAACAATGGTATATTGATCGTGTCGTGAAATTTTCGCAAACTACTTTTCGCGATCCTAATTCTTATTTTTATTATTTATCCAAAATGAAACCCGAAGAAATTCATCAATTTGCAGAGCGCATTTGGAAAGAAATAAATGAGATAAATCTATTTCAAAATATTTTACCCTATCGTGAACGCGCACAGTTAATTTTAAAAAAAGGCGCAAATCATTTGGTAGAACAAGTAAAATTGAGAAAATTATAAAATGAAGCGCTATTTTTTAATTCCCATTTTATGTTTATGCTCACCTGTTTCATTGGCTTGGAATAGCATCGGGCATCGTGTGATTGCGCAAATTGCTTATGATAATTTAACGCCAACGGTGAAAGCAACAGTGGATAGCATTACTGCAAAGCAATTTAATTCACCAAATCCTGATACGCGTTTTTTAAAAGCAGCCACTTGGCCAGATGAATTAAAATCAACAACACATCAATATGACACCTGGCATTATATTAATTTGCCTGATGTTTATGACGACGTGAATCCACCACCCATTGATCCCCAAAACGTCGTTTTTGAAATTAATCAACAAGAGCAGGCATTAAAAAATCGAGAAACATTATCACCCAGACAGCAAGCAAAAGATCTTAGTTTTTTAATTCATTTTATAGGCGATATTCATCAGCCATTACATTGCATTGATCGCTTTAGCAAAAATTTTCCAGCGCCGCGTGGCGATGAGGGTGGTAATTTGTATCCCATTCAATCGGGTATTGCGAATAATTTACATGCGCTGTGGGATTCTGGTGTGGGATTATTTTATTTTTCACACAAACAGTATCGACATTACTTAAGAGGCGTTCCTTCGCAGGCGCAGCAATTGGAGACAGAATATCCACCGGCTTATTTTGCTCAAAAATTATTAATTCACTCACCACAAGCATGGGCGCAAGACAGTTTTGATTTGAGCAAAGCTAATGCTTACACCTTACCTGAAAATAATTCACCCAATGCTGATTATGTTCGTATCGGTCAGCAAATTTCAGCCGAACAAGCGGCGCTTGCCGGCTATCGTTTAGCGAACGTGTTGAATGAGATATTTGCTAGTTAGTGTCCAGTGTTTTAAACTGCCGCTTGAATAAAACATCCGGAATTAAGTTATGTCATCTGTTATTCGTACTCGATTTGCACCAAGCCCCACGGGATTTTTACATGTGGGCGGCGCCAGAACCGCGTTATTTGCGTGGCTTTATGCGCGGCATCACAACGGCCAGTTTATTTTGCGCGTTGAAGATACAGATTTAGAAAGATCTGATGAAGCTTCTGTTCAGGCTATTTTAGATGGCATGAAATGGCTCGATTTGGATTTTGATGAAGGGCCATTTTATCAAACGCAGCGATTTCCAAGATATAAAGAAGTCATTTCGGAATGGTTGAGCAAAGGCTTGGCTTATCGTTGTGTTTGCTCAAAAGAACGCTTGGAAAAATTACGCACTGATCAAACAGCGGCAAAACAAAAGCCGCGCTATGACGGCTGTTGCAGAGAGTTGAATATTCAAGATACTCATCAGCCTTTTGTGGTTAGATTTAAAAATCCAACGACAGGTTCAGTTGTTTTTGATGATTTAATTCGCGGAACTATTAGTATTGAGAATTCAGAATTAGATGATTTAATTATTGCGCGCACCGATGGCTCGCCGACGTATAATTTTTGCGTGGTGATTGATGATTCAGATATGCATATTACCGACGTTATTCGTGGTGATGATCATATTAATAATACGCCGCGTCAAATTAATATGCTGCAAGCTTTGGGCGCAACAATTCCGCGTTATGCGCATGTGCCGATGATTTTAGGCTCGGATGGCAAGCGATTATCGAAAAGACATGGCGCTGTTAGTGTGCTGCAATTTCGCGACGATGGCTATTTGCCAGAAGCCTTGTTGAATTATTTAATCCGTTTGGGTTGGTCGCATGGCGATCAAGAGATTTTTTCACGCAGCGATATGATTCAATTTTTTGATGTTGCCAAAGTAAGCAAATCACCCGCGATGTTTAACACGGAAAAATTAGATTGGCTGAATCAGCATTATTTTAAAACAGAAAATCCAAATAATATTAAACCCGCTTTTGAAGTGCAATTACAAAAATTAAATATTAATTATTCAAGTGGGCCTGATTTAAATGCGGTAATCACATTACAAGCTGATCGCGTTAAAACACTAACAGAAATGGCAGAGTGCAGTCGTTATTTTTTCGAAACAGATTTGCATTATGATTTAGAAGCTGTGAAAAAACATATCACACCTGATGTGATTCCGGCTTTGATTTTGCTAAAAACCAAGCTTGCTGATGTGACAGATTGGCAAAAGGAAGGCATCCATGGCGCGATTTCTACGGTTGCAGTGGAGCTGAATTTAAAAATGGGTAAAGTCGCGCAACCATTGCGCATTGCTGCGACAGGCGGCACTGTGTCGCCATCTATCGACAGCGTCGTGCAATTACTTGGCAAAACAGTGGTTTTAGAAAGAATAAATCAGCTATTACTGAAAGTTTCTTGACAGGGCAGGGCAACCCACCTAGAATTTCCGTTCCAATAAGTCCCCGTCGTCTAGAGGCCTAGGACACCGCCCTTTCACGGCGAGAACACGAGTTCGAATCTCGTCGGGGACGCCAGTTTTTGCAGATTATTTACCAGGAGTTCGAGGTGCAGAATCTCCGCCTGGATCGCTAGCAGAATCTAATCGATCTAATCGACTGGGATCAAGCATGATTGGTTTTTCAGGTTTTATAGCAGCTTGATAGCCAGCAGCTTGTGTGCCAGAAATTAATTTGCTTTCTAGCAGCTTGTTTTTTAGCGCTGGTGACCAGCTACATGCTGTTTGTATTTTTTGGTTTAAATCAGTAAAGCCAGTCTTTGTGGTGTTGCCTGGAATTTCACCCTTATGATAAGCAATGGCTGATTTAATACTTAAAAACAATTCATGAATCGCAGCTTTTTCCTCTTTTCGATTTTCAGAAAAAAAGGTTAAAGCGCTATTTTTAACACCTTCAAAATTTTGTATTTTAAACGCTTGAACATCAGCCAGCATAGTTTGCAAATTTTGAAGATACTCTGATGCTGGCGCTCGATCTGGGTCAAATTCTACAAATTCATCGGGGGCGGTGTCATCTGTTTGAGCTGGCTGTGCTTCTTGTCCTGCCATAGCTTCAGTTATGATATGATCTGATTTCATTGTTGCGTCCGCGATTTCGTTTATTTTTTGGCTGTATACTGTATCACTTCCATTTAGATTTGAGAAATATTTTGCTTGTTTTTCATAAGTTTTTAAACGGCGCTGATCTGGTTGGTTATCACGCCCTAGTTTTTTTTGGTCTTGCAAGTAATCAGTTGAGTATTCTTGGAAAATTTTAATTTGAAATGTTTTTTTAACATCGTCTACGATACCAGCGTTATCAGCTGTAACCGCAATATTATTAGTAGTGCAAAATTGTTCTGCAAGAGCGACTATTTTCTTTCCGTCTATAAATAAATCACCAAGCTTTTCCGCTTCTTTTAGACTGCGAATAGTATTGCCAACTTCTCTTTCGATATAAAGGTCTTTTTGACTCGGAGCCCTGTTAGTACGCATATTTTCACCTACTATTTACTTTCAATGAGATAAATATAGTATAGATAAGTGAAATTGCTCGTTTGAATTGTAATGCATTGAATTAAATCTAGATTTTCACGAGCGCATATACCGCACCAGTGCCGCCATGTTTATTTTTAGCGGAATAAAATGCCAAAACCAGTGGATGACTGCGCAAATACGAATTAATAAAATTTTTTAATACCGGAATATTGTGTTGAGATAAATTGCCTTTGCCATGAATAATTAAAATAACACGCTTATTATTCGAAGAGCATTGTTGCAAAAAAATATCTGTTGCCGTTGTTGCTTGATCAATGGTGAGTTGATGCAAATCAAGTGTCGCATTAATTTTTAGTTTTCCTTGGCGCAATTGATTTAATAATTTATGCTGCAAGCCCGATCTTGCAAAATGAATTTGGGTGTCGGCGGTAATATTATTGCTGATATTCTGCGAATTATTCAGAACCCGAGCCCCAGCGAAGGGGAAAGTAGTAGAAGCAGTTCTTTCCTGTTCCCTTGCGCGTTGAAAATCGGATATTTTTTGAAAATCCGACATCGCCTCTTGAAACAATTTTTTCTCATCATCTGAAATATCAAATATTTTTTTAATCATACTTCACAGGACGTAATATTAGCCATTAAAATTTTTTCGCAATAATTTTTAATACTTTCTGTAATTCCATTAGCATCTAAACCGCAGGACGCTAACATCGCTTCATGTTTTCCGTGCTCAATAAACATATCAGGCAATCCCAAATGTAATATTTTTGGATTCAAACCTGCTTGCGATAAATATTCGCTCACCGCAGAACCTGCACCACCCATGATGGCATTTTCTTCTACTGTGATTATTAACGCATGTGTTTTTGCAAGCTCTAAGATTATTTTGGTATCTAATGGTTTTATAAATCGCATATTAATTAACGTAGCATTTAATTTTTCTGCAGCCTCTGTTGCTGCTGTCAGTAAACTGCCGAATGCTAAAATCGCTATTTTTTCACCGCTTCTTACGCGTACTGCTTTTCCAATGGGAATAGACGTTAATTCTTTTTGAACGGCAACACCAGGACCTGTTCCGCGCGGATATCGAATGGCAGCGGGGCCATTGTAATTAAAACCTGTTGTGAGCATTTGATAACATTCGTTTTCATTGGTGGGTGCCATAATAATCATGTTGGGAATGCAGCGCAAAAAACTTAAATCAAAACTACCAGCATGCGTTGGACCATCTGAGCCAACTAAACCAGCGCGATCAATAGCAAACGTCACATCCAGATTCTGCAAAGCAATATCATGAATTAATTGATCATAGCCGCGTTGTAAAAAAGTAGAATAAATAGCAACGACCGGTTTTTTATTTTCGCATGCCAATCCTGCAGCAAATGTTAATGCATGTTGTTCTGCAATGCTGACATCAAAATATTGCTTTGGAAATTTTTTTGCAAAATCAACCATGCCGGAACCTTCGCGCATCGCAGGCGTGACAGCCATTAATTTTTTATCGTGCGCTGCCATTTCGCACAGCCAATCGCCAAACACTTGAGAATAAGTGGGTTTGTTGATTGCTTTGGGCTGAGTATCTTTTTCTTTTATTTTAGAATGAAAGCCGGGATTAACGGCGTGATAATCAATCTGCGATGCTTCAGCGGGCGCATAGCCTTTGCCTTTGGTGGTAATAATATGCAGTATTTTAGGTCCTGTTTGTGTTTTAAGAGATTGCAGTGTTTTAACCAGCGTTGGCAAATCATGGCCGTCGATCGGGCCAATATAATTAAATCCCAACTCTTCAAATAACGTACCCGGCACAATCATGCCTTTTAAATGCATTTCTGTTTTTTTGGTCAGGCGAGAAAGTGGCGGCATTTTTGCCAGCATTTTTTTACCGCTCTCGCGCAGCTTCATGTAAAATTTGCCGGACAAAATACGGCCCAAATAATGTGTCAGCGCGCCGACGTTTTCAGAAATTGACATTTCATTGTCATTTAAAATAACTAAAACATTGGGACTAATTGCACCACCATGATTTAAAGCCTCGAAAGCTTGGCCACCCGTTAATCCGCCATCACCAATAATGGCAACCACTTTGCGATCGGGAAATTCATCATATGCGCCAACAGCCATGCCGATAGCAGCGCCAATTGATGTGCTGGAGTGACCTGTGCCAAAGCAATCATAGGGACTCTCACCGCGTTTTGGAAAAGGCGCCAAGCCATTGGGTTGCTTGACCGTGTGAATGCGATCACGACGACCGGTTAATATTTTGTGTGGATAAGCTTGATGACCCACATCCCAAATCAGTCGATCGCTGGGTGTTTCATAGACATAATGCAAAGCGATGGTCAGTTCAACCGTGCCCAAATTGGCGCCAAAGTGCCCGCCGCATTGATCCAGCGTGTAAATGAGATATTGTCGCAATTCATCAGCTAATTGCGGTAATTTTTCTTCTGGCAGGCAGCGCAAATCCGTTGGATCGCTGATCTGGCTGAGTAGGGGAAATTGTTCTAATCGATCCGTCATAAAGTAAAAACCTACGCTAGGTTAAAAATGCCAATGATGGACTGTTCGAGAAAAATATGCAACTTTTGAGATCGCGCGGTAACAGCCTGTTTTATCGGATAAAACTGTGGCAAAATACGGAATCGAATTTTATTCTGGGAGCCAAAAATGCGTCATTATATCAAAGCAGCTATTGTTGTTGCCGTTCTGGTGGTTTTGTATGTTACATTGCCTTATTTTTTCGGAACGTCGACCAAGCGCTACATAACGCGTTTTTCACAAAATGAAAGCGCCACATTGGGTAACGTCTTTGCAACCCAGCTGGTTGTTAAAAATTACCGTTGCGGTTGGTTTCATTCCACTGCAACCTTATTATTTCAGAAAAAAGTCAACGGCGTATTTCAAGATGTAAAATCTATTCCCATTAAAATTACCAATGGACCGTTTTATAAATTTAACAATCGTTTTACAGCGGGCTTAGGATTAGTGCAAAGCGATGGATCACTCACTGACGCGAGTTCTCCGTACATGGTTTTGTATCAAGAAAATATTTCATTTGATGGTGAGCACAAACAATTTGTTTTAGTTACATCAAAAGCGGATCAACCCACATCAACGATGCCCAGCGTGAAATCATTATTAATTCGCGTGAAGAGCGATCATGCTGCCGAAAATTTTATGATTAATATTGACGCGGCGGGTTTGCAATTTGCTGATGCTGCAAAATCGATGAATGCGGGTATTGATACTCTTTCCGTGCAATTAAAAGCAAATTATTTAGATAATCAGCAATGGAATTTAATACTGGGTTTTAATATCGGTAAAAATCAATTGGGTTTTCCTGTTACGATTAATCAACAACCACAGCCTTTAACAGTGCAATCCGATCAAATCCAGTTGGCTAATTTGCACATCAATACAGCTGAAATTGCGAGTTTGTTAACGCAGATTGCGCAGCTCAAACAAGCGAATACACAAGCGGCTGCTAATAATCAGCCCGCTAATCCTGCTGCTTGGTTATTCTTGGTGCAAAATACAGTTGCGCAAATGATTCAGCCCGATACGCAATTTAAAATCAATGGATTTAAAGTGACATCACCATTGGGTGCATTTAATATGCGTTACACAATGGGCTTCCCATCATTGACCGTGCCACATGATTATTTTGATTTGGCGATGCGCGCAGTTGGCGCGGTGAATATTACAGTGCCAAGCTTTAAATTAACCAATGACAAATCACAATCTAGTATCTCGCTTACTAACCTTACTTATAACGCAAATTATAATACGATTTTTTCACACGATAGCGAAATGGCGTTTGATACTTTTAATATTGACTCAACTAATCCTATGGCAAATGCGACAACGATTGCAGCAACTGGATTTTTATATCACGCGACAACGCAAGGTGATGCGCAGCGCTTAACACAAGATATGCAATGGAGTTTAAGTAAAATATGCGTATCAGCAAATTGTTTTAGTAATATTAAAAATGATTTAAATATCGCGAATTTAAATCCCAAAGCATTCCGCGGCATTGCTGCTGCAACAACACAATTAATGCAATATCATCCACCACAAATGCAATTGATGTTGGCGCAATGGATGGATTTGGTGAATGCGTATTCAAAATTAATTTCACCTAAAACAACAATAACCGTGTCGCACATACTGACATCGCCACAAGGAAATATCACTGTGCAAGGTTCTGTTAATTGGCCAAACTTATCGCCATCCCAAACGGGCATGGCCGATTTGGCAGCGCAAGCGAATTATCAATTGCATGTAGTGTTCCCGCAAGCTTACATTACGGATTTATTGAATTTTGCAAAATCAACCGCAACAACTTCTGCGCCAGTACAAAATGGTCCAGAGCTTATGATCGCAAAACAAGCTGCAACGTGGATTGATTATTTAATTCAAAATAATTATGTCACGCTCGCAAATAACGCTTATACAGCAGATCTAAAAGGACAAGGTCCCGTTATGACACTTAATGGTAAAGCATGGGTTGCGCCTGCAAAACCAGCAGAACCCGTGCCTGTGCAACAAACTTCAGCGCCCGCTGCACAACCCGTTGCACCCGGCGTGCCAATGAACGCACCTGCACCGGCGGTACAAATTGCGCCAGCGCAGGTCAATATTCACTAAAGCTTACTATTGGTTTGAAGGAATAAGCGGATTCTTTTTCAATGCCTATAGCAAGTAATTACTTTATTATTGGTTTGAAGGAACCGCGCATGGAGCCTTGTACTCAAGGCGAAATAAGCGGATTCTAAGGCACGAAGGCAAGCCAGGCAAAAGACACGCCTATAGCAAGTAATTACTTTATTATTGGTTTGGAGGAACCGCGCATGTAGCCTTGTACTCAAGGCGAAATAAGCGGATTCTTTTGATTTGCATTATATTTTCAAAATACGGTATTGCAAAAATTGATAATTATGTTATTTTTTTAAAATGAAAAATAACACAAATGATCCACCAATTGCCTATTTTATTACGTTTGAAACGTTTGGAACGCGCGTGCCTGGTGATAAACGCGGCAGTGTTGATCGTCGTCATAATGAATTTGGCACGGTAAGCATCAAGCCCAATGTTTATTTAGAACAATCTGCAAAGAAAAGCCAAACAGAAGAAAAGTTAATATTAAATTCTGATGCTCAACAAATTGTTTTACAGGCGATAATCGATATTTGCAAAGACAACCATTGGAATTTACATGCGGCGCATGTTCGCACCAATCATATTCATATGGTTGCTGAAGGTCGACACAAACCTGAAATTATTATGACAAGAATAAAGTCCAAGGCAACTAAATATTTAAAAAAATCCCACTTAAAAATTCAGCGAAAGGATTACTGGGCACGCCACGGTAGTACAAAATACCTTTATGATTTTGAGAATTATTATCGCGCGATGCGATATACTATTGAACGGCAGGGAAAACCATTGGCGTTATATTACGATAAAAGTTACGATGATATTAAGCCGCCGATAGAATGCGCAGCGGATTGCTTAATGAAATAAATTTATCCGCTTATTTCGCGAACAAAGTTCGCTACATGCGCGGTTCCTCCAAACCAATAGTAAAGTAATTACTTGCTATAGGCAACGGCATGCCAACCTTGAATTGACATGTTTATGTAGATAGACTGAGCTTTGTTCATAGATTTCTGAGAATTCAATGATAAAAATACGCAAAAAATTATCTATTGTTATTTTAATTCTAATTAGCGTGCAGGTATTTTCATTAGAGCAAAACAATACAATCCAAAATTTAGTGAATCAATACGTTAAAAAATATTCCAGCACAGACGTTCACAAAAAAGGCGAGGGCATTTCTGGAATTCAATTAACTGTTTTGCAAAATGGCAATATGCAAACTTATACCGCAGGAACGGTTGGCCGTGATATTAAAATACCTGTGACTGCTAAAAATCTATTTTCATGGGGCAGTATTACCAAAGAATTTACAACCGCCATTATATTGAATTTGCAAGAACAAAAAAAATTAAACCTAAATCAGACGTTGCAATATTGGTTTCCTGAAAATTTTGCCTCAACTAAAAATAAAAAATCAATTTGGCCAAAAGAATGGTCGAAAGTCAAAATTTTTCAATTGCTAAATATGACGAGCGGCATTCCCAACGCAATGAATGGCGCAACATTAAATACATTTTGGAATAAAAAAAGAATATTTGAAACAAATTGGCAGCCCAATCAAATTATAACAATTGCAGCAAAATATGCTCGCACTAAGCAGTGTAAAAGACAGTGTTTTGCGCCCGGAACTCATTGGTCTTATTCGAATACCAATTATATTATCGCAGAGCTCATTGTAGAAAAAGCTGCTAAAATGCCATTTAGCAGCCAAATGCGTGAGCTTTTAAGTCACGCTGGCGTGACCGCATATTATATTCCCAACAAAAGACCTGCAGAAAATTTAAAAGATATGATGCATGGATATTTATACGATCCATTATATGGCTTTCCACCTATCAAAAACGTGCCATTAGGATTTGATACATCTAATACGCTTACTTGGTCAACAGGCCCTGCTTCAGGCGCACTCATTGGTAGTACAGAAAATATGTCAAAGGCCGTTTTTAAATTATTTTCTGGTGAGATTCTTTCAAAACAATCTACTGCTATTTTGAAGAATAATTATTTCGTGAATGAAAAAACGAGTAAGCGTGTTGATGATTTAAAACAGTGTACGGATAAAAATACAGCTGGAAATGGGTGCTATGGATTGGGTGTTTATTTTGTTTATCATAAAAAATCTGGGCTTGTTTATAGATACGGTGGTGTTATTTCTGGTTACCGATCAATGTACATTTGGGCACCAAAAAAAAACATATTAATTACAGTGTTAGTTAATTCAACAGCAGGTCATAATGATCACGAGGAAAAATTTGCGAAAGCTATTTTTATGAAAAGCAAAGTGAGCATTAGCGCACCATGATCATCCAAGAGCAATTAAAAAATTATCGCGTACGCGTTGAAAAAATACTGGAGCGCGTGCTTGAACAATCCGGCAATACTTCCACTCGATTACATCAAGCGATGCGATACGTCATGTTAAATGGCGGCAAGCGATTGCGTCCCATTTTGGTGTATGCCACTGGCGAGTGTTTTGGGCAATCACTTGATCAGCTTGATTTAATCGCAGCCAGCGTAGAATGCATTCACGGCTATTCTTTAATTCACGATGACTTGCCCGCAATGGACGATGATGACTTGCGTCGCGGAAAACCAACGTGTCATATTGCATTTGATGAAGCCACAGCTATTTTGGCGGGCGATGCATTGCAAAGTTTGGCGTTTGAATTAATAGCGACATCTAATAATATTAAACTCGTGAAAATATTGGCAGACAGCAGCGGCGCTTCTGGCATGGTGGGTGGCCAAATGTTGGATTTGCAAGCAGAAGGCAAAAAAATTTCGCGTGCTGAGTTAGAAAATATTCATTTTTTAAAAACAGGCGCGCTGATTCAAGCCAGCGTGACGATGGGCGCTGTTGCTGCAGGTGTTGAAGACGAAGCGACTTTAAATACATTGAAAATTTTTTCACAATCGATTGGATTAGCATTTCAATTACAAGATGATTTATTAGATGTGATTGGCGAAGAAAAAAATATCGGAAAAAATATCGGGCAAGATATTAAATTGCAAAAATCAACTTATGCTATTTTAGAAGGCGTTGATGCAACGCGAGCGCGCGTTGAAGCACTTACTAAACAGGCCATTGCTGCGCTAAAAACATTAACACAAAATACAGCGACTTTAGAAATGATCGCGTATTACTTAATGAATCGAAATGGGTAGTTTACTCAAACGGCTCTAATTCAGATTGACCATTTTTTTCCGTTAATATTTTCACTTTTTGCTCAGCTTGCATTAATGTTTCTTGGCATTGTTTAATTAACATCACGCCTTCTTCAAAATGCTTGAGCGAATTTTCCAAACTTAAATCAGGACTCTCCATTTTTTCAATTAATTCGTTTAGTTTTGTCATGGATTTTTCAAAATCTAAAGATGTTTTTTTTGCAGCTGCCATTTTTTTCTCTTTTGCTTTTATTGATATAAATTAAAGAAGGATTCAAGCGAATATAGCATTTTTTTTAAAGAGCAGCGATCAAAATTTACAAAAACATCTTTAAATACAGGGTATTGCAGAAAAAATTGAAAAAATTACTACGGTATTGCAAATAAAAATCTATTCGCTTATGATGCAATTCACCAGTTTAAGGTTTTCTTAAGGCAACGGATCTGCCCACACTGTGATTTATTTGTATTTGGAACGGGAGCTGCACGATGCCAACAACAACTTTATTTCCTTTTCGTGTGTTTGCCAATATTAATTTGGGAACGCAATATGACTATACTAGCTTTACCGGTGAGTGGTTAAACTCAGCAGGGACAGGGCAGTCGCCTGTGTTGCCGTCAGTGAATCTTGCAACTGGTAATGTGATTATCAAATCTACTCATGTTAAAGCACAAGAAACTGCAGGTACATTTGAATTTGGCTTTGTTTATAACGCACAAAGCAAAGCACCCTGGTCATATAATATTGCAGCGATTCTTGAGTCTTCTCCAGAAAATATATCCTTTCGTGAGCAAGATGGATCGGTGGTTGCTTATACTTTTGATCCCATTCAACAGGTTTATGTGTCACCTAGTGGTGCGCACTCAAAATTTGTTATTACCAAAGAAGCTGTTGGCTCATTTGTGCGACGTGATCTTAAAACAGGCGCACAAAAGTATTTTAATGCAAACGGAGACATCACAGCAGAATATGATGCGCGTGGTTTTGGTATCCAATATATTTACGTAGACAGACAACTAAAAAATATTATAACAGGATCGGGCCTTTATACTGTTAATCTAATTAACGCAGGATTTTCACTTGATTTTTTGGAACATGGAAAACAGTTTAGCGAAACGCTCGGCATTTGGAATTTTGACAGTAATAATTTATTAAAAAGCGCTGTTATTCCAGATTTGAGCGGAAATAATTACAGCATCAATTACACTTATCTTTCTGAAACCAGTCAGCTTTCTGCCATCTCTCAAACAGATGGCACCGTTCTTAATTTAAATTATTCCGGCAATAAATTGTCCTTTGTTCAACAGGGATCAACGGGTCAAAAATATAATTTTAATTATTCTAGCGACAAAGCAACTATAACTGATGCATTGGGATTTGTGACAACAGCAACGATTAATGACCAAAAAACAATAGGTTGTTTTGCAAGGCAAGTGGGCGATGACAATAATAATATTAAAATGCAGACAATGGATTGCGCTTATAGCAATAATAATTTAAGTAGTATTTTATATAAATCAACCAATGCCACAAAAAATTTCACTTTTAATGCACAGGGACTCATTACACAAATTATTTATCCCGAAGGCCAAGTGACTCAATACGATTATGATCCAACAACATTGGCTCGTACGATTAAGCGTGAATTAATCTCAGGTGATATAGCGCATCCTGTTTGGGCTACAACACATTACGTTTACCACTGCGCAACACTTGATAAAATTGCAAGCCGATTGCTTACTTTTAAGATTTCTCCAGAAGGTTTTGTTACACAGTATGTTTATAATAATGCAAATCAATTGATTGCGGAAAAATCTTATTTAAAAAATAAATATAGCTTCCCTGCATTTTCAGATATTTTGCCAATAACAGAAGTGCAAATGCAGGATTTTGTTGCAAACCAGCCTGTTGATCAAATTAGTCTCAAAGTAATTTCTGAAAATAATCGTGGACTTGTTTCTGAATTACAAGTTTTTACAACAATAGACGCAAATGGTAATGGTGTAACAACATCTGACTCATCCCGCGTTCAGTTTCCCTATTACACAAGATGGGGCACACCTAGATCGACAAATCAAAAAGTAGATGTCGATGCTAGCGGAAATGATATTACGGCCATCACAGTAAATACGTTTGATAATCTAAAACGGTTAACATCTAATTTAGATGCCTTGGGAAATACTCGGGCAACACAATACAATGATTTGGTGCAGAATTTTATTATCACAGAGCCAAATGGCCGCACAGAAAAACACAATTGGAATGATGCGGGTCAAACGAGCATTATTGCAACCAGTATCCCTGAAAGTGGCGTTTCTCGTATTGCAATGAATCATTATGATACAGCAGGGCGTCTTGATTCGCACCAAGGTATTGATGGGCAAACCACCTATTATCTTTATGACAGCTTAAATCGTTTGAGATACACCATTACGCCCATGGGCAGAGTGACGGAAAATTTTTACGATGATGTCAATGGCTATCAATGCACAACGAATTATTTTAATTTGCTTCCCAAGAAGCCAATGCAAGTTGCTATTTTGCCTGAAACAACAATGCCAGAACGTAGACCGCTTGGGTTTTTTGGAACCACATTATTTTTAGCCAGCGCATTAATGGGGGGATCGCTTGGCATTGAAGTTTTAAGGCGACTTTCTAAATCACCCGCCATTAAAAGAATTACGGGAATTCAAGAACCCAATCCAATTAAAGACTGGCTTCGTAATCTGGTACCAAGCACAAAAGATATTTCAACATATCAAATTTTTGATAAAAGCAAACGCTTGCGATTTGAGATTGATGGCAAAGGTGCCGTTACAGAATACAGATATAACTTACGCAATAAAAAAACAGCTGTGATTCACTATGCTGATAAAATAACAGCACTTGAATTAGTTGCTGTAGCGCAAAATCAATTTTCAAGAATACCCGATGTCACTAAAGATCGCGTTAACATGACTTTCTATGATCTCGATAATCATATTATTGCAACGCAAGACGCAATGGGTTTTGTGATAGCGCATACTCGAAACCCAGCAGGATATGAAATAAAGCGTTATTATTATGCCAATACAGCAACAATTGATTTAGATAGTATATTGCCACCAACGCCAGCAATCAGTGCTGATGATTATTCGCAATATTATTATTTAAATGCAAAAGGTGATGCCACAACGACGGTTGATGGCGTTTCGGGTGCAAATTATATTTCAGCCAAAACCTATTTTCCAACCGGCAAAATACAATCAGAAATAAAGTTTGCAAATACTGCAACGGCAGCGCCTGATTTTACGTCTGATCCTGCAACACTGATTCCAGAATCTAATTCTGAAGATCAAGCAACTATTAATCAATACGATTTATTAAATCGATTAACCAAAAAACAACTACCCAATCAATCTTTGCATACGCATGAATTTAATAATATGGGTAATGAAATATTGACGAGTGTCACTGATAATGGCGCTGTTAATCCAACGGTTCATGCAACTGCAAAGCAATTTGATACATGGGGTCAACTGATTCGCGAAGCGCCGCCTTTGGTTTATGCAAAGATTGCTGCGGTGCAATCTGATATTAAATTAACACAAGCACAAAAAGATCAGGCTATATCTACTATTTGGATTAATCAATCTGAACGCCATTTATACGATGAAACAACCGGTTTACATATTGGAAAGCTAGATATTGTGCCAGATGATGGTGATATTAATAATCCTGCCAAAACAATTTTTTATTGCGATTTAGATCGTAAAATTGTATTAAGCATTGGCCCAAAAGGTCAAGTCTGTCAAACACAATGGCATCCCATTTTTGATAAAGCCATTCAAGAATATAAATATGCCAATGCAATTGGTCCTGATGATTTAAAAACTTTATCAGGCGGAGCTGTAGAAAATTTCAATCAAGCCCTGTTGGTTGTTGATTCGGCTGATATTATCAATCAAACACAATATGACAATGGAGGTGCCACAGAAACACATATTGATGGAGACAGCTTTGTTTCTATTTTAAATAAAAATATGTTTGGTGAATGTGAATCAGAAATGCACTCTGTGAATTTAATCAGGCCAACGCTCCAAGTTGCGCGTACCTTTAATTTGCGCGGACAAATTGTCCATGAAACACACACCGATGACGACTCTAAAAAAACAATTTCTACTATTAATAAAACACACAATAATTTGCATGGCTTGTGTGACTCATCAAGTGATGCGAATAATGCGAAAACTATTTTTACTTATGAGCCACGCGGTGTTTTAAAAACATCAACTAATGTTACTTCTGGCGCAGTAACAACATACGATCACGACGCATTTTCTCGCAAAATAAATACGTTATTGCCAATGGGAAGTCAGATAAAAGTAATTTATGTGCAATCAACACGCACCATCACTATTAATCACACAGATTCAACCGGCCTTATTATTTTAGCCTCTGTTTCAAATACATTGGATGCGTTTCATAATATAATTAGCCAGACTGATGCTGAAAATAATACAATATTAAATAATTACAATGAAAATAATCAGTGCACAAATACAATCGATGCGATGGGAAATCAGGTTGTCAAACAATTTGATTTACGTGGGCTATTAAAAAGCAAACAGTTTGTATCAGCATTATTTCAATCATTATCAGAATTTGATTATAGCTTAAGTCGTGAGTTAGTTGCAGAAACAAAAGATGCCAGTGGTTTAAAGTTAAAAACAAGCTATGCGATCAATGCATTAGGTCAACGCAGTCAAACAATCACGCCGCAAAAAAGCGTTCGTTCAGCAACTTTCAATAAAAGATCGTTAGCAACATCGGACACAGCATTTTTAAATGCACTTTCTCTTAAGGCAACTGATCCTGCGGTTGTGACAAATCAAAGCTATAATGGCCAAGGTATTAGCAATACATTAAAGCAATCCACCATCGGAAGTCTTGAAGCTTATCAGGAACAAGTATTAATTGATGACTTGGGAAGAGTGACTGGCAAAAAAGTTGATCCGACTGGATTAGCATTAATCACGGAAAATGTGTTGGATAGTGAAAGCCGTGCTATTGCAACGATTGACCCCAAAAATCAAACGAGTTATATCATTCGCGACGAGCTGGGTAATATTCGTTTTGAAATTAATGCCAAAGGTGGTGTCACAGAGCATACGTATAATCTTGAGAATAAACCAGTTTGTACAACGCAATATCAAACAGCTATCGATTTATCACGTCTGTTGATTGGCATGAATCCGACATTAATCAGCACATTTATCACATCGTCTGATTACGACCATAAAATTTATTATTTCTATGATGACTTAAATAACGAGCGTTTTAGAGTGAATGGTGCAGGTGCTGTGACTGAAAAGCAATATAATAAAAATAGCGAACTCACTGCAACAATTCATTATTACAGTAAGATTACGGCAGATTTCACTAAGCTCACTACTGATCTAGTGATTGCGCTATGCGCATCAATTGAAAATAATGCAAAAGACAGAGCAAACTATCGCGTTGTTGATGCCAATAATCAAGAAGTTTTTATTATTGACGCAGAAGGCTATGTTACGCAAAAATTTTATCATTCAACATTGCATAAAGTAAATTGCGAAATTAAATACGCGACTAAAATTGCAGACCCCTATGTATTTTCGGCATTATCGATTGCCGAAATTACAAAAAAATTAGTGATATCAGGTCAAGATCGCGCAACCTATTGGATTGTTGATCCGCTAGACCGTTTACAATTTTATGTGACAGCCAATGGTGCTGTCACAAAATATGAATACGTAGGCGATACAAAAAATCGCTATAAAATCACAGAATTTACAAGCGCGGTTGTTCTGCCATCTGATTATGAAGCACTTTTAACGACACTCAATAATTTAGTTCCTGATGCAAAGGTCGATAATATTGAAATAAAAGAATACGATGAAGCAGGCCGTGAAAAAATGCGTGCCAATGCTCTTAATAAAGCAGAAAGTTTTGGATACAATGGTGCAGGCTTAAGAACAACGCATACCACATTAAGTGGCAATACCTGGAATTATGAATTTGATGGCGCCAAAAGATTGTGGCATGAAGTATCGCCTAAAACAAAATATTATGTGGCAAGCATTAATTCTGCTGCTGTTGATGGCATTGCTGTTGCAGAAATAAATAATGTTGTGGATAAAGTGATTTCGTATGATAGCAATTCAAATAGATTGAGTATTATCTCTGCTATTAATTCAGCGGATGAGCGAATTGTTGATTTTATGTATGATGAAACCAATCAAAAAATCAGCGACACCTGGGAAAATGTGCCAATTGATGATACAACCAAACAAACAAGCTGGGCTGTTCGACCTGAAACAACTGAAAATGTAACTCGCGCGACTTTATTAAGTGTGCATGGTGTTAAATTAATTAGCTTTAATGAAGACGGAAAGCCACTATTTTATGCGTATGACGCGGAAGGATTTTTAAAATACCGAGTGAATGCCAGTGGATATGTGATCGAATATGTTCGTAATAGTTTTGGTGAAGCAGAGTCTTATATTGGTTATGCGAATCAGCTGGATCCTACTAAAATAAAGTTATCTGATTATATAACAACCGGCTTAACGCCTGATTTAATTTCGTCAAAATTAGTACCCGATCCTGATCGTGATAACAGCCACACTAAAACCATTGATCGAAAAGGTCGCGTGGTATTGCGCGAGCGCGATGCGGTTGTTTGTTATATGCCAAGCGATAATACGGCGAATTTAGGGTCGCTTGAAATGCTAAAGCCAACCAAAGGCAGTGTGTTCAATGCCTTTTCTGAAGTTCAAGTTGAAGTGGTTTTAGCTGGCGGCTATAACATACGAGAAAAATATACCTGGCGCGATAACTGCGGCAATATTGTTGCAACGGTTGATGCTAATGGAATTGCAAAAGTATTAGCGTTGGATGTAAGAGGTCGTCAGACGGATGAATATCGTTATGCCACGCAATTGGATATAACGAAAATAAATCAACAGACTACTTTTTTAGATTTACAAAAATTAATTGCAGCAATAGCCAATCGGGAAAAAGATATTCACATTAATACACCGCGCGATATTTTGGGTAGAATTACCGGGGTTTATCATAAAAATATTATTGCGCAATCCATTGATCCTTCTGGTGCTCAACAATTTATTAATAATCCAGTCGCTGATATCGGGGTTACTTATACTTACACCGACGATAATAAAATTCAAACCATCATGCATCCCAATGGCGGCGTTGAAATTTTGTATTACGATGAACGGCGTTATTTGGTTGCCAAGGCAGGGGTTGTCAGATCTCAGCCTGATGGCACAAAAATAAGGCCTATTACGTATTATCATTTTTCAGCACATGGCGAACACGTTGAAACGTTTGTTCCTGATCGCGGTTGCCCTGTTGATATTGATAATAATATTATTCCTGATCCTTTTGCTGATCGCGATCAAACAAAAGATCGATATACGAAAGTTTTAAAAGATGCCAGAAAGTGTGTATTGGCGCATCAAGATCCAGAAAATAATTTAAAACAAATGACCAACACCAAAACCAAAAAAGTGGCGCGTCATTACAAGCAAACCACGAGCGGCGATCCCACTGCTAACGTTACTGATATTGATGAAAAGCAAAAAATCTATGACGAACTTGATAATTTAATTTTAATCAGTGTGATTCGAAATGGCGTTGTTCAAAGCCAAATTGCTTATCGTCATGATGCTTTCACATTAATTGCAGAAGGTCCCAACGATGGCACGTGGCCTATTTTGCACCAGCATGACAAAGCAGGTCGCATTTGGTCGGATAGCAATGGCAATGGTGGCACAAAATTAGTTGTCCATAATGCAGCAGGTGAAGAGACGCTGACAATCAGTTCTCTGAGTATTGATTTATCTCAAACGAATTATTCTGATTTGCAAAAATTAATAACAGATAACAGAGATACTGTTTCAATTTATGAATTTACTGAAACTCAGCGTGACCCAGGCGGCAGACCAACTGGATTTGTGGAACCAGGTTATCAAGATCCTTCTGGCAGCGGTAATATTATTCGCCCCTTGCATCAATTAGGTTGGACAGCTCAGAATAAAAAAGAAAGTACGACAACACCCAGTGGTGATGCAACTATTTTTGGTTATGACAATCGTAAAAAATTAACCACTGTGACAGAACCTGCTATTACTGTGATGGATACAACCGGTGCAACATCAACTGTAGCTGCCGTTACACAAATGGGTTATGGCGTATTGGGCGGTAAAATTGGCGTCACGGACGCGAATGATCACACCGAACTTTTTATTCGCGACGAAGCAGATCAAGTCATCAAGCACACCGCAGGTGATGGCACACCTTATTTTACTAAGAAATTAGATGTGCATGGTGATGCGATTGAAGTGACGAGCGCTTCTCTTAACACCTGGAAAATAACTTACAATCGCAAAGGTAAAACCATTCAAGTGCAATTACCGTCAGGCGATACGTGGAATTATGCATTAAACGAAAATGATTTTACGATTACCGTTGTGCCACCCTCAGAAGATCCTAAGCAGCCTTTAGCTCAGGCTTCTTATTATGGGCAAGGGCCGTATGGTGATAAAAATTCAGAACAATTTGCAATGGGTGAAAAGCATTTGTATGAGCATGATCCTAATCATATTGAAAAAACACATACCGCTGTTGATGCCAACAATAATATTGTTTATAAAGTCGCGCGTGTATTGGATTATTGGGGAAAAGAATTAAGCAAGACAGATGGCTCTGGCGCCACTTATAAAAATACCTATTATTTAAATGGATTGCTGTATCAAGAATTAGGATTGACGGTGGTTGATCAAGGACAGATGATACCTTTTGACAGCACGACAGGTAATTTTTCAACCACTTCTGTCAACACACCACTTAAAAATATCACGCATAATTATTTAACCAGTTTGCGCGAAAGCGAAGTTATTGATGCGAATCCCGTGAAGCCGCAAACACTAAAAAGATTGTTTGATATAAACCGCAGCATAACGCGCGTTACGGAGACCAATGGTACAGGCAATGTATTGCGTGATACACAAATGACTTTTAATGCCAGAAAATGGCCCGTCACGCAAACTGATATTAATTTTTCACTTGATTATTATTATGACGCTGTCAGCAATCGTCCTCGCATGAATGCAATTTGCAATGGACTAATCCATGATGGCTGGTGGACTTATGATGACGCAAATCGCGTACTGGTGAATGATGGCGCATTAATAAACGCTGTAATTCAATCAGTGTATGTCGCGCCTTCTCAGCAATGGCCCTATGATAACTCCACCACCTGGGGTTATTTAAGTCCAAACCAAGGAAATACTTTTTCACGCGCAAAAGGAAAAATAGATGGTCAATCGCTTTATTTTCCTGGCGAAACAGGAAAGTTAGCAGATGGTATCCCGTGCTTAGCTGGTTTGACTTATGATCAAAATGACAGGTTATCGACAGTTGGTATTAATTGCTTAGCGCCATTGCCTTTTCATTATGAGCAAATACAGCCATATAAATACAAAATAAAAATATCTTTTCAGATGCCTTATTCTTACCCAAAAAGAATAAGCTATTTTAAAAATGGCGCTTACGCCGCTACATCAATGAATTTATTAGTTGGCCAAGCAGCTTATAATTTAAATGGCAAAATGATTTATTTTTTTAATAAAACCTGCGACGGAGATACTCGTGTTAATTACGGCCCATTTGACGTTGATGGTAATTCAATGACAACGACAACAAACTGGAAATCAAATGTACAACGTGATGATTCTTATATTAACGATACGCTTACAGTCACAGCAGTGAAAATATTTGATACACGAAGAATTTCACAAGTTTATGCAACTCGTCAGAATCAGCATGGCTCGCATAGCAGAACTGTTAGTCATCTTTACGATTCTAATAATAGGTTAAGTAGTGCGGTTGGTGTAATGCTGCCTTTTCTGAACTCCAATGACCTTGATAATCAATTGGCATATAATTTTTATATTGATAACAGCCTGGATGGGTATGTATTAAGGAGTCAGATTGTATTATTTAATGGCGGAGAAACAAATTATGCGCCAACTATTTTTTATTCTGACTGCAAAGGTAATATCGTTGCAAAATATGGCATTAAAACTAATTCTGCAAGTGCCACGCAGGCCAATCAAACAGGAATGGTATTAGAATTAACTGCTAATCCAGTTACTGCATTTAACGTTGAAAATCTAGTTGGGCAAAGCATGTCAACAGGATTATCAAATACTAATGACCCGCTTTCATTGCAAATTCCAAATAAAAATAAGCAGGGAAATTACACGCCTTATGAGCTATTTCTCAGTATTATCAACAACTCACTGACTCCGTCGCTTCAAACGCCTCAAGCGCCACCACCTAAGCCACCACATCACAGTTGGTTGGGTGAAATCATTGAGGGTATTGTTGCAATTGCTATTATCATTGCAGCCCCTTATGTCAGCGCCGCGGTGATTGGTGCTGTTGAAGGAGCGGCAGCTGCTGCTACAGTCACTGCTGCAACCCTTACTGCAACAGAGTTTGCAGTGACTATGACCATCGCAGGCGGAATCGCCGATGCTGCCTCTCAAGGCGTTGCCATCGCTTTTGACAACCAACATGGTTTCTCAACAAAAGAAATGTTTGAAAATGCCATTGCTGCAGGTGCCACAGCAGGTTTAGGTGCAGCGCTAGGCGCAGGCAATCTTGCCGCAAGCAAGGCTATACTCGAGAATGCCGCAGCTTTTGCAGAATATGCCGCAATTGGACTAACCGTTCAATTATTTGAAATGGAAGTAGGCTTAAGAAAATCAATCGACATTAAATTTATTATTGAGCAAGCGCTTGGCCAAACAGCCGCTGGTAAAATCAATGCTGAATTACCAAAAGATTCATCTGCACATGCAACTCACTTTGTAGATGATGCTGCCAACATGGGTATCAGCGAATTATTTGGTTATACCCCCAACTTATCAACGCTTTCAAACATGCTCGGCGATCAAGTCGTTGACACCGGTGCTGATGTGATTGGAAGCATTAAATCTCAAGATTCAGTTGCTAATATAAATATACCCGTTGGCGCATCAACTGATCCTACTCAATTCACCAACAGAGCACTTCAAACTGAATCTCGATATATTAATGATTCAATGGCAGCGGATAATGATGAATTTTATGAGCCTACCGCACCATTTTACACGGCTTATACAACTACTTTAACAAGCGGTGTCAATGCCATTACTTCTGCATCCATGTTCGCGCAATATCAAGCGGCTAATGATTCTGCGGTGCAACAAAAAGCAAGACAAGTGCAAGCGCATGCGACGGGTGTTGCAAATAATGCGTCTGGGTTTTTTAATCGTGCAATGGATCACTTTGTCACTGGTGCAGATGATGTTGGTGCCGCTGTTTATGGTGCTGGCAGAGCGGCATACGATGCATTACAATCTTTCGATAATAATTATTTGGATGGAAATCCGATTAAAACAGCATTAATGCTTTACGCAAGAAATGATATCAGCACACACTTTGCAAGTGCATTATTGCATAACGCAACTCGCGCTGATGCATTAGCTGAAGTGGGTGATTCAATTGAAACTAACTTGCAAAATAATTGGAATGCAATTGCAGCTGGTGGAATCAGTGGATATGAAACATTAGGTGCGGATGTGTTCGTTGCAGGTTCACTTGTTATGACTGGAGGCTCGGCTAGTATTTTAGCGCGTACACAGATTGCTTTAGGGCGAAGTGAGCTTCTTTCTGACATCGGCTTATTTGGTGCTGGCAGTACAGCGACAAGCGCAGAAAGAGCGGAGAGAATGCTGGCGCTTAATACAGGATACAATGTTTCGCCGGAGAAGTGGTTTGATCAATATCCTGCGCTTGGTAAAGATGGAACTTACGTAACTGATTATAGAGCTATAGCTCAAGTTATTGGTCCGCAAAGAGCGAATACAAAATTTGATTTGGGTTTATTCTCGTTCGGAAACAATATTAGTTATTTCAAAGTTTCTCGCCTTGAGACAAGTCTTGGTTTGGATTCGGGGTCGCTTTTGGATACGGGCTTTAGATTTACGCGGGTACCAGATATTATAAATTTATCTCCGCGATCTCCAATATACAGTGACAACCCGCTTTTTAGAGGTGGTGGAAATGGATTGCCCAATGGTGGTCCAGAATTAGTTGTTAACTCTATTCCGACAAACCCATGGCCATAAGGATGCGAATATGAAAGTTCCGCATGATTACATTCGAGCAATTTTATCTAATGAAATAATAATAAATTGCGTAAATAAAGATAAAATAAAATTACTTAAAAAAATGGGTGCAAAAAGTAAGATTTTTGATGCTGAGATATGGCGCTTGAATTATGAGAACAAAGATAATTCTGATTTATCAAAAAAATTAGAAGAGCTTAGAGATTTGGATTTTTGTTTTGCCGGCGCAGCAGGAGGGTGGCCACCCGCAGCGGTATTTGAATATTTTCGTGAAAAAGGCTTGGTGCATGGAAAAATAATTGAAATCATGTGGAGCGCACCAGGAAAAGAAATCAAGCGAGAAAGATAAGTTTTACCAGTAAAATTAAATATTTCCGCTCCTTAAAAATCTAAAATAACCCACCCCGCCCCAAAAGGGCGGCAGTGGTATTTATTCATAAAAATAAAAACTAAAAATTAAATCATTATTTTATTAGTGGTAAATAATACAGAAACCGAGCGTCAGCGAAGGTGAAAATATATTTAGGATTTTTCATTTAAAATATTTATTTAATCTTAAAATAAATTTATTAATAATTTTTGTAATTTATTTCTGAGATAAGGTATGATTCATTTTTATTGCTTTTAACTTCGCGTTCGCTAACGCTCCGCTTCTGTTATGTTTACCACTAGTCCGAAAGTGCTTAAAATGCGGTGCTTTTGAATATCGCAGGCGGAATCGCCGACGCTGCCTCTCAAGGCGTTGCCATCGCTTTTGACAACCAACATGGTTTGTAGATGATGCTGCCAACATGGGTATCAGCGAATTATTTGGTTATACCCCCAACTTATCAACGCTTTCAAACATGCTCGGCGATCAAGTCGTTGACACCGGTGCTGATGTGATTGGAAGCATTAAATCTCAAGATTCAGCTGCTAATATAAATACACCCGTTGGCGCATCAACTGATCCTACTCAATTTACGCGTTCAGCACTGCAAACTGAATCTCGATATATTAATGATTCAATGGCAGCTGATCACGAAGAATTTGATGCGCCTACCGCACCATTTTACACGGCTTATAACACCACCACATCTAGCGGTCGTGATGCGTTAAATTCCGCAACTTATTTTTCTTTAAATCAAAATGCGCAGACTCAACAAACGCAACAAAAAGCAAGACAAGTGCAAGCGCAGGCGACAAGAGTTGCACAAGCACCCAGTTTAACAGACAAAATAGCAAACGGTCTTGATACTTTTACTCGAGATTTAATGGGTGATGTTGCAGGGCGTTATGGCACTGATTATTTTGATTCGCTTCGAGATGGGTCTGATTTAAATCAACGTCTCACAAATGCAGCAAAATTTTTAGGCGCTGATATTGGACTTCAACTTGCAGGTGAAGGCGCAGGCATGGCTATTGATACTGTTTCCATGCGCGCAGCAACGCATGGCTGGGCATCGTTTTTTGGTGGAAGCGCGGATGGAGTGGCGAGAGAGTTTGATGCGGCGACAATTGACAATGGTTTTCAGCAGACTGGCGCAGGAAAATTTAGCGGATCGGCCGACGCCGCTTATGATTCAATTAGAAAGAATAAAACTGATATTGCGGCAATTTCAAAAAATACTGGTATTAAACCTGAAAATATTGCAAAAATAAAAAACCATTTGTTTTATAATGAGCATTTACTGGATCGATATGTTGATTATGGAATACCAGCTGAATCTAAAGTTTTTGATAGTGACATTGGGATCGCGAATTCATGGGCCCGACTTGAAGCGGGTAATCACACAAATGAAGATTTGCAATTGTTAAGACACGAAACAGCTGAGGCATGGTATATGAATAGATATCGCTCTGGATATACAGCAGCACATAATGCCGCAGATAGAAAATTTCCAGCCCCAGATTTAGATAATATGCCCGAAAATAAAAAACGATTTCAACCTTAAGGAAATAAAATTATGCAATATATATATGACGGCGAGTTTTACAAAATTGTTAAAATTACAGGCCCAAAACACAATATGCTTTCGTTGAGCTTTGGTGAAAAACAGGCTTCAATTGAAGTGAGTGATTTGGATAAATCAGCAAATGAAACTTTGAGTATTAGTGCATGCTCAGTTGAAAATCAGGTGCGTATTGGCATTAAGGAAATTAATAATGAATTAAATACAAATTATAATGTATTAAAAATTCAATTTATTAGTAGCGATTCTCCATCAGATTCAATTTACATAGAGCTTACAAAAAAAATTGTTAAAAGATTAAAATCAGGTGGAGAATTTATTCGTCTTTAATTGTTTTTACTCGCTCCTTAAAAATCTAAAATAACCCACCCCGCCCCAAAAGGGCGGCAGTGGTATTTATTCATAAAAATAAAAACTGAAAGTTAAATCATTATTTTATTAGTGGTAAATAATACAGAAACCGAGCGTCAGCGAAGGTGAAAATATATTTAGGATTTTTCATTTAAAATATTTATTTAATCTTAAAATAAATTTATTAATAATTTTTGTAATTTATTTCTGAGATAAGGTATGATTCATTTTTATTGCTTTTAACTTCGCGTTCGCTAACGCTCCGCTTCTGTTATGTTTACCACTAGTCCGAAAGTGCTTAAAATGCGGTGCTTTTGAATATCGCAGGCGGAATCGCCGACGCTGCCTCTCAAGGCGTTGCCATCGCTTTTGACAACCAACATGGTTTGTAGATGATGCTGCCAACATGGGTATCAGCGAATTATTTGGTTATACCCCCAACTTATCAACGCTTTCAAACATGCTTGGCGATCAAGTCGTTGACACTGGTGCCGATGTGATTGGAAGCATTAAATCTCAAGATACGCGGGTATTGCCAGCAGATTTTACGGTAAAGTATTGCTACAATACATGGTTATGAATACAGTCAAAATCATTGATATTCTAAACATGTCCGCTGCTGAAAAAGAGCAATGCGTGCAAGCGCCGCTCTATCAATTATTTCGCAAGCTTTATAAAGGCGCCTTGTATGATACACCTGATTTTTGTTTTCAAAAATGTGTTGATCCTAGTGCAATTGTTTTTAAAGTAATTATGCATTTTGAAGCGCAAGTGCTTTCTGGCGCAACTGTTTTAAAAATAGTTCCGACCAATGAGATGCATGACGGAAAAAATGTGTCACTGCTAGAAGTCACCAGCGGGTATTTGCCTAGCTGCCGTGGAAATCGGTATGTTACTCAATTTGTTTTGGATGAAATGATTGATTACAAAAGAAAAAATAGAGAAAAATTATTATGTTTTTGTGATTTGATGACATCACCTGTTTCTTATTCTTATTTTTTTCTTTATCCTTTTCGAATTTATCCTCGATATGATGAGCCAACGCCACAATCTATCGAAGCACTATTTTTACGCTTAGCGAATCAAATGCCGCAGTATCGATCATTAGAAAATGCCGACCCATTTGTAAAGCAAGGCGCAAAACCGCGAGAAACCATTGAGCAATATTATGCACGACTAACGCATGGTCTGCAAAATAGCCCACATATTCAATATTATTATCAAAAAACACAAAGCGTTTTAGGGCGAGGTTTATTTATTATTCAATTAATTGATCAAAGCGCAGAAGAGATTGAAAATATTGTTAAAAATTATATTATGCAACGCGGCAGTGATAAAAAAACATTTCAATTTAAGGTTCCAGCCTGGCCTCACACTGATTTTGAATATTTAATTGCGCTTAGAAAATCGCACGTGATACGAAAAGAAGTTTCAATTCAGCGCGACAATGCAGGAAAATTAATTTTTTATCACGCGGACCATCCTATTTTTGATGTCAGTGTGCCGCAAGGTATTGGTAATGTTTTTGATGAACAGGCTGCGGCAAAGTGCGTTGAAATGATCTTGCACGGTGATATTAATGTGCAGGATAAAAAAATAATTGATTTAGGTTGTGGTTACGGCAGTGCGGGTATTGCTGCTATTTTAATGGGTGCTGACAAAGTGTTATTTAGTCATATTAATTCAAGCTATCTTGAGACATTAAAATTAAACCCATTGATTAATCCGCTTGAGCATGAGTTTATGACGCATGATGCATTATCGATTTTGCTTCAAAATAAGTCTGTTGAGCAGTATGATTTAACATTGGGAAATATTACCGATGAAAAATAATAATTTTCTATCAACCATTGGTCACACACCACTGATAAAATTAGCAACTGATACTGCACCTGCTATTTTTGCTAAATTAGAAATGATGAATCCTACTTTGAGTATTAAGGATCGCATTGTGGAATATATGATTAATGCGGCTGAAAAAAGGGGTGTTTTAAAAAAGGGCGCAACGATTATTGAAGCTTCTTCGGGTAACACAGGCGCTTCGCTTGCCATGATGGGTGCGTTAAAAAATTATCCTGTTATTATTACCACCACGACCAAAACCAGCTCAGAAAAAATTGCGATGATGAAGCTATATGGCGCAACAGTGCATATTTGTGATGCTGATTTAACAGAAGAGAGCCCGAATCATTATATTACGCTTGCAAAACAGTTGGCCTCAACGATGCCCAACGCTTATTTTCTGAATCAATATAATAATAGTGATAATCCAGATGCGCATTATCACACAACCGGTCCTGAAATTTGGATGCAAACAGAAGGCCAGATAGATTATTTAGTAGCCACCGGTAGCACGGGCGGAACGATCAGCGGTGCTGGCCGTTTTTTAAAAGAAAAAAATAAAAATATAAAAGTAATTTTAGCAGACCCGGTGGGTTCTTGTTATTTCAGTTATTTTAAAGCGGGTAAAATAAATCAGAGTGAGGTAAAGCCGTATCAAGTTGAAGGCGCTGGCAAAAATCAATTATGTCGTTGTATGGATTTCTCGCAGATTGATGATGTGATTGCATTTACAGATCAGCAAGCATTTGAAACAGTGAATAAATTAGCTTTAAAAGAAGGTATTTTTGCAGGCGGCAGTTCAGGCGGCGCCTTATTTGTTGCAAAAGTGCTCGCGGCAAATCAAAAAAATCCGGCAAATATTGTCGTTATTTTGCCGGATTCAGGCATAAAATATTCTTACCTATTGCGTTAAATCACTGCCTTGCTCAGTACTCTTTGCAGCAATATTTTTCTTAAAGCGCATCGTTGTTTCGTTGGAAGGCTTTAAAAGGGCGCTGTAATAACAGAGTTTCGTATCGCTGGATAAAATCATGGGATACAAATAGTGATCAACTGGCTTATTTAAATCAATGCCGACTTGAATCACATAATCGATTTTCTGTTGATTTAAAGTAAATGAACCCATGCCAACGCGATTAACGCTGTGCGAGTCGGTATTTTCTTTTAAAACTGTAAAAGTCGGATTTTGTATTGTGCCAGTCGGATCCATCATTTTAAAATGGCCTTGTGTGCCTGTTGACTTAAAAGTTAGCTGAATATTGTCTTTTGCCATGGTTTTTAGAGCATTAAAAATAGGACGACAACTTTGATCATTGGTTACAACGCGTTTTAAGTCTTGAATAGAGTATGTTCTGGTTGTATTGCTGCTTGTATTTGCGAAACCAGTACAAGAGATCGTGAGTAAAGCTATTGTTGTTAATGCCGTTGTGGATAATTTTTTTAGCATAAATCCTCCTTGATTAAAAATCTTGATTAAAAATAATGATCGTGCGTTAATTCTATACTGTAAAAGCAGGAGAAGTAAATGTCATTGACGATTTGTACTGGAAAATTGCACCGTGTTCATGTGACTGAGGCGCGATTAGATTATGAAGGGTCTATCACTATTGATGCTGCATTGATGGAAGCAGCGCACATTTTGCCGTTTCAATTGGTGCATATAAACAATATGCGCGATGCAACCCATTGGGAAACCTATGTTATTCCCGGCATTTCTGGAAAAGGGGATATTTGTCTCAATGGCTGTCCTGCGCATCTTTTTCAAAAGGGCGATGAAGTGATTATTTTATCGCTTGAGCTGATGAGTCGAGAAGCGGCGCTATCAGTTGAACAGCATGTTGTTCATGTAGATAAAAACAATCAAATCACACGGGTTTTAATCAAAAAATAATTTTCGTCTATTGGGTTGGTTTATGTTAAAATTTTTGCACTTTAATCATTAATAATAGTAGTATTTTTTATGTTTTCAAATCGCCACAAAACAATCCCAGTTCAAGTCGGTGAATTTACAATCGGTGGCGGCGCGCCAGTGGTGGTGCAATCCATGACGGATACTGACACGCAAGATGCTGTCAAAACGGTTGAGCAAATTAAATTATTAGCTGACGCGGGTTCTGAATTGGTTCGCATTACTGTGAATACGCCAGAAGCGGCAGCGCAAGTTGGCGCTATTCGCGAAGCTTTAAACAAAGCGAATTATGACGGCGTGCCGATTGTGGGTGATTTTCACTATAACGGTCATCGTTTATTGACAGACTTTCCGGAATGCGCGAAAGCGTTGTCTAAATATCGCATTAATCCAGGCAATGTTGGCTTTGGAGCCAAAAAAGACGATCAATTTAGTCAAATGATTCAAGCGGCCATTCATTATCAAAAACCCGTTCGTATTGGCGTTAATTGGGGAAGCTTAGATAAATCTCTTTCAACAAAAATGATGGATGATAATGCAAAATCAGCCAATCCCAAATCATCGCAAGCCGTGTTGCGTGAAGCATTGGTTGTTTCGGCGTTAACGAGCGCAAAAGCCGCAGAAGACATTGGATTACCGAAAAATCGCATTGTAATTTCATGCAAAGTCAGTTCGGCGCCTGATTTAATTTTGGTATATCAAATGTTGGCTGAGCGATCAGATTATGCATTGCATTTGGGTCTAACAGAGGCAGGCATGGGCTCAAAAGGCATTGTGGCCTCATCCGTTGGCATGGGCGTGTTATTGCAACAAGGCATTGGTGATACTATTCGCACTTCGCTTACGCCAGAGCCCAATGCGTCGCGCGCTAACGAGGTGATTGTTTCGCAACAGATTTTGCAATGTTTAGGACTGCGTGCTTTTGCGCCGATGGTCACAGCGTGTCCTGGTTGTGGTCGCACGACCAGTGTTTTTTTTCGTGAATTAACGCAATCTGTCGACCACTTTATTCGTGAAAAAATGCCGATTTGGCGCAAAAAATACATAGGTGTTGAAAATTTGCAATTGGCTGTCATGGGTTGCGTTGTCAATGGCCCCGGTGAAAGTAAACATGCCAATGTTGGCATTAGCTTGCCAGGTACGGGCGAGGCACCTGTTGCACCTGTTTTTATGGATGGCGAAAAAGTCGCGACATTGCGAGGCGATAATATCACCGAGCAATATACCACTATGATCGAAAATTACGTTGAAACAAAGTATTCAAAAAGATCAGAACTATAAAAAAATAGCCACTTATTTTTGTATATGTATATTAATTGCGAAAAATAACTATTCTCTAACGCATTGCTTACCAGTGTCAATAGTACGGAAGCCGAGCGTTAGCGAAGGCGAAGTACAGACGAAAAAGCACCACAATACGCAGCGGATTTTTTTAAAAATCCATTATTTTTGATCAATGGAAATAATATGATGCATTTGACTTGGACAGTACAAGATACGTACGAGCCAATTACTTTTCGCCTTCGCTAACGCTCGGCTTCCGTTATTTTGTCACTAGTCCGCAATTAATTTGAGCGTGGTTCGATACATAAAAAACTAGCATTGAAAAATACACAAAAATTGTGTAATATCATGCGGCGGGATTATTGAGTTAATAGAAGTGTTAGAGGTGAACAAACATGATTACTAAAAAAATTAAGTCCGGTAGAAAAATTAAACAATCATTTCGAGATACCGGTACTCGAACGATGGCAGAAACGATGCAGTTTTTGGAAGAGCTGTCCGCTGGTAGGATGACCTTGGGTGATACCATTAAAAACATTCGCCAATGCGATGAGATCAAACAGCGCGATTTTGCGAAAAAATTACGTGTTTCGCAGGCCTATTTGTGTGATTTGGAAAAAAATCGCAAAGAAATAAGCCCTAGAAAAGCAGCGGAATTTGCCAAGATGTTGGGCTACCCTGAGAAATTTTTTATTCATTTGGCACTAGAGGATCTTCTTGAAAGGCAGGGTTTTCACTATAGTGTTGACGTCCAAGATGCGGCATAACTATTGCGATTATTCTCGAGTCTCGTTAACATGTCTCTTCCATAAAATAAGCTAAAAGCGACCAAACTATGCGTAGTCATTCAGCCGGTGAAATCAACCCCTCTTTTATTAACAAAACCGTTACCCTAAGTGGTTGGGTTCACAGACGTCGAGATCATGGCGGTTTAATTTTTATTGATTTGCGTGACCGCAATGAATTGGTTCAGGTTGTTTGCAATCCTGAAAATAAAGCGACTTTTGATATTGCTCAAAAATTACGAAATGAATTTGTGGTTTCAATCACGGGGAAAATTCAAGCAAGACCCGCTGGAACTGTTAATAAAGAAATCCCTTCTGGCGAAGTTGAGCTTGTGGCAGATCAAATTGAAATATTAAATACGGCAGAGCCATTGCCATTTCAAGTCGATGAATATCAAGATGTCGGCGAAGAAACGCGACTAAAATACAGATATTTAGATTTGCGTCGCAAAGAAAATCAAACGCGATTAAAAAGACGAGCAGAAATTGTCAAATTCATCAGACGTTTTTTAGATGCGAAAAATTTTGTGGATATCGAAACGCCTGTATTAACTAAAACAACACCCGAAGGCGCAAGAGATTATTTAGTGCCCAGTCGAAATGATCCCGGTAAATTTTATGCATTGCCGCAATCACCGCAGATTTTTAAACAATTGCTAATGATCTCGGGATTTGATCGTTATTATCAAATCGTCAAATGTTTTCGCGATGAAGATTTGCGCGCAGACCGTCAGCCTGAATTCACACAGCTGGATATGGAAATGGCTTTTGTGAATGAAAAAGAAATTCAGGATTTAACTGAAAATTTAATTTTAGAATTATTTAAAAGCATTTTAAATATTGATTTGGGTGTGTTTCCGCGCATGACATTTGCAGATGCGATGAATAAATATGGTTCTGATAAACCTGATTTGCGAAATCCATTGGAATTAATTGAAATTAAAGATTTATTAAAATCAGTCGAATTTAAAGTATTTAATGGTCCTGCCAATGATCCTAATGGTCGTGTTGCTGTATTACGCTTGCCAGCAGGGCATGAATTAAGTCGAAAAAATATAGATGACTACACACAATTTGTGAGTATTTACGGCGCGAAAGGTCTGGCTTATATTAAAGTAAATGATTTAAGCAAAGGTATTGAAGGCCTGCAATCACCTATTTTAAAATTTATTCCAGAAAACATTTTAAAAGAAATTTTAGCGCGTACTCAATCGCAAAATGGAGACACGTTATTTTTTGGTGCAGATAAATCTAAAATTGTTTCTGAATCACTTGGTGCATTGCGTGATAAATTGTGCGCTGATTTTAATTTATATACTAAAGCATGGGCGCCATTGTGGGTCACGGATTTCCCGATGTATCAATTGGATAAAGAAAATAAATGGGAACCGCTTCACCACCCATTTACTGCGCCCACTGAAAATAATTTAGAAAAATTACGTGAAAATCCAGGCGCATCTAATTCGCGCGCGTATGACATGGTTTTAAATGGCTATGAAATTGGGGGCGGATCAATTCGCATTCACAAATATGACATGCAATTATTATCACTTGAAATATTAGGCATTCAACCAGAAGAAGCGTACGCCAAATTCGGACATTTATTAACTGCTTTAAAATTTGGCGCGCCGCCACACGGTGGATTGGCGTTTGGTGTTGATCGAATTGCAATGTTGATGACGGATACCAAAAATATTCGCGATGTAATCGCCTTTCCAAAAACACAAACAGCGCACTGTCCATTAACGAAAGCGCCGTCAGATGCTAATATGTTACAGCTTCGAGAATTGGGAATTAAATTAAATACAAAATAACTGTCCCCTCTCCCGTAATCGGGAGAGGGTTAGGGTGAGGGTTTTATGGCCGGCCATTCCAAATGGAAAAATATTCAGCATAGAAAAAATGCACAGGATAAATCGCGCGGAAAAAATTTTACCAAATTAATTCGTGAAATCACAACGGCCGCCAAAATGGGTGGCGGTGATGCGACAAGCAATCCGCGATTGCGCTTAGCGATTGACAAAGCGCTCGCTGGCAACATGACGCGCGACACCATTGATCGCGCAACTAAGCGAGGCGCAGGTGGTGAAGATAATGTCGATATGCAAGAAATTGTGTATGAAGGTTATGGCCCGGGCGGCGTTGCGGTTATTGTCGAGTGTTTAACGGATAATAAAAACCGCACGGTCGCTGACGTGCGTCATGCATTTACCAAATGCGGCGGTAATTTAGGCACAACAGGCTCTGTTGGTTTTTTATTTTCAAAAATCGGCTTAATTCAATTTGCAAAAAATAATAACGAAGAAAAAATAATGGAAGTGGCTTTAGAGTCTGGTGCCAATGATATTGTTTCAAACGATGATGGCAGTATCGATGTAATTACAGACCCCGATTCTTTTATTAATATCAAAGAAGCTTTAATTAAAGCCAATTTAATTCCTGAAAATGCTGAAGTGACGATGAATGCTTCAACGCAAGCTTCACTCACTGATCCAGATCAAATCAAACAAATGTTGAAATTATCTGAAATGCTCGAAGATTTAGATGATGTTCAAAACGTGCATTCTAATGCGGATATTGCTGAAAAATACCTTTAAAATCTGGCCTCCTGCAGAAGGCCAGATTTGACATAAACTGGTATTTTACAGGAGGCTAGTTTTAACGTAAATTTTACAGTGATTTCAGCAGTTTTTTACTCACTTTCATTTCATCTGCAATAAACCGCACAAAAGGCGCAATATTCGATGTGGTGTGCGCTGTTTCAAGCGCATTAATATATTCTTTGCGCCGCTGAACTTGCACAATGCTCCAGGGATAACCGCCCGATGCCAGCATGGTATTTAAAATAAATCGAGCGATGCGACCATTACCGTCCATGTAAGGATGAATAAACACAAAAATATAATGACCTAGAATTGCACGAACAGCAGGTGATTTCTCTTCCTTGAGACACTTAAAAAAAGATTCCATGGCATCTAATACTGCTTCGCGCGGCGGCGGACTGTGTCTTGAGTTGCGAATAAATACGCGGTCATTTCGATAACCAATCAATGCTGAGTGAGAAATAATACCCGCACGCACGCAGGGCGAAAATAAATTTTGATACCAAGCTGATAAATCATGCGCAATGCAATCACCCGGCAATTGGCCTTTTAATATTTTTACTAATGTTTTTTTAACGCTTTGAAATGCTTCAAAATAACCGCGTGCTGCCAATGCATTTCGCTCTTGTTGATCTTCAGAATGCAAACTAGGATTCCAGGAATTTTTCTGCACTTTTTGAATAAGATCAGGGCTCACTTGATAGCCTTCAATAGATAACGAATTATAAGCATCATATTCATATAACTCGCTCACCTCTGCGAGATACTGTTTTTTATTTTTAGGCAGCCCCGGTTCTTTTGGGAAATTGTCAATGACTGTTTCTCGTAATTTATGCCACATTAATTCAATGCGTGCTGCGTAAGGTGAGCGAAACGAGCGTAATGTAAAGTGATTTAAATCTGATGAAAATGGATTGGCAGCATGAATAATCATACCCGCTCTTTCTAAATCACTCTTTATTTCAAGCGCTTCTTTTTTTAAATTTAAAAATTCATAGGCGCCAATAATTCTTTCTGCCGCAGCTTTAAATTGATTGTCTATAATAATGCGCGTTATATCTGAAGTTGCGCGAATGGATCGCAATGCAATTTCAACATTTTCCCTGTACTTTTTGTAATAAGTCGGTGCTAATTTACACAATGCCAAAGCAAGCGGCATCATTTGCAATCCATTTAGCTCAATTTTATTATTGGGAAAGTTTTTTGAATCAGAATAAATTAACAATGATGTTTTAAATGGCAATGATTGAATCGTTCCACCTTGTTTTGTAATGGCAATCACTTGTAATGGTGTGAGGGATGAGCCAATTTGTAATTCAAGCGATGTTTCTGCCGACAGACAATAATTCTCTTTGAATCGACTTTTTAAATAAACACGCAAGAAATCCCAAAAATTAGCATACCACGCTGCAGAATCGCCCGATGCAAGATCGGGTCTTGTTAATAAATACCAGCCCTTTATAATTTCCTGAAGCCATTTTGTTCGAATTAATAATTCTCTATCTGATCGACTGATTTCAGTCGATTTTAAAATATGCGCATGATGCCTATCCGTAACTTGCTTGGCATGCGTTAAAGCCATTGCCACTTTTTTGGAGGGTTCCATGGTGATGCCTATAGTTAATGAATAACTCAGATATTATGTTATAATTTACTCAGCTATTATGCAACGAATTACTCAGGTATTGTGCACATTTTTTCATAAGGACTTGTTATGACAGTGATTTTAGGAATTGATCCGGGGTCGGTTCGAACGGGTTTTGGCGTTATTAAAGCTGAAAAAGGCAGTGTTGTGCATATTGCGCATGGTTGTATTCATGTCAAAGGCAAGACTGTGCCAGAGCGTTTGTATTTTTTATTTGAAAATATAAATGAGCTTATTACCGCTTATAAACCCGATGAAGCGGCCATTGAAGAAGTCTTTGTGCAGCTCAATGTTCAGTCTGCTTTAAAATTAGGCCAAGCAAGAGGCGCAGCTTTAATCGCATTTGCGAAAAATAATTTATTGGTTTCAGAATATAGCGCCAGAACCATTAAAAAAACTGCGGTAGGCTATGGTGCTGCGAGCAAATCTCAGGTGCAATATATGATCCAAGCGCAATTAAAATTAACAGCACCCGTTCAAGCAGATGCCGCGGATGCCTTGGCGATCGCCATTTGTCATAGCCAACATAGGGCTTTTTTAGCCAGTATCGCCTAAATTATAAAAACCTATTGACATTTTAAATTTAGAGTTTATAATGCACTAATGTACTATCGCATTAATACATTATTACATCATCACATAGGAAGGCATATGAAACCGCATCATTTGGATTCTACCAGCGAGCTGTATAAAGCAATTAGCGTGATTAGATCAGAAGATGAGGCAAAGCAGTTTCTATTGGATTTATGTACGCCGATGGAAATTCAGGCGATGGCGGATCGCTGGAGAGTGGTTAAACCTATTAAAGCAGGTAAGCCCTATCGAAAGATTTATGAAGAAACTGGGGTTAGCGTGACAACGATAGGACGCGTTGCGCGATGTTTGTTATCGGGAATGGATGGTTATAATTTAATTTACAAACGACTTGAGAAAAAAAATGAACGCACAATCCAGACTCCGAATCGCAATTCAAAAAAGCGGAAGACTGAATAATGACTGCATGAATTTATTGTCACAATGCGGACTTAAAATAAGATTAACACCAAAAACATTGTATGCTCACTGCGAAAACTTACCGATTGATATCTTATTGGTACGCGATGATGATATTCCAACCCTAATTATTAGCAATGTGTGCGACTTAGGCATTATTGGCGAAAATGTTTTATACGAGCAACTATCAGACAATAATGAGCAAAAAAATTATTGCTGTGTTAAAAAACTAGGATTTAGTCAATGCCGACTTTCTATTGCGCTTCCCAAAGAGAAAAATTTTAATTCTCTTCAAGATTTAAATGGCTGTCAGATTGCAACGAGCTATCCTAATTTATTAAAAAATTATCTCAATAAAAATAATATTACAGCAAGGATAATACCTATTTCAGGTTCAGTTGAAGTTGCGCCCCGCCTTGGCATGGCTGATGCTATTTGTGATTTGGTTTCAACCGGCGCAACACTTTCTGAAAATAATCTAAAAGAAGTGGATGTAGTGCTCCAAAGCCAAGCAGTATTAATCAAAACAAAAAGCAATTTTAATCTTGAAAAACAAGCTATTTTTGAATTATTAAAAAGGCGCATTGACGGTGTCTTAAAAGCACAAGATAGTAAATATATTATGTTTCATGCACCCAAGGAGTCTCTGGAAGCTATTAAAAGTATTTTACCAGGTTGTGAAACACCTACGATTATGACATTAGAAGGTGTTGACGATAAAGTCGCAGTTCACGTGGTATCTACCGAAGGTATTTTTTGGAACACGCTTGAAAAATTAAAGCAAGCAGGCGCTAATTCAATTTTAGTATTACCGATTGAAAAAATGATGGAATAATAATATGAAAATAGTCAATTGGAATAAGTTAACTGAGTCAGAAAAAAAAGTAGCCTTATTGCGTCCAATATTATCATTGGAAAATAATCTTGTATTTAAAACACAGGAAATACTCAATCAAGCAAAGCTGAAGGGCGATGAGGCATTATTTAATTTTACAAAAAAATTTGATGGTGTCGTATTAAATTCTCTTCAAGTAACAGATAATGAATTTGAAGCAGCCTTAAATGAAATTAATCCAGAAGATCTTGAGGCTATTAAATTTACTAAAAAGCAAATTGAAACAAATCAGTTAGCGCAGATACCTGCTATTAAAATTATTAAAACACACGATAATCAGGTAATCTGTGAAATCAGGCCTCGTCCAATTGATCGCGTTGGGCTTTATATTCCAGGTGGTTCTGCACCACTGGTTTCAACCGTTTTAATGCTAGCAATACCTGCTGCAATTGCAAATTGCCCACTTAAAATAATATGCACACCGCCTAATGCAGCGGGAAAAATTAATTCAGCTATTTTGGTTGCAGCAAAATTATGCGGTATTGAAAAGGTCTATAAAGTTGGTGGCGCGCAAGCCATTGCAGCAATGGCTTATGGCACAAAAAGCATTCCCAAAGTAGATAAAATTTTTGGACCTGGAAATGCATGGGTCACTGAAGCTAAAAAGCAGATTGCACAGGATGCCATGATTTCAACCAGTATAGATATGCCAGCGGGACCATCAGAACTATTAATGATTGCAGATGATAATGCAAATCCAGACTATGTCGCAGCCGATTTATTATCACAGGCAGAACACGGTATTGATTCCCAAGTTATATTAATAGCTTTATCAGAATCTTTTGCACTTCGCGTTATTGAGAAAATCAATGCGCAGATTGAAAAATTATCTCGAAAAAATATTGCAATAGAATCTTTAAAAAATGGCAGAATTATTATTTCAAAAACAATTTTAGAAGCCATTTCAATTAGTAATATTTATGCGCCAGAACATTTAATATTGCAAATTGATAATCCAAATCAATATGCCGATCAAATTCAAAATTCAGGTGCAGTATTTTTAGGTGAATTTGCACCAGAAACGGTGGGTGATTATGTCACCGGTTCTAATCATGTTTTGCCAACAAGCGGTTATGCTAAAAGTTATAGTGGATTATCAATTAAAGATTTTATGAAGTTTATTAATTTTCAAACAGTCACTCGATCAGGTTTAAAAATAATTGGCCCCTATGCTGAAAAACTAGCATCGATGGAAGGCTTAGATGCTCATCAATACGCTGTTTCGGTAAGATTAAATAACATTTAGAAATATAGGTGAACTATTATGTCAACAATACAAAATTTAATGAGATCAGATTTAAAGCGCTTTTCAGCTTATAGCTCAGCGCGCGATGAGGCAAAGACTGGAAAAATATTTTTAAATGCCAATGAATCGCCTTACCCGCTTGTTTCTGAAAATGGAGAAATTTTAAACCGCTACCCTGAAAAACAACCTAAAGAGTTAATTAAGCTGATAGCATCAATTTATAAAATTAGCGCAGAGCAAGTTGTTTTATCGCGCGGCAGTGATGAAATAATTGATTTATTGGTTCGATTATTTTGCACAGCTTATGAAGACAGCATTATTATTTGTCCACCAACTTTTGGAATGTATTCTGTCTGTGCAAAACTGCAAGGTGCAAAAATAATTGAAGTACCCCTTATAAAAGAATCTAAATTTGAATTAAATACTGATTTAATACTTTCACAATATAATCCATCAGTAAAAATTATTTTTTTATGCTCACCCAATAATCCAACAGGTAATATTATTAATACAGAAAGTATTTTAAATTTATGCAAGCAATTAAAAAATAAGTGCATAATAGCAGTTGATGAAGCTTATATTGAATTTTCAGATTCAGAAAGCTTATCAAAATATATTAATATATATGATAATTTGGTTATTTTAAGAACTTTTTCAAAAGCGTATCGATTAGCGGCAGCGCGTTGTGGCATGATGATAGCGCAACCTGAATTGGTAAACTGGGTTTTAAAAATTATACCGCCATATCCCATTCCAAGTACGACTTCAGCACTATTATTTAACGCATTAAAAAATAATGGTATAAATATGAAAGAACAAATACAATTAATAAAATCAGAGAAAATAAGATTATTTAAAGCGTTTTCATTTATTTCATATATTAAGAAAACTTGGGAAAGCGAAGCCAATTTTTTATTAATCGAAGTTGAAGATGCTGAAGAATTAATGCGTATTTTCAGTCAAAATGGCGTTATTATTCGAAATATGACCGATAAACCAAATTTAAAAAATTGCGTGCGAATTACAATTGGATTAGCTGAAGAAAATAATAAACTATTATTTATTTTAAAAAATATGAGTGTTATATGACTCAACAAAAAATATTATTTATTGATCGTGATGGCACTTTAATTAAAGAGCCTGCTGATTTTCAAATTGACAGCATCGATAAGCTGGATTTTCTGCATGATGTGATTCCTTCTCTAAGATCACTTAAAAATATGGGTTATATATTTGTGATTATCACCAATCAGGATGGTTTAGGCACCGACAGTTTTCCCATGAAACGCTTTTTAGAAGCGCATCAATTAATGCTCAAGATATTTGAATCTCAAGGAATTACTTTTGAGGCCATTTTAATTTGCCCGCACAAACCAGAAGAACAATGCGAATGCAGAAAGCCAAAATTAAAATTAGTTGAAAGTTATTTAATTAATCAAATTATTGATCGAAATAATTCTTATGTTATTGGTGATCGAAACACCGATATGCAATTGGCAGAAAATATGGGAATTTGCGGGATAAAAATAGATTCAAACGATAATTTTGCATGGCAAGCAATCACGAAAAAAATATTGACCAAATCACGATGCGCGGAAATTACTCGAAAAACAAATGAAACCGATATTAACTTAATATTAAATTTGGATTCTCAAGATTGCATTAAAATCAATACAGATATTCATTTTTTTAATCACATGTTAGAACAATTAGCCAAGCACGCTGGAATTGAGCTTATTTTAAATGCACGCGGTGATATTCACATCGATGACCATCATCTTATTGAAGATGTGGGAATAGTTTTGGGCGAAGCAATGAGAAAAGCATTGGGTGATAAGCGCGGAATTGCGCGCTACGGATTTTTATTACCCATGGATGAATCATTAGCGCAAGTTGCCTTGGATTTATCAGGAAGAGCTTATTTTAAATTTTCGGGGCAATTTAATCGAGAAAAAGTCGGAGATTTATCAACTGAATTAGTACCCCATTTTTTTAGATCTTTTTCAGAAGGGCTAAAAGCCAATTTGCATATAACTGTTACAGGCGAAAATGAACATCACATGATCGAATCTATTTTTAAATGTGTAGGTCGTGCATTGCGACAAGCAATTGCGAAAATTGATACAGTAATACCGACAACCAAGGGTATTTTATGATAGCTATAGTTCAAGGCTGTGGTACTAATATTGCTTCAATTGAATTTGCATTAGAGCGCTTGGGCAAAAAAGCAATTTTAACATCGAATAAAAAAATTATTACCGACTCTGATTATGTTATTTTGCCAGGTGTAAATACCGCAAAACAAGCCATGTTATCGCTTGAAAAATTAGATTTAATTAAAACTATTTGCAAGCTTAAGCAGCCCGTTTTGGGAATTTGCTCTGGTATGCAAATATTATTTGAGCATTCAGAAGAAGGCAATGTAGATTGCATGGGAATTTTTTCTCAAAAAATGAAATCTTTCTCAGCTGATATTAAACTACCTATTCCACATATGGGCTGGAACAAACTTAATATTATATCTTCTAAATCGCCAATAATTGAAAATATCGAGAATAATGCTTATGTTTATTTTGTACATAGCTATAACGCTGTTGTTAATGATTTCACGATTGCTGAAACCATCTATGGGAATGCTTTCTCTGCTATTGTTCAAAAAAATAATTTTTATGGTGTACAATTTCACCCTGAAAAATCTGGAAAAGTGGGCGAGTTATTATTAAAAAACTTTTTAAATCTTAAGTGAGTAACTATGAAAATCTATCCAGCCATTGATTTAAAGTCTGGGCTATGCGTCAGATTAAGACAGGGTTCATATGAAAATGTGACGATTTATGAGCGCGACCCTGTTTTGCAGGCACAATTATTTGAAGCAGAGGGTGCAGAGGCTTTACATATTGTTGATTTAGATGGTGCCAAAGCTGGAAAATCAATGAATTTAGATATTATTAGACAGATCGCAACAAAAACAAATTTGGAAATTCAAGTTGGCGGCGGTATTCGCACACTCGATCAATTAAATCATATTTTTAAAATGGGAATTCAAAAAGCTATTTTGGGTAGTATTGCTATTTCAGATGTAAAAACAACCAAAAAATGGATTGCGCAATTTGGCGCTGATCGTATTGTATTGGCATTGGATATTCGATTAGATGTTAATAATCTTCCGATGCTGTCAATTCACGGCTGGCAACAATCTGCTGAAAAAAATTTATGGCAGTTATTAGATGAATATAAAGATGTTGGCTTAAAACATGTATTATGCACTGATATTATGCGTGACGGATTATTACAAGGTCCTAATATTAATTTATACAGAGAATGTGTTAGGCGATATCCTGATTTGAACTTTCAGGCATCAGGCGGTGTCAGCGCATTGACAGATCTAAAAAAATTATCTGACATTGCAATCTCTGAAATTATTATTGGAAAAGCGTTGTATGAAAATAAATTTTCACTTAAAAGTGCATTGAGCGAGATAAAATCATGTTAGCCAAACGCATTATTCCCTGTTTAGATGTAAAAAATGGACAAGTGGTCAAGGGCGTTCAATTTAAAAATCACGAAGTGGTGGGTGATATTCTGGAGCGCGCAGAATTTTATGCAGAAGCGGGTGCAGATGAATTGGTTTTTTATGATATTACAGCCAGCACAGATAATCGTTCTGTAAGCTCTGCATGGATAAAATTAATTGCACAAAAAATTAATATTCCATTTTGTGTTGCAGGCGGCATTCGAACAATAAAAGACGCAGAAGCCATATTAAATGCAGGCGCTGATAAAATTTCAATTAACAGCCCCGCATTAGAAAATCCTGATTTAATTAATGTCCTATCTGAAAAATTGGGGCGACAGTGTATTGTTATTGGCATAGATAGCTTAAAAATAAATAATCAATATTTTGTTTTTCAATATACAGGTGATATTAACAAATCAACAAAAACAGAGCGCCTTACATCTGCTTGGATTACTGAAGTTCAACAGCGTGGTGCAGGTGAAATTGTTTTAAACTGCATGAATCAAGATGGCATGCGACAAGGCTATGATATTGAACAATTGACTTTTATGCGAAAATTAACAACCGTGCCGTTGATTGCATCAGGTGGCGCAGGAAAAATTCAAGATTTTCTAGATCTGTTTCAATCCTGTCATATTGACGGCGCATTGGCGGCCAGTGTTTTTCACTCTAATACCATTGAGATTGCTGCATTAAAAAAATATTTATTCAATAATAAAATAGAGATGAGATTATGATAGAAAAAAATTTTAATACTGCTGGTTTAGCATGGGATAAAATGAATGGTTTAATTCCCGTGATCATTCAAGATGCACAATCAAGTGCAATTTTAATGCTGGGTTATATGAATCAAGAAGCGTTAGCGCAAACTATCGAAACAAAATTTGTTACTTTTTTTAGTCGCTCTAAAAATAGATTATGGATAAAAGGTGAAACCTCAAATAATAAATTAAAATTAATCAGCATTACTTCAGATTGCGACAACGATGCTTTATTAATTCTCGCGGATCCTGCTGGCCCCACTTGTCACACGGGTGAATTATCATGCTTTAAAAAAACCAATCAAACAGACTGGGAGTTTATGATCTCACTCCAAAAAATAATTTCAGATCGAGATAAGCTGCGACCTGAAAATAGTTACACAACAACATTACTTAATTCGGGTTTGAGTCGAATCGCTCAAAAAGTAGGTGAAGAGGGTGTTGAAGTTGTTTTGGCAGCCATTGAAAAAAATGATGCGGATTTCTCCGGGGAAGTCGCGGATCTGCTTTTTCATCTATTGGTCTTACTCAAAGCTCGAAATTTGAGTTTATCGGATGTCATCAAAGTCTTAAAAATGCGAAATTAATTCAATATATTCAAGTAGTTATAGTCAGTCGACAAATTTGTCGATCGTCCAGTCGACAAATCTGTCGACTGGTTTTGATTTTCAATATCGCTCTTACTCATTTCTCTGTAAAATACAGAATATAAAATAAAAAGGACGTTTTATGATCACTCGCATTTCAGGTATCTTGCTTGAAAAAAAAGCGCCAACGCTCGTCATTGATGTGAATGGTTTGGGTTATGAGCTATTTGTTCCCATGAGCACCTTTTATCAGCTACCCAATATTGGCGATAATATTATTTTGCTGACGCATTTTGTTGTGCGTGAAGATGCACAGTTATTATTTGGATTTATTTCCGAACGCGAAAGAAAATTATTTCGTGCATTAATTAAAGTCAATGGCGTTGGTCCCAAATTAGCGATGACTATTTTGTCAGGCATTACAGCGGATCAATTTGTAAAATGTGTTCAAGAACAAGATTGCGAAACGTTAATGCGCATTCCGGGCATTGGCAAAAAAACGGCTGAAAGATTAATGATTGAAACGCGTGATCGATTATCAGAATGGGAAGTCACCACATTGCCGGTTGATTTAAATCAAGCAATGCAAGATGCATTAAGCGCGCTTTCTGCATTAGGCTATAAACCCAGCGATGCCAAAAAAGCAATTTCAAAAATTCACAAACCTGATCATAATAGTGAGCAACTCATTAAACTAGCTTTGCAGCAGATGATCAGATAAAACCGCAGGCTGTGATTGATCTGCCGGTTCCTCTTTTTTTGCCGGCGGGAATAATGTACTGAATATACTGCTTGAGTCAGTTTTTGAGCGGAGAAGAATAGGAGATGGTTTTGCTGCAAAAGACGCTAGCAGGAGCAGGGCGGCGCCCATCAGTATCATACCCGAGTAAGCTAACATATGTTTTGCAGCCATAATTCCACCAGCGCTCAAGACGCTGGAAGCGCCGTGACTTACAACAAGCGCTGCGATACTGACTGTGAGTAGAGTTAAGGCGGTCAATCCAATCAGTATTCCCAATGAAATATCCACTGCGTTGTATCCATGTACTGCCATTTTACTGTAGCTGATTTGAAGCTGATTCAAAACTGCTGATTTAGTAATTTTTTGGAGCGCAGCTGTACCAGCTTCTGTACGATTTTTTTGATAGGTTGCATGATGGATTGGATCATTTAATGTATGAGCCATATCGAAATCAGCATAGGCACCATGATGATTCAATTGCTTCGATTTTATTTCTCCACGGAAATTATACAGTGGTGCGCTTTTCACGCCTCGCTTTTCAATCAAGTAATCGCAGATTTCAAGAGCTTCTTGATTTAATCCTTTTGCTGATAGTTGAGCGGCGTGCTCGCAATAGACCTGTAGGAGATTTTTTTTAATTTTGTAATCGGCACTAGAATTAACCAGTAGCTCTTTACCATTATTTTCAGTATCAATAAAATATAACTTACACTTTGGACATTTATCTATATTGATTTCTATTTCTTTAAGAAGGGATGTCGGAAATAAGTACGTTATTTCTAACATCGGCATATTTTCAAGCGTTAATGTTTCTATATTGGGTAGAAAAGGGTTTTTCTTTCTTTCTGTTGCAAGGACTTGTAAACGACGCTTTTGCTCTTTTTCGGATAATTCCTTGAAGGCAACAACATCATGATCACAAATATGCGTGATGTCACGCAAGCCACCCAATCTCACCTCTTTGAATGTCGAACTTGCATATAAAAAACGGCACAATCCCCCCTGTGTAAAATTCGGTTCCCCAGGCTCTTCTGGAATAACGAAGGTGAAGCTAGATAGAATATCGTACGATGCATGATCTATATTCGCTAAGTGATCATTGGATAGTTGTGAACTTAATAATGGGCCGAAATCAATACTGCTCTGGGGAATTACCGTAAAAAAATTGAGTAAGGTTATTTTCTGTAGATCATTCAAGCCTTCTGGTAAATTACTCAAGACTGTTTTGATAAAGAAATTTTTTTTCGCCGTGTCCCAAGTGGAAGAAGTACGTATAGCGGTATTTAGTCTCACTGCGTTCCCAGAGAGAAGATCGTCCCTAATCTGTTGAAATTCGTTAGCTTCGTCTTTTGATCCTCGCATCGCCCACCCCTCTTTTTTAGTGATCTACTCCCATTTCCTGCGCATCATAGTTCAATAGTTACTCAAAGGCAAGAGTCAGTTTTAATTTCCAATGCGGTTGCAAATATTCCTGATTTATCCTATGGTAACTGTATTTTTAGGCATGGCTTAAATGGAAGTATTAAAATGGACATAATGGACATAACAGAAGAAAGATTAATAGACGCAGAATTAGAATCTCCTGCAGAAAAAATAATAGATTATTCTATTCGACCTAAAAAATTAGCGGATTATATTGGACAGACTGCTGTGCGCGAGCAAATGCAGATTTTTATGCAAGCGGCAATTAAGCGTGTAGAGCCTTTGGATCATACGTTAATTTTTGGGCCGCCGGGTTTAGGCAAAACGACGATGGCGCATATTATTGCGCATGAAATGGGTGTGAATTTAAAGCAAACATCGGGACCCACTCTTGAAAAAGCAGGTGATTTAGTGGGTTTATTAACGAGCTTAGAACCCAACGATGTTTTATTTATTGACGAAATTCATAGACTCAACTCGACGATCGAAGAATTTTTATATCCGGCAATGGAAGATGGCAGAATTGATATCATGATTGGCGAAGGGCCCGCTGCGCGTTCCGTTCGCGTTGATATTAAACCATTTACATTAGTTGGCGCCACCACGCGCGCAGGATTATTATCAGCGCCATTGCGAGATCGTTTCGGAATTACTCAAAGACTAGAATTTTACAAGTGCGATGAGCTAACACAAATAATCCTAAGATCAGCCAAAATTTTAAATACTACAATAGATTTAAATGGCGCTCAAAGTATAGCTCAGCGTTCTCGCGGAACGCCTCGAATTGCCAATCGATTATTGAGACGCGTGAGGGATTTTGCACAAGTTCAATTTGATGGCAATATCACGGCTGCTATTGCCAAATCAGCGTTGGATTTACTGCATGTTGATCAATGCGGGTTTGATGTGATGGATCGAAAATACTTGATGACTTTAATACAAACATTTGATGGCGGCCCTGCAGGCGTAGATAGTCTAGCTGCTGCCATTGCCGAAGAGCGTGATACAATCGAAGAAGTGATTGAGCCGTATTTAATTCAAGAAGGGTTTGTAAAACGAACCGCGCGCGGTAGACAAGTGACTGATTTGGCCTATCAGCATTTAAATATTAAAATAGCCAAAACAGAGCAATAATATGACGAAAGAATTACCCTGGCACCAGCGATTAAAAAATTTTAAAAAAGCGCTAGATTTATTGACGCGCATTGTAGATCAATTAAAAAATCACGGTAAAACTGAAATCATCGAACTTGCTTCTTTATTGTCCTTTACGCAAAATTTTACCTTGGCGATCGATTGCATGATAAAATTTTTTACGTATCAAGGGGATGTTTATCTTGAACCTGGAAAAATGATCATCCGACTTGCTTTTCGCCGAGGCCTCATCGAAGATGGTGAGATTTGGATGGATATGCTAAAAACAGATGAACAAGAAAAAATGATTTATGAAAAATCTGCGATAGAAAAGACGTCTGCTAAAATAATAGAGGTATTTTACCCGGTATTTTTAAAGTTATATCAAGCGCTAGAAAAGCGCAAATTAAGAGATGAAGAAGAATAGGAATTGAAGATGAGTGCAGATAAACGATGGCAACAGCGATTTCAAAATTATTGCAGCGCGCTAATATCATTTGAGCGCTCAGTTGAGTTCACTAAAAAAGCACCGTCGGATATGCTTGAAATGGCTGAGCTGGGATTGATAAAATCATTTGAAATTGTCTACGAATTAAGCTGGAATTGCATGAAGGATTATTGCGAAGAAAAAAATAAAATTAAAGCAGTAGAAGCTGAAATCTTGGGTAGCAAAGACGCTGTTTATTTTGCTGAAAAATATGAATTAATTGATAATAAAGCATTATGGGATGGATTGATAAAAGATAGAATCAAAACTGTTCATACTTACGATGGCGCAATGGCTCATAAAGTTGCACAAGAAGTTATTCATATTTATCATCCTGCGTTTTTAAAACTACAGCAAAAATTTAATGAGCTAAAAAATAAATGATGACAGATCAATTTGGTTTAAAAAAAGCAGTTATCGACGAGATCAATGCTATTTTCGAAAAGAACATTCATGTTAAAAAAGTTATTTTATATGGTTCGCGCGCGATGGGGAATTATAAAGTGGGATCCGATATTGATTTAACATTAATTGGGAATAGTGATCTTTGCTATGATGATATTTCCAATATTCAATCTGAATTAGATGATACTTACATACCTTACCTTTTTGATATTTCTATTTTGAGTGACATTAGTAACCCTGGATTGGTAGAGCATATTAATCGTGTTGGAAAGGTATTTTACGAACGAGGATCAAAAAATGACAACTAACCCTTCTTTATGGAATTATGTGATCGATGCAGGATTTGTCGTGAAATGCGTGATGCTGATTTTGTTTGCTGCATCCATTGCATCTTGGAGCGTGATTATTGAGCGTCGCAAGTTTTATAAAAGACAATGGCAAAATGCCAAAGCATTTCAATCGCGTTTTTGGTCTGGTGCTGATTTAAATAACCTGTATCAAGAAGTGAACCATGAAGATGCGGATTCTAATTCTAATTCGGTGGGTATGGAAAAAGTATTTGTCGCTGGCTTTCAAACATATTCAAAATTAAAGACCATGGGAAACTATTCAAAAGAAGATATTGCGCAAGATACAGAGCGTGCGATGCAAATTGCAGAAAGCAAAATGGTGAATGAACTGGAAAGGCCGTTGTCGATGCTGGCAACCATTGGTTCGGTGAGTCCGTTCGTTGGTTTGTTTGGAACAGTGTGGGGAATCATGACTTCATTTCAAGCATTAGGTTCTGCTCATCAAGCATCCATTGCTATGGTGGCGCCTGGTATCTCAGAAGCATTAATTGCAACCGCATTCGGTTTATTTGCAGCGATTCCCGCAGTAATTGCATACAATCGCTTTAGTAATCAAGTGGTGAACTTGCAAAATGATACTGAAATTTTCTCTGCGGAACTCATGAATATTTTAAGAAGAGCGGTTGGAAAATGACGTTAAGAAAAAATTCAAAATTAAAGCGCAGGCCATTGTCGGAAATTAACGTTGTGCCGTACATTGATGTCATGTTGGTGCTGCTGGTTATTTTTATGATTACCGCACCGTTATTAACGCAAGGCGTGCAAGTGCAATTGCCGCAAGCTTCAGCCAAAACAATGCCGCCGCAAAAGGAAATGCCGATTGTCGTGAGTGTTGATCAAAGCGGACAATTATTTTTAAATGTAGATGCTAATCCAGGTCAGCCCATTGCACCGCAAGAATTAATGTCCCTGGTTTCTAATAAACTGCAAGCCGCAGCTATTACTAAACAAGAAGTGGATGTGTATGTAAAAGGCGATAAGAATGCAAATTACGGTGAAATCATGAAAGCCATGGTGCTGTTGCAAAAAGCAGGCGCCCCCAATGTTGGGCTGATTACGGAAAACCCACCGACGAATAATTAACGCTGCCTGTTTCGCTCTCTGCTGGGTCCATGCCCTTGCGTCTCGATGTAGAAAAAAGATTGTAAAACCGCTGAGAATCGCTTTTTTGAGGATTTAATAAACCCTGTCTTTCGCTGGCATTTCCGCGACCCATGTGAAGAGATGGGATTGCCGCAGGCGCTGCTTTAGGTTTGACCGCCCATTTTTTACGGGCTTCAGTAGCAGCTCTTTCTGAAACAGTATAATGGGCTTTGTGAGTTTGCGTGAATTCGATTGCAACAGCAAATGGTTGATTTTGTTGATTAGTCACAACAATAACGCCTCGCATCGCTGTTTTCATCGGTGTTTGAAGTGATTGATGAAGCAAGCTATCAGCCAAGTCACTCGGCGAAATCGTTGTGCCGAGAATTTTTATAGTATTGTGATTTTGAGAGAATCTTTTGGGATATCCTGGTATGAGCTTCTCCATCAAATCTTGCGGCACTTCAATTGATCTCGCATTTTCTAATTCATTGATTGAAACGACCTGGCCCAGTAGATTTATTATTCCAGTTATTTTTATGCCATCACAACCTTTTTTTAATGTGGTTATTAGCGCTGTTTTTTCTTCGTTGCTGAGCATAGCGGCTTCCATTTCTTCTGGAACGGAAAAATTAGGGAGAGCTATGCTGGGTGTTATGAAGCCTGGAAATAAGTAGCGAAAAAGCGCTTTTCCCATCGAAATATTTTCTTTTTCTGCGATGTCTGCAACAGCGGTAATAAATAAAAGACATCCGCGACCATTGGCAATCAGACCCGCCATTATCATTGTTAGGTAGCTCGCCCAAGTTGCAATGACAGCGACATATACTGCTAATAATGCTGATTGAGAAAAAATAAGATCTTGTGCAACGGACCCTGCGTTGGGAAAAATAACTGGAGAATTGGTGCTATTGGTCTTATTTCTAGTGGCGTTCAGTAATTCGTCTGCTTCATAACCCATGCTTGCGCCAGATCCGAATGCAATGCCAGCTAATATTAAACCAAGAACTCCGCAGATGACTCCCGCTCCTTCAGCCGAAAAATTCTTTCTTAAATACTTAAAAAAGCGAGTTGCTGATTTTGCGACAAGCCCGGGAAAATCTTCACAAGAGACACCATAGAAAATGTTATTAGAGGAGGCTGCAAGCGCTGTGAAGAAGTCATTATTTCCCAAGCCGTCATGAATCCGATTTAATCCTAACTGAGATGTTCGAAGCCACATTGGCGTTAAAGCTAATGAAAACATAACAAGTACCATGGCCGGCATTCTTTTTAAGCCGCCCATTAATATTTCCATGCTAGTGTAATGGGATTTAATGCCTAGGCTTTCTAATTTATTATAAAGTTGAACGTAAATCGCATCTGGATGAGTTGGGTCATACGTCAGTTGAAAGTTCTTATTGTCTAGCATTCTGCGATATTTTATAAGATCCAATAAAAACTTCTGATCGCTTGATATTTTTCCGCGGCTATTCGATTGCGATCGTTGATTGGCTAAAAATGTGATGAGTTTATAAAATAAGTCTGAGCCGGAGTATGCCCTTGTAATAAACGCATTTAGAACAAATCCTCCGCAGATATACAAAACAAAAGCAGGTGAGTTTGGAAAAAGAGATGCGATGCCGTCAAAACTTAATGTGATTGCGGTCACGACCGTTAAGAGCGCCAAGAAAGATCCGCCGACAATACAGGACAAATACAGCTTGCCTTTATCAGGAGCTGCCAATACAAAATTTTCAAATTTATTCAAAAAGGCAATCGTTTGGAGAAAGTTAGATAAAACAGAGGTTGCAAAATAAACATCACCTTTTGCAACATCGTTTCCAGCGTGGTCATAAGCCAGTTTTGCAAAAGTTCCTGACACGATAACCGAATATTGCACAGCCAGAATACCTTTAAACAATTGCCGTATTTTTCCTCCATAGTATGTTGCATTATAAGGTTCAGTTAGCATTGCCTGAAGATCAGCAAGCGTTGGAACATTGATTACTTTAGGGGTTTCTTCAGCGTTGGTAACAAAAGGACTTGATAAAGAAATCGCTTGCTGCTGAGAAGGTGGTGTTGTGCTTCCTGAAGAGCGGGGGATGCTGCGGTTGAGAACGACTGTTGAATGAAGAGGCGCAGGCTCAGCAGCCTTACGCACCTCTGTTTCTATTGTTTCCTGAAAAAAATCTTTCAGTACGCAATCAGTTACCGCTTCTAAGTGTTTTCGAGGATCAAATGCCTTAGTCACTTCAGTCACTTCATCCGATTTGTCGGATACTTGACTCAAATCCTCTGCTGGTGGAGTGAGTGGTTTTATGGGTATTATCTTTTCGCCATTTTGTGAGCTTCGCGGTGGTGTTAGAATTACTGCGTCAGTGGTTTGAACGCTTGCTTTCACCTCCGCCTTTTCTGGCTGACCAGGATCAATATTTTCACATGCGGAGCCATATCTTGGCAGAGAAAATGACCGTTTATGTAGATCATTATGTAGATCATAGGGTGTTTCGGGCGCAGAAGTAGAAGCGGTACTTGGTCCTCCCGGTGTTGCACCTGGAATGTCGGTTGATGAACTGCCTCTCGGGGGCGTTGATGTGCTTGTACTAAAATAACAAAGATTAAGTTCCGCCGGTTTTTGTTGTCTTGACATATTCACCCCAATTATTTTAGTTCAGTGATTCTAACTAAACTGTACTGTGTTAAATAGTGAATTGCACTATTTTTCAAAAATTAATGTTCTCTTAAGTATTTTGTATTTTGCAATTGATGGCAAATTAATGTGCCGATCAAAATAATCAGCCATGATAAATAAATCCATACTAAGAAAATAGGAATAGTGGCCAAGGCGCCATAAATTAATCGATACGTTGGGAAGAAGCGAAAATACTCAACAAAACCCCATTTGGCTATTTCAAAAAATACTGTTGTAATTAATCCTGCGATGCAAGCAAATTTTATTTTCACCTGACAGCTTGGCATGAGCCAATTAAAAGCGCTGAACACGAGCCACTCAATGATAAAAGGAAAAACAGATATTATTGGCTTTCGCAAAAAATCAATTTGCACCAAATGGGATAATAGCGGCAGCGATGTTAAATAAGAGCTGGCGAGCAGCAGCACGCCAAAAACAATGGGCGAAAGCAATAAAATAACAAAATACAACAAAGTCGACCAGGCAAAAGCAGCGCGCAATTTTACTTCCCAAATATTATTGACAGCCGTCACCATATTGAAAATCAACAATAAGGCAACCGCGCCAAGCGACATAATATTAATCCACGACAAAGCTGTCATATACTTTAAAAATACTTGTAGTTCTTGCTCGATTGATTGCGCTGAGTTAGCGACAAAATTATTTAAAACAAATCCTTCGATTTGCTTCCCTGTGTTTTGCAATAAGGGAAAAAAAGACAATATATAAAATAAAACCATAATTAATGGCACAATAGACAGCAGCGTGGAATAAGCCAAGCTCGCAGCTTGTAATGCGCAATTGCGAGTATAAAATCTTTTAAAAACAGACAGTAGAAAATTTTTCATAATCAAAATACTATCATTAAGTTAATTAAGTTGAATGATGATTCATGATCGCTGATAATGTGATATCTCAAAATTGGGAAAAACACGATGAATAAGCCTTATATTTTAATTTTATATTACAGCACTATGGGCAATGTCGCACAAATGGCACACGCAATTTCGCGCGGCGTTGAATTGGTGGAGGGCATGGAAGCGCGTTTACGCATCGTGCCTGCGGTTTCTGCTACAACAGAAGCGAGTGAAAAATCAGTGCCTGATTCAGGCGCGCCGTACGCAACATTGGAAGATTTACAGCATTGCGCAGGCTTGGCGCTGGGTAGTCCAACACGATTTGGGAATATGGCAGCGAGCTTAAAATATTTTTTAGATGGCACAGGTCGGTTGTGGCAATCCGGCGCGCTTATCAATAAACCTGCAGGCTGCTTTACCTCGACAGCCAGTTTGCATGGCGGGCAAGAAACAACGTTGTTATCCATGCAGTTACCTCTATTGCATCATGGAATGGTTTTAATGGGCGTGCCTTATAGTGAAACTGCCTTATTTGAAACAACGGGCGGCGGCACGCCGTACGGACCAAGCCACATGGCCGGGATGAATTCTGATTGCGCTATTTCAGAAGACGAAAAGAAAATTTGCATCAGCTTTGGAAAACGATTGGCAACGCTGGCGTTGAAATTACGATGAGACCAATAGACTATTATCAGCAACAACTGGATCTTGGTAAAATCAAAGCGGATTTTAGTCAGCGATGGGTCATTGAAAAATTAGACTCCATTTTTTTGCAGTTAATGCGACGCGATCAAGAAAAAAATCAATTCTTCAGAAAAATTTTTAAATTAGGTGGTGCCAAACAGCCAGTTCGCGGATTGTATCTATGGGGATCGGTCGGTATTGGCAAAACTTTTTTAATTGATTGTTTTTATCATTGCCTAACAATCAAAAAGATGCGACTGCATTTTCATCAGTTTATGCAACAACTGCACCAAGACTTAAAGCAAATTCAAGGACAGAAAAATCCGCTTGCTGTGATTGCGCAGGAGTTGTCAGAACAAGCAACCGTGATTTGTTTTGATGAATTTTTTGTTTCGAACATTGCTGACGCGATGTTGCTCGGTGAATTATTGAGGCATTTATTTTTAAATGGCGTGACACTGGTCACGAGCTCAAATATTTCCCCCGATTTATTGTACAAAGAAGGTTTGCAGCGCGAGAATTTTTTGCCGGCGATCGCGTTAATTCAAAAAAATACAGAAGTAATTCATCTGCATTCACAGATGGATTATCGAAAGCAGCATATTCGTCAAGCAGGCGTTTTTTATACGCCGATAAATAGAGAATCAGCTGCTGAGATGGAAAATTGCTTTATTCATTTTTCAGGTGCTGCAGAGCCTCATTGTCTGCCCATTACGATTTGTGATCGAACTATTTCAATTGTGAAAGAGGCGAGCACTGTTATTTGGTTTGATTTTGAAGTGATCTGCAGAAAGCCGCGTTCGCAAGATGATTATTTGTGTATCGCAAAACAATATCGCACTGTCTTGATTCAAAATGTAAGGCGAATTTCACCAGATGAAGACGATCTCGTTTTGCTTTTCATGTTTTTGGTGGATATATTTTATGATGCGCATTGCAGACTTGTGATTTCATCGCATGTGCCGATCGATGTAATTTATATCGAGGGCAAAAGCAAGGCGGCATTTCAAAGAACGTTGTCACGATTAATTGAAATGCAATCGGAAAATTACGTGTATCCAGGAAGCAGTGGTCCTGAATTGACGGCACTGTAAATTGCGCACGAAATGTACGAAAAGTAATCAAAAAAAATAAATTGATCAAAATTTAAAATAATTTAATTTTTTACTTGTACAGTTTTTGACTGGTGCTATAATGACCCCACCAGTAACAAAGACAAACTAAAGTTACTGAAAAAATTTTGGTTAAATTTGTATCAACAACTCGAGGAGTGGGCACGTGGAAGGAGCAGTAAAAATAATGGAAAACCAAGTGGTATCATTGACACCTGCACACCATGCTGGTGATCAACTGAGCTTGCAAGAAAGTGTGAGTCACGCATTGCAACAATATGTGACAACGCTTGATGGCCAAATGCCAGCTAATTTATATAACTTAGTTTTGGCTGAAGTAGAAAAACCATTGTTGAACATGGTTTTGAAGCTGACGAACGGCAATCAAAGCAAAGCGGCGATCGTTTTAGGCTTGAGCCGTGGCACATTGCGCAAGAAAATGGCGATTTACGGTTTGAATTAAAGCTGTTATCCCGCGGTTACGCCGCGGGATTCAGTATCTGTTATCTTTCATCCAATCTCAGCATGCAACTGATTGCTAATTTGCGTTGTTGTAAAAATTCCACAAATGATTTGAGCCGCTGAATCTGATTGAGGCGACACGGCAAGTGCATAATGTTGTCCCTTTTCAGATAATGTTTTAACAATATTGCCAACGCGTGCGGTTTCAATCACGTTCATATCAATGGCCGTAATTTCAGAAAATGGCACCATGATCATATTGACGAGAATTTGATTGCGTGGAATGCGACGTTCTTGCAATAGTTGAATCGGCTTTTCGCCCAGGACATCTTCAGAGCTGATAATGCCGCGAAAATGTCCCTCATCATTAATCACCAACAACAAATGCACGCCCGATGCTTTCATTTCATAAATCGCTTCATCCATTGTGCTTTCAGGACGAATGGTATGCGGTGCGATTTTTGTAAAATCTGTCATTACGGACAATGCGGAATCGGTCAGGTGCACGAGTTCCGGGAGATGTTGCGTGCGCAACATCGTATCCATGGGATCAATTGCAATCGTTGGAAGCGCTTCAAATTTTGCCATAGTGCCGTCTCACGTTTTTAAAGAGGCTCATTCTAACTCAGGTTGCTCAATTTCCAAAATGTGAGCTGCCTTGTCCGTCCATTCCCCACTGATCTTCAGGTGAGCCAAAGGCAATATAGCAACCCGAAAATACTTGCGACATGTCGTGCGAAGGATTTTTAATGACACCAATCATGGTGCAAGAAGCAGTTTGATCACCTGTTCCAATATAGAGCGCAGTTTTACTCGCAATATATTGCTGCGCTTCTACATCATTGATCATCACGCTTTTTATAGGATCATTAAAGCCAAACGCCGCTGTTGAAATAGCGGTGACTTTAAAATTAAATTGTTTTGGAAATAAATTTTGCAGATCTTGATAAGTGATTACGCCATCAATGGTGCTGATTAATTGCATATTGCCAGCACCATCGAAATACTCGCCAATTAATTTTGGGCAGCTTAGGTAATTTAAAATATTTTCACGCGTTGCCATGCCACGCAATAATTTAACGGTTTTTAATCCAGCTGATTTGCCCGCATCTGCCACTGCCAGGGCGCCAGCTAATTCAGCGTGTTGCGTTTCAGGGCTGATAACTAATAATTGCGTTGTGATATCAGGACAAACAGGATAATTGTTTTGAGATTGAAAACCCGGCTGCTGCTTTAAATCACTTGTTGCTAGAATATAATTTTCAGTTATTCTAGTGGCTTGAAATGTGGGTGTGATATTAATTCTGGTCACCGATAAAGCATGCGTATTTTTCGCATATAAATAAGCTAGGATATGATCTGGTTTTTGATTAGTATTATTGATTACTTGAATTTTAACTTGCCGGTACAGATTGATATTAATTACGCTTTGAACCAGTGTTGTAACCTGCGCAATAGGCACGTCATAATTACCGTCTTTTGAGCCAAATAAGCCAATATTGGTTTCAGCTGCATCAGTAAAATTAGCAAAAAAACACGTTAAAACAAGGCATATCAGTATTTTATAGCTCATAAAAAATCTCCATTGGTAATCAAAGTGTGCAAAGAAGTCGAATATGTTACACTGTGAAAAAAATTTAGATACTCGTGTTTTGGAGAATATAATGAAAAAAGAAGCTTGCGCAAAACGAAAAGTGGTGGTCACAGAAAAAAACCTACCGTTGTGCTGTCCGATGCCAGATGAAAAATTATTTGACGCGCATCCGCGTGTTTATTTAGCGATTGAAAAATCGGGCCGCGAAGTGTGCCCTTATTGCGAAACGGAATACGAATTACATGTTAAGTAATCGAAAAATATTAATTGTCGGCCCGGCGTGGGTTGGCGATATGGTCATGGCACAGGTTTTATTTAAATTACTAAAACAAAAAGATCCAGCGGTAATGATTGATGTCTTAGCGCCCGCGTGGAGTGAGCCTTTGCTTAATCGCATGCCAGAAATAAATCGCGCGATTATCTCACCCTTTGGGCACGGCGCTTTGTTACTAAAAAAAAGATATGATTTTGCGAAAAAGTTGCGAGCGGAGCGCTATTCGCAAGCCATTATTTTACCCAATTCATTTAAATCGGCTTTAATTCCATTTTGGGCACATATTCCTATTCGAACAGGATGGTTGGGTGAGTGTCGATTTGGTTTATTAAATAATGCGAGAATATTAAATAAAAAAAATTATCCTAAAATGATTGATCGATTTGCAGCATTAGCTTTTCCCGCCAACCATCAATTACCCAGTGATTTTTTAATACCAAAATTTAATATTCAGCCAGAACAAGTTGAGCATGCTTTAAAAAAATATAATCTAAAACAATCAGAAAAAATATTAGCGTTGTGTCCGGGCGCTGAGTTTGGTTCATCAAAGCGCTGGCTGCCAGAGTATTTTGCAGCGGTAGCCAATCAAAAAATATCAGAAGGGTGGTCTGTTTGGTTATTTGGCTCACAAAATGATTTAGCCATTGCGGATGAAATTCAGGCAATAACCCATAATCAATGTGAAAATTTAATTGGCAAAACCAATTTATCAGAAGCCGTGGATTTATTGTCATTGGCAAATACTGTTGTAACGAATGATTCTGGTTTAATGCATATTGCAGCCGCATTGGATCGAAAAGTAATTGCGATTTATGGTTCAACATCAACCGCATTTACACCGCCGCTATCAAACAAAGCCGCTATTTTACAATTAGATTTATCGTGCCAACCCTGCTTTGCGCGCACTTGTCCGCTGCAGCATCACAATTGTATGAAATTATTATTGCCGAGCCGCGTGCTGTTGGCGATGTCTTCGGAATAACCTTCTTTCAGAACCCGAGCCCCAAAAATCTTTCAGAACCCGCGCGCCAAAAAAATCTTTCAGAACCCGAGCGCGAGCGAAGGGGAAATATCAAAAAGTAACCAAAATACGGTATTGACCTTTCTGCGCATCTTATTAAAATCATCTCACTTACAAAAGATTTATCAAGTGATTGCATAGTTTGATCGCATGACTCACCGCGATTTCAGCTGCAAAAATAGTAATTTCAAATGCCGGTAATAACTACTTTCTGCCGACGTCACGGCGACAACGAATCCCATTTTGCCATCTAAAAAACCCAAGCGAATAAAATACGATTTTATAAAAGCCCAGCTTGCTGAAAAAATCGCTTTTGCAAACGACGTTTTTCTATTTTTTTTAAAGCGCATGTCTGCAGATAAGCTCGTGTACCAATTCATGCGTGATAAAATATCTTCAACTGATTTATAAGAAACATGAAACAAAAAAGATTTGAGCAAAACAGGTTCGTGCTCCGTGATTATTCTTTCATGCACAATGTCATCGCTAAATTGGGCAGCGCCGCGTTTAAATAATCGCGTGACTTTATCCCTTCCGACATCACCAAAGCGAATCCATTGACCGCAATATTGATTTCGTCTTTTTATTGCGAATACTTTTATATGTGTATTTTTAATTATTTTAGTAATTTCTGCTTTTAAATCATCACCTAAAAATTCATCTGAATCGACTGATAAAATCCATTCACCTGATGCTTTTTCAAGCGCACGGTTTTTTTGGGGACCAAAACCCGGCCAGTCTGTTTCAAACACTTTAACTTTATCAGTATACTGACGACAAAGCGCAAGTGTGTCATCTGTGCTACCTGAGTCCAATACAATGATTTCATTTGCAAATAATACAGATTGCAGACATTTTTCAATGGTTTGCGCGCTATTTTTGGTTATAATAATGACGCTTAAAAGTGGCTGTTGTGGTTTCATTTTGGCTCTTTTTTGTGCATAATACTCACAATTTTAAAACTTCTCTATTGTATGAACGGAACGAAATAATGACAAGTCATAAAGAAATAATCATGCCCGCATTTAATCAATCCGCTGTCCTGGTTTATGGGGATGTGATGCTCGATCGTTATTGGCACGGTGAGGCAACACGTATTTCACCCGAAGCACCTGTTCCCGTGGTGAACGTGCATCATGCACAAGTCAGTCCCGGCGGTGCAGCAAACGTTGCGCAAAATATTGCAGCATTAGGATCAAGCGTGACTTTATGCGGATTGGTTGGTGCCGATAAAGAAGCCGATGAATTAAAAGCTTCTTTAGGCAAATCACACATTAACTGCGAATTTTTATGCGTTCCGCATTTTCCAACGATTACAAAATTACGGGTTATTGGTCGCCATCAACAATTAATTCGCATGGATTTTGAAAATGCGGATGAATCAAAAGAAGTGGACGATGATGCATTATTTGACATTTATTTAAAAAAATTAAATCACGTGAACGCCGTGGTGTTATCAGATTATTCTAAGGGCGCGTTGTGTCATGTGGAACGTTTAATCACGGCTGCCAAAAAGGCGGGCGTAAAAATATTGGTGGATCCAAAACATAAAGATTATGCGCGTTATTCAGGTGCAACAATACTGACACCTAATTTAAAAGAATTTGAATCGGTTGTCGGAAAATGCCGTGATTTAAGCGATATTATTCAAAAAGCAAAAGCATTGTTATCCAAAATTAATATCGACAGCATTTTAGTTACGCTCGGAAAAGACGGCATGGTGTATGTTGATGCGCATTCTGATGCCACGCATTTTCCAACGAAGGCGCAGGATGTATTTGATGTGACGGGCGCGGGCGACACTGTTATTGCTGTTCTAGCAGCGGGATTAGCGGCGGGAATGGAAATTTTATCAGCCATTGAATTAGCGAATATTGCAGCGGGCATTGTTGTTGGAAAATTAGGAACGCAGTCAGTCAGCGTTTTAGATTTGCAGCAAGCGCTTATATTGCAACATGATTTGTTGGCCGCTGTTCTGACCGAACCGCAATTATTGGCGATGGTGTCCAAGGCTAAATCACAAGGTGAAAAAATCGTCATGACCAATGGTTGTTTTGATATTTTGCATGTGGGCCATGTTGATTATTTAACGCAAGCCAAAGCGCTGGGTGATCGTTTAATTGTTGCTGTTAATAGCGATGAATCAGTCCGAAATTTAAAAGGCGATAAGCGACCACTCAATAATTTATCCGCTCGCATGACCGTGATTGCTGGATTAAAATCAGTCGATTGGGTTGTTGCTTTTTCAGAAGACACGCCAGAGCGTTTAATTTCTGCTGTCAAACCTGATGTGTTAGTAAAGGGCAGTGATTACAAGATAGAAGCTATAGCAGGTTCAAAAGCGGTTTTAGATAATGGCGGCGAAGTTAAAACAATTGGATTAGTGGATGGTTTTTCAACGAGTAATATAATTAAAAAAATTCAAGGAAGTGAAGTATGATTATTGTCACTGGGGCCGCAGGATTTATCGGTAGCAATATTATTCGCGGTTTAAATCAAATCGGGATAACCAATATTTTGGCCGTTGATGATTTAACCGATGGTAGAAAATATCGTAATTTAGCTGTCGTGAATTTTTCTGACTACATGGACTTTAAAGATTTTTTACATTATATCGAACACAATAAAAAATTTTCTGATCAAAAAATAGAAGCGATTTTTCATGAAGGCGCCTGTTCTGATACAACTGAATGGAATGGCGCTTATATGATGAAAAATAATTATGAATTTTCAAAAATTGTTTTGCATTATTGTTTGGATTATCAAATTCAATTTATTTATGCCTCAAGTGCTGCGATTTATGGTGCTAACACGGATTTTAATGATCAAGATTTGCATCAATTACCGCTGAATGTGTACGGCTATTCCAAATGGAAATTTGATCAATATGTTCAGCCTTATTTAAATTTAAAGAATCTTGCATCACAAATTGTGGGGCTGCGATATTTTAATGTCTATGGCCCGCATGAAAATCATAAAAACAAAATGGCGAGCGTCGCATTTCATTTAATGAATCAATTACGCGATAGTAACACCGTTAAATTATTTTCAGGCTGTGATGCTTATGGTGATGGAGAGCAAGAGCGCGATTTTATTTATATTGACGATGTAGTGAATATGAATCTGTGGTTTTTAAAGCATCCTAAAAAATCCGGCATTTTTAATTGCGGAACCGGAAAAGCCAGAAGCTTTAATGCTATTGCTAAAAAATTAATTCAATTAAATAATTCTGGAAAATTAGAGTACATCCCATTTCCTGACAATCTAAAAGGCGCCTATCAGAGCTTTACGCAAGCCAATTTGACTGCTTTGCGATCAGCAGGATTTCATGATGAATTTTCTTCTTTGGAATCCGGTCTTGAAAAATATTTTAATTGGTTTCAGGGTGCCGGCCAGTTCCCGCGATAGGTTTGCATAATACAAATTACTTGTGTAAATTACAATTTGTATTTTATCCATGGAGTTGATGATGCCTTATTTCACAGGAGACCATGTTGCTAAATTTGAAAAACGTGTTTTTGATTGTATCAAATCTACCCCGCACCCAAATGCATGGCCTGGCATCAAAATACATGACAGCAAGCAAGAAGCAGATGTCGAACTTAAAAAGAATATTACAATAATATTTCAGCAATTAAGAGAAAAAATTTCTGGAAAAAAGTTTTTATTTAACGATGCAGAAACGCTTAAAAAAGGCTTTTTACCCGAAAGTTGCCATGATGCGCAATGTTCGGAATTGTCAGGAATATTAATGCGGTCATGCGAGGATCTGCAAAAGACTTGTGTATCAATATTATATAAAGAAACAAGCGCAACCATGTCTCTGTCTGTTTTATTTGACCGCATCCCATTTTTAAACGCATTGGTTGATGAGGTGATTGCTCCTAAAAGGCGTATGCATTTTTTTCAGCCTAGAATAGAGGTGATATCAATAACAAGTAAGCACAATAATTTGCAAAGCAAACAAATTGATATCACTGAATTAAAAGAAACCTATAAAAAACGCGTTTTTTTATTTAGTTTTGCAACGAGAGGAATTTTTTCACCCAGACATGATTTAGCAGAAATTTTAACGATACTGGGTGATCGAGCAACAAAAAATCCCAGAGGCGCTTCAGCCCAGACGCTTGCGCATTTCAAGATTCCTGTATCAGCATTGCGCAAGTAAACCTGAAATAATCAAAAAACATGTATTTCTGTCATGAACATTGACAGATTGCATGGATTTCTGGCAAACGCTGTGCCATATTACATAAAATTTTAGCATTAGGAGCAATTTGTGCTTAAAAATAAAACAGTATTAATTACGGGTGCATCGAGCGGGTTTGGTTTAGCCGCTGCAAGGCAATTTGCAAAAGCGGGTGCTAAATTAGTTTTGTGCGCGCGTCATATTGAAGAATTACAAAAAGAATTTAAAACCAATGCACATATATTTGCACTAGATGTGCGTCATCAAGCCGATATTAAAAAACAATTGGCTTTAATTCCAGCGGATTTTAAAAACATCGATATTTTATTGAATAATGCAGGATTAGCGGCAGGCTTAGAAACAATTCAGGATGCGAATACACAAGATTGGGAAGCGATGATCGATACTAATATCAAGGGATTATTATATATAACGCATGAAATTTTACCGCAGATGATCGCGAATAATTCGGGGCATATTATTAATATCGGCTCTATTTCATCACACAGTGTTTATAGCAAGGGCGTTGTGTATTGCGCGACAAAACACGCTGTTAAAGCGATATCAGAAGGCCTGCGTCATGATGTGTTTGGTACCAAAATCAGAGTGTCAGAAATAGATCCCGGCGCTGCAGAAACTAATTTTAGCAAAGTGCGATTTAAGGGTGATGAAAAGCGCGCAGCGAGTATTTATGAAGGCTTTAATGCATTAACCGCAGATGATATTGCCGATGCCATTTTGTATTGCGCAACACGTCCATTGCATGTCAATGTCAGTGAAATGATTATTATGCCGACGGACCAGGTGTCTGTTGCGCTGGTTTCACGTAGTAAGCCATAATTCTTTCATTGTGTCTTGCCACTAATTTTTCAACGCATTTCCCAAGACGGCCTTGACGCGCTGCTTTGGGTAAATCATTCAAAATAATTTCTTTATGTGTTTTTAATTTATTTTCAATTTCGCAAACAGCTTCAAATTTTTGCTCTGCGTTAAAACCCAATTTTCGCCTAAAAAAAGCCATGCAACCAGTGTGATAAGCAAGATCAGGATCCTTTTTGCGTGAGGCATATTCTGCTTTTAAATGTTGCAGCATCAAGCTTTCATCGGTAATTTTTATTTTGTGCAAAATTAAATTTTTTGCATAAGTTGCCATATCGGCTTGCTGATCAATTCGCTCAAATAATTGGCTTTGATTAGAGTTATTATAACTTTCTTCAAATGAAATTGTTTGTAAGCTATGCTGTGCTTTTCCAGCTTGATCAAATATGCGATCAGGGTTTTCTATTCTGGGCCCGTGAGTTGATATAACATCTATTTCTTGCGTGACAATTCGTAATCGCGTGCGTCTTGAAATCCCATCAAAATCTCGCCATGTGCCCGATCGGGGGCCTATTTCATCAAAAATATGAGTAATTTTAATAGGATTATTTATTTCTAATTTATTTTTTACTCTTGCAGTTTCAACATTAATAGTTTCAAATAATTTTTTTTTAGCTTCGTTATCTTTTTCTACGCGATCAATCGGATCCGCATTACCCTCAAGAACTGAATAAACAGGTTGATGAGCAATAATAAGCCCCACTATTTTTCCAAGCCCATCTGTTTGCTTGCTAAATCTTATTTCGTTTGTCATTAAGAGACTCTGGGTCATTTTGTAGGCTTTAATAACGCGATGAGTATATTATAGTCTCTGTGTCTTAATGAAATATTAACTGAGCTAACAATGAGTTAACAATGATTACCGCTCAGAAATGGCAAAAATTAGCGATCTGGATGCGTTTTTTAGGCATTCAAGAGGCTGATTTAACTGAAAAGTTCATTTTGGGCGGGGGTGCTGGCGGCCAGAAAATCAATAAGACGAGCTCGTGTGTTTGGATAAAGCATGCGTCGTCGGGCCTGATCGTCAAATGCCAAGAAGGCCGCTCGCAAGAAATGAATCGCTATTATGCCCGCGAAAGGCTCTGCGAAAAACTGGATTTTTTGCTCAAAAAAGAGAAAAGTGCGCATCAGCAACAAATCGACAAAATCCGTCGCCAGAAAAAACGTCGAACCCGAAAAGCCAAACAAAAAATATTGGCTGATAAAGCACATCAAGCCAAAAGAAAAAAAACACGCCGGAAGCCGGCGTTGGAGTGATTTAAAAAATCACGGCGTTTGTTTTACATCCGTTGTGATTTCAGTATTGAGTTTTTGACCTTCTTCTTTTATTAAACCCTGCGTTTTTTCTAGATTTAATTGAACATTCAGTGCAGCGAGTTGTGCAATAAGCTGTTCGCGTTGCAATTGTGCTTCATAATTTTGATGTTCAATTTCAGCTAAAATCACGAGGGTTTTGCGTTGTACAGTGGCAGGTGATGCAGTTTGTATGCTTTGATACCAAGTGGGATTTTGCACGCGATGATTGGCGATGTATTGATCTACTTGCAAGGGACTCGCTGCATTGGTTGTAAGACCAGCGGCTGCGCCTAAGCCTGGCATCGGCGTGCGTTCTGCAACCAAGCTTTGTAGTGCATTGACTTCCATTGAGCGCATCGCGAGCAGTGTTCGAAAATTATAAGCATATTCTTGATAAGCCGGCGAATTTTTCAAAGCAAATAATGCTTTTGGATTGGAAGCCAGTTGCGAAAAATCAACGCCGGTTGTTAAATTTTGTGTGTTTTGTGTTGCGTATTTAACATATTCATTGGCTGCTTGAAGTTGCGCCGTTGTGCTATAAACAGTGGGTGCAAAAAGACTCGCGAAATTAAAGTAATTATTATTATTATTCACTAACTGTGGATTAGGTTTTGCTAATAATGCTTGGTTTTTTTCGTAAAACAAGCTGTTCTGCGCTGCAAGCGGATCTGCAATATAAAGCGTGTCGTTTGCGGGTGTGCCAATCGTCAGACGCGCAGTTGAATTTTCATTCATATATTGTGCAAATGGTTTTTTGCCATCTGCTGCGACCAAAGCTGTGTTGCTGGGATTTAATGCCCAACTAAATTGAGTTAAATTATTATTTAAATTATTACTGGTTTTATTTTCAGCGGCTAATAATGCAGCTTGATTGGGCGTGTAAGCTTGATTATTAATTTGTGTTGTGGCGGTATTCGTTGCAGAATCCGCAGATAAATTAGCATCGATTTGATAATTTTGATGATTCACATAATCTACTGCGGCGATCGCTAAATTTTTAATTTCGGCTTGCAATCCTGCGGATTGATTCCCAATCGCTGATGCAATGCCCTCGGGTAATTGCGATAGTGCATTGACAATATTCTCACTGCCTTGTGATGGCTGTTTGGTGGGCGGCGTGAGCGCAGAACCGAATGCGAAAACGCTTGAATTTAGAATTAAACCGCTGATCGCAACAATCGATGCTATTACTATTTTATTTTTTTTCATATTAGCCTCATTTTATCAAAACCAATTAATACCTGATGTTTTTTGTTGTTGTGTATTAGCTGCAGGCGCAGGTGTTGGCGCGGGTGTTTGCGCTGGTGCAGCTGCGGGTTGTTCAGTATCACCTAAGGGTTGTTGCGCTCCTTGAGAAGGCGCGGGCGGTGTTGTCGATGACAAGCTATTAAACTTAGTAGAAAAATACAGCGTTGATAATTTTCGCGCACAATTTTGCACGCCTGATAAATTTGAATTAGCGCAGCTATTGTATTCAACACAAGTTTTTAAAAGGGGTGCGAGCTGTTCTGCTTGCGCTTGTGACATGGGTGCTTGAGGATCGATCGAAATATATTTTCCGCATTGCGCTGCAGCTGTATCTTGCGCTGCCTGCGAGAGTGGCGCTGATGCAGCAAACGCCATTGATGATATTCCGATAGTGATTATTCCAATAAGTAATTTAATCATGACCACTTTCCTCGAGTGCTTTGGTAACTAGTTTTAAACGATCTTCGCTAAAAACGCGACCGAGTAAGCGTAATCTCTCAAATACGACATTTCGACGTAAAAAGATGCCGGGATTATCGGATTGTGATTTCGTTACTTCTTCTGCGCGCATTAATACTTTTGCAGCAGCGCCAGGATAGGCCATGTCTAAGCACATTAATAACCTCAAGCCGCGACCCGCTTTAACGTGCGCTAAGAGTTCGATCATTGGGTTTTCTTGCTGCAGATCAATGCTGCCGATATCTTCTAGCGCAGCGCCCAGATCATTAATAGAGGCTTCTAATTCGGGATTGCCGTCTAGCGTCCAGTCTTCAACGCTCTCCATAAAAGTAATGACACGGTAAATCATGGGATCTTGGAAATCCTTCCAGAATTGATGTACGCCAGGGTGACTTAAATCGGGCATAAAACGCCTCTATCGCAAGTTGTTTTTCCTAAGAATACCGCAGTAACCTTAAGATAGCATTAAATGAAACTATTATAAATTTTAATGTTCTCTTAAGGATTCAATGATAATATGACTGAAGTGTAATCTAGTATAATCTTAAGCGTGGTGAAAAAACATGGGTATTAAAAACTTCGTTAAAAATACCGTGAAAGACAATGTCAACGTAAAGGGTTGGGCTTCATGGGGTGCAATCAAAGACAATGCCAAGTCAATCGGCACTTTTATGGATGCATTCAAGGCTGATAATCAAGCGACTGCAGCCACCAAAGAAACATTTGATGAAGCCGTAAAACGATATGGTTTATCTGAAAAAGATATTGCAGCGCGCATGAAATCTTATTTTATGGTAGCAGTTATTTGTGCGATATTGGGCGCAGCGGCTTTTTTATGGATGTTTTATTTATTCTTTTTAGAAGGCATGTTTTTATCAGGTTTGGTTGCTTTAGCTTTGTCTGTTCTAATGTTTTCGTACGCATTTCGCGAACATTTTCGATATTATCAAATGAAACAAAGACGATTGGATTGCACATTTCAGGAATGGCTTTCACATTTACTCGATCAAAAGAGGAAATAATATGTTTAACCGACTCATTACCGCCATTATTTTATTGTTAGTGACTGGATCTGCCTTAGCTGCAGCAGTGACTGGTTTGCCGACGACCATGCCGACCGGCATTAATCTCCCTAATTTAATTAATCATTCTTTTGCACCGCCAACGACGGATTATTCTGTTGCGTATTTAGGCCAAATTTTTGGTACCGTCGGTAATGTTTTAGATGGCAGCAGCGGTCAAATTTTAGGAAAAATGTTTGCTATTTTCAACAAAGGTGTGATGGTTGTTGCTGCATTATGGCTTGCTTACACGACATTTCAAATGGTGCTTAAAGCATCGCAAGAAGGCTCTTTTATGGGCCAAAATCGCAATGTGCCTGTGATGTTGCTGCGTATTGCGCTAGGTTTCGCGCTAATTATTCCTTCTTCTGCAACGGGCTATTCATTGCTGCAAGATATTTTTATGCGTGTTGTTGTGGCAGGCGTAGGCTTAGCTGATCAAACCTGGGATGCTGCTTTAAATTATATGCAATATGGCGGTGCGCTTTATATTCCGCCCGCTACATTAAGCAATGATACCGGTATTGTCGAAGCTGCCATTACCACAACAACGGGCGCGAAAAGTCAGTTTGCACCGGTGACACAAATTTTCCAAGATGAAGTGTGCATGATTGAAAGTCAAACATGGGAAAATCAGCAGCAGCAACAATCACAACAGGGCGGTAGCAGTAATATTTTTTCAAGTAGCTATCATCCTGTTTTTGTCCAATCAGTCACGGGATCTACAGGACAAACATCTATTGTAGATACCGTTTATTTTCCTGGCGTTGGAAATAGCCCAAACAGCTTTAATCCGCAATCGCCCGCTGCTAATTGCGGATCTGCGCAAAGTTATTTTGCAGCCAATCAGGCTGCGGTTGCTGCTGCTGGCTTTAACCAAGATCAAACTGAGGCGATGCGAACTTATAGTTGGGGTGCATTGCAGCAGTTGGTGAACTCCATGCTGCCTGCTGCAAAGCTGTATGTCGATCAAAACATGAATGCAGCCAGTGGCGCAAATTTGGTGACGCTCAACAACGAAAATGCCAATAATGTTTTTGCGGCGTTAATTGCTTACTTGAATTTAATGACGCCCTATCAAAGAATGATGACGCAATTGAAAGTCATAGGTCTGGATTCGGCTGGCAACCCAGTGGTGTCGGATGGATCTGCTAAATTCATAGGCGATGCTGAGTCTGAAGGTTGGATTATGGCAGGGCGCTTTTTTTGGGATGTTGAAAAGGCTAATCAAAATAGCACTGAAATGTCGATTAGCGCTTTGTTTCCACAAGTGGCAGCGCCGATTGCGCTGAGCAGTAATTTAGTGCCAAATCCTGCAACTTATTTAGGGCTGACGGGTAATCCACCGCTGCAAAGTGCTGCTGGAAATATTATCAGCTATGCCGCAACGCCTAATCCCGTTCCAGCGCCACCTGCATCTCCTTTGTCAATATTAGATACACTGTGGGCGAACTATATGGGCACAGAGCAAAATAATATTAGCGCTTCAGCTACATCTGGCTCATCTTCGAGCACTGGTAATGCCTTTACCGACGCCATGATCGGCAAGGCAAACAGTGCTTTTGGCTCAATTGATATGAGCAGTTTAGTGCTTGGCGGCAATAATTCATTTAATCCTATCGTGGCATTAATGAGCGAAGGCACTGTGATGCTGAATGTGGTTGTCAGCCTTTGGATCGCGGCAATTGTGCTGTCTTTTGCAACAGGGGCGATCATGGGTATTTGTGCAAGCATGAACCCCGGCGATACGATATTGAAAGCTATTTTAGTGTGGGTTAAAACATTGGTTAGCGCGATTTGTCTCGCCTTGTTGGTGCCTGGCGTTATTTTGGCTTATTACGTTCCCATTTATCCTTTTGCGGTCTTTACGTTTGCCGCCATCGGATGGATTGCCATTGTCATTGAGGGCATGGCAGCCGCACCATTGGTTTGTATGGGTTTAACGCATCCTGCCGGTGAAGAATTTTTAGGAAAAGCAGAACAAGCTCTGATGTTATTTTTAAGTATTTTTATGCGACCTGTATTGATGGTGATTGGCTTAATTGCATCGATGATTGTGTCGTTTGTGGCATTTAAAATGGTGCTGATTGGTTTTGCAGGCATCTTTCACGATTTAGCAAAGCCTGCTTATTCAGCATTAAACGATAATAGTGGTTTGCTGCATTTAATCAATGGATGCATTACTTATGTAATTTTCGGATTTATTGTGATGGAAATTATCGAACAAAGCTTTAAATTAATTTATCAATTGCCTAATAATATTATGTCGTGGATTGGTGCGCCGCAAACAGCGTCGATGGGTCAAGAGTTTGGTCATGCAGCCAAAGGTGTCAGCGGTGCCGTTTCAAGCGCAGGACAAGGTATGCAGGGCGCAGCAAAAGGTATGGACGATGCCGCCGGAGCTTCTGGAAAATTTGCTGGCGAAGATTTGAAAAAACAAGCGGACGCTGCAAAATCAGGAGCATCAGGCGGCACTGGCGCGCCCCCAACGGGCACTCCATAACACAGGTGATCCATGATGCAGTCAGCGACCATTGACCTTGTTAAAAAAATCCTTGTGGAGCGATTTGCGATCAATCCATCGCTAATCACTCCTGAGGTTGATCTGCAAAAAGAACTGAATCTTGATTCAATGGATGCGCTGGATCTGCTGCTTGCCGTGAACGAGACTTTTAACACCCGCATACCTGAAGAATCGCTTGAGAAAATCCATACTGTCGCGCAATTAGTTCAAGTGATTGATCAACGACGTCCTAAAAAATAAACCTATATTTCTGCATAAAACAGCGCTATTATTCACTCTTTTCTGGTAATCCATGAGATCAGCATGAGCGGTGAAATACAATACGATTTATCCCCCGGTAAAAAATTAGGCCGCCATTATCGTATTTTATCGACGCTTGGAAATGGCTGGGAAGGCGAGGTTTACAAAGTAGAAGAAACCGCAACCGGCATTATTCGCGCCGCAAAATTATTCTATAAGCATCGTTATGAACATAAAAAACTGCCTCATATTGATTACGCTAAAAAATTGAATCAATTGCGCAGTTGCCCGATTGTTATTCAATATCATCATCAAGATCAGCTGCGTATCAAAGGCATTAATATTGATTTTTTAGTATCTGATTTTATTGATGGCGACGTATTATCAGAATACATCGACAAGCAGCCACAAAAAAGATTATTGCCTTTTGAAGCGCTGAATTTATTTTATGAATTAATTAAGGGCGTTGAAAAAATACATTTACTCAACGAATATCACGGTGATATTCACTCTGACAACATCATGGTAAAGCGAAAAGGCTTGCATTTTGAAGTGCACTTAATCGATTTTATGCATCTTGGAAAATCCAATAAAAATAAAATTCAAATTGATATTTATGACTTAATAGCTGTTTTATACGAAATGATAGGCGGAAAAAAATATTATCGAAAAGCGCCGTCACAAATTAAAGAAATTGTTTTGGGCAGAAAACACAATTTGATTAATAAGCAATTTCAAAACGCAGAACAGTTAAGATTATTTCTTGAAAATTTAGAGTGGTAATATTTTTAAACCATCTCTTCCACTGCCAGCTCATCAAAGTATTCTTCACGCATCCGCTTTTTTTCTAGCAGCTCTTCTAAGCGCTTGCGCTTATCTTTTCTCTCAGCATCAGACAAGGGCGCGACTTTTGGTGCAGCAAGGGTGATCTCAGGTTCATTGGATTCCATGTCGTCATCGGGTAAATTAAAATCTTCTTCTTTCATAATTCTGCCTGTAAGGTTGATAATGGCTATTTCAAAGTACGAAAGAGTATATACACCAAAAAAAACCATTTGGAAACAAAAAAGTGATGTTTAGATTAACTGACTCATCTAATTGATTCAAAACACGATTTATAGCGTTATTTTTCAAATTTTTGTTGTCAAGCACTTATTTCCAGGATATATTCTCTCCTGTAGATCGTCCGTCAGGTTGATTTATCAATTCGGTGGCCAAAGTATCGCGCTAAGCAATATGGCGGCTTTTAAATTTTTTAATGGAGCTCTAACAATGAAAACAATGCAAAAAGTAATCGCTGTATTACTAGCTTGCGTATTTATGACTGGCGCTTTTGCCGCTACTGCACCTGCAGCTGCTGCTCAAGCTAACCAAGCTAATGATGCAACTGCTATGCCAGCAACAACACCTGCTGCGCCTACGCACAAACATCATAAAATGACATGTTGTCATAGCCAATCATGCATGAAAAAGCATGCTGGTATGAAAATGTGCATGAAACATCATAAAAAAGCTGCACCTGCTGCTGCAACAACTGCACCTGCTGCAACTAACTAAGAAGCAATTCTTGACGGGTTTCCCCTGCGAAAGTAGGGGATATCTGGTTTAAATCTTTCCCATCTATTTGTATTCTTTCAGAACCCGAGCGCTAGCGAAGGGGAAAATTTTGTATTCTTTCAGAACCCGAGCGCTAGCGAAGGGGAAAATTAATATCAAAAAACCCACACTTTCGCATGGGTCTATAAGCAATTCAACAAAACTCAATTAGCAGGTTGCGCAGGCGCTGCTGCTGTTGGCATAGAAGGCATGCTAGCCGGTGCTGTCGCAGTCGGTGTTGCAGGTGCAGCTGCCGTTGGCATTGCAGGTGCCGTTGCTGTTGGCATTGCAGGTGCAGTTGTCGTTGGCATCGCAGTTGCATCAGCCAATGCTGAGCCTGATAATCCTACCAAAGCGCAGATTCCCATTCCTAAAATCAATTTTTTCATTATATTTCTCCTTAAAAAATTATCCAAAAGTACCTAGGCGATTTGCCCAAATTACTATATTCTGTTTTTAAACGGGTTGCTACTTTTTTCTAATATTTTTCAGTATGATAGACACTTTGGGATAATCAAATAATAAGCAAATGGAACTGAGCATGAAAAGAATAATTACCAGCGTACTACTGAGCCTAATATTACTGCCATTGATTGTTTTGGCAGCGCCGAGTGAAATCGTGATTATCCGTCATGCTGACAAATGGACAAAAAAGCCCGGTCCATTTTTGTCACCCAAAGGACAGGTTCGCGCAGAACGTTTTACTGAGTACTATTTAAAAAATTTTAACGCGCCTGATTTTATTTTTGCATCACGCCCCGGTGATTTAAATCACGCCTCAGAAAGCTTATCAATGCGGCCTGTGCAAACGATCGCGCCCCTTGCCAATCAATTAGCCTACGAAGGCAAGTACGTTGAAATAAACGCAGATTATCTGCAAAAACGCTATCCCATATTGGCGGAGCATTTATTGCATAGCAAAAAATTTCAAAACAAAATGATTTTAATTTGCTGGCATCATGGGCGCATTAATAATTTAACGCAAGCGCTCGGTGTAAAGCAACTGCTAGCAAAATGGCCAATGCCGGTTTATGACATGGTTTATGTTTTAAAATATAATACAGCAGGACAATTAATTTCTTTTCAAATTTTAAAAGATCAATACCCAGTGAAAGAAGATCCAACATGGCAGGAATTAGCGAATCCTACCATTCCATCTCAGGTTCACTGATGGGATATTTTTTTTCTTTAGAAGAGGTTATTTTAGATAGTAGAAAATCTTTTGCGATTTTTTCAGTTTGTGGCGCGCTTAGTTTTTGAAGCAAAATTTTCATTGTGTCAGTTGAGTTAGATCGTCGAAGTGAAAGCTGATGCGCGCGCGCTTTTCGAATAAAACTATGCGAGGCAAATTCAAGCTGCGATAGTGAATTGGCGGAGTCAATTTGTAAGAGCAGCTTATTTAATTGCGGGCCTTTTTTATCAGAGATAAACCAAAATAAACAATTATTTTCTTTTTTTAGAATTTTAAGATTTCTTCTTTCTTCTAAGACGACCAATAACACATCAGCGATTGATTTTTTAAGTCGATTAAATTTTTCTGCATTGTGCTTTGCAGATAGCTGATCATAAGATTCAATCATTAATTTTGTGCTGACTGCAATTTCACTTAGCTTTCTGCGAAAAGGCTCGCCAATATCCAGCGGTAATTTCTGCGATAACTGAAAAGCATTTTCTTTATAGGAAATAGTTAGCTTTTTAAGCTCAATAACATCTGCTTTCGTTAACTCTTGTGCAAAACCACTGGTTTTATTAATAATGCTTTCGGCTATTTTTAAAAGCAATTGGACTTCTGTGTAAAACATTTTTTCGTTTTTAGATAAAGAGGACAGCTCAAATAAATCCTTAATGACTCTCTGCTGTTCAGAAATTGTATGGCTTTGAACCGTGTCAACTGCGGTTGATACATGCGCGTGACATTTTCGATTGAGAAAATGCGCCAATAGAGTCGCTGCAATATCTGTTTTGACATGATCAAAATTAACATAAAATTTTCGAGAATCAGTTATTTTAATTATATTCATATCGATCAGATGAAATACAATTTCACTATTTGGCTTTTGCAAATCATCTTGTGATAAATTCATGGCGGAAAATAACCCGCGAGAAGGCGCGTCAATATCAGCAATCACATTAGTAACTGTTTCTTCAGAAGTGGCATTGACACTAACTAGCACTGATTTTTTGTTTTGAAGTGCAAAAATAATATCTGAAAAAAATCGAACTTGATCTCCTTTGAGTTTATCTAAAATATCATGCTCTGCAGTTATTAAGGCAATATCAAGAGCTGGATAAAACTGTTTTAATATAATCAACGCTCTTTTTTCTGTATCAGATAAATAAAAAATCCTAGATTTATATTCCTCTATTTTTGAAATAATTTTATGATTAATGGCGCCAGCAGATATTAATAAATTAATGAGCGCACCAAAATCTTGGCGTACCTCAACTTTTTTTAGATAAATTTTACCGATTTTGGCACCTGATCTTTCTTCAATGCGAACAATACCGCGTTCAATAAGATATTCTGGTATTTTATTTTCATTCCCGCAATCATAGTAAAAAATATCATCATTGTGAATAGAGTGTGCAGCATAGCGTTTAATATAAAGCGCTTGAAATTCGATTAAGAGCCTATTATTTTGAATTGAATCTCTCCTGTCTTTGCTTTTGACGGCGGGCAAGCTGCGGTTAATAGATGTTTTTTGAAATATTTTGTGCGCCGCCATTTTAAGCTCAGCAATACAATTTAAATTTTCTTTTTGATTTTGTTCTAATAACTGTATTACTGATTTAAAATCATCTTGAGATTGAATTAATTTAAAAACAATTTCGTTTGAAACCCGGTTTATTTTTACCACCCCTTTTTTGATTAAAGAAAGCGGAACAAATTTTTCATCAAAAGTAGCTGATAATTTTTTTTGTTGAAAATGGTTAAATTCTGCTATTTGATTTTCAATTTGTGTGACGACTGCGCTTGACATTGTATGAGCATAATTTTTTATAAACTCAATAATATTGTTTTTTAAAATAGGGCGCTCTAGACACAAAAATGCAATATTGGCTGTTAATACACTATCAGGTTCATTGTCTCCCGCAGTTTGCATCATGTTTTTTAAAATTTCCTGAGAATCTCTTTTAGTGTGTCCTAATTTTTCATCAATTTTTGAGAGCTTTTCTGCAATACCATACGATAGACTCACCGATCCAATATCTAAATATTGAAATTTTGAAATGGTGGCCACTTCTTTTCCAGCGGAAGGTACCAGATGATTAAAAAATTTATTTTTGCATTGCTCGCTAAATGCATCAATCAATATCAGTGTCAGCACCAAGTCATCATGCTGTTTTTCGGAAAGAGCCTCACCATGCCTCTCAATTATTTTTTTTGCATTTGCAGCAAGCGCCATAATGACATTGATTGATATAATCGCGTTATCTGCCGCCATAATTGCAGGCTCGCTACTGTTGTGCTTCGCGTGGCTGCAAGCGCTTTCAACTGATTTCTGAGTTGGATCATCACCATTATAATTTGCTATCCATTCAGCCTGTTTTTTTAAAATTCCATCCAGCTTATTTTTTCTGTTATGTATTCGAATGAATTTTTCAACTTGCGCATTGAGAATTTCAGTTTGAATAACTAAGTCTTTTGCTGTGTGTTGAAGTGAATGTGCTTTTTGCTCTCTTTTAGCTTTATCAATTATAATTTTTAATTTTGGTCGAATGGCATTGCACAGCAAATCTCTGCCAGTTTTGGTAACATCACAATAACTTGCAAAATAATTAAAAAATTTATATTGTCTTTCTTTGGCTGGCCCATTTTGAAAATTATCAATCAATGTATTAATATTTTTTTCGAGAATTTCAATCGCGCCTTTATTTTCTTCACCTGGAATATTTTTTGCTTCATCAATTAAAGTTAAAAATAATTGAAGATAATTGTCTAACACAGTGACCAACGCTTCGCTCACACTGGTTTTATCCGAATGCTTTTGATGATAATCTTCTAGTAATATTTTCATTTTTTCGCGAAATAGAAAAGTATCATTGTGTTCATTCTGACGCTCGGATAAAGGATTTTCTAATTTAACCACTTGCCAGCCAATTTGTGTTCCATTGCCAATAAGTGGAATTCCTTTTGAAGAAATGCGTACAAGGCCGCAGGCTGGCACTAAGTAATCAAACGCTTCTTGCAAAAAATGATTTTCGTGCAGGGACGAGTCAATAAAATCCAATTTAATCGGCTCTTGCATCCATTCTTTCACCAGCCCATTAACCAGCTCACCGTTTTCGTTAGAAAGAACGCCTGCTGATAATAAAAAATCACGATGTTCTATTTTTTGAATTTTATCTTTAATGGCGTGCTGAGCTCTTGTTTTAGCTAGGATAATTGCTTCTCGATGTCGATACGCGAATCTCACTAAACCTGCTGCGGCACCGATTGAAACGGTAATGGGATCCATATTTCACCTGCTGATTGATGTTGATGAACAGGGTAAAGTATAGATGAGTGTTTAAAATTTGCTCAGAATCAAGCGAAAATAATTTTGGAAATACTTAGAAATAGATATTTACATGATATAAATACTTCATGTAAATATTTGCTTATAAAAAATATACTAATTTAAGGTGATAAATTAATTTTATAAATACTATTTTTCTTCATCCCATTGCAGCGCGCCGCCAGTTTGATATTCAATGACGCGCGTTTCAAAAAAGTTTTTTTCTTTCTTTAAATCCATCATTTCACTCATCCAAGGAAAAGGATTTTTAGCATTCGGATATTGTTCTGCTAAACCCAGCTGAATAAATCGTCTGTTTGCTATGTAATGCAAATAGTCTTCAAACATTTCTGCATTTAACCCTAAGATTCCGCGTGGCATGGTGTCACGTGCGTACGTTAATTCTAAATCAACGCCACCTTTAATCATTTCAATCACTTGTTTTTGAAAAGCGGCTGTCCATAATTTTGGATTTTCAATTTTAATTTGATTAATCACATCAATACCAAAATTGGCATGCATGGATTCATCCCGCAAAATATATTGAAATTGCTCAGAGGTACCTGTCATTTTTCCGCGTCGACCCATTGCTAAAATTTGCGTAAAGCCAACGTAGAAAAATATGGATTCAAAGACAACATAAAAGGCAATTAAATCGCGCAGCAATCGCTGATCATCTTCAACTGTACCTGTGTGAAAATCAGGATCCGCTAAGCTTTGAGTATACGGCAGAGCCCAGGCTGCTTTTCTGGCAACTGACGGCACTTCACGATACATATTAAACACTTCTGCTTCATCTAGACCTAAGCTTTCAATAATATGCTGATACGAATGCGTGTGCAGCGCTTCCTCAAAAGCTTGACGCAATAGATATTGTCGGCATTCAGGATTGGTAATATGTTTATAAACAGCTAATACCAAATTATTAGCAACCAAAGAATCTGCTGTTGCAAAAAATCCTAGACTGCGTTTAATAATCATTCTTTCATCTTCTGATAAACCATTGGGATCTTTCCACAGCGCTACATCGGCTGCCATATTAATTTCATTGGGCATCCAGTGATTTGCACAAGCAGCTAAATATTTATCCCACGCCCATTTATATTTAAATGGCACTAATTGATTTAAATCCGCTCTGCAATTAATAATTTTTTTGTCGTCTACTTGAATGCGCGCAGCACCCATTGTTAATTGCTCTAAGCCCGTTAAATTTACCGTTTCTTTTTCTGCAGCTGTTTCTTCAATAGTTTCTGCAACGGCTGTTTTCACGGTAACATCGGTTGTTGATTCTTCTAAATCATCCCAGCTTAATATTGTAGACATATTTTTCTCCTGTTAAATTTCCCTCTCCCGTAATCGGGAGAGGGTTAGGGTGAGGGTTTTTTATTGACACGCTTCACAACCCGGATCATTAATAGCGCACGCTTTTGGCGCTGCATCATTAATATTGACCGCATTTAATTTCGTATCGCTAATGGTCGCTTTTTCAGTATTTGTCGCGCCCAAACTACGTAAATAGTAGGTTGTTTTTAATCCGCGCAGCCATGCCATACGATATAAAACATCTAATTTTTTACCCGATGGTTCTGCCATATATAAATTTAAAGACTGCGATTGATCAATCCATTTTTGACGACGCGAACCTGATTCTACAAACCATTTTGGTTCAATTTCAAAAGCAGTTGCATACAATATTTTTAAATCTTGTGGAATGCGATCAATGCTTTGTAAGCTTCCATTAAAATATTTCAAATCATGGATCATGACTTGATCCCACAGTCCACGCGATTTTAATTCTTTTACTAAATAAGGATTCACCACTGTAAATTCACCTGACATATTCGATTTCACAAATAAATTTTGGTAGGTGGGCTCAATGGATTGTGTCACGCCGCAAATATTTGAAATCGTTGCGGTGGGTGCGATCGCCATAATATTAGAATTGCGCACGCCTTGTTTTTTCACCAATTTGCGCAGCGCATCCCAATCTAATGTTGAGCTCGTATCTTGTTCTAAAAATTCACCGCGTGTTTTTTTCAGCAGCGCGATGGAATCAATCGGTAAAATACCTTGATCCCACAATGAATTTTTATAGCTTTGATAAGTGCCACGTTCTTTTGCTAAATCACTTGACGCTTGAATAGCATAGTAACTGATGATTTCCATGCTGCGATCTGCAAATTCAACGGCTTCGTTAGATGCGTACGGAATATTTTGAATATATAACGCATCTTGAAAACCCATTAAACCCAAGCCAACAGGACGGTGCTTTAAGTTGGAATTTTCAGCTTCTTTCACAGTGTAATAATTAATATCAATGACGTTATCTAGCATTCGAACAGCAGTTTGAATGGTTTTTTGTAATTTTTCTGTATTTAATTTTCCGTCTTTCATATGATTTACTAAATTAATACTGCCTAAATTACACACGGCAATTTCATCGCCGGCTTTGGTGTTTAACGTAATTTCAGTGCATAAATTAGAGCTGTGTACAACGCCGACATGTTGTTGTGGCGAACGTAAGTTACAAGGATCTTTAAAAGTAATCCAAGGATGTCCTGTTTCAAATAACATGCCAAGCATTTTGCGCCATAAATTAACCGCAGGAATTGTTTTGCTGCGAATCTCGCCTTTTGCAGCTTTTGCTTCATACGCAACATAGGCTTTTTCAAATGCATCGCCGACCAAATCATGCAGATCTTTGGTTTCATCAGGTGAAAATAAAGTCCAATTTTTTTGATTAAAAACACGCTTCATAAATAAATCGGGCACCCAATTCGCCGTGTTCATATCATGTGTGCGACGTCTTTCGTCACCCGTGTTTTTTCGGAGTTCCAAGAATTCTTCGACGTCTAAATGCCAAGTTTCTAAATAAGCGCAGACCGCACCTTTGCGCTTGCCGCCTTGATTGACCGCAACTGCTGTGGCATTGGCCACATTTAAAAAAGGCACCACGCCTGATGATTTTCCATTGGTGCCTTTAATGTAAGCGCCGATTGCGCGCACCGGTGTCCAATCATTACCTAACCCGCCAGCGAATTTTGACAATAATGCATTGTCTTTTAATGCACCGTAAATGCCTTCAAGATGATCGGGCACAGAGGTTAAAAAACAGCTGGATAATTGTGGACGCATGGTTCCAGAATTAAATAGCGTTGGTGTTGAAGACATATAATCAAAGCTTGAAATTAAATTATAAAATTCAATTGCGCGCTCATTTTTATTTTTGCCCTCGCAATGTGCCAACCCCATTGCGACACGCATAAAAAATACTTGCGGCATTTCAATGCGTTGTTCGTTGCGATGAATAAAGTAGCGATCATATAAAGTTTGAATGCCCAAATAAGTAAATTGCAGGTCGCGTGTTGAGTCAATAGCCTTGCTTAATAACTCTAAATCAAATTCTTTTAGCTTGGGATGCAATAATTCAGCTGTGATACCCAGCTCAATAAATGCTTTAAAACCCGCTGGATAATACGCAGAAATAGCCTGCTGCGTTAAATCATTGGGAATCTTTAGCGCATCTAATGCTTCGCGATAAATATCTTGCAATAATAATCGCGCAGTCACAAAAGAATAATTGGGTTCAGCTTCAACTAATGTTCTTGCGCTCATGACCATGGCTTTGTACACATCTTTCATCGCAACGCCATCAAATAAATTCTTGCGAGCATCGGCGATTACTTGCGTTGGATTGACGTGCGCCAAATTTTGGCAGGCATCAACGGCTAAATTACTTAAAATATTTAAATTTAATTTGACTCTGCTGCCATTTTCTAAAATAACGTGAATGGGTTTTTCATTGTCGTTTTCACTCAATGTTTCGCGCGCTTGACGACGTTTTTCACGATACAAAACATAGGCGCTGGCTACATCACGCTCACCGGCACGCATTAATTCTAATTCGACTTGATCTTGAATCACCTCGATGTGAATCGTGCCGCCTGTCATGTGTCGGCGTTTAAAGCACTCTGAAATATTTTGAGTTAATTTAGTTGCGATTTCTTGAATGCGCTGAGAATTTTCTGCAACATCACCTTCCACTGCAATGTAAGCTTTTTTGATGGCAACGGATATGCGAGACTCATCATAAGCCATCAATTCGCCTTTGCGATTGATAACGCGCAATTGACCGGGCTCCGTTATTAATAAATTTGGATCTCTAATCTGAATGGTTTCTTGGATGGTTTCTTGGGTGGCTACAGTACTCATGATTTCTCCCTGTTATTAATTAAAATGGTTAGTGGCACGATCAGTCGCTGGTGACTTTGATCAGTCCATAAACACAACATATAGAATTTTTTACAATACAAACCACAAGATAATGTGTTTTTGATAAAAACACAAGAGAATAACCTGTGGATAAAAATATCGTGATCGCGTAGGATAGTGGCATAAAATCTCGACTGCAAGGAAAATGTTGTGATAGATGAAAAAGGGTTTCGATCGAACGTAGGAATTATTGTTGTCAATGCATTTGGCGACTTATTGTGGGCAAAACGGATTGGCAGTCAAAATGCATGGCAGTTTCCGCAAGGCGGCGTGGATGAGAATGAAACGCCAGAGCAGGCCATGTTTCGTGAGCTAAAAGAAGAGCTCGGCATCGAGCCGTCTGACGTCAAGATTCTTGCCGAAACAAAAGACTGGCTGCATTACCGTTTGCCAAAACAGTTCCAAAGACCAGGCGATCCTGATCGTTGCATCGGTCAAAAACAAAAATGGTTTTTGTTGCGTTTGATTAGCGCGGATGACGCCATTCAATTAGATCATTGCGACAAGCCCGAATTCGACGAGTGGAAGTGGGTGGCGTATTGGTTCCCGTTAAAACAAGTTATTTTTTTCAAACGCTCTGTGTACTCAAAAGCCCTGCGCGAATTTGCGCCGTTGGTGTTGAGTTCTTAGGTTTTCCTTGCAGAAAATCCCGTTCTTTCAGAACCCTCGCGCTTTAATTCTTTCAGAACCCTCGCGCTTTAATTCTTTCAGAACCCTCGCGCTTTAATTCTTTCAGAACCCGAGCGCGAGCGAAGGGGAAATTATATTATCTATTTTTCTTAAAAACACGGTATTTTATTTTGATATTACCCGCTTCAACAGGTAAACTTGCTTTTAACTGGTGAAACGGATAATATAAGTTATACCCGTTGAAACGGATAAACTGATTGCGAGGCTATTATGTTGATTCACTCGCCAGAAGCATTGGCGCTTGCGCTCATTGCGATGCGAAAAAAAAGAAATTTAAGTCAATCTACCATTGGCGAGCTTGTTGGTTTAAAGCAACAAACGATTTCTGCATTTGAGAATAATCCAAATGGCACCAAGCTAGAATCTTTATTTCGTATTTTATCAGCTGTGGGTGCAGATATAGAGATTCAAGAAAAAAACAAAGCAAATTTAGTAGCAAACAAAAGATGGACAGAAGAATGGTAGCTGCTAAAAACAAAATATTAATTATATTAATGAACGGCTTGTTAGTTGGAAAATTAGAAAAATCAATTTCTGGACTGCTTTATTTTTCGTATGATCAAACTTGGCTTGAAAGACAGAATGCTCGCCCGATTTCTTTATCACTGCCTTTGACCGCGCAAATTTATTCAGGCGATGTCGTATTCAATTTTTTTGATAATTTATTGCCCGATAATCCAACAATCAGATCTCAAATTCAAGCGCAATTTCAAATTCCAAGCCAACAGGCATTTGATTTATTAAGCTGCATTGGCAAAGATTGCGTCGGCGCCATTCAAATTATTTATCAAGATGAAAAGAATAGTGCAAAAAATAATATGCTGTCAAAGCCGCTGACTGAAAAACAAATTGCAACGATGCTGAAAAATTCGCATGATTTTCCTTTTGGCATGTCTGAAAAAGATGATTTTCGAATTTCTATTGCAGGTGCACAAGAAAAATTTGGATTTTTGTACTGGCAAAAAAGATGGCGAAAACCCATTGGTGCAACACCGACGACACATATTTTTAAATTGCCTATTGGTTTAATTGCGCATCAACATATGGATTTACACGACAGCTGTGAAAACGAATGGCTATGCGCGCAAATCGCCGATGCATTTGGCTTGCCTGTTGCTTCTTCTGAAATTCAATATTTTGAAAACATCAAAGCGTTGGTAGTCAAAAGATTTGATCGCAAACCCTCTTCTGATCAACAAAAAATATTAAGACTCCCGCAAGAAGATATGTGCCAAGCGTTGGGTGTTTCGTCTCATTTAAAATATCAATCTGACGGCGGCCCCGGCATTAAGGAAATAATGCGGTTATTATTAGGTTCCGCATCGCCCGCTGAAGATCGTGATGCTTTTTTTAGTGCACAGGTTTTATTTTGGTTATTAGCCGCAATTGATGGTCACGCAAAAAATTTTAGTATTCAAATTGAAGCGGGTGGACAATATCGCTTAGCGCCTTTGTACGATATTATTTCAGCTTTCCCAATGATTAAAAATAAATCATTGCAGGCGCAGAAAATTAAAATGGCAATGGCGTTAAAAAGTAAAAGCAATCATTATCATTGGGATATCATGCAGCGTCGATATTTTCTTTCGACAGCAAAAGCCGCGAATTATTCTGTTCAGCATGCAGAAACTATTTTAGAAAGCATGCTTTCTCGCGTTGACTCAGTTATTGACGCGGTCTCTCAAAAACTACCCAAAGATTTTCCATCAAAAATAGCGGACCCCGTTTTTAATGGCATGCTGCTCTCTAAAAAGAAGCTGCAGGATTGAACCTTGCCAAACCATGGGGGGGGGTGATAAGCTAAATTTTGATTATAAATTATTCTACATTCAAATGGAGTTTAACATGTTGAAAATACTAAAATATCTAGCGGTTCCGTGTTTGGCTGTGGTGAGTACGGGTTTGTATGCTAATACAGTAACGTTAACGTGCCCGCCAACCATAACCTGTGTAGTGAAAAATATGGGCACTACATGCACAAATGCCAATCCTCCTGGGTTCTCTTCAAAATGGCAGACGGCACTTACATACGGTGGTTACGCAATGTCAGGGACTGGAACATTACTGTATGCCTTCATTCAAAGTGGTCCTACTGCCGGCTCGCACGCCGTCGCACAGTGTATGTATGTAGCTAATTATATCGGGCAGATTAGTCTCTTTAACATTATTAACGGCGGTAGTTATCTTCCTGCTGTGGGTGAGTTGTGGTCGAACGATGGTATTTACCACAGGTGTTTAGCCCCAGGCCCTTGCTCATTTACTTACTCTAAAAAACAACAGCCATAAAATACTTATTTAAAAAATGGGGGTAAAACGCCCCTATTTTTTTATCCAACGTTTTATTTTTTCCAAAAACACGGTATTGACGGTTTTGAAAATCCTGGTTTAATAGTCAAAATTTATCTTACTTGACATATCTCAAAATGAGATATATGATTAATACAGTGGAAATAAGCATATGCATATTATTACTCAAAGCCGTATTTGGGAAGCGATGAAACAGCATCCTGAAGCGGCCAGTGCTCTTGAAGGTTGGTATCGTGTGATGAAAAAAAATCAGTTTAGCAATTTTTCTGAGCTGAAAAAAAGTTTTAACAATGTGGACAAAGTAGGAAGCTTGTTTGTCTTTGATGTGGGCGGAAATAAATTAAGATTAATTTCACATATTCATTTTAATCGACAAAAAGTTTACATCAGACATATTTTAACGCACAAAGAATACGATAAAAATAATTGGAATTAGTTATGCGAAAACAATTACAAGAGGCTATTAAACATTGGAATTACATCGCGCCGATTGCAAAATATCCCAATAACGCAAAAGAATTTCATCAGCTGGTTTTACAATTGGATGAATTATTATTAATCGTTGATGGCGATGAGCACCATCAGTTAATGGGTCTTGTCGATGTTTTAAGTCATTTAATTTCTACTTACGAAGAAGCACATGTCAAGTCACCCAAAACAACAGCTCTTAACGCGCTGAAATTTTTAATGGAATCGCACAATTTAACTCAGAGTGATTTATCAGATATCGCAAGCCAGGGCGTTATGTCTGAAATATTACACGGAAAACGCACATTGAATTTAAGACAAATAAAGTTACTGGCAAAACGCTTTCATGTCAGCCCTGCAACTTTTATTGATGATTGAAAATAAATTTGTAAAGAGCGCCAACGCTTCCGCGTTAGCTTCTGTATTATTAGCACCAGCGAGCGGTACGTTAGTACTCAGTTATTTTCGAAGCTTATTTCCAAAAACACGGTATTGTGATTTTTTAAAATCCTGGTTTAATAGCCTATCTATTTCAATCAACCCGATTTGATGTTGACATTTTGTCAACTTTGTACTAATATTCACAACAGGATAGGTAATATGCATGTTATTTCAAGACAGCCTTTTATTAATGCGGGCGAGAAATATCCCAATGAAGAAGATGAGTTTTTCCGCATTAAAAAAGAAAGCGCATTTATTGCTGGATCAAGCGAGTTTTATTGCGCAAATCAACAATGATCGTGAGCATGCGCTAGCATTAAATTTAATGGAGGAATTAATTGAAGATTATGACTACAATCGTTTTCTAATCGAAATTTTATCAGCCAGCATTGAACGATGGGAAGAATCTGCAAAATCATTTCAAAAATTTAACAAAGCAATTCGCGCATTAGAGCCGGGCGCCGCTGTCTTGAGTGTTTTAATGGATCAGCATCAATTGGGCGTGTCTGATTTTCCTGAATTAGGTTCAAAATCACTTGTTTCTAAGATTGTACATGGCAAGCGTAGACTCACGCTTGATCACATCCGTGCATTAAGCAAGCGCTTTGGAATTGATCCGGCATTATTTCTCTAAAGAATTCCGCGCCTTCATGCTAAGATATCGAGGAATCCCTTTATTTTAAGCGTGAACCCGACATGCTCAAAATTCTCAAAAAAATAGCGCAAGAAGTAAGTCAAGCCAAAGATTTATCACAGGCGTTGAATGTCATTATTGACCATGTGATTGCTGCCTTGCACGCAGACTCTAGTAGTATTTTTCTCGTTGATGATGTCAAGGGCGAATATGTTTTGCTCGCAACGATGGGTTTAAATCCTGAGATGATTGGCAAGGCGCGCATCAAATTTGGCGAAGGCCTTGTGGGTTTGGTGGGAGAGCGCGGTGAGCCGATCAATGTAGATAACGCATTTATTCATCCTAATTTTTTACATCTTAAGCAATTATCAGAAGAATCTTATAAAGCATTTTTGGGCGTGCCCATTATTTATCAGGGTGAATTGCTGGGTATCTTGATCGTACAGCAGAAAACAGTTGGATTTTTTGCAGAGGATCAAGAAGCATTTTTAGTGACTTTATCGGCGCAATTATCAGGCTTGATTGCAGAAGCGTGCGCAAAAGGCGCATTGCAAGGCATGAAAAAGCGTCGTGGCAAAAAAACCGAAATGCTGTTATTTGGTTTGCCAGGCGCGCCGGGCGTTGCTATCGGTGAAGCCGTTGTGGTGTATCCGCCTGCTGATTTAGATTCTGTTCCTGATCGTTTAATTGAAAACAGTGATGCTGAAATAATTTTATTTGAAGCAGCATTATCAGCTGCGCGCGAAGAAGTGATGGCGCTACAAATTCGCGCTAAATCTGCTTTATCAGCCGCTGAAAGCTCTCTATTTGATGCTTACTTAAGATTATTAGACAGTCGCGCATTGATTAGTGAAGTCGAAAAAGAAATTAAAGCAGGGCAGTGGGCACAGGGCGCACTAGCACGCGTGATTAAGCAGCGCATAGTACAATTTGAATCATTAGATGATCCCTATTTAAAAGAACGCGCAGCCGATATTCGTGATTTAGGTCGCCGCATTTTAGCTTATATTCAAGAAACCAAACGTGAAAAACGCGAATTCCCAAAAAATACTATTTTAGTCAGCGATGAGGTGACGGCAAATGCTTTAATGGAAGTGCCGGAAAATTGTTTGGTGGGTGTTGTCTCAAGCCGAGGCTCTGCTAATTCGCACGTTGCTATTTTAGCGCGAGCGTTAGGTTTGCCAACCGCTATGGGCGTTTCCGGTTTGCCCATTTCAGAATTAGACGGACAAGAAATTATTGTCGATGGCTATGATGGCCAAATTTATGTGTCGCCATCTGCGCCCATTAAAAAAGCATTTCGACAATTAGCATTGGAAGAAGAGCAATTAGATGAAGAATTAGAATCGCTGCGTGAATTAAAAGCAGAAACACAAGATGGTCACTGTGTTGCGTTATATGTGAATGCAGGTTTGGCAGCAGAAGGGGGGTTGTCACTGAGCGTTGGCGCAGAAGGCGTTGGACTATACCGCACTGAAATGACTTTTATGGTGCGCGATCGATTTCCCAGCGAAGAAGAACAGCGTGTTATGTATCGACAACTGCTCAATACTTTTTCTCCGCGCCCTGTTGTGATGCGAACTTTAGATATTGGTGGCGATAAAATGCTACCCTATTTTTCAATTCAAGAAGATAATCCTTTTTTGGGTTGGCGTGGTATTCGCATTACATTAGATCACCCTGAAATATTTTTGCAGCAAGTGCGCGCTATGTTGCACGCCAGTGTTGGCATTGATAATTTATCACTTTTGCTACCGATGATTTCATCGATGCAGGAAGTGATTGATTCGAAAAAAATTATCATGCAGGCGCATGCAGAATTAATCGAAGAGGGTTTAAAAGTTAAGGCGCCATTGATTGGTTTGATGATTGAAGTGCCTGCGGCGATTTATCAATCATATGAATTAGCAAAGCAAGTTGATTTTTTATCGGTAGGCAGCAATGATTTAATCCAATTTTTATTGGCAGTGGATCGCAATAATCCGCGCGTTGCTAATTTATATGACGGGTTGCATCCTTCTGTGTTGCGCGCATTGCATCAGGTTGCCAAAGCGGCGCGTAAAGCAAAAAGACCTGTTAGCATTTGCGGGGAATTAGCAAGCGATCCCGTTGCGGTAGTGCTATTGTTGGCAATGGGTTTTGATGCGCTCAGCATGAATGCCAAAAGTTTGCCGCGAATTAAATGGGTAATTCGACAATTCACATTAAAAAATGCACAAAAGCTGTTAAAAGAAGCGCTGGAAATGAATGACTCTATTGCTATTCGCTCTCACGTTGAAATGGCGTTAGAATATGCGGGTCTTGGCGCATTAATTAGAGCAGGGAAATCATAATGCATTTGGAAATAATAATATTAGGCTTAGCTGGATTTTTAATTTTAGGATTATCTTCAGGTATTTTGGCAGGATTGTTAGGCGCAGGTGGCGGCTTGGTGGTTGTGCCGGGTTTAGCATTTATATTTCGTTTTTCTCCCATCTTGCCATCATTGCAAATGCACATGGCGATTGGCACGTCTCTTGCGACAATGATTGTTGTTGCAGCGCGCTCACTGCGATCTCACATGAAACACGAAACACCTTTTTTTGATGTGTACAAAAGAATGGCGCTCGGCATTATTGTGGGTGTCATCGGTGCTGGTATTGTTGCGCATTTAGTTCGCTCTCATGTGCTTAGTATTATTTTCGGTATTTTTGTTTTTGCGATGGCCTATAGTTTGTATTTCGATAAAAAAAAATTAGAAATAGAAAAAACAAAGCAACCCGAGACAACCATGATGCTTGCCGCAGGTTTATTTATTGGCATGATGTCGGGTTTGTTGGGTGTTGCAGGCAGTGCGTTTTCAGTACCATTTTTAACAAAGCACGGCACTAATATGCATGTTGCTATCGTTGTTTCTATTGCGATTGCATTGACTGTCGCAACGTTAGGCACCATTACTTTTATGTATACAGGATTACATGCTGCGCATTTACCGCAGTGGAGCACCGGATATATTTATTGGCCCGCATGGATTTGCTTGGTGATTGGCGGTATCGTTTCAGCACCGATCGGCGCGATGTTATCGTATCGTGTTTCAGATTATAAATTAAAACGCTATTTTGCGATATTCTTAATCTTCGTTGGAATTGAAATGTTATGGCCTTAATGTATCCAAAAATAAATCCTATTGCATTTTCAGCAGGACCAGTTGAAGTGCACTGGTATGGCATTATGTATATGGTGGGTTTTGTCGGCGCATGGCTGCTCGGAACTTATCGAGCACGTCAACCTGGCAGCAAATTAACAACCGAGCAAGTCACTGATCTTATTTTTTATAGCGCGCTGGGTGTGATTCTAGGTGGGCGTATCGGCTATATGTTGTTTTATGATCTGCCTGAATTAATTCATCATCCGCTTACTTTATTTCAAGTCTGGGATGGTGGAATGTCTTTTCATGGGGGGTTAATTGGTGTGTGCTTGGCCTTGTGGATGTGCGGACGATACATGCATCAATCTATTTGGGATCTAACTGATTTTGTGGCGCCGCTGGTTCCAGTTGGATTGGCTGCAGGCAGATTGGGTAATTTTATCAATGGCGAATTGTGGGGGCGTGTTACAACCATGCCATGGGGAATGGTTTATCCCAACGCAGGCCCTTTGCCGCGCCATCCCTCAGAAATTTATGAATTTTTATTGGAAGGCGTCGCTTTATTTATAATTTTATGGATTTTTTCAAGCAAACCTCGCCCCCGATTTGCAATCTCAGCGCTTTTTTTATTAGGATATGGCTGTTTTAGGTTTTTTGGCGAATTATTTAGGCAGCCGGATCCGCAATATGGCTATTTTTTGTGGGGGTGGGTTACGATGGGACAAATTCTATCGTTTCCAATGATTGTTGCTGGTATAATTTCGCTTTTATGGATTTATCGAAAATAATAAAAAACAATAAGGGAATAAAATATGTTAATTAAGCATTTGTTGATATTAATCGTCTGTTCAGTTTTGGCTGTGTTTTTTAAAAACCAATTGGTTCATGTATTAAATGGCTTGCTGTATTTGCATAATGCCATTGCCAATGGATTATCTGATGTTTTCTCAAGCGATGATCTGGGAAAAATTTTGCAAGCGGTTATTGCTTTGCTCATTATCCCGTTAATTGTGGGTATCGCGGTTTCTTTTATTCATTGGATGATGAAGCACACATACTATCCTTACACGATGCAAATCATTTGGATTGCCTGGGCCGTTTTATTGGTTGCTATGTTGTCTCAAGTGGTAGTGTCAGATGATATGTCTTCGTCTTCATCATCAGCATCCAGCAGTTCACATGCTGTTCAAAAAGATGGTGCTCCCAATTAATTATGCAAGCGTATTTGTCTTTTTTAAAAAAAATTATCGACACCGGCGTGATCACAGAAGATCGCACCGGTGTTGGTACCAAAAGAATTTTTAGTCATGAAATGCGTTTTGATTTATCACTCGGCTTTCCGTTATTAACCACCAAAAAATTACACACCAAAAGCATTGTTTACGAATTACTTTGGTTTTTAAATGGCGATACCAATATAAATTACTTAAATCAGCATGGCGTCAAGATTTGGGATGAATGGGCAGATGCCAATGGTGATTTAGGGCCTGTTTATGGAAAACAATGGCGCGCATGGGAAAGTAAAAGCGGCGAAAAAATAGATCAGATTTCAGATTTATTACATAATATTAAACATAATCCTACTTCGCGTAGATTAATTATTTCAGCGTGGAATGTTGGCGAGCTCAATAATATGGCGCTGCCACCGTGTCATTGCTTAGTGCAATTTTTTGTTGCGAATAATAAATTATCTTGTAAGTTAACGCAGCGTTCCGCTGATGTATTTTTGGGCGTGCCTTTTAATATCGCATCTTATTCTTTGCTGACGCACATGATTGCGCATCAATGTGATTTAGAAGTAGGTGAATTTATTTGGTCGGGGGGCGATTGCCACTTATATTTAAATCATATGGAGCAAGCTGAAATACAATTACAACGTATCCCAACACAGTTGCCGACTTTAAAAATAGCAAAAAAACCCGAATCATTATTTGATTATCAATTTGAAGATTTTATTTTTGAAAATTACATCGCAGCGCCAAGTATTAAGGCAGCGATTGCGGTATAAAGATTTCTATTAAAAGTAGGTTATATATGTCAAGAAGTAACAATCCCGAGCTTGAGATGCGAAAACGTATTCAAAAAATTGCAAGACTGCTTAGTAATGACGCAATCATTAATTGGAATAAAGTTGCGATAGCGTGCGAAGAATTGGACGACATGTTCCGTCTCGACGGAGATAAAGTTCGACACGATATTCCACGATATTGGTATAATAATATTGGTATATCTGCTATTTATGCATGGGAGCGTTGTGCAGAATTTGCATTTGAAAAGGGAATGACTGTCAAAGCAGCGTATGCTTATCGGCGCTTGTTTGATTTTACAATGGACCTTGGGTATTTATACCGCGCCGTTATGAGTCGCCTTACATTGTACCGTGAAACGAATTCATATCACGACAAAGATCAATTTATTTATATCAGTGAAAAATTTCAGTTGAATCTTTTGAGGTGGCTGAACTATTATTCTGAGGCTGCATGTCAAACTGAGTGCATTAATGAACTGCAAAATATTAATCTTGGGGTTGGCGAGCTTGAAAATTTTTACCTTAGTTTTGTAAACGAGTTACAATTAGTGGCGGAACCAGAAAGTGCATCGGTGATTTCAACGCTATTACATGAATATATGGGACAAGCAAATATTTTTATTCAAAGCAAAATTAAGTATCTTGCTTATGCTACCTATGTTCATCAACCGTATGAGCGCTCTGGCTCGCAATTTTTTGTTTGTGCGCAGCCACAAAATGTGCCAAGTACTACGTTAACAGAAAAAGTATTTAACTACTAAATTCATTTGCAAAAAGCGCACTTTTGAAAAAGGCACACCTGTTATCGCGCGGTTTGTTGAAACATTTTTTAAGGCACTGGCGCTGTAACTTCTTCAAAAGGTTTATGCATCAAGCCCAGTATTTCTATCAACGGCCAAATCTTAATTGTATCATCAGATGATCCTGAAACAATGAATTTTTGATCAGGACTAAAGACGCAGGCGCGAACACAGCTTGAATGACCTTTCCCGACTTGCAGATTTTTTCTGTCAAATCGAGCGTACCTTCATATTTTCAACAACTTAGGCCATGATTTTGTGTAAAAATACGCACTAAGCTATAGTGTGGCGGGAATTTTTTAGGTTG
>JAHFRQ010000004.1 GCA_023266215.1 Gammaproteobacteria bacterium | reverse complement strand
GATCTAAAAAATGTTTGATGCTCCATGTTTGTCCTGTTGCAATCACAAAATCATCGGGTTTGGGTTGCTGAAGCATTAACCACAAGTCTTCAACATAATCTTTAGCATGTCCCCAGTCTCGTTTGGCATCTAAATTTCCGAGATAGATTTTTTTTTGTTTTCCTGCCAGAATTTTTGCCAATCCCATGGTAATTTTTCGCGTCACAAATGTTTCGCCTCGCCTCGGACTTTCATGATTGAATAAAATGCCGTTAGATGCATGCATGCCGTATGATTCACGATAATTGACTGTAATCCAATAGGAAAATACCTTGGCGCAACCGTAGGGACTGCGCGGATAAAAAGGTGTTTTTTCGGACTGTGGAATTTCAGTCACTTTGCCATACATTTCAGAGCTCGATGCCTGATAAAATCGAACTTGCTTTGCTGCATCACAATTCTTAATGGCTTCTAATAATCTTAATGTGCCATTAGCGACAATATCAGTTGTGTAACTGGGCAAATCAAATGAAACACGCACGTGACTCTGTGCACCCAAATTATAGATTTCATCAGGCATCACTTTATGAATTAATTTTTCAAGATTGCTGACATCCGATAAATCACCATGATGCAGTTTTAATCGCACATGTTCGAAAATAGATTCAATACGACCCGTATTAAATGAAGAAGAGCGACGAATAATGCCATGCACTTCATAACCCTTTTCTAATAATAATTCAGCAAGATAAGATCCATCTTGGCCTGTGATCCCTACAATAAGCGCTTTTTTCATTTAGAAATCCTTTTTTGCTTTTCCAAATAGATCATGCCATGTACAACGCCGACAAGGGTCCAAAAGCAAATTAATTCAGGTCCTGCTACAGAATCCCACCAAGCCTCTACGATGGACTCCATTAATAACCCAATAATAGCGCCCAAGGCAATACCCATCGCAACTTTATTTGAACCGGTTAAGCGAAGATAGTGTGGAATGATATAGCTAAAAAATGAGATTAAAAAAATTACATATAAAACTAGGCCGATAATCCCCGTTTCTTCCATGATGGCAAGCTGTGCATTTCCTTTTTCTGCTCCATGTTGCAAACTAGAAATACCTGTAATATTATGTTTATTCTGACAGATTGTAACCGAAAATCCGCCACCCATCACCCCACCCTTAATTGCTCGCTGGTAAGTTTTTTCCCAGAGTGGCATTCTGGTGATAAGAACGTTTTCAGAAGACAATGCGGATGAAGTATTCCACTTCATAACATGCATTATCAAAAAATTTTCAAAATAGCTTACAGGCATCATAACAAGTATCAAAACAATCCCAAAAAAGAAAGAAAAAGTAATAAGCATTTTTTTAGACAAAGGAAGACTAATAAAAAAAGCGCATAAAATGCAAACAAAAATTACAATGGAGCTACGCGAGTAACTTAAAAATAGAAAATATATGCCTGAGATGAAAAGAGTAGTCCATATCCAGAATAATTGCTTATTATCTTTATGTTGATATATTTTCCAAAGAATACAGCATGTTGAAATCGCCAACAAAAATCCAAATGCATTGGCGTTTGCGCTGTATCCTGAGTAAAGTGCAACTTGGCCAGCATCCTGGTGAAAACCGCCGCCAAAAAATTCGGAAATCAAAGAGACAATTAATACTAAATATAACCAACCGAGGTTTCGTGCGTAACCATACTTAGTTACCCACAAACTTCCCGCGGAGATCATAGTAATAATATTAAAAGCAAAAAATGTGCTTTTAGTAATGCTTAAAACAGGTACTTCAGACCACATTGAAGTTGAAATGCACCAGAATAAATATACGAGAAGTATCGCCATTTGCCCATGATTAATATAAAGCATGATTTTTTTATTAATGAACAGGTACAAGAATAGCAAAGCAACCAGGATGAATCGCAAATCTGCATCGCCCATGAGATCAATAAATTTTGTGCCAACGCAAACGAACATCACCACCGTTAATGGAAAAATAATTTCAAAAAAGGATCTCTTTCGGATGTACACCTAAAAACTACTCCATTAAAGCTTTTTTCCACGCAGAAATCATATTTCTTGCCTCATTTTGCAAAGTCCAGCTTGAAATATGCGCCTTCGCATTATCGGCCATTTCCATCAATTTGTCAGGGTTTTTGAGCAAAAAATTGATCGCTTTAGATAATGCAGAACTATTTTTAGGCTGAATAATCAACCCATTCCAATGATTGATTAGCAAATCATCCACGCAACCGACAGTATCGGTTGTGATAATGGGCTTCCCTGCTGCCATTGCTTCATTTATGACCAATCCCCATGGCTCCCAATAAGATGGCAACACAAAAACGTCTGCTGCGTGATAAATGTCTAGCAATAAATCAGTGGAAATCCTCCCAAAATAACTTATACGTTGAGTTTTTGCTGCAACATTGATAACTTCATCTGCCAGCTCACCCGTGCCAACAATCCAAAGCTTTGCTCGAACATCAGTGATCGACCCAATCGCAGAAATTAATTCACGAATTCCCTTCCAATCAAGTAATCTTCCAACATATAAAAAAACAGCGTCATCTTTGCTCGCATTGTATTTTAATCTTAAATTTTCTCGATGATTTTCTTTTATTTTACTGACATATTTTTGTATTCTTTCTACATTCACTGTCATCTGCGCATTAATTATTTTATTATTTTTTACGCCATAGTAATTTAGATATTCAGCCTGTCTTCTACCGCCAGGTAAAAAAAACTTTGGAAATTTAAATAGTATGGGATATAAAAATTTTTTTATAATTTTTTTATATGTTTTTGTATTAATATTTAATGGCGTATCTGACTCAACAGTCACTGAAATAAAGAAAATTCGGGATAATATAATTATAAATAATGTTAAAAAATTGCTCCAGCCTGCGACATGAATTAAACTGTATTTTCTCTTTATAAAAATTGAATACAATAAATAAATAGTTTGTTTTTTGGATTTTAAAATCTGGTAATTAATAAAATTTGATTTTACACTCCAGTTTTGAGTTAAATTTTCTGTTAAAAAAACAATATCTAGCTTATCTCTCTGATCTAAAAAACCAACCTCTAATAAATCAAGAATATAAGGCGTGGGTTCAATAAAAATCATCAGGATTTGTTTATTTTTAATGATACCTCTGCTCACACGCTTCCTTGTAAATTTTATTCTCTGCCTGAATCGCTAATTCTTGCATATTATCTTAAAAAATCATATAGTTTCGGCACATGAATTGAACAAAATAAACCATGGATGAACAATGTTGCGGCGCAGCTTAGGAAAAACCGGCATTGAAACCTCAGCACTTGGCTTTGGATGCGTTCAATTAACTTCCTGTCAATCCACAAAAAATGCAGTTTCAATTCTTGAGAATGCGCTTTCAGCAGGAATTACGCATTTTGACATTGCAAGATCCTATGGATTTGGACGTGCCGAAGGAATTTTTTCTAGTTTTTTACACAATAAACGGTCCAGTGTAACAGTTGCAACAAAATTTGGATTTGAACTGCCAGCCATTCTATCTGGAAATCCCAAGCTTATTTCATTTGCAAAAAAAATTCTCAAACCATTCCCATCGCTATTGCAACGCGCAAAAAATCACGGCTCATCCATGGTCAATTCTAGTATTTTTAATCCAGAAAGTATGATTAAAAGCCTAGAAAAAAGCTTATTTGAGTTAAAAACAGATTATATCGATATATTCCTATTGCACGAGGCGCTGCTCACTGATACCACAAATCTAGCATTAACTGAGGCACTTCAAACACAGGTCGCTAAAGGAAAAATAAGGTGTTTCGGCATCGCCTCTGACTTTGGAAAAATTAGCGGTGGCGTTGAACTCATACCGGCGGCATATAAAATATTGCAATCTAATGATGATACAACAAATTTAAACATCCAAAAATTACAGCTACATGAAAATTGCAACGCAATAACACACAGTGTTTTTAAGCATTTTAATTCACTACGAAGAGCGATCAGCAAAAACCCGGTGCTGGCTGACTCATTTTTGGAACAAACCGATCTTGATTTGAACGAATCCACCATGCTATCTGCGCTACTGCTTCACCACTCATTGCAAAACAATCCCAATGGCATTGTGTTATTTTCTAGTATGAATCCATTACATATTAAAACAAACGCTATTGAATCAACGATACGGCGCTTTAATCAAAGCCAATTATCAAAATTTAGTGAATTTGCCAACCTATTCTTTAAAATAAATGAAATGAGCCTAATTTCATGATAATTGATCTGCAAACAACCAATGAGAATTCAGAATTTGAATGCGATGTATGCATTATTGGAACGGGTGCAGCCGGCTTAACTATTGCATCAGAAATGCTAAAGAGTCGCCTTAAAATCATCCTTGTCGAAGCAGGTGGCATTGAGTATGAGCCTGAAACGCAAGCGCTGTACAATACAGAAATCAGTGGTTTTTCTCATCCCGGATCTACAGAAGGACGCTTTCGAGTGCATGGCGGCTCAACAACAAAGTGGGCTGGTCAAGCATTGCCACTTATGTCTCACGACTTTGAAAAACGAGATTGGGTTGCAAATAGTGGATGGCCGATTTCATTTCATGATCTAAAACCCTATTATGCTCGTGCTTGTCAATTTCTGCTGGTTGATAAAATGAATTTTGATACTGATTTATTTTCCCATTTAAAAATAAAACCGCCTGAATTTAATCTGGCCAAAATTTTATATCATTTTTCTAAATGGAGTCCCGCACCCAATGTGCGCGAGCATTATTTATCAGACATAAAATTATCTGAAAATTGTACGCTACTATTGCATGCTAATGTCACACGCATAGTTTTAGATGAAAACAAAAGATTCGTTCGCGAAGTGAATGCGCGTTCACTCAAAAATCATTTCGCCACCATTAAAGCTAAAAATTTTATACTATGCACAGGCGGAATTGAAACTGCGCGCTTATTGTTATTCAATGATCTTGGAAATCAAAATGATTTAGTAGGCCGATATTTTCAAGATCATCCCAGTGCGATGATTGGATTTTTAAAAGCAGACAATCCAAAAAAAATTCAAAAAATATTTAATGCATTCACCAAAAAAAAATTAAAATATTCAACGCGTTTTACGGCATCACCAAGATGGCAGTACGAACAAAAAACATTGAATATGTCCGCGGGAATTAATTTTGTTGACGAAAATTCCGCTTTTCAAAATTTAAGAGATGTTTATCATGCGTTATGCAATCGTGATTTCAGCACAGGTTTTTTACGCAAATTTTCAAAAATTATTACAAATCCAGCTGCAAGTTTATCTCCGATGGCACATTACTTGTTGCATGGCCGACACTATAATCCAGGCGCGAAATTTCAAATTGGATTAACATCCGAGCAAGAGCCAGATCCAGAAAGTCGAGTGATGCTTTCAGAACAAAAAGATGCCCTAGGCATTCCACTGAGTAATATAAAATGGAAACCGACGGATTTAACTCACTATTCAATAAGGCAGTTTTCAACTATATTGCAAAATGAATTTAGAAATTTAGGGTTGGGCGAACTTAAACTCGAACCTTGGGTTTGTGAAAACTCAATCACATGGAAACAAAATATAACCGATCAATATCATCACATGGGAACAGCGCGAATGAGCAATTCAGCGCGTAGTGGCGTTGTCGACAGTGACTGTCGTGTGCATAATATTGAAAATTTTTATATTGGTAGCAGCGCTGTATTTCCAACAAGTGGACATTCTAATCCTACGCTGACAATTATTGCGTTATGCATGAGAATTTCAGATAAAATTAAAAGTCAATTTTGCAGCTCTTCATAAATTTTTCTTAATTTTTTAGCATGCTTTTCCCACGTGAAATTTTCAAAAACATATTGTTTTCCTAAAGCTGCAATGGGCTGCATTTTTTCAAAATGAATAACAGTCGGGCCTAATATTTCAACCAAGCTATCAACACTTTTAGGCTCTGCTAAAAAACCTGTTTTTGCATGCTTAATAAAAGCTTCGGGACCTTGTCCTTTAATGCCGATAGTTAATAATCCATGCGCCATTGCCTCTAAATAAGCAATGCCAAATGCTTCGCGATAAGATGGCAGGCAAAAAATATCTGATTGCTGCAAATACGTATATACTTCTGAATGAGAGCAATCACCTTTAAATTCAACTTGGGATTCCAAATTAAAATCGGTTATGATTTTTTCTAAATAATTTTTTTGAGGGCCCGTACCAATGATGGTATAAACCCAGTTAAGAATATTATTTTTTTTTAATTGCGCCAATGCAAGCAACACTAAATCAACTCCCTTCCCTTCTTGCAAAAAACCAACGCTTATAATGCGGATAACATCAGATTTTTTTTTATTGCTGTTATTTTCTGGTACTTTAAAACCATTATGAACAATGTTATATTTATTAATAATAATTTTCTGAAAGTGTTTCTGCAATGGTTCTCCAACGTAAATAATTCTGTCAGCCTGATTATACATATTGAAAAACATTTTTCCTGAAAGTCCTTTGCACATTCTCTTACAAGTTTCGATACCGTGAATAGTAACAACAGCTGGAATTTTTAATTTTTTTGCAGCTTTGACTGCTGCTAATCCATTTATTTCACCATGAGCGTGAATAATATTAAATTGATTTTCTTTATAAAGCTTTTTAATAATATAAATGGTGCGAATTAAATAAAATAGATTAGAGGCGGCACGAAAATAATATCGGGGGATCGAGATATAATTACAATTAATTATTTTAATAGAAAAGTTAGATTTAGAAATACTTGTTTTTTGAAACGGTCTCCATGATTGCACGTTCAGAACAATAGTTTCAATTCCTTGTTTTTTCAATGCCTCGAGTGAATGCCACAAATAAAGATTGCGTGCACTTTCAAGAGTTTTCGGAAAATCAGATGTAATCCACAATGCCTTTAGACTCACTGCAATTTTTCCCAATATTAAAAAAATCCACGATATTCGCCTATGAGGCTATACTCCTGACCTCCAAACCCTTTTTTAAATTGACTCACCGATGCGTGCTCTTCCTCATTATATCCCCCAACATCGAAATAAGTTACGCCTCGATCTTTCAAATATAACAATGTCTTCCACATCAAAAAATGCATTGCATGACATTTTAATCCATCATGACTCGTCCACGCAATAAGAGGAGTGCACTGATTTCCATGAATAACTAAAAATTTCTCAGCCATTAGCTGACCATTAATATCTTTGGTGCGTACAATAAAAGCATTTTTATCATGCTGATCTGAATTATATAATGATTTAATATACTCAACAGAAACGCCAGTGAATTTTTTCTCTTTTTGTAATTGAACATAACGCGTAATAAGATTTACAAAATCTTCCTTCTTCGTTGAATACTCAAAAATATGATTTTCATTTTCAGCGCGCTTTAAATAATTGCGTAGCCTAGATTGTAACGCAGCCCTTAATTCTTCTGGCGTTTTAGTCAAATTGACCAATGCTGATTTCCATGGGATAAATTTTTTTCTTTTTTTGTATCCTAACTTTTTTAAGATCGCTTTATTCTCATTATTATTTTCCAGCGCAGGAGCAATAAACAAAAAATTTCCCTTGCAAATACTAAAGTATTTTTCCAAAAATTGATGGATATATAATTTCTCTGAAACATCAGGCTCACTATTGAGCCAAATTGGGCCGCGATTAATTCGAATAATTTTAATAAATCTTAATGCTGATTTTTCCAACCATTGACACAACGCAACGGGAAAACCATTCTTTAAAATAACACCACGGTGAACAATATAACCATCCGCCTGTGCTTTGGCATCGCCGTAACTCCACGATTGCAGCAAATTCGCAAACGTAGCTTGTTTAAAGTAATGCTCCCAACTTTTTCTGTTGGTTTCTAGTTTCATAAAATAAATACTTTCTGCTGTCTTCACACAAAAACCTTCTCGTAATCACCCACTGCTTGCCCCAAGCTTTCATGAGAACCTACATCTAGCCAATATTCTCGAATCGGAAACGTCGCGACAAATTTTTTCTTTTTAACTAGCTCCGATAATAATGTTGGCATATCATAATAGATACTTTTTTGCGGGAAATAATTTAATACTGCTGGATTTAATACATAAATTCCTGCATTGACAAAATAAGAATGCGTTGGTTTTTCTTCGATATTAATTAAATTATGCTGATGCTGATCAATATTAACAACGCCGTACGGAATAGTATTTTCATATTGCCGCACGCAAACAGTCGCAATGGGTTGATGAATATTGAATTGATGAAATTCTAAAATCTGATCAAAATTCAAATTCGTCATAATATCAGCGTTGGCTACAATAAAAGGTTGTGTTGGCATCGCGGGCAATAAATTTAAGCTACCCACTGTTCCTAACGCTTTGTCTTCCTCTAAATAGTGAATAGAAACACCCCATTTTTCGCCGTTGCCAAAATATTCTTGAATTAATGTTGCTTTGTAATTAACTGAGATATAAAAATGATAAAAGCCGTTTTTGATAAAATTTTCAAGTAAGATTTCTAAAATAGGCTTGTTACCAATTTTAACCAGTGGCTTAGGAAAATCTAAAGTCAATGGATGTAGGCGCGTTCCCAATCCGCCTGCCATTAATATTACCCAATTATTTCTTTTTTTAATTTTCGTCAGGTGATTCAGTGTTTCAAGACCCACTACTTTATTTTCTGAGTTAATAAGAGGCAAATGCAAAATATTTAAATTTTGCATTTTAATTAATAATTGATCTTTGGTGTCTGTTTCAAGCGCTGTTTTGGGGTTTTTATTCATAATGTCAGAAACTGGGGCGTCCAAACTTCCGCGCTTTAATAAATGCCGCCTAATATCACCATCTGTAATAACGCCCAATAAATATTGGTTAGAATCTACAACTAATAGTACACGCAGCGCTTCTTTATCTAGTTTTTCAATGGCGGAAATAACGGTATGATCTGGTAAAATTAAAACGCGCGTCCAAGCATTGTTGATCGTCATGTCAATTCCATTTAATAATCTTACATCAACTTTGCAGGAACGCCTGCAACACAACTATTTTCAAGCACATTAGATATCACAACAGCGCCCGCTGCAACTAAACAATTATTTCCAACTTGAATCCCCTGCAAAATAGTGGCTTTTGCGCCAATATGACAGGTCTTTCCAATTGAAATATCACCGCATAGCGTTGCGCCAGGTGCGATGTGTGAATGATAAGCAATAACACAGTCATGATCAACCGTGGCGTTCGTATTTACAATCACGTTGTCGCCTAATTGACTGCCTATCTGTAAAACAGTGCGCGTTAGTATTTGACAGCCCTCACCCAAAATCACATTTCGTGCAATATAAGCGGTCGGGTGAATCAAGGTTAAAAAATCATAGCCTAATTTCTTAAAAAATATAAAAATTTTTTCACGTGCAGTGGGATTTTTAACTGAGCCCAAGCCATTAACTAATATTACGTCGGAAGGTAAGTGGTTTTTAAGAAAAAGATTTTGTGAAATAATCTCAATACCCAGCATTTTTTGCCCAATCTTACTTTTATCTGTCTCAATCATGGCAGAAACAGTGACATTTCCTAATGCGAACAGGCATTCCAATAAAACTTTGGCATGCCCGCCCGCAGAAATAACAAAAATAGGTTTATTCATTAATTAATTCACCTATTTCATAATTTTTTGAAGCAACTTTTTCTAAATAATCCCAGTAATGAATGGGCGGCACCCCATTGCCGGGACGTTGCATGTTGATATTATTTTCTGTCAGTGCCTCATTTTTCTGAATCAATCTCGTTGCCACCAAACTTTTTCGCGCAATTAATTTTGTTTCAAGCTCAGACGAGGTTGGGATTTTCAAATGATTTCCGAGTGCTAATTCAACTTCTCTGATTGATTTCACCATATTTTTTAATTCAACCGGCTCTAATGAGGCATGTTGATCTGGACCCGGCAAATCACGACTTAATGTGAAATGCTTTTCAATCACCGTTGCACCTAATGCCACAGCCGCAACAGGAACAGCAATACCCATCGAGTGATCCGAATAACCAACCGGTAATCCAAAAGCTGATCGCAGCGTATTCATCGCCTTCAAATTAATATGATCAAAGCTCGCGGGATAATCAGAGGTGCAATGCAACAAGGTGACCTTTTCTTTTAATTTTGCCTGACCTTCGGACGAGTAATAAGCCTTCATAAAGGCCAAAATAGAGGGTTTTTCAGCTGACTGAATCAATCCAAAGGCAATCACAGCTAACGCTTGTTCAATATCACCCAATGAACTCATGCCGGTTGATAAAATAATATTAACATCTTGTTTTGCAATCTGTAATAACAAAGGCGCTGTTGCAATTTCACCTGAAGCGATCTTTATAGTTTTTAATTTTAATTGGTTTAATAAAAAATCAGCGCTAATTGCATCAAATGGAGTTGATAAAAAATCTATATTTTTCTTCTCGCAATGGGCTTTTAAAATAAAATGATGCTCAAAGCTGAGCTCCAATTTTTTAAGCATGTCATATTGAGATTCAGCGCTATCCGTTGTGCGCTTTTGATAGGCTGCTTTAGGTGCTGATAAAGAAACCAGCTGTGCTGCACTGAAAGTTTGAAATTTCACTGCGTCAGCGCCAGCATCAGCTGCCACATCAATTAATTGCAATGCTAAATCAATATTGCCATTATGATTCACACCGGCTTCGGTAATAATTTTTACTTTCTTCTGTTGCATCATATCAACCTCAATTCTCGCAAGCCTGCTTTTTAAAATCTATCAGATACTTTGAAAAAGATAATTTTTTATGAAAAAGTAAATCCTTCGTCAAGCAAGCATACAACCAAATCTCACGCCAGCGCAAACTCCATGCCTTTATGCTGCGCCATGTCAATATGCGCCGTAATGGCAACATATCGTGCTCATATAGATTGAATAATAAATTCATTCTTTTAATGTATTTTACTTTATTTTTTGTTGCACGATAGGTGACTCGCTTGCTAATGGGCAGATGAGAAAAAAGTAACTGGGCAATACACTGCCGCATTAAAAATGCAGTGGTGTGAACCTGTATTGGGTTGTCGAAATCATTAATCGAGGTTAATACCCTAACTTTACCATCATATAAATTAACTTCGTAATAATATTTTGCATCCCCTTGTGCTAAAACCCAAACAATCGGATTTTTTTTAAAAGCTAACTTTATTACAAATGTGATTTTTGATGAAAATTTTCTAAAAAAATCTTTCAGCTGATCTATATTAACACCCACTCGCGTTTCTTTTTCTGCTTGTTTTTCTAGTTTTTCATTGTTTTCTTTAAGGTACAGCTGAATTTTTTCATCTCTGTTTTCAAACCAATCATATGGATCGATATGAAAACCAGATTCACTCGAAAATGAATCGCCTGATAACATCACTTTAACTTCTGGTGAATCAATGTGCTGTAATTTAAAGTATTGCTCAACTAATCTTGGAGTCTGAACTAGTTTATTAAATCTGACTACATCAGGATGAAGATGGCAATGATTACTTGCGAATGGAATAGCATATTTTGCCCCTGTTGCACGCGCCGTAAGCGCAAAATTTTCAATGTAGGAATTAATATCATCCACTGGCATTTCGGGATGATTGATTATTTCATAACACAACCGCGAATTAGCAGAGCTATGGCTGCGAAAAACAAAATCAACAGGAGGATGATTGTCAATAATTTGTTTTAGTGTTCCGCCCATGTGTTTTGAGTCGTTTAAATTTAATAAAACATGATTATCAACTTCTATTAGCAAAGCACTGTCAAGAAAAAATCCAAATTGATATGATGTAATTTTGAATTTTTCATTAATCTGAAAAGTTTTACCATGCGAAAGCTCAATAACATGATGAAATCCCATATTATGCAAATCTCTTACAATGCGATCATAGTTTCCTTTTGGAACAAGAATTGTTTTATCTTTTCCAAGGCGCCGTAATGAGGGGCCTTGGAAATGATCCCAGTGAATGTGTGTCAAATAAATAAAATCCGGATTTAAAGACGCAATTAATTCTTCTGAAACGGGCGGATAATTCCACCAGGAGCGCCAATAACAGGAACCAACTAACCATGGGTCGCAAATCAATGAATGATTTTGGTTTTGAACCAGTAGTCCCGCGTGTGATAAAACCTTAAATTCCACTTTTCTCTCCTTGAGATTAGAGCAAAATAGCTTCTGAATACAGTTTATCTGAGCTTATTTTTTCTTTAAACGGATTAAATTCTAGCATTCTTGGCAAGCACGTTTTTCGTTTAATAAAAAGTAAAGCATGCTTTCTATTAATAAAATTGCAATCTAAATAAAAAGCAGCTCGCACGCCAAATTTATTTTTAAAAATTCTTACAATGCCTAATAAATTATCATTAAATAATATGATATCACTAACATACAATAGGTGAATTTTTTTAAAATTAAATCCAAAGTAACTTTGCTCTATAACTTTATAAATCAAAAAGCAATCACATTCATTACAATTTATTAATATATTCTTACATTGATGAGTAGCGTGATCCGAAGCAATTCGTCTATTTTCTTTATCTAATCTGCTAGATGAAATTAAAATTTCATTTACACCGGTTTTAGACATGCCATATATCATCGGCAGTATTAAATATTTATTTTCAAATGGAGTAAATCCCAATTTTTTAAAAAGACAAAAAGATTCATAGATAGGGCTTAATACAATAAAATTAGTATTTTCAATTTTGGTTATTTTTTTAATTAATAATAGTGCTGCAGCTCTATAATTATTTTTAATAATTAGAGAAGTAATATTGCAAAACTGATAGGAACGATTTTGCTTATTTCTACATGAAAAAATTAGTCCAACATATCCAACAACCATATCATCGTCTTCTAAATGAAATCCTACATAGTCCCTCACGCCATCCCATTTGTAAGTAAAAATACGACTCCATTCTTCCTTTGTATACGGCGCATTAAACTCTTGCAGCAATGGATATATTTTTTCAAAGTCAGTGGCCATTGTATTTTTTACTTTAATATTACGCATATTAAATAATTTCTTTTAGAACACATAAAATTAAAGGGTAGTTCATCATCTCAATAATTTGTGTTTCATTAAACTGAATATTGAATTCTTCTTCAAGAGCAAACACTAAATTCATATGCCCCAAGGAGTCCCACTTTTCCACTGTATCTGGAGATGTCTCTTCCGTAATAAGAGCGCAATCAATTCCAAACACATTGCTAAGCACACTCTTAACCTTATCATCAATTACAGTATTCATTTATGCCATTCTCCAATTTTACTTTAATAAAATCAATCTTAGGCGTTTTAGGCGCGCCATTCAGCTCATAAATATGAAACCCATTTTTCTCTTCCTTAAAAATAGACCCGATCGAATCAAGAAATGTCTTAATTTGAGTATTTTTTTTGGTTGGAAAAAAAGTAATTATACAACGATTAAGATTAAATTCATCATATAAATATTTTAAACAATAAGAAATAAAAGCATATTCTATTCTTCTTGATAAAACCCTACAACTTAGCAGCATTAAATCGATTTGGACAGCAGCATCAATTTGTTTTGCTGCCAGCACACCCGTTAACCCATAATCACCATAACGATCTTTTGCTGAGATTGTAAAAATCTTTTTCGTACCTGACCTGTAGAAAAAATTAATTTCTGCTTCAGTGAAGCGCATTAAACTAAAATTAAATTGATTTGTTTTTTGTGTTAATTGCGCAACACGAGCAATTTCCGTTTCTCTTAAGAGGTGAATATCAACCGATAGATCAAGTGCGCAAAAATAATCTTCTATATTGTCAAACTTTGTTTGAAATTGCTTTCTATTTTTTTCCTGCTGATATCTGACTGTGCGCTTTTCATCATCTATATTCACGGATAAAAAGCTAAAAATGGCTTCTTTTAATAAAAATTGTGGATAAGTGCAGAGATCCTTGGGTACTTGTAAAACAGTCACTTCTGGCAGCATATTTTTAACTAAATCACATTCTGCTGCATTATCATCAATAAAAACAAAACTATCTAGACTGACATTAAGCTCACTTGCTAATTCTGCTATATTTGTAGCTTTATCTTCCCAATTGATGCGATGCGCTGCAATATGTACTCTTTTTATTAAGCAAGCAGGATGATTTTCAAATACTTGCCACACTTCTTCTTCATTGTTTTTGCTACACAAAGCTAAAATAATTCCACGCTGGTACAGCGTTAAAATAAACCGTTGAAAATCATAAAATATTTTTCCAGGATGGTTATAATCATCGAGCTTAATGCCATTGATGCCTTCTTCTCCAATAATGCCGCCCCATAATGTATTGTCACAATCTAGAATAAGACACTTTTTTGCTTTTCCCTTTATTGCCGCAATAACCTGGGATATTTCCCTTGCGTAATAATTTAAAAAATCTTTTTTAAATGGTGCTTTATTGAGATACCAATATCGATAATCTATACTTGCTGATTCACCCAAGGTTCGAATATATTTTTCCCAATCTAACAAAACAAATCGTCTTGTATTTTGAGAAGCCCAATCTCGAATAAAAGAATTAAGCAAAGTTATCTCTTCGGAAAAAGACGAGATAAAAGAATAAAACGGCGGAATAACGGTATTCATTAAAATGAATGCATTTGTTTTTTCTGCCAATTGAAGATACAAATTTTTTAAATTATGCTGAGTCGCTTCCTGATTGTCCTTGCTATTAGGATCATCAAACAAAGAAAGAACAATAATTTCAGGTTTTTCAGTATAGAGATGAGAATTTAAATCAAGAATTTCTTGTAAAATACCATCATAATCTGAATAAGTAATAATCGCTTTAATATCTAATTTGTACAAGTAGAATTTTAAAAAAATTTCAATAGGCTCAATTGTAAAATTTCTCAAAAATCTCATTTTAATCGTTTGGTCAAACGATAAATTGTTTTTTTCTATATGATTAATGAAAAAAAGCATCTCATTGAAATTATTAATTGTGCTCATAACATTAGTTGCCCACCATAAACTCTTAACGTTTCACCTGTAATGTGCGAAGCTTCTGCGCTTAATAAAAAACCAATAGCATGCGCAATATCTGATGGTTTTGCTAAACGTTTCAAGGGTGTTTGCATTTTGTTGATCAATTTCGCCTTTTCTGGAATATCGGCGATAAGGCCTGTTTCAGTCATTCCAGGCGATACAACATTAAATCGAATGCCGAGTGGCCCATATTCCAATGCAAGTGATTTCATCAATGTTTGTACCGCCGACTTGGCTGAAGAATAACCCGTCCATTTAAGGGGTGGCGTTGCATCCGCAGCAATACTTCCCAAAATAACTACTGACCCAACTTTTTTTACCAGAAATTCCTTTAAAGCAGATTTTACACAATTAAATGTGCCTCGTAATTGTACATCAAAATGCATTTCCAAATCTTCCCATTCTAACGCATCAAAATCTGTTGCAATAATTTTACTGGTAGCGCCACATACTAGGCTCGTGACTGTTCCAAAAAATTTAATAGTTTCAGAAAACATGGCATTAACCGCCTGTGGATCTCTCACATCAGCTTGATATATCATAGCATTTCCACCGATGTCGCGGATGTCGGATAAAACAGACTCTGCACCTATGCGATCTTTTGAATAATTAATAACAACACTATAACCTTTGCCTGCCAAATATTTTGCTGTAGCAGCGCCTATTCCCCTGCTTGCTCCAGTTATAATCACAACCTTTTGATTTACAGCGAGAATGGGTATGCTTTTATCTTCCTCAATGATAAGCAGTTTCACTTTGCCAACACCATCAATAACAGTTTGTTTATATTGATTTGTAATTTTAGTGTCCAATACCAAAATTTGCTGGCTATCCTGCTTTTCCGTCACTTTGGCATAAATAGTTAACTCATCACCAATCCGAACTGGTAGTAAAAAATTAAAATTTTGTGAAATCCACAACGCTCCATCACCCGGGATACGCTTTCCAATCAATGTAGAAAGAAACGAGGCACTCAACATGCCATGAGCAACCGTGTCTTGATAAATTGTTTTTTTAGAAAATTCCTTGCTCATGTGAAGCGGATTATCATCACCGGTTAGCTCTGAAAATTTTCTAACATCCTCTTCGGTTATCACATGTTTTAATTCCGCAAAATGCCCAAGCTTGATATCGTCAAATTTTTTATATTTCATACTGCACTCTTCATTATTTTTTTTAACATATTTTCAAATCCACATAATTGTGCTTCAATGCAATATTTATTACTTTTATTCCCAAGCGATACTCTACCCAGTGAGTAAATATCCTTATTTTTATTTTCGTAATTTAAAAAAGCAGCTGAATAATGGTTTTCCTTGCATTTTTCAATCACTTTTTGCGAAATTTCATCTATCCCGCCAAATGGGTAGCTATAGTAATTGCTATTATATTTTTTTGAATACGATTTGCAAATCAAAAAGTCATGCTCCAATTGCTCGTCTGTTAATAAAGATAGAATATCATGCTTATAAGAATGGCATCCTATTTTATGCCCACCTTTTTTCAGTAGCTCTATTTCATCAGAACTCATCGGAGTAAACCTTAATGCAAACATTTCATTATTTATTAATGCTCTTAATTGATCAAACGAATAATGATTATTCAGCTCATTAATCAATGGTTTTAATAAGCAATAATTTGACAACAAGGTCTGATATAAAAATTCCCACAGCGCATTTCTAGTTGCACAATTCTGCGCAATTAAAAATTCTTGATCGAGAATAAGATAGCAGCCAACGGGACAATAAGAAACCCACATTAATAATTGATCAACCCACAAAGCATCAAGGCTCTCGTAATAACAAGCGGGTATAAAAAACAGGCCATCGATATTATTTTTACTCAGAATTTTAGCTGCAATTTCTATATTATTTTTGTATCCATCATCAAATGAAATAATACAGGTACCAGGAATCCCTACTTCTGTACTCATATCAAATCTTGCGGCAATAATATTTATTTGCTTAATAAAAATATTCTCGCTACATGAAACGCCAAGATGAACAAGGTCGTTATCATAAATAGCATCTGGAATAATATTGTGATAAGTAATAACAATCTGCTTGTGCCTATTTAAAAAATAAAATAATTTAAAAATCCCAATAAAATAGAGTAAAAAATATAGTAATTTTAATAGTGTATATTTCATACTAATGCTTCATTTTGAATATTATAATCATAAAACTTTTTTCTGATAACCTCTTTTAAATCTATTTTTCTAATAATATCTTTAATTTTTTTTGATGTTTCGCCCTGATCATACGGCGAAATTACTTGATTCACAATAAATTTGAACTCGGGTGATAATGCTTTTTGGATTGCAGCTCGAATAGAAAGTAAATCTGGTGCGCAATCAATAATTGAATTAGTTCTAATGCGCCCGGCTTGTCGATTGCCAATATTAACTGTTGGAATTTTAAAACTTGGCGCTTCAATAATGCCGCTAGAAGAATTGCCAATCACCACGTCAACACAATTTAAACTACTTAAATAATTTAGATCCCCCATGCTCAAAAATACTTTGACACGATCTGAATTTTTGCTTTCATAATCATCTATATATTTATTAATTAATCTGCCTGCTTCATCTGCATTAGATTTTGTTATAATTACTTTTGCATTGGGAAAAAAATCTAGTGCTGAAAATAGGTTTTTTAAATTATTTTCAATATTTTCTAATAATAAAGTTTCAGGATGATAAGTTATCAAAAAAGTTGGTTTTGAAAATTTAAAATCCAAAATTTTCTCTAAATCCATCTGGCTTAGTAGTTTTATTTTTTTTATACGCTCAATACCTGGCGCGCCAACATTAAAAACTGTTGTTGGCTGCTCTCCCATTTGAATTACCCTATTGCGATAAGGCTCAGCGCAGACAAAGTGAATATGCGACATTTTACTAATAGCATGACGAATACTGTCATCTAATGCACCCATCGATAACTCACCGCCATGAATATGCGCAATGGGAATTTTTAAAAATAGTGCGGCCTGTGCTGCAGCTAAAATTTCAAATCGATCCCCTAAAACAACTATTAAATCAGGTTTTAATGCTTCAAATGCATCAGTAAAACCCAGCACGCCAAGACCCACTGATTTTGCAACTCCTGAAGCAGTATCGGTAGATAACAGCATTTCAACTTTGGCGTCTATTTTAAATCCGTCTTGTTCGATTAATTTATAGGTTAAGCCAAACTCGGGTGATAAATGCATAGCCGTGATAATTAATTGCAACGTTAAATCAGGATCAGCCGCAATCTCTTTCAGTAATAAATACAGCAAACCATATTCAGCTCGAGAACCCGTGACAACGGCGATTTTACGCAATGAATCTCTCCTGATGCAATAGATTTAAGTGTAAATCAGCTTGTGTTTTTGGGAAATCATTCGTATCGAATCTTTCTAATGTAAAAGCATTATTGCGACTTAGCTTTGCAACACCAGGCTTTGTAGTTAAGCCTAATTTGCAATTATTTTTCTTCAAAATGCTGATGAGAGAATCATTATATGCACCGTAAGGATAACACATGGCCCAATTTTTTGTTGATGATCCAATTTTCTCAAGAAATATGAGCGATAAATTTATTTCCTGCTCTTGTTTTTCAGCTTCTAGTGAATTTAAAAAATAGTGATCGTACCCATGACTGCCGACATACATGCCATTACGTATCATGCAGCGCAACTGGTCTTCATTCATATATAATTCCCTTGAAAAAGAGGCTTCGTCATTAGTTACGTATTTCTTAAATAATTCATCTAGAATAATTTTTCTTAAAGACTCCTCTAATTCGACCTGAAGTAAACGTTTTATAAAAATTACTTCCTTTGAGTCAAATCTGTTCGCATGACCAAGCTTTAAGAAATAATAATCATTATCTTTTAAAAAAAATTTCGATCTATACTTATTTAAAGATAAGTTAATATCTTTCAGAAGCGCGTCAAGATCGGCGCAAGCGAGCAAAAAATGTATTTTGTTAACATCCAGCACCTCGTGATTAAGTATCGCTTTTGCAGGTGGGAAAAAAGACCCTTGGATATTTTCTGCTTCCAAAACTGGGAACACTGTCATGTAATGATCAATATAGGCGTCATCAAAGGTTAATAAAATAGAATTAGGAGGCATACTTTTGATATCATCAGAATAAATTGCTTCCATGCACTCCTTCATTGTAACAAATTGATAATGTTTTTTTATATATCTTAGCTGCTCTTTAAATTCACTTGCTAATAACCCCTTTATTTTGGGGTATCTTGTATATTGAAGCTCTCGTACAAAATGATACATGATGATACTTAATTCTTGCATTTTATTTATCCTATCCGATTACTATTCGATAAAATTGGGCCGATCTTGATCTGAATCACCCTTAAATATATAAAACAACTCTTTATCATTGGATTTATAAGCAAAATCTAAATCGACATTTCTTCTTTCAAATGGCTCAAAGTAATTTGGTATGATGATTTTGCTCATTTTTTCCATTTTAACGAAGCCAATTGCGCTCATTATCTCTTCTTCAATACCGGCATTATAAAAATCGATATATTCAGCGTTATGTATTTTTAATAAAGCTTGAAATGCTTTCAATGCACCTATTAAATTCGCAGGATCCCCAAAATAATCAACGATTCTTAGTGCATAATGTTCATTATAGGATACCCGCCTTATTACAAGCAATCCACGCAAATTATCATGATCTGTGACGCCATAAATGCTGTAGTCATATAAAGGATGTCTATAGTATCGATTAAAAAAATAGCTTAGAGATTTCAGAGGCATGCGAAAATGAAATTCAAAAGTCATTTGTTTTTTCATTAATTTTAAAAAATCTGATTTATCGTAATAATGAAGTTCTTTTTTTGAACATGTCATATCTTCAGCAGTAGCATATCTTTCGTCAAAATGTTCAATTAATTTAAAATCCGTCATACAGTCATTGATAATATAGTAATGTTTTAAAATTCCTATCGTGTAGCCCATCAATTTATAAATAGGGATAACCTGTTTAGATAGACCAACCGCACAAATGCTTCGTGGATTTTTACAGGAATTGAGAAACTCCAATAAAAACAAACCTAATCCTGGCACCTGCGCATCTGCCCTTACTTTCCATACTGACAGCCAAAGATCACTAGTACTTATTGATAAATCAAAATGGCGCGTTGGGATAAAACCCAAAATAGCATGTATTTCATTTAATTTATTATGTTTAGCAATAACAAAATTATAAGTATTAGTTTCTTTGGAATAATACTGCCAATCCATCAATGGGTGGCTAACTGAAAGCGCATGGTTTCTTTTCCAATGGCTATGTATAAATTGCTTTAATTCGCCTATTTCAGCTATCGGACAAAAATAAATATCATAATCTTGATGAAATAGGCTCATGTATGTATCTCACAAAGCTGCATCAGACAAGCTGCCCATGAATAACCAACGCCAAAACCAACTAGCATAATTTTATCACCGACTTTGATTATATTTTTTGATAGCGCATCTTTAAGTGCAATAGGTATTGTTGACGAAACTGTGTTACCCGAATTCTCTAAATCAATATAAAATCTATTTTTTGGAATATTAATTTTATCCCTCAAATGATCAAGCATATATTTATTGGCTTGATGAAATATAAAATAATCAATATCATCGATACACAGATGTGCCTTAGTCAGCAAGTCTTCTACGGCTTTTGGCACTGATTTAATTGTAAACGAAAAAATTTCTGGCCCATTCATGAATAAATTTTTTAAGTTGCTCGATGGTGATTTAGAAGCTCCTTCTCGCACAATCAGATTTTCTTGACCTGAACCATCTGTTCCAAAAACGAATGGGCCAAACTCAATGCCAGTATGACCACCGTCTACGCCTGAATTAATAAACGTTGCGGTCGCGGCATCTCCAAATACAGTGCGCGTACCAAGATCATCGTCTTTAAGATATTTACTATAGGTCTCGGTGGTTATTAATAGCACATTATTCACTTGTCCTGTCTCAATCAATCCCTTCGCAAGTGATAATCCATAAATATAGCCTGAGCAACCGAGGTTAAAATCGAGCGCACCCGCTGTGGTCGAAATGCCAAGCCTATCTTGCAATATACATGCTGTTGTAGGAAGAAAATAGTCGGGGCTTTGGGTGCATAAAAGTATAAATTCAACACACCCCGGTTGGCATGCTCCAGTTTCAAATAATCTCATAACTGCATGATATGCCAGGTCAGACGCGCATTCATTTTTTGAGACAATGTGTCGTTGTTGAATGCCAGTTTTACTTTTTATTTTTTCTGCTGACCAAGTTGGAAATTGTCCTGCTAATGTTTCATTGTCTAAAACATCATTTGGAAAATAATATGCTATGGATTGCACCCTTGCTTTTGTCATCACCTATCCTGTGCTTAATGAACGCCCACCATCGATAACCAAACAACTGCCGGTAATCCAACTCGCCGCGTTGGAAAGGAAAAATACCGCTGCATTAGCCACATCTTCTGGACTACCAAACCCCAAGGGATGTTTTTTCTCAAGCAATTCAATTGCTGAATCTGAAAGGTTTTCGAATTTTTTATCAATCAATGCTGTCTTGACAATCGCGGGAGCCAAGCAATTGACACGCACTTTATCAGGCACAATTAATTCTGCAGCAAATGATCGCATTAAAGATATAATCGCCCCTTTACTAGCAGCGTATGTTGATATACCTGATTCACCAATCAGTGCTGCTATCGAGGATAACAGAACAATAGATGCGCCTGAATTGAACATACGTCTTTTTCTAAATCCAGAAATTAAATGAATAACTGATTTTACATTGACATCAATTATTTGATTTACTGATTCGATAGTTATAAAACGAAGCGATTCAGTAATAGAGATTCCTGCACAATGAACAAAGCCATCTATTTTATTTGAAATGCTAGATATTTTTTCGAATAATTCAGTAAAATTTTCAGAGCGTGAAAAATCAAAGGTCAAGATATGATGGGGCGACCTGCTCACATCCATTTTTGATAAAGTGATATCCAATTCATTTTTATTTCTACCCATTAAAATTATTGATGCTCCTAATTGACTGGCCAAAATTCCAGTTGCCCTGCCAATACCAGAGGAAGCACCTGTCACTAAAATTATTTTATTTTTTAAATCAAACATAATTCATGTTCTCTTGGTATGAATCAAATGAAACAAATCACTTGTGGTGCCAATTTTCATAATCTCATTTGGCTTTATTTGAATATCAAACTCTTGATCCAAAAACGATATCAAACCAAGCATAGACATAGAATCAATCATTTTGGCATCTGATAAAGACTCACCACCATTAATTGTTCCAAAATCCAATTCAAAAAGCTCATCCAGTTTTTTATAAAATATTTGCATATCCATAATATTTCTCAAACTTACGTTATCGCCAAAAACCCCATCAAAAACTAGATCGAAACCAATTATTTAACACCGCATAATACACTACTCGGAATATTAATAATCTGTTTTGATATTTTCTCAGCAGTAGACAAATCCATTTTCGGCGCATCTTTAAACATGGGCAAATGATGCATTAATTCCCATGCGGGTCTCACACCAATTTTATCTTGAATTAATTTCTCTAAAATAATATCACGATCTGTCTTGTTTTCAATAATAATGGCATTGAGCCAATAATTGCTTTTTGCATACTCTGGTTCTGATACAAATCTCACGCTATTTATTGCTGAAAAATCTTCTAAATAATTTTCAGCTAATTTTCTTTTATTTTCTAAAAAACTCTGCATTTTTTCGAGTTGCGCACAGCCTATTGCTGCATTAATATTCGGCATTCTATAATTAAAACCAACTTGATCATGTTGATATAAATAAGCATGCGGAATTTTAGCTGTCGTCGTAATATGTTTTACGAGTTTTGCTATCTTTTCATCGTTGGTTAATATGGCGCCACCGCCGCCCGTAGTGATAATTTTATTGCCGTTAAAGCTCAACGCACCCATTAATCCATGATGCCCCACATGTTTATTTTTATAATAGGATCCCAATGCTTCAGCCGCATCTTCTAATAAAATTAGATTATATTTTTTAGTTAAAACCAACAGTGGATCTAAATCAACTGGATGTCCAAACGTATGCATCACACACAGTGCACGTATAGGCCTTTGTGTCACTCTATTATAGCAAATATTGTTTTTTATAATGGCGATATCTTTAAGATAATTCTCCAATTTTTTAACATTAATTCCTAAATATTGTTCATCACAATCAATAAAATGGGGTGTTGCGCCGCAATAATTTAAGGCATTGCACGTTGCAACAAAAGTCAGTGTTGGCACTAATACTTCATCTTTATGCTGTACACCAGCTAATAAATAACAAATATGCAACGCCGCTGTGCCATTGACAGTCACAACTGCATATTGTGCACCCGTAAAATCAGCTAAATCTCTCTCAAATCGATCAACAAATTTTCCTACGGACGAAACCCATCCTGTATCTAAACATTCTTTGACATATTCCCACTCACGACCTGAAAAATGAGGTTCGTGTAATGGCATTGTTTGCCCTAAATCCAGCCTATAATTTTTCAATATCGATATGACATCATCAGGATTATTGCGCATTTAAACCATCTCTAATTCTTTTTTGTATTCAAGCTCATGGTTTCCATAAAAATTTGTTCTATGTGAAAAATCAGCAAAACAATTATTTTTCAAAGCATGTAATATTTCTGAAACTCCATCTGAAATTGAATAATGTGGCTCAAAATCTAAAGCTTTTTTAATTTTTTCAAAATTAACGCGATAATTTCGTGGGTCAGAGCCATGCTGCTGATATCGTACTTTTCCCTTGGGAATATACTGCAGAACAGTATCAATCAGCATTTTTTTAGTGGCATTATTTTTTTCTGACCCTGCATTGAAAACCTCGAAATACACTTTCTCTGCTCGCGCTTCTAAGACTTTCTGCAGGGCAAGCGCAAAATCCAATACATGACAATAGGGCCGCCATGTTTCATGGTCATATACGACCAATTCATTTCCGAAATATAATTCTCTTACAAACTCATTTACGCTTAAATCAAAGCGCATTCTCGGCGATACGCCAAAAGCAGTTGCAAAACGCAATATAGTTCCGCAATAATCAACATTATTTTTTTTTGATAACAATAAGTTCTCAATAGATACCTTTGCTTTTGCATACAATGACAATGGCTTTAGTGGGGTTTTCTCATCTGCCAGAATATCTTCTTGAATTAACCCATAGTTTGAACAAGTAGAAATAAAAATAACTTTATTTAATGTAAAGTTTGATAACTGATTAATGAATTGTGACAAACCATTAAAATTAATTTTATCGGATATCTCGGGATATTTTTTAGTAATGGGGTCGCCTACTAGACCAGCCAAAATAATTACGTCAGTTATATCTTTTAGTGCTAACTTCGTACTTTTTTCGCAAGTAAAATCTCCCAGCATAAATTCAAAATTAGGATTGGATAGATTGGGTAATATACAACAGCCGTTTTGATATAGTAGAGCATCTAGCACTCTAACGCGATAACTCTTTTGTAATAAATACGATGACAATACGCTACCAATATAGCCTGCGCCGCCGACTAATAGAATTGTTCTCATAAAGTTTTTATCCATCTTAGATGCTAAATTTATATACAAATAAAGTTATTTTATCCTCATTACTTTAATAAACAAGCAATATGCTTCATAAAACCTACTTTATTAATCCCAGTTTTATTGCCCATAATATTCACTGCTTCCGCACCTGCGACATTTCCAATAAACCCAATCAAATCAGCTGGCGCCCGATGATAGGCATATAAGCTAGAAATAGCTAAAACAGCATCGCCTGCACCTACGCGATCAATAATGCTTGTTGCAAATGCAGGAACGTTGCAAATCGGTTCAAATTTTTGAGAAACATAAGCACCGTCTTTGCCGTTGGTTATCATGGCGCAATCATAATCATGATCTGATACTAGACGATTTAATTGCTCTGAAACTGATAAATGTTTTTGACGATAATTGAGTTGTAATTCCCTTGATGCAACCACCACATAATCTGCTTTCTTGTATTTTGAAATAAAATTAAAACCGTTGTTTCCGGCATTGGCTTGCGTATTAACCGCCAAGTATTTCGCATTAAGTGCTATATGCTCAATTACCTTTTCATCTAACAAACCATGACCGTAATCTGCAACAATAACCAAATCATGGTTTTTTAACAACTTATCCATTTTATCAATCAATTCAGTCTGCTGATTTTTTTCTAGATAATCATCATTAATTTCATATTCCTCAAATAATTTTTGCTTTAAATATTCATCTAAAAATCTCGTCTTTACAATGGTAGGTGAGTTTTTTTTATAAATTGTCTCTAATGTTACATTTTTTGCCATACTGTTTTTAATTAAATCTTCATGTTCTTTATTTTCACCAAGATAAGTTAAACAGGTTATTTCCGCACAAAAATCGCCGAGGTGATTTGCCATAGCCAAGATGCCGCCAGCATATAATTCATGGTGCTTGTATTTTGCAACCAGCGTTGGCTCTTTTCCTGATTTTCCAATTACTTCTGTAAAACGGTAAGCATCAATAATAGACTCGCCGATTAACAATACTTTTAAATTTTTTGATTTTTCTAGATAAGCAGAAATATTTTGAAAACTATATTTTTTTTTAAAATTATTAAGGTAGTTAATTACATCTGCTGGAAATGGCGAAAAAAATTCGTTTAATAATTCAGAAGAACTAAAAGTAATTTCATTGGTGAACACAATTTTTCCGCCAATTTTTCTGACTGCTTCTGATTCCTCGTTAATTTTTCCTGTAATGTCATTCTCGCTATCTTGATATTCGTCGCCCTTTGCATAAACTGTAGGTTTAATAAGCGCAATTGCCTCAACAGCAGTTGCCCAATGATTAATAATAACATAGTCAACACAATCTAATGCAGCGATAGCTTCTGCGCGTAATTTTTCAGTAAATCTAGGGCGGTTCGGTCCCTTATTCACAAATCGGTCAGGCGTGACAGTGACGACCAAGATATCACCCTGCTTTTTTGCGGCTTGAAAATGCTTAATATGTCCAATGTGGAGTAAATCAAAAACACCATGCGATTGAACTATTCTGGCGGTTTTAGAAATGATCTTGTGTAAGTCAGCAAAATTGATAATCTTATTTTTGACAATTAAATCCGCGTCCATTATCGTGCTCATTACATGCTCCTTTTTGCTATCATGTCATTACTCTGTAAATAAACATTGATTATCATTCCAAAACTTTTCGCCCATTCTGACGTAGCATTTTTCAGGACAGGATCTTAATAAATCGCGATCTGGTACTACTGATAAAGGAATTGTGTTCCGCAATAAAGACCAAAATGGATTGCTTATTGTCTCTGAACTTTTTTTAGAAATATGTAACTCCATTTCACAAACTGCCTCTAATATTTCTTTTTGATTATTCTCAACCACACTCCAACCACAAGAATAAAATTTTTCCTGTATACTGCTCACATTTTCGATCTTGCTCTCAATATCGCTTAACTTTACAAAACAATCTTTAGCATTATCAAAAATTTTTTTTGTGATAAATAGTTCGCAAGGGTACCAATACTGTAATTGATGCTTAAATGGAGCCACATTAACACACAATACCGGTTTTCGAAAAATTTGCGCGACGCCATCGAGGCCTGCAGAAGTGGATATAAAAAACTCGCAATGCGCAGTTAAATAAATATCAGCAAAGTCCGAACGCAACTGAGAGCATGCATAATCAATTATTTTTGGATGTGGCATATCAAAGGGTTTGGCAACTACTTTTCCCATTCGAACAACATAATATCCCTTATTTGCTAAAAATAGCGCGGCTTCCAAAAAATTTTGGATATCGCAATCTCGATAATCATGGTAAGACCAATCTTTTTCAGGAAACTGTTTGTTCAGATAAGCAGAATCCCGCGCGTATAGACATACATACTTTGAACCAACTGGAATTCCTAATTTTAATAACAAGTCTGAGCCGTTTTCAAGTTCAATTTTTTCAAAAAATAAATGTGGCCTATACTTTTTAAAATATCCTCTGATATCCCTGTTTCCAGATGCAACTTCAAAATTTTTTAACTCATTATTTTTATAGCAATCTCTAAAAATAAATTGTAGGGTATTACTTGAATGAAAAATAATTTTTCTCGATGATAGAATGGGAATTACCCTTTTCCACATTGCATGAAGCTGGGTATTGCATATGGGGCTATTTAACAAATAAAAAAAATATTTTGTTCGCTTTTCATTTAATTTAATATCATCCAAATAACATAACAATAGCTCGGTATTCATCGCATAATGCCCAATTCTATTTGAACATAATCTAATAAACTTGATTTTTACAAATGGAAATAGCAGGATTAAAAACAATGTAAATGGTAATGACATCAAAAAAAATGGTGTCGCAGGCAATCCTCTCGCTATTCTTACCCCCAAGCTAAAAGCACGTCTTAATAATGGCCTTCTTTTATACATTTTGAGTTATCTCGGCTTCACAATAAATCTCATCCATGGATTGATTTAAAAGATTATAATGCTTTTTTAGAAAGTAAGGTGAGATTCGCATTATTACATTTTCATAACTTGCCTCTGCTGAGGGCAATTCGGTTGGATAGCTTTTCCAGAACTGTAATTGCAAATCTTTGATTTCAAATGTTTCGGTCACAGAATGTGTCATATAATCTAACGCTTCTTTTACCACCGCTAGCAATTCGTCTGGCGTGTTATCAATAAAAAACCAGCCTTTTCTTTTCCACGCTTCCATTATTGGATCTCGGAGGTTAGTATATTTTCCAGAAAGAATGAAATGTTTATAGTCCTGATATTGCTCTTGATAAGAAACAAGGACCTGCGTTTTCATAGACATGATGTTTTTTGGTATCAGAAAAGTCCATGGTGTATAGCATTTTTCCTGAAAAAGAATGGCATTCGTTGCAACCGTGGGGCGGTTAAAAATGCGTGGAACGTCATCCAACCCGCATGGAGTACTAATAAAGAAAAAACAATGTGCGCTTAAATAGATATCCATAAAATCAGACTTAACTGGGTGATTCGCATAATCTATCAATCTTGCATCTCCGATATCCAAAGCATTTTCCACAAGCTTTCCCATTCTGACGACATAAAACCCATTCTGTATTAAAAATTCAATAGCGGGAATATAGCTTTTGATATCCGCGTGTCTAAAATTTTCGTTGTCCCATACAGAATCCGGAAAAATAGTTTTCGTGTAAGCGGTATCTCTAACTAAAAGACAAACAAATAGCTTGTCGGCAGGTATTCCAAGTTTGATTTTTAGTTCCTCTCCCATCGTTTCTTCTTCTTTTGAAAAAGAAAGGAATTGATTTCTATCTTTTCTGCAATAACCAAACATATCAAGCGCACCTACGAAATCTTCAAATCTTTTTTTAAACGGCGTCTGATAACGTTTTCTCAAGGTGATTCTCAACAAATAATCAACATGCCCCCAAAATGCGCCCCAGGAAGGCAAAATTCGAATAACCCTCGACCACATTTTGTGTAAAAATACATTGCAAACAGGAACGTGAGTTTGGATATAATAGAAATGAACGCAATTTTTTTCTTCCGGGAACGTATTGTATTTTAGTGCACACAAGAGCATGTGAGTATTTTGTGCATAATGACCAATTCTAGAGGATATTAATCTGATAAGCCTAATTTTTTTAAATGGCCATATTAAAATTATAATTAATGCGAGCAGTACAGCAGCCACGCGACGAATCACTCGAGTCAGCGCTTCAATGATGCCCTTTGTTTTTATAACATTAACAAAACGCTTCGCGCATCGGGTTAACATTCTTTTCTCCTAAAAATTACCAAGCTGACACACCACCGTCTGCATACAGCACTTGTCCTGTCATATATTGCGCTGCGTCACTGGCTAAAAACAACATTGGTCCCACAATATCAATTTTTTCTGCCATTCTTCCCATTGGAACGCGTGCAGAATATTGTTGATTGAATTCATTGTTTTGTCCGCTTGAAACACCACCCGGGCAAAGCGCATTAACGCGAATCCCACACTCACCCCACTGTGCAGCTAAGTGTTTTGTTAAGCCAATCACACCCGCTTTTGAAGCCGTATAAACGGCCGGGGTATTAATTTCGCCACCCAAATAATCCGAGCCTTTGTAAATGCGTTGATCGGGGCCCAGCAAACTATAAAGCGAGGCTGTTTGAATAATGGCGCCCTGCTTTCGCGTAATCATATATTTTCCAACAGCCTGGGCCATTAAAAACATGCCGTCTAAATTAACAGACATAATTTCGCGCCAAAGATCGAGTGAATAATCAGAAAAAGGGGTAAAAAATGCTCTTATATCTTTAGATTTTGTCGCTGCATTGTTAAGCAAAATATCAATTCGTGAAAAATGCTTCGCTACTTTTTCAACTGATTGTTGAACAGATAGAGGATCTGCAACATCGCATTGTATAAAAATAAAATTATTTTTATAAGTATTTTTTATAATTTTGATTTCGAGTTTTTTTAAATTTTCTGTATCAGAATCTAAGCAAGCTACTTGTGCACCCATTTCGCCCAATGCTGTGCAAAATTCGGAGCCCAAGATGCCCGCAGCACCGGTTACAATAGCAACTTTTCCATCTAATCTAAAAAGGTTTTTGTACCGCTCCATCTACTTCAAATCCCTGCGACTTTTTGCCAATAATCGTACAAACTCTAAATCCAGCGGTGTATCAATATCAACCGAACGCGCTTCAGGCATAACATACAAGAGCGTACGGTCAGACACAACAGAAATATTGCGAAACAAGGCATTTCGATACCAAATGTAAATAGAGGCGTTCATATCATAGCAAGGAGGGGTATCCTGCCTTCTAACCACTTTTTTAAGCGTGGCCTTACTTAATTGAACAAAGCCATATTTAGCAATCTCAACCATATTAAAATAAGGTGATTTTCGAGCTCTGCAACCCGTAATTAAATTCGATGCTTTTTTATTTTTTAACAATAACTTAAACGACTTTTTTATATCATCTACTGTTCGCAATGGCGCCGTTGCATCTAGGTCAATAATCATATCAAATTTATTTTTGGCGAGGCGCTCAGACTGACTCACCGCATGTTGAATGGCTGGTAATTTAGCAGCAGTTGATGTAGCCATTGCTATTGGGCGATCAATTAAATAATCAGCACCCCATTTTTTAGCCACTGATAAAATTTTTTTAGAATCACTACTGACCGTAATCGCATCAAATAATTTTGATTTCTTTGCTTGTAAAATAGTATGCGCAATTAAAGGTTTGCCACATAAAGAAATCAAATTTTTATTTTTAACGCCTTTTGATCCACCACGCGCGCAAATCGTACATAATACTTTCATATACTCATCCATTTTTTTTGAGCACAAGCTTGCTCTATGGTTTCTATCAACTTCACCACTGCAATACCCTGCGTGTAATCACAAAAATCAGTAAAATCTTGCTTTAACAGTAATTCATGCTGTTTAATATATGTTTTTTGAATAGCTGCATCTACTTGAAATTTAATCTCCCCATTTAAAATTAATTTTCCAGAAATTAAATCTATATTAATACTATGTTGATTTTTAGTTTGAATTATTATTTGACGCATTGGTATTTTATTCAAATAATCTAATTGAATATTAACTTGGGGGCACTGTTTACAGCGCATTAATATAGAATAAATATCGTCACTATTAATGTCTAATGTGCTCAAATGACCGCCCATGGCAGTCACTTCAATGCACGCTCCACACAGCCATAAAACATAATCTAATTCATGACTGAGATCTCTTAAAACGCCTCCGCCCCATTCTTTTTTAGCAGAATAACTGTTTCTATAATCAGATTCTTTGCGCCAATTGGGTAAATAAGAACCCACTTGCGCAGAAAATGAAATAAGCTGATCATCTTCTAGTAATTTTTTTAAGTAAGTAAATAATTCATGAAAACGCAAATTATAGGCAACATAAATATTTTTTTGCAAACTAAAACCTTGCAATTTAAGCTCAGAAAACAGTGGTTTTTCGACTAGAATAATTCCCTGGAAACCTAAATCACCCATTGTTTTCAGTGTTTGATAATGCATATAGGTGGGATTAGCAATAATAATATAATCATAATCTACATTAGTTTTTTTGAATGCATCTTCAATCGTTTTATAGCATAAATAATTTTCTATTGCTTGCGATGTTACCACAGACACAGTTGATCCCAAACGAGATAAAATTTCAGCGTGTTTTTTTCCGATGGAGCCGTAGCCGATAATTAATGCAGACACGCTTACTCCCCAAGTTTAATTTAATGTTGCCCCTGAGATATAAATGGATTCCCAAATTTTTTAAGATACAAGCTTCCAATTAATTGCGAGCCTTCAGCATTAAGATGGCTGTCTGGCCCACCAGACCAATACAAAGGTGTCCCATTTATTGATGAAACACATCTAGATTGTTCGCAAATTATTTTGCTAGGATCTATCAAAATGATATTCTTATATTTTTTCTTTAAATTCAAAATTATTTCTCTTGTTTGAAGCTGTTTTTTTTCAATAAATGTCAAGTTATTATAGCAATGCTTTAATGAAATCCTGCTCAGTCCGCAAATTTTTGGTACATTATATAAAGGGGGGAAATCAAAAATAATCACTGGTGTCGCAGAACGACTTTCAATCAATTTGATCGCATTATCCAGCCCCCAGCCCAGCACAGCATAATTTGATTTATCGTTAGTATCGGCGGATGAAAGCTCGTTAGCTCCATAGTTTTTCCACCATGCGCTTAACACAACATATTTGAAACGATGGTCTTGAATTAGTTGGGCAATAGCGATATTTCGACCTGCTTCGTTGGCGTTAGTACGAGTTCTAATTTTTCCCAGTAAGAATGGATCGCTAGATTGTGTCACAACATAGCCTCTTAAGCTGGCATTTGAAAGCATCTGATCAAGCATGCCAGCATATGAAAATAGATGGCAGTCACCCACTATCAAAACATTATTCTTTGTAATATGCTGATTTCCAATTGAGCATAAACTATCGGAAGGAAGCGGTTTAGCATTGCCAGAGTTCATGCATTCATATTCTTCTTTCAAAGATCCATAATAATCATTGCTTATTTTCAATAGTTTATCTGGTGTTTTATTAAACCCAAGTTGTGGATTGTAGTGAGCAAGCACTGAAAAAGTTAATTCTGGAATAAGCATCATCAAGAGTAAAATTCTTATTTTAAAAGATCCGTATTGTAATTTAAATCTAAAAGGTTGTTCAATGTATCTCCATGTCAAAATCGACAACAAAAAACTAATGAAAATAATAAGTAGATCATTTTGAAAGTTAAACGAAACCCCATAATAATAAGCAAAAGAAATAATGGGCCAATGCCAAAGATATAATGAGTATGAAATCAAACCAACAAATACCAAAATAGAATTTGATAACAATCTATTCGCAATGGAATACTGCTTTTTACCTGTCAATATAAGTAAAAATGCTCCTAAACATGGTATCATGATACTCACCCCAGGAAAATCATCTTTCTGCAATACCAATCCAGAGAACAAAATCATCCCGAGCCCAACAAGAGACAATAAATGGAAAATTATTCTATTTTCGGGTAGTCTTAATTTTTCATAATTCATAGCAAGCAACGCGCCGATCAATAGCTCATAAGCTCTCGTGAAAGGAAAATAAAATACAAACACGGGATGCCCTCTCAATAAAAAATAACAAAGCATTGAGCTCACCGCAATCGCGCTAGTAAAAAAAATAACTCTCCTGTTGCAGAAGTGTCGATATGCAAAGTACAAAAATAATGGCCACACTATGTAGAATTGCTCTTCAATTGATAATGACCAGGTATGTAATAACGGCATTTTCATGGCGTTGGGTGAGAAGTATCCAACAGAGATTGTTTTCCAAAAATATATATTTGAATAAAAACCAAGCGCTGCCAACAAAGAACCAGAAAATCGCTTCAAATCACTGGGCGCAAACAGAAAATATGCCGCAAACGAAGTTGTTAATAAAACGGTGATTAAAGCGGGCAATATTCTTTTTGTTCGCTTTAGATAAAATACTTTGAAGCTAAAATCCCTTTTTTCTATCCCTTGCGATATATGCGATGTAATTAAATACCCCGAAATCACAAAAAAAATATCAACTCCTAAAAATCCTCCTGGCACACAGTGAAGCCTAAGATGATTAAATATTACAAAAATAATTGAAATTGCTCTGAGGCCATCTATGTCTTTTCGATAATTTTGATTTGTCCAGCTTTCCATTCAAATACCTATGCGTAAATCATACGACCTTGTAAAAATTTCATCTCTAGATACTGAAGCATTGCTCAAAACATATGTATTTACACTAAAACCACATTCGGATAATATTACCCTAGTTTTGAATAAAGATGGAGTAGATAATTATGAAAAGGGATTTTATTTCTGAGCACTACGATGCCTCGGCAGCAAATTATCATCTACAATACGAGCGCGAACTATTGAACGATCCTTCACATGCCTATCCTGCAAATTATTTTCGTCTACAACTATTGCTCAATTCGTTTATTGAAAAAAATGTCAAAAAAGTAATTGAGGTGGGTGTTGGCGAAGGTACGCCGCTTTTAACGTTAGCAAAAGCGGGTATTGAGGTATCTGGATTCGATATCAGCGAAAAAATGGTTAAAAAATCTCAAGATACACTCAAACGAAATGACTTAAATCCAGACGATATTATTTGGGGTGACATTCAAGATCCCCTCACCTATGCTACCCTACTTCGAAATGGTCAATATGATGCACTGATGGCCATGGGCGTCATGCCGCATGTTCGAAACGACGAAGCATGCTTAATGAATATGAGAACAATGATCAAGCAAGGTGGTTCTGTTTTTATTGAATTTAGAAATAAACTTTTTTCATTATTCACATTCAACCGACACACCTACGAATTTATTCTTGACGATTTGCTAGCTGGGGTTTCTCCCGCATTGAAAAAAATTGTTGCAACAGATTTGGAGGGGAAACTTGAAATAAACAAGCCTACCAGACGAATTCTGCATGATGAAAACACTGAAGCACCCGGTTATGATGCAATACTGTCAAAATTTCACAACCCACTTGAAATTACAGCATTATTTAAAAAATGCGGCTTCAAAGATATCAATCTGCTTTGGTATCACTATCATCCTGCTATGCCTTATTTAATGGGCGAAAATGAAGAATTATTCAGAGATGAGGCGCTTAAACTAGAGCGCGACAATCTTGGATGGCGAGGCTTGTTTCTTTGCTCAGCGTTCGTCGTTGAAGCAATCAAGGAATAGCATGATTGGCATTGAAATTCATGCTTTAGCTAAAAAGCTCTGGCCTATTAATCGCAGTATCACGGGTGATGGTATCCGCGAAACACTTTCTATTTTAAAGCATGATTATCTACCTAATCTATCAATCAAAGAAATACCAACTGGGACAGCTGTGCTCGATTGGACCGTGCCAAAGGAATGGAAAGTTAGCGATGCTTATATCAAAACACCATCGGGTGAAAAAATTTGTGATTTTAAAAAAAATAATCTTCATCTGGTTGGTTATAGCGTTCCAATTCACCGAAAAATGTGTCTTAACGAACTAAATCAACATCTATATTCTCTAGACGAACAACCCGATGCGATACCCTACATCACTTCTTATTATGCAGAGCAATGGGGGTTTTGTCTCACCAAAAAACAAAAAAGCCAATTAATTGGCGGCGAATACGAGGTTTTTATTGATTCAATGTTATTTGATGGCGCATTAACTTATGGTGAATTAATCATCCCAGGTGAGAGTGATCAAGAAGTATTTTTGTCTACCTATATTTGCCATCCATCTATGGCAAACAACGAGCTGTCAGGTCCGACAGTAACTACTTATCTTGCAAAATGGCTGCTATCACTTTCACGCAGAAAATATACTTATCGAATTATTTTTATTCCCGAAACGATTGGCTCAATTACTTACATTAGCCAAAATCTGGATTGGCTAAAATCGCATGTCATTGCTGGGTTTAATGTATCCTGCATTGGAGACAACAGAACTTATTCGTATCTTCCGTCACGAAATGGTTTGACACTCAGTGATCAGGTCGCAAAACATGTATTAAAATGGATTTATCCAAACTATGATGCATACACCTGGTCTGACCGCGGTAGTGATGAGCGTCAATATTGCTCACCAGGAGTTGACTTGCCGATCGCATCGATTATGCGAACAAAATATGGCATGTATCCTGAATATCACACCTCATTAGACGATCTTGTGAATGTGGTAACCCCAGAAGGATTAAACGGCGGATATAATGCATTAAAATTGGCTATTGAAACAATCGAAAAAAATTGTTTCCCTCAAGCAACTATTCTGGGTGAGCCTCAATTAGGAAAGCGCGGTCTTTATCCAACCTTATCAACTAAAATAAGTGGAAAAGAAGTCCGCTTGATGATGAATATAATTACCTGGTCAGATGGAACAAAATCTCTAATTGATATTGCTGATGCCTGTAACGTTCCGGTTTGGGATTTGTATTCTATTGTTGAAAAACTACTAGAAAATAATCTAATACTCCTCACAAATCAAGTAGAAAATAAATCGGCATTAATTTCAGTGTAGTCTCGAAGACTTAGCAATATATTTTTCCACCGATCCACCCAGTCATCTGATGTTTGAGTAAAGAAGTCACAATACTGCTGACGTGCAGACTGCACATCTTCCTTATTCCACCATGGCAGCGGATCATCGCCTATCTCATTAATCATTGCTGCAGCTGACTCAGGTGTATCATGATAAATCCCCGCATCGCGCAATGCATCAAAATAAAATTTCAATTCATCTTTTATGCCACAATTTTTTTCATTCCAACATAAAATAGTCGGGATATTCAGCACCAATCCATAATAATGTGTTGTATTAAAATTATCAAAAAATAATAATTTTGCAGACCATATTTGATCGTAAAAAGAAGATCTTTCGCTAGGCTGATGTAGCTTTAATTTCGAGAATCGGTCAGAGACATACTTCCAATTGTCGCTCCAGTCGGTGTAACGCAACCTCATGATGACTTGTGAAAAAATACCAGGGTTAAGCAATTCAAGAATTCTAGATTGTCTATGGTAATATAATTTCTCATCCTGATTGGCACGTATACAGAACCTTATTTCAGCAAAGGGATAACGCATAAATTGGGTTGTAACCCACAAAATACAGCCATTTTTACAGACTATCCTGCCTTTTTTTATTTTTTCTTCTAATTGAAGGCAAATAGGAACCGAAGGAGCTGCAATAACTTTTCTATCATTTTTCATACCCCAAGCAACAAATAAATCAGAAAATTTATGTTCTACAAATTCGATGCTGTAAAACTTTAACGTACCATAGCCTGCACCATGCTGCCAACCCACTTGTTTGACTCCCTTATTTCTATTTCGAGCAATCCACAATTTAAGCGATTCAGCCCCAATAGGCGGGGCACCGAAAACAACTTTGGCAAAAAACGGATATTGTATTTTACTGATACGACACTCTTGTTGGTAATTCTCAATAAAAGACAAGGGCATATGCGTTACCAGCAATTGTAGTATTAATTTAGAAAAATTATTTTCTGCGGGTAAATTTAAGAAGCTAGTGCGCAAAACCAAATCAGGCTTGGTGTTCAAAAGCTTTAATGAATCCGATATTGCTTGCTTTTTTGGCATAACAGGTAAAATTTTGAATTTCGATGACCACATCAGTTTATATAAAGTGCTTTTGTTAAATCCATGCGCAGCGATAACAGCAACAGTTTTCTTGCCACACAATTTAATGATGACCCATGAAAAAAAAATTTGGATTTTAGTACGTAGCCTTGGGTGAGAGTTCTGAATATTTCTTTTTCTCTCATTTTTTTCAAATTCACGAGAATAATCCTTGTAAAAATTTGGCTTATTAAATGCAAATGAAATTATTTGTGTCATGAGCTGCAAATTAAATGCATCGCTCATCATTGATGATATATAGTATTCACCGGTATTTAATGGTGTCATAAACGATGTTTCAGCAAGGCCAATTGTTATTAAATTTGGATACAGCAAATAGGCGACATTTAATCTAGAATAGCGGTCATATACTGTTTGAATGTGTGTAAATAAAAATGAGCCCAATATAATTTCCCAGTATTCCAAAGAATGTTTGCATTGATGTATTTTATTCAGCCATTGCGCAATTAAAGGTAATATTTCTTTGTAGATTTTCTCAATATAATTCAGATTCTCAAACGGATCTTGATTGCTCAGGGGTGCATCCAGTGTTTCATAATTCAAATTCTCCCAAACACTTTTGTTTTTATAAGATTTGCACCACTCCCCCAAAAATAATATAGGCTGAGTTTTATCCCAAAATTCATCTAATGCGGTCGTAGCTAAAAATTTTGTGGTCACTGAGATATCATCCTGACTGAACTATTTTTTTTAAAACAGCTTTTGCTTCTGCTTCATTTGTTTCTGCCAAAAATAGATTTTTGCTAACATTCGCTGGTTTCAATTCATTTTTCAGAGCCCTTTTTATCATGTCATATAATTCAGATAAATTTTTAGCAAAATTAAAAATTCCATAACCCTCAATATGTTTTTTATGTGGGAAATTTAACCAGTCATAACTTATAATAGGTACATCAAGTGATAAGCAGTCCATAAAGACTGTTGAAAAATACATAATAGCTGCTGAAGCACCTTTCACTAACTCAGAAATATTTTCCTTATGGCTAAATTGTACATCAATATTAATTTTATTAGCTTTGTATAATTTTTTAATATATTGCTGATGTATCGTTATCAAATCACGCGGGTGAAACCTAATGATTAGTTTTCCGTCAGCATCATTAACTGCATGCGCAATACTGAGTAATTGCGAATCTCTTTCTTCACAAAACCTATTTTTTTTCTCAATGCTTGGATGAAACAATGAAAAATACACAACAAATGGTTTTTTTATTTCTACAGAATTAATATTGACTACTTTTTTATGAGCAGCTGGATTAATAATCAGCGTTCTAATTCTTGCTGTTTTAATCAAAAAATCTCGCCAAAATTCGCCACGCGCAATATAGTAATCAACTGTGTTGTCTTCAAACTGATAATAATCACCAAAAACTCCATGCTGCAATAAGAGAGTGGGAATTTTTTTCTCTTTCGCTATTAAAAGACCATATTGTTCATGGCCATTGTTGCCAACTATTAATGCGCGCGGTGAAGTCAATGTAAAAAAATGCTGGATTAAACTTGTAATATGCATACCAGAACGCAAGTGCTTTAAGAAAAATTGTTGAAGCCAGGCATCCTGCAAAAATAGGTTCCTTGCGATATCCTCAACGCCTTGCAAAGAAATTGATTTAATGTGATTAAATAATTTCTTTTTTGAAAAATCAATTTCAGATTTCAGCGGAATTAGTTTACTACTGTTGTAATCATATAAACTAAAAAAAGGTCTTTTTTTATGTTTTAATGGATCACCGCCAGTTAAAGAATTTTCAACTAAAAAGGAAAAATAATTTTCAAAAAGAGGCTCAAACATTAATCCGATATTTGTGTAGTTTTTTGAAAACGTGAGAAACAGTAAATTATTTTTTTTATAAAGTTTTTTCTTTTTGAAAACAGAAATCAAAATATTTCTGCGATGAAATGGATCCAAAAAATTTAAAATCCAGTTTATATTTAACATCAATTCATTTCGTGAGAAAATTGATGCAAAAAATGAGCGTATTCTTTTAATGAATCTGTATTCTCTTTTGGCTGGAGGAAATGTTACTTTGATGCTATTTTCATTTATTTTACATAATTGAAATAATATTTGTGCACTATTCGAGTAGCTACTAAATCTGCAGCACTTGTAATTTTGATTTATTAAAAAATCGAGGAAGTGAAGCAATCGAAAAACTTCAGTGAAATGCGTTATGATTGTTTCCTTAAAAATTGATAACTGCGAAATTCCGAAAACAGTTGGTTCATTTTTTAAAATTTTACAAGCCAAATCACAAGCCATTTTCTTTCCCTTATCTTGATTGCCAAGCAGCACATCAGAAAATATCCTGTTTTGGTACTGAGTTGCAATGGGACTATCCGGTGGACATTCAAGAAAAAAACCAACGGTCTCTGTAGTCAGGTTTGGTAAAAAGTCAAGATCAGTTACAATATTAATTGTTTTCATTTTTTTCTATCATTGTTGGCGTTTTCTTCCAATCATTTGAACTTCTCTGCCAATACCTAATTTTGCAAATGACTTATATATTTTCTCTTTTAGGTCACTCATTCCCGCTTTTACTAGGTTTTTTTCAAACGTTTTTCGCTTATAATGGCATGAGCGTCCCAAATCATCATTTCCAATATAGTTGTCTCCCATCAGCAAAAATAAATCAATCGGAAAAGTAGACTCTCTTGTTATTTCATCAAAACCAGACCGATTAAATAAATCAGCTAAGGTATCAAAATTAAAATAATTGAGATGCTGAGGTGGCGCCACCCACCATGGATTAACCTCAGTCGTTGTCACGTAAGCGATTTGAAATGGATTGTAATCATTAGGAACAATCACACACAACAATCCCCCGGGTGACAATATAGAATGAGCTATTTTAAGCATTTTTTCAGGCTCTGGAATATGTTCTAGCACCTCTCCTAAATTAATCACATCAAAAGTGCCCAGTGTTTTTGCTGTTTCATCTGAAAAGATTGAATTAATAACGGTAACTCCTAATGCGCGACTATAAGCTGCAGCGGTTTTCGATGGTTCAATTCCCAACGTATCCCAGCCACGCGTCTTGCCTTGAAGCAGAAAATATCCTGGTCCAGAACCAATATCCAAAATACGCCGTCTACCCAGGGGTAATATTTTCTCAAAAATATTGTATCGTTCCTGATAAATAAGATTCCACCACTCCAAATCTTCTTCGTATCGTTTAAAATACAATGGCTTCTCTGCAGAGTAAAATTGATGTTCATAAAAGAATTTTAACTCTGTTTCACTTGGCAAAGGTATGGCATGCTTAAATCGGCAAGTCTCACAGGATATAACATCAAAGCCATCAACGGAAATACGGTGTTCGCCAGTATGATTTTGCCAATGATGAAGGTTTTTTTTTGTCATCGCCGTCCTGCTTAACCAAAAAATCTTATTCTATAGGTGTTAAAGCAATTTTAAAAGGAGGAAATTCTCCACCCGATCGAGTTGTTTCATCGATCTCATTTAAAGAAAAAAATAATCGCGTTAATGTATTTTTACTTACAATCTGATGTTGTAGCATTGGAAAAATAGCGGCTTCCGCAGGGTCCCAGCTTATTTTAATTTTCTTCTTTTGATCTCCAATAATAATTTCGCCAGTCGTTGCGCCAAAACCGGTTGTGCATGAAACCAATGTTGATGCTGGAAGGGTATAATCGCATGGTTGATCTAATTTAAACTCTTCTAATGCAGATCCGCCATTGCATGTTTGTAGTGATACCGTTGATGAAAATGCCTCTGGCAAAAAACTCAGTGCACCCATGCGCACAATGGAATGCAAACGCTCCCACTTTGGCAATTCAATCATCAAACTTACTGTGTTTTTACCTGGTGTCAATACATACCGCTTAACAATTTCGCCTTTTACAGTATTAATTTTTGCTACAATATGTAACGCTCCGTTTAATCCATAGATGATCGGATCCACCCACTCAAGATCAGTAAGTCGACGATGCTCCATTGGTAACTCTACGACAACACCCGCCGAATAAAAATCAGCGCCAAATTCAATTGAATCAAAATAGCCATGTGGCAAGGTACCAATGATTGGCTGAAAATCTTGTGTATAAAAGGCCAGCGTATGAATAGTCAAGCCGCGGCGAAGATTTAATACCAATTCTATTTCTGCCGAAGAAATTGACAATAATATATTTTCATTATCTCGTGTTATTTTATATTTATCTATAATTTCTGGATCATTATTCTTAAGCGCCAAATCATCATCTCGGCTCTCGCTACCATAATCCATCGAAATACCATGCTGTTTTGAAAAAACTTCCATAGAAACACAATTTTTCTGCCAACGATCCTTTTCAATATGGGTTCGCAAATCGCTTGCCCAAAACTCACACAATGAACGCCAATTTATTCTGTTTTTTGAATTTTTTAACGTGTTTGCATAACGATGACAAAGCGTATTAATCCATAAATCATTACGGCCTGTAATTGCCCATCGACTAACATTATATTTTGCTTGTTTTTTTACTGGAACAGGCTGCTTGATAGAACTTAATATTTTTTTATTCAATGGGATGCTACGTAGTGATTCATTCAGTGCTGCGGTAGGCGATAACCAAATTACCTTTTCTTGATCAGATAGGATTTTCAAAAGATTTTCTATGCGTCGCCATTCACCCTCATTAAGTACTGGCCTTTCCTCCTGATATCGCCCTGGACGAAAATCAAAAATTTCAGCATCATTGCAATAAATTGCGAGTGGTCGAAGATATTTTAATGCGCGCTTTCTAAATAAATCAATGTAATCAATTAATCGCACATCACCATGTGCATATCGCTGAAATTTTTGAAATAAAATAGAGTCCGACCATAAAACTGGGAGCGAAAATTCTTCTCGGCCCATTGCATGCGAAGGTAATGCCGCACTGTTCCCATTCTCCAAACCTAAAGATAGGCAGATATTATCATTATCCATAATAATACCTTGGTAATTTAATTCTTGATAAATTTCTATCATCCCGGTAGAAAAAGCCATTTCATTGATCAATGCTAATGCTGGTTTCGCTTGAAAAATAGACTGGTAATCTTCCAGCCCAATTTTCTGATTCCAAAAATTTACTTCATAAGGAACCAGTGGCCCTATTAGTTGGGTATAACCACTTCCCACAAACTCGGCCTGTCCTGAATCAAGCAAACACTTTAATTCTTTAATCCAGTTCGGATCAAGCATCTGTATTTGTTTTAATGTCCATGAAGTTGCCTCTATTCCTATTGGTATTTTTGTTTTTTTTATCAGTTCTAAAATCGGATAATAACACTTATCAATTACCATTTTCCTATTCGACACAGCAATTGACGAGTAGGCAAGATTTAAATGAAATAACATAAAAGCTTTTGTCATGCTGTTTCCATTGAGAAAATACACTGCGCCAATAATTTTGCCCCAGAAACATTTAATTTTCTTTTTGATCTTTCTGAAAATTGTTCTGCTTGCAGAGTGTTCTGCATTAATTCAGGCAATGCTTCAATTGCATCAATTTCATTTTTTGAGATCACGCAAATATTTTCCTTTTGAAGCATTGTTAATTCAATCTTATCTCTATCACCGTACGGGGAAAATACAATCGTGGGAATGCCTTGTTGCAGCGCCTCAAAAAGACTTACTCCAAAGGTGGTTATTGTATAATTTATCTTAGTCATGATTTGCGTTAAATTTTCCGGAGCTTTATAAATAATCCAGGAAAGATTCAGAATATCGGGCAAGGCTGGTGGCTTTGAATAAGGTCCCTGCACCCAGTGTATCTCGCAATGACGCGGCAGAACCATATCTATTATTCTCGGCCAACTTTGGCTTAATTGTGTTACATCAGCACCGCCAGTCAAAATAAGAATTTTGTGCCCAGGCTTCCATGACGCGTGGTTTTCTGGTGTTGATAATAAATAACTATCCCAGCCATAAGACACGGAACATGGACAAGTTGAAATTTTTTTTGGGTCTACAAAAAATGCTGGGATATGAATCCAATCACAAAATTGGCTGTAGAGAATTCCATCAATTCCCACTATCTTTACTGATAAGTCACGCAACTCTTTTAACAGCAAATAAAATGATTCCGTTATTTTTAAAGAGCATATATCAAAAACAATCAGCTGAATTCTCTGCGAAGAAATCAAAGCTATTAATTTCTGATTAAAAAAATTATCCGCTGAAATATACTGATGTTGAAACTGGGCCAATTCTTTTTTTGAAATAGGTTCACCTTGGATGATTAATTGCAAATTGCAATTTGGATTTTCTTGTGTCGCGCTCGCAAGCGCAAGCATTCTCGAGAGATGTCCAAGTCCAATATCAAAGCCTATCTGACTCACTATGGCAATATTCACAGATATGCCTTGCGCGTTTCTAAAAGTGGTCTCAAACCATCAAGCACGTCTGTGCGCCAATTACGCTCAGCCATTTCTGAGAAAGCGGGCTCTTTAATGCCGAAACCATCTGCAGCAAAACCATTACGAATTTGATTGATTACCACTTGAATATCCCGCGGCAACCAACAATGCCCATTTTTAAACTCAGCGCCATGCCCCTCTAAATCAAAATGAAACTCGATGACTTCTGCACCCCATCGATGAATAGCTCTTTGTAATACACATGGCTGAACCGTATGATCCGACCATCCTACACGACATCCAAACATAATCCTTAGTGAATTTATAGCAGCTAAATTAGACTCTGCTAAAGGTGTTGGATATGCGGAAACGCAATGCAACAAAGTTAAATCTTCGCAGCCATGTCTTTTTAGGATATCAACCGCGTGCGCTACTTCAAGCAACGTTGCCATCCCAGTAGACAAGATAATGGGTTTATTTGTTTTTGCACATTTTACAAGAAGCTCATCCCACAATAGGGCATAAGACGCTATTTTGTAAAAAGCGATATAAGGTTCTAATTCAGCAACTGCTTCTAAATAAAAGGGTGTGCAACTAAATTGAATATTTTTTTCTTTACAGCGCGCTGCTAGTAACGGCAAAAATGCTACCGGCAATTCCCATTGTTTTCTGGCCGCTACTTCTGGGCGATGTCGCAGAATCTCTGCTGCAAAAAGCTTATCAATTTTAAATAGTTGGAATTTTACAGCATCACACCCTATTTCTGCGGCTTTATCAATAAGCTGAATACAACGATCGATATTTTGATCATGATTACTAGAGATTTCTGCGATGAAAAAAACCATATATACCTCCGATTATTTACAACGGCCATCGATTAATAACATATCCTGGATCAAAATCAATGATACTGCCTGAAACTGCTTGACATCCATTTTCCACTAACCACAGAATATAATTAGCGACTTCGTTTGGTGTAATCAATTTTCCAAGAGGGGCGTGTTTTTTAACAGCTTCTAGCAAGTCCGGATTACTGATTGTTGTTTTCATCAGGCCTTCCATATGACCCAAACGCAATGCATGTGTTGCAATTCCATACTGCCCCCACTCTACAGCTAAAGTGCGCACCATTGCCTCAAGCCCTGCCTTTGCCGTTGAGTAAGCCAGTCTTCCAGGATAAGGATGCGTGGTCATGATAGAAGAAATAACAATAAAGCTAGATGAGCCAGCGGCTTTTAACGCAGAAAATGCTGCCTGCGCAAAAAATAAGGCGCCTTTTAAATTAATATTATGAACTCTATCCCAATCCTCAACCGCGAGATCCTCAGATTTCGCAACCACATTTATTCCTGCCAGGTAAATTGCAGCATCAATTTTTTTAGGCAAATTTTCATAAGATCTTTTCAGGCTGGCGTCAGGTCGATTCGCGCCCAGCCACTCTTGATCTAACGTAAAACCAGATTTTTGCAGCTTATTGCATACTGCTTTTCCAATACTACCAGTTGCACCAATAACTACCGCTGTTTTAGTCATGCTTTACTTTCTCCCATCTTTTTTTCTTTGCAAGATAGGCCCATACGTAGCTTACTGCAACTCCCGGTTCTGCAACGACTGGATGATATCCCATCGGAATTGGGCTAAATTCACGATCACTTATTGGCCATATTTCATCAACTTGACTTCCATCAGACCACACCCCTCTTCCAACTTGAATTGCTCTTTTTGATCCGCCTGATAATAAATAGAAAAAAACTTCTTCAAAATCATTTTCGAGATGATTCTCAAAATCATGCGGCAAACTTGACCAAGTGCCTTCACCATTATGAATTGTTATACCCAAACGCAATTGCAAATGCTCATGAAGTGAAGGCAACAAAAAATGGTATACGTTTCTCTCACAGTTTCCAGAACCGACTAACACATGGTGTGATTTTTGAAAAAATATCTCAGTTCGCTTGTTATTTTTCAAATCATCATGCACAACTTTTTCGATCATTCCTTTTCCAGAAAGCAAAACCTCCGCCTCTTCTGTCTGTGTTTTAAAGACAAGTCTATTATTCTTTCCACTTGCAAATAAATTGGGTAATGGCGCTTTTTTATTATATTGATACATATTGTTCTCTTCCTAGTTGTTGAAATGCTAACTCTATTAATTTTGATGTTTCTGAGTAACCAGAAACCAATGTAAATTGCCTACCGATACAATCAACCGCATTTTTCGATATTGTTGACAACACAACAGCTGTTCGTTCAGCGTCATGGTAATGAAAATAACGAAACCACGCGCTCAAATCAACTAACTCTCCCAGCGACATCTGTATTATCCCACCCACAATATCAGCACCTCTTGCTGGCGACGAACCACTGCTATCCCAGCCACCCGAGGATCGCGGTGTTAATTCCAAAATAACAGGTCCATTGGTTGAAAAAAAAATATCTGCTTTTAAAATATGTCCTCCCTTTTGTTGGCGCAAACCAAGTGCACAACCCGCCTGCTCAATTAATTTTGCTACAGTCTGCTTAATAGAAAATTCACGTCTTCCTGGATTAACATGCCCCAGTTCAATCCCTTCTGGGGGTGTAAATTCTAATTTAAACGCAGGAAAGAATTTCAAATCGGATGAAAAAATTCGATCAACCCAATTCAACCAATACATTTTTCCATCTACCCACACCGTCTCAACAGAAGCTTCAGAGATCTGACTTGGATCTGGAAGCAAACGCTCTTCAAGAATAATGTGTCCAGTACTACAAAACTGCTGCGTATATTCAAATTGCTTTTCTGTCAGTTTTTTATTAGGTTGAATTATTTGAAAACCGCGACTTCCAGAGCTGTCGCTTGCTTTTAATACAAAATTTTTTTTTGGGTTCTCCTCTAAAAATTTTGAGACATCAGCAAAGGACTGTATTATGTAACTATCTGGCTGATACATGCCGATCGATTTTAAAAGTTGGCGTGTTTGTATTTTATTACGACATATTTTTGAAATATTTGGATCTAATCCATGCAAATTTAGATACTGAGCTAAGCATGCGACTGTGTAATGACAATCTGCTGCAATTGTCACAACACTCTTAATATCAAATTTTTTTTTCACCTCTTTACAGGCAGCTATGTGTGCGTCAACATCAAAAGTATCAATTTCCAAAAATAAATCGGCAAGTGATGCGCAGGTGGCCTTAGGATTTCTGTCCGACAAAATAAGCGCGTACCCATTATCAATGATTTTTTTGGCCGCAATATACTGCATTGGACCACCTGTAATTAACCAAATTGCTTTTTGCATCATACGATACCGCTCTTTAATACTTCTGTTGTTATTGTGTTTGACTATTTCTATACTTCATCTCAGCCAAAATCCAATCATCATCATTGTCGATGTCTTGTGCCTGTGATTCTGACAATATTATTCCTGACGCACGATCGTTCAGTGAAAATTTATTTTTTATGCAAGTTTGTACACGATACCAATAAAATTGCCCTGCATCATGATAAGCTGGCTCAAGATCTTGTGAGCGAAGTAATGCGCACCCCGGGTTAAAATAGGTGAGCTGATTATTCGTTAAACGTAATGCGCGTTGTATCGGGAATGAAAAGCGTACAATCGGAAAAATAGTGTCAATATTTTTATTTTCCTGAAGTTGACGAAATCCTGAAATTAAACTATGTGTCGTGATAAATGGGGCTGTTGGAAAAAGGCAACAGATAAACTCAGGATTCACTCCTTTTTTTTGATATTGATCGATCACTTCAAGCAAGACGTCAGCTGTTGTTGCAAAGTCATTTGCGGTTTCAGCTGATCTCATAAAGGGCACGCAAGCACCATATTCTTGGGCTATTTTTGCAATTTCTAAATCATCAGTGGATACCATTACTTCATCAAAACAATGTGATTTCAGCGCAACCTCAATAGAGTATGCAATAATAGGCTTCCCGCAAAAATTTTTTATATTTTTTCGTGGAATTCTTTTGCTACCGCCACGCGCAGTGATCACTGCTAAGTTCATGTTAAAAAATCCTTTAGCTTTTCAACCACAACATTTTGATCCCTCTCACTTAAATCATAAAATAATGGCAGCGTAATCGCGCGCGAATAGTAATATTCTGCATTAGGAAAATCACCCATTTTAAATCCCAATTTTTGATAATAGGGTTGGGTATGCACGGGAATATAATGCACATTGACGCCAATGCCAGCCGTACGCAGTTTGGCAAAAATTTCTGCCCTGTTATCCACTTGAATAACATATAGATGCCAGCTTGATTGATTTAATTCAGAATACAGTGGTAGTTGTATGGGCAAATTTTTTAATTTTTCATGATAGCCATTTACTAAACATCTTCTGCGCTCAATAAATTTCTCGATCGATTTTAACTGCGTTAATCCGAGCGCAGCTTGTATATCAGTTAAACGATAGTTATAACCCAAATCAATCTGTTCATAATACCAAGCGCCTTCAGATAATTTGGTCATGTGTTCTTGATTTCGCGTCATGCCATGACTGCGTAACGCCTGCATTTTCCGGTATAAAGCCATTTTATTTGTCACTGCCATGCCACCTTCACCTGTTGTAATTATTTTTACTGGATGAAAGCTAAATATAGTGATATCTGAATATTCTCCATTGCCAACTTTTTTATTTTTGTACTGTGCACCAATGGCGTGCGATGCATCCTCAATAACATAACAACCGTATTTTTTAGCTAAGTGTGAAATTTTTTCCATATCACATGAAAACCCCGAAAAATGCACGGGCATAATAATTTTAGGAAGCTTGTTTATTTTTGCAGCGTGGGCTAATTTTTCAGCCAATAAATTAGGGCACATATTCAGTGTGCTAGGATCAATATCGACAAAATCAACCGATGCGCCGCAATAAAGAGCGCAGTTCGCAGAGGCCAAAAAGGTATTCGGTGATGTCCATAGCACATCGCCTTGCTGCAAACCCAATGCGCGACACGCCAAATGTAAAGCAGCGGTTGCATTGCAGGCACTCACTGCATATTTTGCGCCAACATACTCTGCAATAGCGCGTTCAAATTTTTCAACAGCAGGTCCTTGTGTTAAAAAATCGGAATTTAAAATATCGACGACAGATGCGATATCATCCTGACTAATATTTTGCTTTCCATAAGGAATCATGCGGTCACTCCGCAGTTATTAAGCTCTGCAATTTCATCTATTGTTAAAAATTGAGAGTTTGTTTCAGAATTATACTCAAAAAAATCATCTTGATTTTGCACACCTTTTTCGCCTAATTTGTTAACAAGATAATTAATCTCTTCATTGAATTTAATACAGGGTCGCAGAATATAATGGTCTAAAAATTCTATTGCCAACCTAGCGTCATCTTTTGGGCTCATTACCTCATGTAATTTTTCTCCAGGACGAATCCCCACAACATGTTGCGATAATTCGGGCGCCAATGCTGATGCCAAATCAGTAATGCGTATCGATGGAATTTTAGGAACAAAAATTTCTCCACCATGCATTCGCGCAAAACTCTGGAATACAAATTGAACACCGTGCTCTAATGCAAGCCAAAAACGGGTCATGCGCGCATCAGTAATAGGTAGTGATTTTGCGCCTTCTTGAATTAATTTATTAAAATAAGGTACGACTGATCCACGTGATCCTGCAACATTGCCATATCTTACTACAGAGAAACACGTTCGATGACCTCCTGCAATATTGTTGGCTGCAACAAATAACTTATCAGATGCTAATTTTGATGCTCCGTAAAGATTAATGGGATTCACTGCCTTATCTGTTGATAACGCAATCACTTTTTCAACTTCATTTGCAATGGCCGCATGAATCACATTTTGCGCGCCGTTCACATTTGTTTTAATGCATTCCATTGGATTGTATTCAGCTGCAGTCACGTGTTTTAATGCAGCGGCATGAATCACGTAGTCAATACCGCGCATCGCTTGTATTAAGCGCTCAGAATCTCGGACATCGCCTAAAAAGTAACGCATTTCGGGAAAATGGAATTGCTGGCTCATTTCGTATTGCTTTAATTCATCACGTGAAAAAACGACGACTTTTTTAGGCTTGTATTGCTGAAAAAGCATCTCTACACATTTACGCCCAAAAGAACCTGTACCGCCGGTGATTAAAATTGATTTATTGTTAAGCATTTTTACCTACACTAAATTTTTATTTTCTGAATATTGGTGCGAAAACTGCGTAATACAATCACAAACATATTCAACCTGATTAAATGTCATTTTCTCATGACAGGGTAAACTTAAAATTTCTTCCACAATTCTTTCTGCGACCAATGGTTTCTCATAAGTAAAATTTTGATAAGGTCTTTGTTGTGACATTAAATATCGATGATGTATTTTAGTTTCTACCCCCTTTTCTGCAAGGAAAGTCATTAAGGCATTTCGATTACCTGTGCGAATAGTATAAGTATAATAATTATTGTATTCATGCGTACCTTCAACCGGTATAATCACATATCCTGACAAATTCTCATGATAAAAATCTGCAATTTGACGCCTCTTTTTCACAATATTTTCAATATAAGACAAGCGCTCCAACAGTACTGCTGCTTGAATAGTATCTAATCTGCTATTAATACTTGGCTCCATACATATCTCTCTTTCAATCATGCCGTTATAGCGTAATGCACATAATTTTTCGGCGATCATCTCTGAATCTGCAACGACTATGCCCGCTTCACCACAAGCAGCAAATACTTTCATTGGGTTTAAACTAAAGCAAGCATAATCACCAAACGATCCGGGTGTTTTGCCATCAAAACTTGACCCAACAGCTTGAGATGCGTCCTCAATTACCAGTAATTTATATTGTTTCGCTATGCTTAAAATGGCTGACATATCACAGACTCTGCCACAGTAATGGACTGGTAACAATGCTTTCGTTTTTGAATTAATTAATTTTGTTACACTGTCTGGATCAATGTTTAAATCATCCCGAATATCAGCAAATACAGGCGTAGCTCCTGTTAATGCAATTGCATTGGCTGTAGCTATCCATGACAAAGCGGTTGTGATCACTTCATCACCGGGCCCTATTCCAAGCGCTTTAAATAGCAAAAAAAGTGCGTCTGTACCTGAATTAACGCTAATACCATATTTTTTATTGCAGAGACGCGCAAACTTATTTTCAAACAACTCTACTTCAGGGCCTAAAATAAATCGGCCGTGGTCAAAAACATTTTCAATTGATTTCAACAAAACCTTTTTTTCATTTTCATTGCTTATTCTAAGATCTAAAAAACTTACTTTTTGCATTTGCTTCTTCTCGCTTTAATTGCATATAAAAATTACGTATTCCACCAATATCATCTTCTCTCGGTGCCCAAGGTGCAAAAATAGTGTCTTCTTTTCTAAATGGACCTGTTGTAGCCTCATGATAAATGACAAATTCTGTATTGGTAATCAGCGTGCGGTAAGTATTTTCCGGGGGTCGAAAATAAAAACTCTTTCCAGATTGGAAATCACCCAGAGAAACTACCTCAATAATGTCGCCATCATCTGAGAATAAATAAACATCGACACAACCATGAATAATATGAAAAGAATAAGTTTTAGATATCTGCTTTAACGGTCTCATATATGTATTATTTGTAAATACTTCAAACATATCATGCAAATCACTGTCTTTATTTTTATGTGCGCAATATCTTGCTCTTTTTCTTGTACTTTTAAATGCAAGATTAACCAGCAGATCAAAATCATTTTTCTCAAGGCAGGGCGATGCATCGACCAGATAGTAAACCTCGGGTGTTTCTTGTTTCATCTTTTCTGTATTTATCAACATCTCACCAACGCCCGTGCAATTTTTTTGTTTTTTAGATCGTCGATTGCTTGATTAATATTTTCTAAATCATATTTTTTACTGATTAATTTATTCAGCGGCAATAAATTTTCTTTAAAGTATTGATCAAATTGTTGAATATCTTGATCGGGGATAGATTCACCGCCCCACGTGCCGCGAATATTTTTTCCAGAGATTAATTCAAATGGATCTAACGCAATTTTTTCACCGGCAGCAGGATGGGATGCAAAAATACATTGTCCGCCACCGCGCTTTATTATTTCAAATGCAAGCTCAATTGTTTTCGTAGAGCCTGCTGATTCAAAACAAAAATCAACGCCTATATTATCGGTTAAGTTTTTTATTTCTTGATGTGTGTTTTGTTTTAGAGGATTAATCACATGCGTTGCGCCCAATTCTTTTGCTAAAGCTAATTTTTCGGGATTGACATCAATTGCAATAATTTTTGAAAAATTTCTTAATTTTGCTGATAACAAAGCACTTAATCCAATGCCACCTAATCCTACAAAACAAATAGTCCCGTTAAAATTATGGGGCACGGCATTTAACACCATTCCCAAACCGGTTGGAATAGCGCAGCCATACAACACGGCTAGTTCACTTGGAGTATGCTTGGGCTTTTTAATTAATCTATTTTCAGACACAACCGCATAATCACTAAAAGTAGTGACGGCGCCTGAATTAATGATTATTCCCTCTGTCGTGTGATATTGTGAACTGCCACCTTCTAAGCCTTCGGCCTTAATCCAGCCCAAAATCACTTCATCGTCCTTTTTTACTTTGGTAACTCCTTCGCCAATTTCGACGACTTTGCCAACACCTTCATGCCCTAATAAATGGGGTAGATATTTATCTTCGCCGCGCTCTCCACTTATTTCCATTAATTGACTGTGGCATAATCCTGCAAAGTTAATTTTAACTAATACCTGTCCCCTATTTAATATCGGAAATAAAATATTATTTAAAATTTCCAACGGCCTGTTTTGTTTTATTAATACCGCAGCTGTAATCATTAAAATGGCCCCTTAAACCAGTCACCCGGCACATCGTGCGGCGTTGAAGATAAAATCATGGCTGGAATTGTTATATTTAACATCTTGGAAACACGCTCAACAATATCCTGTGCAGTTGGATGATAATGTCTGGTCAAACCAAAGCTAGTAGGTTCTGGATTGTCGGGATTGGCTATTAATTGTGGCGCGCATTTTAAATCAGAAAATAATTGGCAGCTCACACGAGAAATAATTTCACTGGCAACTGAACACATTGGCTGGCTCGTATCTAATGCCAATATACGCTTTGTTTTTCTAACTGAATTAAAGATAGTCTCAGAATCAAGTGGTCGAATGGTTCTGATATCAATCACTTCGCAATCAATGTTAAATTTTGCTAAATGATCTGCTGCACGCATCGCTTCAACCACCATATAAGACATGCCAACGAGCGAAATATCACAGCCTGCTCGAACAATTTTAGCTTTGCCTAATTCAATTTCATAATCATCTGCTGGCACATCACTGACACTGTTGTGCAACCAACGATGCTCTAAAAATACAACGGGGTTTTGGTCACGAATGCTAGATAGCAACAAGCCTTTTGCGTCATAAGCCGAAGTAGGCGACACCACTTTTAAGCCTGGAATATGCGCAAACCAAGATTGTAGATTTTGCGAATGCGTCGGACCCTGTCCCCAACCACGACCCATGATGAGTCGAATAACGATGGGCACTGAATTTTGAGAACCGAACATATAGTGCCATTTTGCCGCAGAATTCACCAATTGGTCCATTGCTAATAAGAAAAAATCGAGTCTCTGATGAGACATCACAGAAGGATATCCGCCCAAGGCTAAGCCTACCGCAACGCCTGTCATGGCATTTTCAGAAGTAGGCATATCAAATACACGTGCCTCACCAAATTGTTGCTGTAAATTATCGGTTGTGCCAAAAATGCTTTTGGGATCATCTGTTCCTAAGCCATAACATACCAATTTATTATTTTCTTGCATCGCAATATGCATTGCTTCATTGATGGCGGCTGTAAATGTTAACTGACGCATAGTGATTCCATTTGATATTCTTCTGTTAATGCTTCATTTTTATCTGGAAAAGCAGAGTGCTCTGCAAATTCAAATGCTGATTTTATTTCTTTTTGAATATCAAGATTTATTTTTTCTAAATCTAATTCGGTAAGAATATTGTCTTGAAGCAATTTTTTCTGAAAAGTAATAACAGAATCTTTTTTGAGCCACGCTTCATATTCTGAAATAGCGCGATAACCAATATCATTGTCATAATGAGGGCCGCAATGCTCGCGATAACGATACGTATAAATTTCTACAAAGCCCACACCCTGCTTTAAACGCACTTTTTCAGCCATTTTAGCAAGTGATTCAGCGCAAGCCAGTACATCATAACCTGCTTCAACACAATCTGAATGTGCGCCCATGGCACGTGCCAACTCAAAAATCTTGCGATGAATGGGCTGACGTTTATGCAATGGCGTATAAACAGAATATAAATTATTTTCGCAAATAAATAATACGGGTAGATTTTTTAACACCGCAAAATTAAGTGACTCATAAAATACGCCTTCTTCAATAGCGCCATCGCCTAAAAAAATGCAAGCTATACGATCATCGCCACTGAGTTGAATAGACAGCCCTAAACCCACGCCAATGGGAATCGTATTGCCTACAATTGCAGTGCTTCCCATAAATCCAACAGATTGATCAATCAAATGCATTGAGCCGCCTCGACCGCGACAGCAGCCTGTGACTTTACCGTGAATTTCAGCAATCATGGCGTTAAGATTTCCGCCCTTTGCCAAATAATGTGCGTGAGCGCGATGTCCGCTGACAGCATAATCTGTTTTTCGAAGCGCAAATCCTGCAGCGCTAGCCGCGGCCTCTTGTCCAATCGATAAATGCACGGGTGTTCGCATTTTTTGCTGGCCATAATTTTCTGCAATCGCTTCTTCAATTAGGCGAATGCGCAGCATACTGTGCAATAAATCTATTTTTTCGTTTTTATCTATGCTGTCTATTATCATGGTATAAACCAATAGTAATCGCCTGTATAACCTGCGTCGTGAAATAATTTTTTCCATTCATCGACGTGTAATACAGTTTTTGCTGTTAGATTCCAGGCTTCCATGCGCTGTTTTTCTGCATCATCATGATAAGCGTCCACTGTAATAAAACTATGTTGTCGTTTTACTCTTTCAATTTCTTGAAGCGCTTTAATTAATGCTGGTTTTTCTAAATTGTGCAAAGTTGTAATAGATATCACACAATCAAAACTATGATCAGGAAAAGGCAAATTAGTCGCACAAGCCACTTGGCAATAAGGTTTCACTGCTTCAATCGCATTATTAATAGCGTATTCAGAAATATCAATCCCCTTGATATTAATATCAGGAATTAATCTTGCCATGTCATGCAACATAAATCCTTTGGCGCAACCAATATCTAAAACGCTGCTTTTACTGCTTAAATCATAGTGTTTTTGAAAGTCAGGAACCACCGGTTCCCAATATTTCGGATTATAATTAAAACCGCCGTAGCCCTGATCACGTGTCCCATCAAAAAAGGCTTTTCCAAATTGTTGAGCAATGCGCTTGTCTTCAGCTGTTTTTGTTTGAGCGCGTTCGGTGACATTTCGATTGACGCGTGGGTAGTTTTTCATTAAATTAATTTCCACAAAAAACTCCCTTTTCTATTAAATTCATTTTTTCTATACAGCGCGTAATTTCGCTTCGAAACAATGGCTGGTAATACCCCGCTTTCGTACTGGTAGGAGCCAGCATATGCTTTATGCGAACATCGATGCTAACTCTTGTTTTGGCAGAAAAATTTTGCGCTCGGTGAACGATATGCCCGAAAAAAAGAACAGCTTGCCCAACTTTCGGTCTTATTAATCTTACTGTCGACATATCCATGTGAGTTATTGCCTCCTCTGATTTGGGAGCATATTGAAAACCGAGCTGACTTGCAACAGATCCTTTTGTTACTTGCTGACGAAATAAGTTCTTATCTTGAATATAATGGACGTTATTTGGCGATATCAGGTGCGATCCTTCAGCAAGCATCAACCCAGCGCCCTCTTCTAACGGAAAAATGGGAAGCCAAAAGTTAAGCTCCCAGTGTGAATTGCCATAAAATGTATCACGATGCCAATCAATCAAGTCACCTTCAATGTTGGGTCTTGAGACTCTTAAATAAAGACCTGTTTGAATATCTACATCAGGTCCAATCAAACTCTTGATACATTCTGAATTATCCGACAGTAAATTTTTAACTATATCTGTTTCTGTCAATCTATCCTGCGCCTGCTTTATTAAATTTAAACGCTGTTCATCTTCCATTTCTTTTTGATGAAATTCAATGGGGTCTGATTTGAATAGTAATTTAATTTGATCTTGAATAAGCCTGATACACCTTGTATTACTAAAATCTATGATGCTGTATCCATTTTCAAAAATCCCTGTAAAATCCGTCATAGTGTGCCTCTAAGATAATATTAACATGCTATTTTCTTGTAAAAAATTTTCGGCCATTTTAATATAAACATAATTAACTGGCACAGGGCAATGCTTTTTATAATGCTCCCAATATTGAGCCTGCAGTAATGGTTCATGCTCTGATTCGTGCCATCGTCCACATATTCTTGCTTCCATTTCTTTTACTGCAGCCAATATTTCATCTTCACTGTTTTCAACCAAAATTAAATTTTTCTTAGAAAATTCATTTAGCGCATTCTTTGATGCAAGCTCATGACACGCTTTTGCAACTTCACTTAACGTTAATAGCTGATTGCTATCCTTATTTTTAAGAAATTTTGGAATAAATAAAGTGCAAGGATACCACATCAATGTTTCTCCAAATACCGGTGAAATATTGGTTAGCAAAACAGGTTTTCTAAAAATTTGGGAGACGCAATCCAAGCCCGTACAAGTAGAAATACAAAATTCGCAATGAGCTGATAAATAAATATCCATAAAATCAGACCGAAGGGGATGATTTGCATAATCAATAATGTTTGGGTGATCAACATTAAACTGCTGATTAACGTATTTTCCCATTCGTAATACCGTATACCCCTTATCAGCCAAATATCGCGCTGCCTTTTCGTATGTCATGACATCGGCGTTACGATGATCGTGATAACTCCAGTTTGTTTTTGGATCATGTGCATTCAAATAAGCTGAGTCTCTCACAATTAAACAAATAAATTTTGATTTATCTGAAATACCCAATTGAAATAAAATATTTTTTGCTTTATATATTTCTTTTTTTGTAAAAAATAATCTGGGCTTATCTATTTGTTTTAAAAATCCTTCTTTGTCTATCGTTCCTGTCGCACATGATTCATATACTTTTTTAATTTTATCTTCGCAATACGATTTTCCTAGAAATATTGATAAAATATGATCCACTTGAATTGCCAGTCTTGAAAATGGAAAGATAGGAATAACGCGTTTCCACATTTTATAAAGCTGAATATTACAAGGTTTTGACATATTGTAAAATAGTGTTCTCTTTTTTTTCTCTTCTTGATTCATGTCAAGCGCACACAACATTAATTCCGTGGTCAATGCATAATGCCCTATTCGAAAAGACTGAAGACCTATTAATCTTATTTTAAAAAAAGGTGATATGAGGGCTAATATCAATGCAATAGGCATTGAAATGACATAAAGCAGTCTTCGAAAAATCGCCATTAAAATTTGCATTATTGTTCTCTATTAAAAAACTCATTTATTTTTAAAATCACATATTCGATAGCATCATCTGCTAGCTCAGGATAAATAGGCAAGCTTAGCATTTGCTTTGCGCATCTTTCTGCAACAGGAAAATCTCCCAACTTATAGCCCAAGCTTTTGGCAGCAGGTTGCAAATGAATAGGAATAGGGTAATGCACTCGGGTATCAATGCCATTGTCTTTTAGATATTCAGCTAATGCATCGCGTCTATCGGTTAAAATAACGAAATTGTGATAAACGGCATAGATATTATCTAAATCAACTGGGACAGTAACGCTATTTTTTAATGCTGATTGGTATTTAAAAGCATTCTCTCGACGTTGCAAATTCCATTGATTTAAATGCTGCAAGCCTAATGAAACTATTTTTGCTTGAACGCTATCAAGTCTTGAGTTTAAGCCCCATTCTTGACAAACATCGCGATTAATTAGCCCATGATTTCTGAGTAATTTTAATTTTTCATAATATGCTTTGTTATTAGTTGCAATAATGCCGCCATCGCCATAGGCGTGTAAATTTTTCAGGGGATGCAAACTAAAACAACCAAAATCACCTATTGTTCCTGTTTGCCTTCCATCAACGGTAGCGCCAATAGATTGTGCAGCATCCTCAATAACAAATAAGTTATTTTCTTTGGCAATTTTCATAATTGCTTTCATATCAGCAGGTCGGCCCGTTAAATGCACTGGCATAATGGCTTTAGTATTTGGTGTGATTAATGCTTGAATTTTTGTAACATCGATATTTAAATCATCTCTGATATCACAAAAAACAGGTTTTGCATTCACTGCTGCAACAGCACCGGCTGATGCCACAAAGGAATTAACGGGTATAATCACCTCATCCCCTGCGCCAATTTCCAAAATTTTTAATGATAAAATAATGGCATCCGTGCCGTTGGCAAGCGTTAGAACATAAGGTGTGTTTAAAAAATTTGATAATTCACGTTCTAAATCTTCTGTAAAATTTCCCAAAATATAATTTCCAGAGAAAAAAACAGCATCGACACCTTGTAGAATTTCATCTCTTTGTAACTGATATCTTTTTTTGAAATCAACGAAGGGTACAGTTAATTTATTTTCTATCATTACACTCATAAATAAAACTCTTTAATTAAATTAATCATATAATCCAATTCTTCTTGAGTAATAAATTCATGTACTGGCAATGAGACTGTTTTTGAGCAAACGCGCTCTGCATTCGGGAAATCACCTAGCTTGTAATTTAAATAATGTGCAGCGGGCTGTAAGTGCATGGGAATAGGATAATGCACTTTGGCATCAACGCCGTTTTCTATTAAGTAATTTTTTAATTCGTCTCGATTTTCAGCTAAAATAGAGTATAAATGATATACTTGCTTAATATTATTTTCTCTGTGGGGGATTTTAATTTCTGGAATTGATTTTAAGCCTTGATCTAAATAATTGGCATGCCGAATTCTAGATTCAGTTATGTGATCAAGCTTTGATAATAAATGATCTGCCACCACTGCCTGAATTGTATCAAGACGTGAATTATAGGAAAACAACACGCACTCGTCTCTACCTTTTAGACCATGATTTCGCATTAAATTTAATTTATTAGCAAGCTCATCTGAATTAGTAGTAATAATCCCGCCGTCTCCCCACACATTTAAATTCTTCAAGGGATGAAAGCTAAAACAACCTATATCGCCCAATGTACCTGCAAATTTATTATTATACGTTGCACAGATAGCATGACAGGCATCTTCGATTACAAATAAATTATTATTTTTAGCAATTAAATTTATTTCATCCATGTGGCAAGGCTTGCCTGCCCAATGCACTGGTAAAATAGCCTTTGTTTTTGCGGTAATTTTTTCAGCTATTTTCTCTGGGTCAATATTATAGTCAGGCAATATGTCTGCAAAAACAGGCTTTGCGCCAGCTGTGACAATCGCGCCAATGGTTGCATAAAATGTAAAGGGGGTTGTAATAATCTCATCACCCTCTTTGATACCCAGTGCCTTTAAGCTTAAAAATAAGGCGTCTGTGCCACTGCCAACGCCTATGGCATGCTTTGCATGAATTAGATTTTTGAAGCGCGCTTCAAATGCATTAACAGCGGCCCCTAATGTAAAATCATTATTTAATACTACTTTTTTAATTTTTTCTAAAATAATATCGCAATCTGAAAATTGTAGTGACAAATAATTATGATTAATTTTTAATTGGCTGTCTTGCTTGTATTGTTCTGGTAAAAAATTTGCAACTGTCATAAAACCATCCATTTTATTTATTTACAAATATCATAAATTCCATACTGACGCGTGTATATTTTCCCTTATTCAATGCGCCTGCATGTAATAACTTATCATGAAACAACACAGCCTCACCGGGCTTAGTATTTAACAAAATTGATGGTAAATTTGCTTCGTCTTCATCAATTTGTGGTTTTACAAAGCTATGGCGAAACTCACCATGATATCGCCATGATTTTTTTTGCGAGTCTGGCACTACTTTTAATCCATTTAGGCCAGGCTCGCAACAAAGCGCAACCCAAACTTTAATGGCTTTCATATTGTGAGGCGGTTTAATACCGTGTCCTAACTCAAGAAACCAAGCATCTGCATGAAACGGGCCAATATCATTTGGTTGATTGGGCCTTACCAAGCGCCAATCCATTTCTTCATAGCCAATACCTTCTTCATCAGCGATGATAATGGGGCCATACTCTTCCTCGAGCGCATTGATGAGTGACATTTTTCTGATTTTATCTGCAATATTTTTTGGAAAAATCCGCGCATCCTTCGTCCAAGTCGATCCATGATCTAAAAGATGGGCAAATTCATGGTACCTTGTGATGCCAGCATTAGAAAATTCTTTCCAATGCTGAGGGCACTTTTCTTTGATTCTACCTAGCCATTGCTCATGAATAAAACCAAGCACCTCCTGTAATTCACTTTTTTGAAAGCAAAATCCTAGATAATATCCACGACCTTCCTCAAGCTGACTATCCACTTTTGACGTAACAAAATTTTTGCTCATCTAATTCATCCGGTGAATCTATGGTTTATGTTTATATTCCAGTGGTAATGCTTTAATCATGTTAATATTAGCTTGTAACCAATCTATTGTTTTATTCACACCAATTTCTAAATTAATTTTAGGTGACCAAGATAATTTTTCTTCTGATTTGTTTGTTTTCATAGAATAAACCGCATCTTTTCCAGGTCGCTCTGGCCCTATTTCTGTCAATGCTTCAAAATTAATGCTTAAGCTTTCGCAAATTAACTTAACCAAATTTTTAATTGAAATTGTTTGCCCTGCTGAAAAATGATAAGTTTCGCCACACGTTCCATTTTTAATGGCAGCATTAATGCCGCTTGCAACATCGTCGCCATAAATAAATGCGCGCTCTGATGTGCCGCCACCATGCAACTGTAACTTTTTCCCAAGTAATCCATAAATAATGGTTCTGGGAATAATTCTGTATAATTGCTGATGCGGTCCATAAAAATTGGCGAAACGGGTTACAATAACAGGAAACTGATACTGTCGATAAAAGGCTTGTAAGCTCATATCAATAGCCGCATGCGACACGGCATACGGCGTTGACGGATTAAATGGCTGCGTCTCATCAACAGCACTTCCTGTGCCGCCATAGACCTCAGGTGTTGAAACACGCACATAACGCTCTAAAAAATCACACTGTCTCAAATAATTATGCAATCTCACTTTTGAAACAAAGTTTGTTTGATACCACTCTTCAGGACTTTTCCAGCTTTCTGCAACCATACCTTGGCCTGCAAAATCGATAATATAATTTGGTTTGTATTCATTAATTAATTTTATAATTTCTAGAAAATGTAAATTAATATCATATTGATAAAATCTAAATAATTTTTTATTTTTATTGTTGGCATAGGATAACAAAAGCGCATCGGGCTCAGCTGAACGACTCACGCCCACAACGCTGTGTTCTTCTGCTAATAAATTATTAACAAATGCGGCGCCTGCAAATGAGTTACTACCCAACACTAAATATTTCAAACACCTACCCCAGTATTTTTCATCGTTTTCAAATTGTAAAAACGCTCTTCATTCTTTAAAAAGCCAGATTGGAATTGCGCAACCATTTCTTGAATTGCATTTTCAACTGTTTTTTTAGGTCTAAAATCAGTTTTTAATAATTTATCAGCGCATAATCGATATGATCTGGGGTCGTTGGATGGTGTGATTTTTATGTCTGCTTTGACATATTTTTGCACCAATTGTGCAATAGCTAAAATCGATAAATTTTCAAAGCCGGCATTATAGATACCCGTGATATTTTTATGTTCTAATAAAAATAAATAAAGATCGGTAATATCATCAATATGAATATTGGGGCGCACTTGATCGCCGCCAAAAACAGTCATAACATTATTCGTTAAAGCCTGTATTGTCATCATATTCACAGAAACATCTAAGCGCATTCTCTCTGAATAACCACAAACCGTTGCGGGTCTTACTATTTGTGTAATAATTTTATCTTGATAGCTTAACAAAACACGTTCTGTCACCATTTTTGTTTTGTTATATTCTGTTAAAGGGGAAAGCGGCAAGTCTTCCGTCACTTTGGGTGAATCATTGACACCATAAACGCTGCCCGATGAAGCATAAATAAATTGCTTTACTTGATGAGCAATGGCCATTTCAACTAATCGCATGGTAGAGAGCGGTCCAATTTCCCAGCTTAATTTCGGATTTAAATCAGAACACGGATCATTAGACACAGAAGCCAAATGAATAATGGCGTCAGTATTGTCAAACCAATTTGAATTAGGCTCGCGAACATCTGCTTTTAAAATAGTTAAATTCTCATGTGGTTTTAAATAATTGCCAAACCATTGTGTGTCCACAACAATTATTTTATAATTTTTTTTTAATAATTTGGGTACTAAAACGCTGCCTTTATAGCCACAGCCACCGGTTACTAAAATTTTCATGCCATCTCCTCAATCAAGCTTTCTCGCAAACGATCCGTTAAATAATGCAATATAAATGCATGGCCAATTTCAACTTGCCCATAATCTATTGAATTAAGCCATAAATTATAATGCCCGATTTGGCGCAGTGGATTATTATCTTGAAATCCGCTTAAAGTTATCACTTTTGCATCATTTTTTTTTGCAATATTTACTGCATTTATAATATTTTTAGACTGTCCTGAACTACTAATGGCAATTAATACATCTTGCGGGCCAATAAATTTTTCAAGCTGTTTGGAATAAACATATTCATAGCCATAATCATTTGATATACACGTTGTGACGGCAGAATCCAGCATGGCAGTTGCTTTCATTTTTGCCATATTTAAAAAATCAATCGTTGCGTGACTTGCAATCGCAGCACTGCCGCCATTGCCGACAATATAGACCGCGCCATTTTGATTGCGGCACTGAATTAACATATTGATTATTAAATTTAAACCCTGTTGGGTCAGCAAAATCTCGTGTAACAGTGTTGTAATTTTTGAATCAATAATAATATTAGAAAAAAGCGTAATACTAGAGTGCAGGGCAATATGATCGGTTTTAGTTTTAATTTTCTCGAGTTCAAGACAGTCCATGTTCAATCATCCGTTTAATTGTTTTTTACAAACATTGTAAATTCTAAGCTAACGCGCGTGAATTGGCCATTATTTAATGCACCGCCATGCAGTAACTTGTCATTAAAAATAATTGCGTCACCTGATTTGGTATTGGCAAGCTTAACATTTAGTGTTGATTCATCTTCATCAATCTGTGGTTTTGAAAAACCATCGCGATATTCTCCGTGATATTTCCAGTTTTTTTTCTGTGACTCAGGGACAACGCGCAGGCCATTTAGGCCTGGCTCGCAGTAAAGTGCAATCCAAACTTTAACGCGCTTGACACCCTCTGGAGTTAACCCATGATCTAATTCCCAAAACCAGGCGTCAGCATGTAAGGGGCCCACGTCTAATGACTGATTGGGTCGAACCAGTCGCCAATATATTTCCTCACGACCAACATTTTCCTCATCTGATATTGTAAAATCGCCATACAGGTCTTGAAGTTTTTTGATAATAGACGTTGATCGAATTAACTCAACCGCATTTTGCGGCAAAATTCTATTGATCTTTGGCCATAATGCAGCATGATCTAGTAAATGTGAAAATTCGTGATACTTTGTGATAGGCAGATCAGAAAATTTTTCCCAGTGCCCTGGTGCGTGTAGCTTAATATTATCCAACCATTGCGCTCTTATAAGCTCCCTTACCATATTTAATTCATGATCCAGAAAAGAAAGTCCTAAATAATACCCGCTTCTTTCTTCTAGCTCATCTAATATTGCATCCATCACTAAATCGCTCATCACCCCTCTCTAAATCACGATAGATTGCTGATTTCCAACCACCTCATCAAAAGAACCTTGCGCTATAATTTTTCCTTTTTCAAGCTTATAAATAATATCACAATATTGAATAGTACTCAGTCGATGTGCAATCACTATTAATGTTTTGATGCCATGTAATTTTTTAATGGAGTTAATCACTTCATGCTCTGTTTCGTTATCCAAAGAGCTTGTCGCTTCGTCCATAATAATAATTTCACGCTCATAATAAAATGCACGCGCTAAAGCCACGCGTTGACGTTGCCCGCCAGATAGCCTCACGCCATTTTCACCAATTAATGTATCAGCGCCATCTGGCAAATCAGCAACAACTTCTGACAATTGCGCCATATCAATTGCTTTATTTAATTTTTCATAATTAATATCTTTATCTTCTGTCCCCATCGCAATATTATGCTTTAAGGTATCATCTAATAAAAAAATAGACTGAGGAATATAAGCAAAATTATTAAGCCATTCGCGCAAATTTTCAACTGGCAAACCATCCACTAATAACTTGCCTGAATCCGGAGATAATAATCCCAAAATAATACTCACCAACGTGCTTTTTCCTGCGCCTGATGAGCCCATAAGCCCAATAGATTGGCCTCGACAAATGGTTAGATCAATATTATTAAGTGCATTATTTTTTGCTTGGTCATATGAAAACGAAACATGACTTAACGAAAATTCTGAAAAAAGGTGTCTATTACACGAATTAATTTCACTCAGGGTTGTTTTATATTTATTTTCTATTGCTGTAAGCTCGTCATAAAGCAACCCAGTTGCATAAGAAGCACTTCTTAGCTGGGTAGATTGACCAATCAATTGGCTAATCGTTGGCAGCAGTTTGATGCAGGCGGTTGCAAAAATACCCAATGCAGGAATCATGTTTAATGGGCTGGTTCCTGCTAATAGGGCACTTAAAATCAAAGCAACTAAAAATATCGAGGCTGCTGATTCCACTGCATATCGCGGGATTAATTGAAGTGAGTTATAAGTAGAAAGCGCCTGAGAATATCCCTGCGCGATACATCTTACTTTGTTTAGAAAAAAATATTCCTTTCCAAGAACGCGAATTTCCTTCAACCCGCCCATGGCATGCAAAACTGACTTGTTTATTTCTCCGCCTGAAATTGCCATTGCCTTCCCCATCCTGACAACATTGCTTTTAACAAAAAATTCATACGAAAAAAAAATTAATCCAACCATCAGCGTGAGAAAAAGTGTTACAACGGGGTGCACAACAATCAAGCAAGCAATGATGCTTAATGTAATTAACAGAGACGATATTATATTCAACATGGTTGATAATGCATTGTTTGAAAAACTATCAGCAGAGGATATTTTATTGATTAAGTAAGCTGAGTTCTGCTTTAAATGAAATGAATAATCAGCGTTTTGATATCCTGTCATTAATCGCATTTTAAGTCTTAACGCAAATCTAGAAGTAAATAAAACCAATTTTCTTTGGGAATAAATTCCCCAAAATCCCTTTAAAATAAACGCAAAGATCAAACCAATCCCAATTCCAAAAATAATTTCAGACTGACTAAAATGACTCAATATTTTTTGAAAACTAACGGGGAATTTATGAAGAATACTGCTAAAATTCACAATTAACAATAGAAATGCACCGATCAAACCAATGCCGATCACATCCAAAAATGAAGTGGATAGAAAAATCAGCAATAAAACAGGCAACCCCTTTTTTGCTTGGCGATCTAATAAAAAAAGGTACTGCTGAAAAAATAATTTCATCATTTGCCAACTATTTTTTTTGCCCGTAATGATAATGATACTGCCCATATCCATAGTTTTGCCCAAAGCCCGCTTTTTGCTGGCTGACATGGTTAAATACCAGACCTGTTAGTGTCACTCCTGCTTTTTCTAAGGTATGCTTAGCGTGCAAAGTTGCTTTCAGCCCATCTTTTCCAACACCCAGCACCAATAAATTAATCGCGGCATATCGCAATATCAAAGCAGGATCTGTGACGGCTAAAATAGGGGGTGTATCGATAATCACTAAATCATAGCGATCTTTCATCGTCTGAATTAAGTTGTTTAAGGCTTGATGAGAAAGCAGCTCCGATGGATTTTCTGGATATAATCCTGTTGCAATAAAATCTAATTTTTCTGGGATCACATTTTGAATAATGTTATCTATGGTTTCCTCGTGTTGCAAATAAGTAGAAAGACCGGGTGTTTTAAATTTTCCAAAACACTGACTGAGCTTTCCCAATCTGATATCAGCATCGATGATTAATATGCGTTTTCCTAAATCTGATAAAAGAACCGCCAAATTGCTTGAAATAAAACTTTTACCGATAGAGGGACTGCATCCTGTGATTGCTATCACATTGTTTTTTGCTTCTAGTAAATACATCTGGATTGTGGTGCGCAAACTTCGGATCCCTTCAATTGATAAATCATGGGGATTTTCGCGAGCCAATAAAAAGGGTTTTGTATTTGCATACAGTTTATCTCTCTTGACTTGCTTGTTGTAGGTCAACTGTTTTGTGCTGCATGGAATAATCGCAGAAACGCTAATGCCCAGTGCACGCTCCACAACATCAGGGTCCTCAATACGAGGAGACAAGACATGACGAATAAAAATAATTGCTAATGACGTCATTAATCCAAAAACAATGCTCGCGAAAATGATCATTCTCTTTTTAACTGGAATTCGCGAAATCGGATAGGATGCGGCGCTTAAAACACGCACGCTACTCACCATGCTCGCTTTCATCATTTCCATGTTTAGTGAACTCTCAAAAAGAGCGGTGTAAATTCCGTCTTGAATTTTCGCATCCCGCTTCATATTGATTTCTTTTTCTCCTGATACAGGCAATTTTTTCATCTGGGACTTAATTTTATCCATCTGCATTTTAATTTCATTTTCCTTCTGTATCTGAGCAATCACTAACGGATGAAGTGGAGTAAATTTTTGTAGCAACATCATCTTTTCAAACCTGAGTTGATCTAGTGTCGTTTGTAATGTATTGAGGTTTCTTTCTAAAAGCGCAACCTCTCCTTCAGGATTATATATACCCGATTTAATAGTGTAATCATTCATCTTTGCTTCTGTGTCTTCTAAATTATTTTCTGAAATAGGCAATTGATGCGCAATAAACTCAAGTGTTTTAGCAATCTCTTGTGATTTTTCTTTCATGTTTTTTTGAATGGCGGCCACCAAAATTGCATTCAGTAATTTCTGTGCTTGCTCACGATTGTGTGAGCTATAATTCAGCTCTAATATTCCTGTGCCACTAGCAGCTTCCTTAATCTCTAAATTACCCGCTATGCTATTCGCTACATCTGGAGTAGGTAGCTTCACCACATTAAATTTTTCGCCTGGTTTTGCATTTAATGCAGATATATTAATTTGTAATGTCTCTCCAAAATAATTTGCTAATTCCAGTTGGCCCACTACACCGTTTAATATTTTTCTCCCATCTGGTGCAAACAAAGTATATTGATTATTGTTTTCTGCGACTAACATTAATTTTTTAGCTAGTAAATTATTGGGTACCGTGAGAAAAGAAACGCTGGCGCTGCCATAATCAATATGTCTAAATTCAGCCCATTTTCTCGCAAAAAATCCAGCGTATTTAGGAGAGACAGAAACATCCAAATTTAACATTTGGGCGACTCCACCCAAAACATATGGCGATTGAAGCAACACAGTTTCAACATCAGAAGAAGAGGCTTGCATACTGCCCAATCCTGACAATGCGGCATTGACACCACCTGCACCTCCTCCAGCGCCAAGAGCGGCCGGCGTATTACTACTGACCTCAATCATTGCAGTCGAGCGATAAACAGCCGGTCTTGTTTCTGCGTAATATATTCCAAAAATTAGAAAAACAGTGGTGATAATTGCGATTAATTTGTAGCTTTGTTTTATTAAATTCAATACGCTTTTCAAATCAATCTCAATCATCTCATCACGAGAGGAGACATAACTAGATTGCTTTGCTGATATTTCCGTCATCAAATTAGCCTTTGTTGTCTATTGCGCCAAAGCCGCAGTCCCTTTAACGGCTGAACCAAAAAGCAGAACTTGGCCAAGCCAACGATCCCAGTTGGTAATCGCAAGTGGTGCTACATAAACAATGTCATTGTTTCGCAAATTAAAATGTTGCGCCAACATCATTGTTTGTGGCGATTTTGCATTCAATGCAAAAACTGTTAAACGCTGCACAGTCCCTCGAATAATATAAATGCGACTAGTGTCAGAAGACAGCACATTGGTACCACCGGATCCAACAATGGCATCCAGCAATGTCGTGGGTTTATCACTCAGTGGAATGGTTCTAACACCCACTTCTCCCATGATTTGGGCTTCTTGACTTCTAAAGGCAACAACTAATGCTGTTACTTGAGGATTTCGAATATATTTAGAAATTTTCTGTGCGATTAATGTCTGAATTTGCGGGAGCGTTAAACCCGAAACAAGAACAGTCCCCGCAAACGGAAAGGCGATCGTCCCATGATCACTGACTAAAAAACCCGATTGAGCTGCGGAACTTAATTGTGTCGTGATCGTTGTTAATTCAGGATGATCCCACACGATAATATTTAAAATATCGTAAGGACCAACGCGGTATGTAGGGATAGTATTGTGCTGAATTATCCAAGTAGGCGTTAATGGAACATAACTCACCTTAACCAGTTGGCCGTTAATGTGATATTCAGGCGCTGGATTTTGAGGATCCATATAATTACCAAGCATGGAACAACTTGACAACAATAGCACGGTCAATAGTATAAAAATCCGTTTGAATTGTTCCATCAAATCCATAATTTTTTCTGCCACATTTCCCAATTATTTTTGATTGATTCAAAAACGCTTTCAAACACAGCCTGATCTTTTCGATACGGATCTGTTATTTCTGACTCTGTCCATTTTCCAAGGCAAAATATCTTACCACGGCCACCCGGGAAAACAAATAATAATTCTTTTTGCTGAAAGCTTTCCATGACAAAAATAATATCAGCATTAGCAATAATTTTCTCATCAACTTGCCTTGCGGCATGAGAACTGGCGTCGATTTGATATCGGTCTAAAATTAATTTCATTTCAGGTGCAATTGGCCAGGTTTTCATGGCAGATAATCCCGCCGATGCAACCTCAATATCAGCAAAACCTTTTTTTTGTAATTGATCACGCGCCCAATATTCTGCAACAGGACTTCGACAGATATTGCCGATACAGACAAACAAGATTTTTTTGAACAAAATATACTCCCGCTTATCTCAAAATAATATTGACAACCTACCAAATTTTGTTCTTAAATGCACGCGACATATTAAAAATACGAGTAATATTGAATGCGAAATCTTAAGCTGCTGCTTTGGATGTTCATTTTTATTGCAGGAAGCACGTTTGCAGAAGATCTGGCGGAAGATAAAGTCACCGCGCTGCCGGGACTTCGATCTATTTCAGACACAGAATATGCAGGCTATGCCACTGATAAACAAAGCAATAAATTATTTTATTGGTTTGTAGCATCACACAGCCCAAAGTCGCCCATTATAATCTGGAGCAATGGCGGGCCTGGTTATACCAGTTTGTATGGGTTTTTTGATGAAACAGGCCCCTACAAAATATCGACAGATTTGCAACTTTCTGCCAGAAAACAGGCGTGGAGCCGTTTTGCTAATTATCTTGTGATCGACCAGCCTGCCGGTACTGGTTTATCAGACACGCCTGGAAACAAAATTCCAACCAGTCCACAACAAGGTATTAATCAATATTTTGAAGCGCTGCAATATTTCTTCAAGCTACATCCAGAATATAAAAATTCGCCCATTTATTTATCGGGTGAATCTTATGCGGGCACTTATTTGCCGCTGCTCTCGCAGAAAATTTTAAATTATAATAAAACCACTTCTGCAAAAATAAATCTCAAGGGGTTAATTTTAATTTCACCCTGGGCTGACCCCATTGCACAGCAATCCATGGATACCGCTTATGCTTATTACCATGGGTTAATTACCGCAAGACAAAAAGAAAAATTAGATCAAATTTATCAGCAATGCAATGTATTGACCAAGTCGAAAAACTCTTCAAAAGCCAATATAGTTTGCGGAAAAATACATGATCAAATAAAAGCAATTTCAAATCGCTATTTAATTAATATCGCTTATAAATCCAGTGGCGATAACGGCAATCTCAGGCGTTACCTCATGCAGCCTGCTGTTTTAAGGGCTATTCATGCAACGCAATCACCTGATTTTAAAAATTCAAGCGAGGCTGTTAGCAATAATTACAATGACTATATTCAAGTTTCAATGAAATCTATTTATAATCAATTATTAACCGATAAATTACCTATTATTATTTTCTCAGGATTAAATGATGCTAAAGACACTAATTTTTTGGGCATGCAAAAATTTATCGCAAGCTTAAGCTGGCCGCAAAAAATAAATTATGTTAAATCAGAGCGTATAGCAATCATGAATCCAGAGATCACCCATCTTGCATTGGCTTATCAAAAAAGCGGTGGTTATTTAACATGGATTACCGTACTAGACGCAGGACATATGGTGCCGCAAGATCAGCCTGATATTAATATGATTGTTAAGAATTTTATTGAATCTCCCCTTCGCAGCCGCTGAGGTTCTAAAGGATTTGAATTACATGCCCAAGCTTTCTATTTTGGCGTGGTGCTTTCCCGTAATCATAAATATGCTGAAATTGACTTAAATCTTTTGGCCATGTTCCAATAATATTTTGCATTAATACTTTTTGAATAATTTTAGGCTGAATTAACTCTACATTTAAAATCGCTCGTAAATGCTGTTCAAATTGGCTGACATTACAGCCTTCGATCGTCAAATGACCCGAATTATGCACACGAGGCGCTATTTCGTTTATCATTAATTGATTATTTTTAACAAAAAACTCAACTGATAAAATGCCCGTATAATCTAAAGACTCCGCTATTTTTTTAGCATAATCTTGTGCCAATTTATCTAAATGCTTCAGCTGTGAAAATTGTGACGTTCTTAAAATTCCTGACTCATGCTTATTTTCTATCAGTGGGAAAAAAGCAATATTACCCTTTGCATTTCGCGCAATGATTTGAGAAACCTCTGTTTCAAAATTACAAAAAGACTCGACAATAGCGGGTTTTTGAAAGTCATTCCAAATTTCATTTATATCTGATTTGTCGGTTAATCTAATTTGACCTTTACCGTCATAACCGAGGCGCCTGGTTTTTAAAATACCATGATAATTTTTTAAATCTTGCGCTGAGGTGACTTCAAAAAAATCTACCGTGGGTATGCCGCATTTTTTAAAATAGTTTTTTTCTAATAATCTATCTTGCGAAACTTGAATAATAGCGGGGCTTGGGAAAACAGGTTTTATTTTATTTAATTTATTTAAAAAATCAATATCGATATTTTCATTTTCAACGGTGATCACATCAACTTGATGAGCAAAATCTTCCAAACTGCCCATAAAAACAGGGCTGACTCTTTTTGCGGGACAATTTTCATCCTCGACCAGACACAGTGTTTTTAAGCCAAGCTGATACGCACTGATCGCCAATAATTGTGCTAATTGTCCACCACCGATAATTCCTACTGTACTCATTTTCCCATTCTCATTTTTGGGGGTCCCATTTTTTTAAAACTGATTTTGTTTGTTTTGTGCGAAATTTTTTAAGATTATCGGCAACCTTTTTATCTTCCAAACCTAAAATCGCTGCAGCAAATAAGGCGGCATTGGCAGCGCCCGCCTCACCAATGGCAAATGTCGCGACAGGAATCCCTTTTGGCATTTGCGCAATCGATAAAAGCGAATCGAGCCCCTTTAAGTTTTTAGATAAAATAGGTACGCCTAAAATCGGAATCTGTGTTTTTGCGGCCAACATGCCGGGCAAATGCGCCGCGCCACCAGCACCTGCAATAATAATTTTTAATCCGCTTTGTTGTGCATTTTCAGCAAATTCAAATAGTAAATCAGGCGTGCGGTGCGCTGAAACGACTTTCACGACATGCTTTATTTTAAGCTCATCTAACAGTGTTGAAGCGACCTTCATTGTTTCCCAATCAGAGCGTGAGCCCATTACAATAGCAATCATTATTTCCTCACTTAGTTTTACTCAAAATTATATCTATTTTGTCATATTTTTAAAAATATTGTTGAATAATTTCTGTTAATTCAGCAAAACTGTCGATGCGATATAATTCTTTTAAAAATTGCGCTTTTTGTTCATTGGTTCTTGCGTAATATTTTCCAAAACCACGGGATTGAAATAAAGCGGCACGCTCGCTTTCAAGTGGTATTAAGCCCGCAATATGCTTTAAGAATAAACCCCCGATTGTTTTTTGAGATGGCATCGTAAATAGCTGATTATTCAGTTCTGCTACTATTTTTTGATAAATCCAGGGCTGACCGACACTGGCGCGCGCAATCATAAATCCTGCGCAGTTGGTTTTTTCAAAAACGGTTTTAATTTGTGTTGAGCTATCAATATCGCCATTGGCAATAACAGGAATATCAACAGCCGAAACAATATGGGCAATCGCATCAAGCTGGCACGGCACCGTATAATCATGCGACCAATTTCTGCCATGCACAATAATCGCATCAGCGCCTGCCGCTTCAATGATTTTAGCAACGCTGACATCATCATATTCGTTTCGATTGGCATCAATGCGCATTTTAACAGTGACAGGAATTTTTTTATCAACTTGCATTGCTTTAATTAATTCGCCTAATTTTTTTTCATCTGATAATAATTTGCTGCCGCAATTTTTTTTACGAATTTTAGGTTGCGGGCAACCACAGTTTAAATCCAATACATCAGCGCCAGCTGCAATCGCTTTTTCTGCAGCTCGCGCCAATATTTCTGGGTTATTACCCGATAATTGCCAACACAATGTTTTTTCGTTATCAAATCGTGTATAAAATCGAGGGCTGCTATCTGATCCTGTTGCAACACACACGGCCGAAAGCATCTCAGTGCAGCAATAGGCGACATCACCAAATTGCCACACTAACTCTCGAAATGGCGCGCAGCTAATACCCGCCAACGGTGCTTGGATTAAATTGCTTTGAAATATTTTTCCCCTAATTTTAAGCGATTTTAACATCTTATTTTCTTTTGGTTTTCTTTTGGTTTTCTTTTGATATACGGCTCTGCTTATTTACATTATACTTTCATCTAGTTTATTTAATTTTAGTGCAATCATATGATCAGTAAAACCAAAACACCACTCTTATTTTTAGGTCTATTAGTGTCCCTGCTGTACATGTTGTTCTATGCTTATGATTATTTTTTGCAGACTTCTTTTAGTATTTTGCCTGAATCTTTTATTATTAAACATGGCATTACAACCGAATCATTTGGCTTTTTAAGCGCTGCTTTTTTCTATGGATATGTGATATTTCAAATTCCATTAGGGTATTGCTTAGATAAAATTAGCTTGAAATATACGGCTATTTTATGCGCCGCGTGCTGCGCTTTGGGTACTGCGCTTTTTCAATATGCCGATAGTTTTAGCCTGCTGTTTTTAGCACGATTTATGATTGGTGCCGGCACCGCTTGTGCTTGCGTCATGTCGGTGTACGCTGTTTCAATGTGGCTTTCGCCCCGCTATTTTTTTATAGGCGTGGGTGCGGTGCAAGTTGCAGGTTGCTTGGGCAGTATTTTTGGGCAGGCTATCGGCGCTTATTTTACCGCCCATTTTGGCTGGGATTTTACCATCCATCTTATTATTTACATCGGAATAGCATTATTACTTATTTATTGCTTTATTCCAAAAAAATCACCCTATCAAAATGTAATTGAAGAGCCCGTGCATTTTACGCAATTACCCAAGCTTATCTTAAATAAACAAATTATTATTATTGCATTATTAGGCTTTGTTTCTTGGGCACCCGTTTCTGTGCTTGCGGCAACGTGGTTAGTGCGATTATTGCATCAAGGCGCAGGTCGATGGACAGAAAGTGATGCTGCAACACTGCTGTCTGCATTCTGGATTGGATTAGCAATAGCGAGTTTGCTAATTGGCAAATTTTCTAATTATATTAAATCTCGCAAAAAAACAGTTGCGATCGCTTTTATTGTTCAAGGTATTTGTGCTGTGATATTAGCCTCTAGCACTAATCTTACGCCAATTCAGTTGGGTATTATTTTATTTTTACTGGGCACTGCTGCTTCCGTGCAAACCTTATCTTTTGTGCTTACAGCCGAATCCATTAATCTTAATGTCTATGGCACAGCTGCCGCATTAGTGAACATGACAGCGGCTTCCAGCGGCGGCGTGATTAATCCTATTTTCGGCATTATTATTGCGCACACCGGCAGCTATCAATCGGCTTTATGGGTTTTTCCCGCACTGTCTTTAATTGGTATTGTCATGGCACTTTTTGCTCTTAAAGAAACCTACGCAGATACCCTTTCATCCTCAGAATTAATCAAAGCAGAATATGTAGAATGAGGTTGTTCCATATATTCGTCAAATATTTGACAATGACGATAATTTGGAACATACTCTTACTATGCACCATAAAGCACATGAAAAACACCTTATTGCACTGTCGAAAAGGACAGATATTTTGCGTTCTGGTGATCTAGAGCGGCATCACATTCCAAGAATAATGCTCACGCGTCTTCTTAGAAAAAACATGCTGGAGAAAATAGCTCGCGGGCTTTATCGTTTGCCTGATGCATTTATTTCTGAAAATGATTCAATGGTAACTATCGCACTTAAAACACCTAAAGCTATTTTTTGCCTACTAACAGCACTACAATTTCACGAAATAACAACGCAGATGCCAAGACAGGTATGGCTTGCAATGCCCCGTGGAAGTCATACACCAAAAATAAAATATCCTCCGGTTAAAATGATTCAGTTCAGTGATCGAGCTTATTCGCATGGAATTGATATAATCAAGCAAGGAAAAAATTCTTTTAAAATATATTCTGTGGCAAAAACCATTGCCGACTGCTTCAAGCATCGAAATAAAATTGGCTTGGATATTGCGCTCGAAGCATTAAAAGATGCTTTGAAAAAACGGAAGGTTACACGTGACGAACTTTTTTATTATGCAAAAATTAATCGTGTCGCAAAAATAATGAGGCCGTACCTTGAGGCAATTGAATGAGCAAAAACAATGCAGAATCTATTAGGGCGCGCTTGCTGAATATTGCAAAAACTGAAAATTCTGATTTCCAAGTCATATTAATCCGCTATTCATTAGAGCGTTTTTTGTATCGAATTAGCATATCTGATTATGCGCATCGCTTTTTGCTAAAAGGGGCGCTGTTGTTTTCTCTTTGGTATGAAATGTCACACCGCTCAACGCGCGACATAGATTTGCTCGCATACGGCGAAAGTGATTTAAAATCAATGGATATAATATTTAAAAATATTGCCAAAATTAATTTTGATGATGGACTTATTTTTCATCATGATAAAATTGTTGTTGAGGATATACGAAAAAACACTGGTTATGTCGGCGCGAGAGTTATCATTCAAGCAGAGTTGGCGAAAGCTCGTGTCAGAATTCAAATTGATATCGGATTTGGTGACGCGGTAACGCCAAAAGCAATGATAGAAACGTTTCCGGTTATTCTTAAGGATTTTCCGGCTGCACGACTTCGCGCTTATCCTGTTTATACCGTCATTGCTGAAAAATTGCATGCAATTGCTTTGCTTGGTATGTCAAACAGCAGATTAAAAGATTACTTTGACTTATTGATATTATTTCAACGCGAAAAATTAAATAGCGCTATTTTATCGGAAGCAATTTTCGCTACATTCACACGACGAAAAATGCAAGTTACAAACAAAACTCTAATTGGATTATCTGATGAATTTTCAAATGATTTATCAAAACAACTAATATGGAATGCTTTTTTAAAGAATAATCAATTAGAAGAGAGGCCATTATCTAGTGTTATCAGCATTCTCAAAAAAAACCTGGAACCCATTTTAGAAATGGTAGCTGCAAAAATGAAAAAAATTAAAAGTGAATTACTAATATGAACTATCGACACCTATACCACGCTGGCAGTTTTGCTGATGTGATGAAACACGTGATATTAATTGCCATGCTAGAAGCAATGGAGCGCAAAGAAACGCCCTTTTGTTATTTAGATACGCACGCTGGTATTGGATTATACCCCCTGTATTCTGCGCAATCTCAAAAACGACAAGAATATTTAGATGGTGTGGCAAAATTAATATCGTTAGATCAAAAAACAATGCCGGCTGAAATTAAAAAATACTTAAGTATCGTTCAGCAATATAATTCAAATAATAAATTAGAAATCTATCCAGGCTCACCCAAAATAGCAGAAGCACTTTTAAGGCCACAAGATCAAATGATTTTATGCGAATTGCATCCTGAAGATTTTCAAACGTTAAAAGATAATTTTAGATTTAAGCAAAATACTGTGCTGCATCACACCGACGGCTATTGCGGCATGAAGGCATTTTTGCCGCCCAAACAAAACCGCGCTTTGGTGCTGATTGATCCGCCTTTTGAAGTTAAAAACGAATTTATTCCGATTGATGCCGCGTTAGAGCTTGCTTTAAAACGTTTTAGGCAAGGTAATTTTATGATTTGGTATCCCATTAAAAACGAGCCGCTCACTAAACAATTTCATCATGCTATTAAAAAATACAAAACAGACTATCTCATGATTAATTTTTATTTAAATAGCAGCCCCGACCCCAAAAGATTATCAGCCTGCGGGATTGTTTTAATTAATCCGCCTTTTAAAATAAAAGAGCTGCTTGAAAAAGCAGTACTGCCCTATTTAGCAAAAGCGTTAGAGGCAAGATTTGAGATTTTTTATTCTATCTGATTGATAAATATACTGTTTTTTATTTCATATTATATGAAACATAAATTGTGAAATGGGTTTGGTGGTTGTCTCGTTGATCCATTAATAAAATATCTTTTTAAAAAACCGCCGTTATTATAAACCCCTTTAAATAACTGGTTTCAGCAATCGCAGGATGAATCGGGTGATCCGGCGCTTGATGACATTGTTCTAAGACCGTTATTTCACGCTGTGTATTAATAGCCGCTTTGCGAATACAATTGAGCAAATCTGCGGCCGATAAATGCATAGAGCACGATGCTGAAAATAAAATCCCGTTGTGATTGAGCAATCTTAAAGCCGCTTCATTTAATTTTTGATAATGTTTTGCGCCCGCCGGGATATCTTTTTTACGCTTAATTAATGCAGGAGGATCTAGAATAATCACATCAAATTTTTCGCCTTGTTGTTGTAATTGATCTAATAATTTTAAAGCATCGCCTTGTAGAATCTTAATATTATCAAGATTATTTAATTTAGCATTATTTAATAAATTATTTAAAGCAGGCTCTGAGCGATCAATGGCGATGACTTGCGTTGCACCGGCTTTGGCAGCTGGCAAACTAAAAGCGCCACAATAGCTAAATACATCTAAAACACGTTTGTTTTTACAATGCGTTGCTATTGTTGCGCGATTCAATCGATGATCATAAAACCAGCCTGTTTTTTGGGCATCTAAAATGGCAATGTAAAAATTACAATTATTTTCTGAAACTAAGATAGTTTCTGGTAGGTTTCCATGCACCACTTCTGTATAGCACGCTAAATTTTCGTTCTGGCGTTCAGTGCTGTCGCATTTTAAAATAATAACATCAAGATTAATAATTTTTTTAATGGCTTCTATTAAATAGTCTTTGAGTAATTCCATGCCGGCTGTATTAATTTGCACAACGATAATGGCATTGTATTGATCGATCACGACCCCAGGCAAACGATCGCTTTCACCAAACACCAGCCTATAAAAAGGCGCATCAAAATAATGCGCGCGCTTTAATTGCGCTGTTTTAATTTTCTCTACAAAAAAATCAGTATTAATATTTGTGTTTATATCTTGCGATAAAATGCGAATGCACAAAACACATTGCGGATTGATATACCCTATCGCGATTTTTTTCCCAAAAGCCGATTCAATGCAAACCAACTCCCCTGCCGTATAATTTTTAAGCGGACTGAGCTGGGTATTAATATCATTGCTAAAAATCCACAAATGCCCCGCTAAAACACGGCGCTCTGCATCTTTGTTTAATTTCACTATTTTCATTTTTTTGGCTCATCTGACCATTTAAGCAACATAATTGTTATCACTATCAAAAGCTTACCGTTTTTTACTCAAATTGCTACAAAAAGTTTTTTTATTTCAGAAATCCTTAATATTTCTAGTTTAAGATTATTGAAATTAATTTCAATCTGGAGCGGTGCAATGAGGGAGGAACCTAAAAAACTATCTCAAGCCAATTTTAGCGTTCTCCTGGATAAAAATCCTTACCCAAATTTAACAGAATATGATATATCGGAATTATTGGCATCTGACTATCTGCCAGCAATACTCAGCACAGAACAGGTTGAATTGATTCTTGAAAAATCAAACGGCAGCGGCAGCAGATTAATCTACGCTGATTTAACCGAAGTTGATTTTGAGCAATTAAATTTCACCCAAATTTCAACGTTATTAGGTGCGAAAATAACTCAAAAACAAGCAGATTTTCTAAAACCAAAATTTGAAGCACTACTTAAATTTGCTAATATTGATGGCAAAGACCCTCGTTTTGCTGATACTCAATGTAGCCCGCCGATAGAAAGTCTAAAAATAGAAAGTCTAAAAAAATCTCAAGACGCCATTTTATTTGAACAATTCACAGAAAAATACAATGAACTTAGAAACAACGAATGCTGCCTTACTTTTTTTAGATTCTTCAAAACGAATTATTTGGAAACACTCACTGGCTCGCCAGAAGAAAGGCTGGCAGAAGCACGGAAACACGCTGAACTTAAACCATGGTCAAGAACTGCGGAAGCATTTGAATTAATCCGTTCTGAGCAACCACTGCAAATGCAAGATAGGCCAGCTATCAAAACAATTTAAAACCAGCTAATTGCCTGGTATGCTATCTCCTGTTTTGACTTAAACAGGGAGAATGCTATGAAAAGATTTGCGGCCGCGTTATGCGCGGTTGGTGTAATGACAACCGCGGCAGCGGCAACAACAACAGCCGCACCACTGACTTCATATACTGATCAAGTATCGTATTCGATGGGATACAAAACCGGTCAAGCGATGAAGGCACGTCAAGTGACAGTGAATACCACTGCGTTTAATCAAGGCTTACAAGCCGGTTACCAAGGTCAAACGCCTGCGTTAACCACTGATCAAATGCAAGCTGCTTTAAATAAAATGCAAACGGAGATGATGCAAACCATGCAAGCCCAATTCCAAAAAGATTCAGCAGAAAATACAAAAGAAGGCGCTGCTTTTTTAGCGAAAAACAAAACTGAAGCGGGTGTAGTCACCTTGCCATCAGGTTTGCAATACAAAGTAATTGATGCGGGTAATGGCGCAAACCCCACTGATAACAGCACTGTGACGGTTAATTACGAAGGTAAATTAATTAACGGTAAAGTGTTTGATAGCTCATATCAACGCGGCAAGCCTATTTCGTTTGGCGTAAAAGATGTGATTCCAGGTTGGCAACAAGCATTAACGCTGATGAAGCCAGGCGCAACATGGATGCTGTATATTCCATCGAATTTAGCGTACGGCGAACGTGGCTCAATGGGTGGTATTGGACCCAACGAAACGCTTATTTTCAAGGTGAATTTGATTAGCGTTAAGTAATAAAGATGTTTGATGTGGGGGGCTAGCATGCCAAGAATCAGCATGTTTTATGGAATTTTGATCCAAATGTATTGGGATGAGCATTCGCCTCCACATTTTCATGCAAGTTATAACGGCTGCAATGGCAGTATTGATATCAAACGCCTTATAATGACAGAAGGAGATTTGCCAAAACGCGCCCTAAAATTAACGCTTGACTGGGCAGCACTTCATCAGCAAGAATTACTGGCAGATTGGGAGTTGTGCCAAAAAAGATTGGCGCCAAATAAAATTGATCCGTTGCCATAAGAGGTATATATGTACTGGGACGCTGTGTCTGTAATAGCAGAAAATGACTCAACGCTGCGCGTTAAATTTAAAGATGGTCTTGAAGGCAAGGTACGTTTTATGCCGTCACGCTTAACAGGTGTTTTTGAAGCACTTAAAGACGCGTCTTATTTTAAGAAAGTGCATGTCGACCATGGCGTTGTAACTTGGTCAGATGAGCTTGATCTTGCGCCGGATGCTATGCATGATGCCATTCAAAAAAATGGTGAATGGGTATTATTTTAAGCGCAAAATAATTCAACCCAATTGCGCGATACGTTCTGATACTGTGGGCTGAACAGAAAATAAGGCATTTATTTTATCTGTCGCCAAAGGATCAATCGTAAATAAATGCGCGCTAGAAGGATGTAGCTCAACCGCTGGAAAATCAGATTTATTATCTTCTAATTTCTTTAAGGCCGCCGAAAGCCACGCTTTATTACCGCATAATTGTGCCGCTTTTTTGTCTGCTTGAAATTCACGCTTGTGAGAACTTAATATTCGAACAATCGCAGCAGCAAAAGGGGCTAAAAATACAGCGCCAAATCCACGCACTACTTTTTGATTTTGGAGGGGTGTTTTTGACACACCAAACCAAGCAGACCAACTTGAGAGTGCCATAATAAAATCACCTGATGTCGCGCTCACTGAATCTAACCAGGTATCACCCTCTTGAATATGAATTAATTCATGCGCAATCACAGCGGTTAATTCATCCTGTGATAATATTTTTAATAACCCCGATGTCACGACAATACTAGCCGAGGCAGGTGTTCTACCTGTTGAAAACGCATTTGGCGTATTGCTGTCAATAATATAAATTTTAGGAGCTGGCATACGCGCTTTTTCTGATAGTAATTTTACAATAGGAGTCAGCTGTGCGGCTGACGCATCTGAAATAATATGCGCATCAAAATAATGCAAAACTTGGCTGTCAATAAACCAATAAGCACCCACATCCATAAACACAACGATGATTAACGCAACGAAAACACCGGCGTGCCGTGCAATAACCCAGCCAAGCCACAATAATAAGATAGATACGATCCCTAAAAAAATACTGGTTTTGGTATTATTGCTCATGCTAAAAATCCCTTTTTATAACGCGACAACCTTGTCGCATTACTATTGTAACAAACTAGGTCTAAAAAGCCCTCAATTGATTTTAGATTGATTTTAGGTTGATCATAAATTGATATATTCTTTAAAATCAACGTGTTATAATTTCTTAATAACACGAGAGGTGAAGATGCTCAATCTTTATTCGCTATTACAAAAAGCAAAATCCAGTAAATTATCTTTATGGTTTTTAAATTTAATCGTGAAAAAAATAGTGCCGTTTAATAAACCGCATCACGTTAAAATTAAAACCGTAGGAGTTGATTATGTTGAAACCGTTATTCCCTACCGCAAAAAAAATCTGAATCATGTCAACGGTATTCATGCCTGCGCCATTGCAACCGTCGGAGAATTTGCGGCGGGACTTGCGATTATGTCGCAATTTTCACCATTAGATTATCGCGTTATTTTATCGCGCCTGGAAATCGATTATTTTTATCAAGCTAAAAAAGATTTAATTGCTAAAGCCGTTTTAAACAACGCTGAAAAATCTATTATATTAGAAACATTATTAACGGATGAAAAAACGCTTCAAGTCATGACGACTGAAATCACTGATATTAATGCTCAAAAAATTGCAACAGTGAAATCAACCTGGCAAATCAAAGATTGGAAAAAAGTAAAAACACAGGTTTAGATTTTTAAAATCATATGCGCATTGGTGCCGGCAATACCAAATGAGCTCACCGCGGCGTATTGCAATTTTTTATTTTTAAAAACAATTTTTTCAGTTGGCAAAACAACGGCGGAATTTTCAAAGCTAATATGCTCATTAGGATACTGATAATGTAAATTGGCCGGAATAATTTGGTGTTGCAAAATTTGAATTGTTTTAATTAAACCTGCAATGCCAGCGGCGGATTCTGCATGGCCTATATTGGATTTAACGGCGCCGACATATAATGGATTATTTTGATTTCTATTAACATCATAAATAGCTTGAATAGATTGCATTTCAATAGCATCACCTAATTGTGTTCCTGTGCCATGCGCTTCAATAAATTGAATTTGATCGGCTGATATATTTGCATCACACAATGCTTTGTTATAACAATTTATTTGAGCTTGGCCATTGGGCGCAGTAAATCCATTGCTTGCACCATCTTGATTGATAGCAGAGCCTGCGATCACCGCTAAAATAGTGTCTTTATCTTTAATGGCATCATCATAACGTTTCAGTAATACCAAGCCACAGCCTTCGCTTCGAACGTAACCATTAGCTGTATTATCAAATGTTTTGCAACGCGCATCGGGTGATAAAAAGCCGCCTTTGGTTAAACAAATACTCATCTCGGGAATTAATAACATATTAATGCCGCCGGCAATGGCCATATCACACTCTTTATTTTGTAAGGCGCGATAAGCCAAATGCACAGCAACGAGCGATGAAGAACATGCTGTTTTAATCACCATCGCGGGACCCGTTAAACCAAAATGGTACGCAACGCGCGCCGTTAAACTAAAATCGGCACTGCCAATGCCCGTATACGGATTTATTTTTTCATCGGGTGTTGTTTTAGCAACATCAATCATAAAGTCTGAAAAACCAGCGCCTAAATAAAAGCCTGTATTAGAATGTTGAAATAAATTAATATTATTGTTTGAATTATTTGAATAAGTCGACAATAGATTATTTACACGCATTAATAAAATTTTCTGTTGCGGATCCATGCAAGCCGCAACCCTGGGTTTAATATTAAATGTGGCTGGATTAAAATCAGTGGGTAAATCAATAAAACCACCCATTTTATTATTTATTTTTCCGGGTGCTAACATATATTCATCATAGTATTTTTCAGCATCCCAGCGTGATGGCGGCACATCGGTGATACAGTCTTTTTGATTTATTAAATTACCCCAAAAATAATGATTATTAATTGAACCGCCTGGAAAATAAGCATCTATGGCAATAATAGCAATATCATTATTTCGGTTATTTTGAGCAGATATTTTTATTTTTTCTTTTTGTGTATTTTTTTGGGTTGTTAAATAGTCGTGTAATTCTGCTATAGTCGGATAAAACCAAAACAACGTCGGCGTTAATTGTGCATTAAAATTTTTATTAATAATATGGCACAAATCGGCTGCCATTAAAGAATCAATGCCTAATTCGACAAAATAGGTTTCACTCATAATATTATTTTTATAATGCGGTAAATAATTTTTAAAAATCTGGATTAATTTATTATTATTGTTGTTATAATAATAAGTATCTTTTAATGCATGTCGTTTGACTTTTAAAGTATTAGAGCGCGGGATTTTTTCTGTTATATATACATGCGCAACTTGATAGGGAGATTTTAAACTTGCTGCGTGTCGATAAATTTTATCACGCGTTGCAGCAGCATCGGTATTGTCAGTTGGAACAAATGCTAATGATACTCTGTTTGTACCATTGATTTTTTCAGGAAAAACAGCAAAATCACTGATGTTCTCAATGTGCGCATATTTTTCTTCGATTGCTTCTGGCATTGCTTTTCTGCCATCGGATAAAATAATTAAATCATTTTTTCTGCCGATAATATGTAAATTTTTATTCTTATCAAAATATCCCAAATCTTGGGTGTGAAAAAAACCATTTTGAATCACCGCATCGGTTGCTGTTTGATCGCGAAAATAGCCTTGCATTAACGCGGGGCCTTTATAAATAATTTCACCTGAAGATTCTATTTTTAAATCAGCTGGATTTAAGCACAGTCCCACCGCATTTAATGTGCGAAAAGACTGTGTATCTGCAATGCAAATGGGCCCGCACGTTTCCGTTAATCCATAGGCGCAAAGCACATTAAAGCCATAGGATAAAAATCGCTTTTGAATATCAGGTGACAGCGCTGCGGAGCCGCACAAAATAGCTTGTAATTTTCCGCCGAATTGATTTTTTATTTTTTGTTTAAAAAATTTAAGTAAGATATTTGAAAAAATGCCATATTTTCTAACTTTATTTAAAATTTTCTGATCCAGTATTTCTAATAATTTTGGTACGCTCATGAGTAAATTGGGTTTTTTTTCCTGAAATGCGCGCTGCAATAAATCAGCATCTACTGTGTCAAAAAAAATAATGTTAAAGCCTAAAAATAAAGGCTCAATCACACTGCAAAACAATCCTGCTACATGAAACAGCGGCAAAATCGTCAGAACACAATCCCCGGCTTTGCCTAATTTTTTTTGTTGATACGCTTGCATTAAATAAATAAAATTGCTGTGTGAGAGCATCACCGCTTTGGCATTGCTCGTTGTGCCTGACGTAAATAATAATGCCGCGATAAGCTCATCTGTGTCTTTAAAAATTGTTTTTGATTGATGATCTAGTATTTTTATTTCACCGGATTGATTAATCATCAATCGACTATCTGCTGTTTTAATCTGTGCTGCTATTTCAGATTCTGGCAAATCAGGGTCTACTAAAACAGCACTCGCCTTTGCAAGCCAGATCCCTATTAATGCTGCAACCGCTTCAATTGAATTGCGCGATAAAAGAATAACGCGCTCGCCAGATGTGATATTGTGCTTTTGAAGCTCTGCGCACATAGCGTTGGCTTGTTGAATTAATTGCGAGTAAGTAATATTGCGCCACACTGAATGCGTAATCGTTGAAATGGCAATCGCGCTCGAATCGCGCTTGGCTGTTTCGGTTAAATACGCTTCAATGCGTTGCTGTGTGTTATAGGCATCCATGTCTTTATTGTATCAGAACAACAACTAGACATTCTCCATTGTTCCTGTGGTATCCATACTACCCTCAGGTCCCCTCGGCGATGATAGGTCATCCTTACAACATTGGAACATCGCTGCTTTTCGTGGCTGATTTCCCCACATCGAACGACTCTGAGGAAAAACACCAAAAGCACCAACCAGGATTGTAACGATAAATGATATTAGCTTAATGCAGTCATTGCTGGCTAATGCGGGTTCTAATAATTTAAATGGGAGTAATAACATATGGTAAATTGCAACGGAAAAGGCAATCGTATTGCCGATTGAATTAAAATCATTTATTTTTTCAGGCGTGTGTATTACCAATGTGTTATCGAGTTCTTTCGCTTTTTTTTGTATGGTTTTTTCTACAAATAATTCAAAGTAACCATACTTCACAGCCCACACAATATTCAGCATTGCTACCACAAAAAAGGGCACTAAAACCCAGCTTTCCGCTTGAATCTTGCCATTTTTTACCAACAATGGCAGAGCGGTATTGAACCCGCCAAAAAAGGATACAATTATCCCCATGATCATATTAGGAATCAATGCCTTGCGCACCAACTTCCACTCTGTCTTCGCTGCGTCGTTTTTTGGTGCATTCAGAGCTGCATGCAAACGATCGCAGCCAGCTGCTTTAGTAAAAACTTGAAAGCTAAGACACCGCAATCCTTGACCCGCACCCACTAATGCTGAAAATACAGTCGCCGCAATCTGTGCATTTTCATTTTGCAAAAAATCAAATGTGGGGATTTGCGATTGCGCCAAAATGAATGTCATGTTTTCCAATGCATTGAAACCACGATAAGTTGCCACCGCAACCGTCGGCACTGCCAGCACTTTGAGGAGTGTCGAATAACGATGAGGGTCACTGCAACCGGCATTTAAATCACAGTGTCGTATTGCTTTAACAATTCGCCCTGCTAATTCACCCACTGATTTTTCGGGTGTTGTTTTTGAAACATAAATATCTGCCAGCATAAATGCAATCGCCAATACTGTGCTCGTTACACTCTGGACTTCTTGCGGCGTTTCTCTTAAACCAATCTGCTCAAACAAAATATCTCTAAAAAATATCGCTACCATCACGTAACGAAATACGCACGCGACAAGCGATAAATACAGAATAGTAGAAGCAAGGCCTTTCGTCGCATACTCTTCTATTAGCGATTTTAATTTTAAGCCAAAATCATCTGCATTGTTTGATCCAGGGGGAAGGTATGGCAAAACCTCTGGCCCCGAAGCAGGGTCCTCAGAAGCACCCTCAGAATCCTCATCTGACGGGTCTGCTATTCCGATTAAGTTTTTTTGTGCTTGAGTAATTAACTTTGCAGTATTCTTGAATGCCTCGTCAAGGCGTTTTTCTTGAGGTTCAGAAACGAGGCCCTCTTCTGCATTACTACTTAAATTATCACTATAAGTACCATAACTCAGTTGTTGCGGGTCTTTATTTTGTTTTAGACCAAAAATAGCGTTAAAAAAATTTCTCATATTGATTATAATCTTCTGGTTAGAAATAGTTTGGACTGTGCAGAAGATAACGAGTTGACCCCTAAAAAGCAAGGCTAATTTGATACTTTACGCCATCTCATTTTTCCTTAAGGATTCTCTTGTGTTTTAAGAAAATATTAATGAAAATTAGGTGCCATACTTCTGCCAAACTGGTAATAATTTTTGAATGTTTTTTAAAAATTTCCACAGGCCGACATTATATTCAGTGCGTCCAAAAGGATCAGTAACTGCGATCGGATAACCAATACCCAAACCAAAAAGACCGGGTGCAATAATGCCATTGGTTTCATCATAATGAATTAATGACACACCTTGTACCGGCACTTGTCGCGCTTGAAAACCCACGGCGTAAATAACTTTGTTACAGGTGGGTAAATACATTTCTAAATGTTCGTCATTTGAAATATAGCGCTGAATCTGTGATAAAGGCTGTTTTAAAATATGCTGCTTCACCCATGCTGCTGTCTCGCCTTTTAATCCGCTGTCATCATAAAAAATCCAGTCATCCATTAAAACAGCAAAGCGCAAAGGTGAAACATAAAAATTCACAATATTTTGCACGCCCGCTTCCACTAAATTGCGAATGGCAATCATGGCAGAATGTGAACTGCCAAAAACCGCGACCGTATCCGTAGGCTTGCAAACAAATCGTAATTTAGAAGGTGTTAATGCAGTTACTAAATCCACTATTTTAGAACCGGGATAACTCAGCGATCTGGGTTCAGAACCCATGGCTAAAATCACTTTTTCAGCGCGCACTATTCCGCCGTCACTCGTTGCCAATTCCCATGTGCCTAAATGCATCCGCATAGATTTCACCAGGGTCTGTTGCGCCACCACTTTCTTTTTAAGTGATTCTGTTGCAAACAGCAAAGGCTCCGTGACTGTTTTGAGTGTCGTGAATTCTGAATTATCTAACGCATCAAATGGAAATTGCGTCGGACGCTCTTGATAATCAAAACTATTAATATCATTTAAAAATTGACGAAATAACGCAACGCGCGTATTGCTGTTCACTTCACCCCAGAGTTTTCCAAAATCGCCCGCTTGAAAAGCAGGATCAATCCATACAATGCTTTCTCCTGGGATACCTTGATCTAATAATTTTCCGACCGCTGTCATGCCGGCAGGGCCTGCACCGATCACTGCCCACGAAAACTCGGTTAATTTTTGCATGATTTTATTTTCCTGTGATATATAAATGCTAATATGATGCGTATCATATACCACACACGGCCACCAAACCAATTGGAATTTTTTATGGAATTTTTATCGGGAATGGGTTTTGATGTTCATGCGCTTTTGCCCACCTCTAAAGAAAATAATACGATTCCGTTATGCGGGATTGCGGTGCCTTGCCCATTTGAAATAATTGCGCATTCAGATGGCGATGTTGCACTCCACGCACTCGTTGATGCCATTTTAGGTGCCATTGGCGCAGGCGATATCGGGGAGCATTTTTCACCGAACGATTCACAATGGAGAAATAAAAACTCTGCGCATTTTGTTTCTCACGCCATGCAATTATGTCGTGAAAAAAATGCTACGTTAGTCAACGCTGATATTACGCTTATTTGTGAAACACCAAAAATAAATAATTATAAAAAATTAATGCGGGAGAATGTAGCAAAATTATTATTATTGCCTATTGATCGCGTCAACATTAAAGCCACTACTACTGAAAAATTAGGCTTTTTAGGTAGAAAAGAAGGCATTGCAGCACAAGCCATTGTCAGCGTTAAAATTCCAGTAGGATTGTAAATGCAAATTTCTGCGCCCGCAAAATTGAATTTATTTTTACATATCACAGACCGCCGCAATGATGGATATCATTTGTTAGAAAGCCTGTTTGTTTTCACAAAGTTGGGTGATCTGCTCACTATTACGCCCCACAACGAATTAAGATTCACATTCCACGGCCCTTTTCAATCTGTATTTAAAACACAATCACTGTCCGATAATTTAATTGTTCGCGCAGCCAAACTTTTAAAAGAAAAATATCAGGTCGCAACAGGTGCCCTCATTCAATTGACCAAAAATATTCCGGTCGGCGCAGGTTTAGGCGGCGGCTCCTCAGATGCTGCCGCCACCTTAATTGGATTAAACAGATTGTGGAAATTAAATTTACATCGCGAGGCATTAGCAGAAATAGGATTATTATTGGGAGCCGATGTACCTGCGTGCCTTTATCAGCAACCGCTTTTCGTATCAGGCATTGGCGAAAAACTTCGCCCAGTCACGCTGCCTTTTAAAACATCGCCGGTGTTGCTGATTAAGCCCAACCAATCACTCAGCACACCCACTGTTTTTGGCCAATTTCAAAAAAATGCCTCGCCCTTTTCACCATCAATCCTTCCGCCATCTTTACCTCAGGAATGGGATGCTTTTCTTAATTTTCTAGCAAAACAAAAAAATGATTTGCAGTCTCCTGCTTCCCATTTTTTACCCATCATTCATACTTTGCTGGATCTTTTAAGTAACCAGCCAGGCTGTCGATTGGCTCGGATGAGTGGCAGCGGTCCAACCTGTTTCGCACTATTTGAAAATCAGGAGTTAGCTAAAAACGCTTATAAAATACTGAAAGAATCTTTTCCTGGCTTCTGGATAATGCCAACAGAAATACCTTGGGATCAGATCCATTACATTACTTAATTGTTCTACGTGAAACAATTTCAAAAAATTCTTATTATTAATCAATTAGTTATAATTTCTCATTCTGTCCGGCGCGCCGGACAATTATTTTAAGTCGGTCAGAATGTAGTGCGCTTCTATATAGTGTCCGGACCGCCGGACAATCAAAAAGCAACCCTATAAGAATCCGCTTGATACGTTTGCTGCGCAAACTACTCGCGCGGTTCCTTCAAACCAATAGCAAATTACGTTAATATTAAAATCGCTTCCGCACTTTACTAGTGGCTCTGAAGGAACCGCGCATGGAGCAAACGGAGTTTGCGTAATAAGCGGATTCTTATATTGTCCGGACCCCCGGACAACATTTATTTTAAATTTAAAAAAATCAACCCTGTGGACATGTGGATAACTTTATCAAAAACATAACATTCTGACCGACGGTGTTTTCACATGCTGACCGACTAACTCTTACATGCTGACCGACTTATTTTCACATGCTGACCGACCACACTATATATAACTAATCTAACTTAAATAACTGTTGTAACTATCCTGTGGATTATTATTTGCAAATATTTAATAATTTTGTTATTTTAAATATAAATCAGGGAATTTGGCAAAAAGGAAAAAGAAAAAAAGGAATATCATGTCAGCCAATACAATTTTACAAGAACTCTATGCAAAAGGCTCGAGATCTCTTGAAGTGTTCCGCAAAAATGCGGTAACACCCCATGATGTCAAAGTTTTAAAAGAGTGGGGTATTTCTGATGCTGCACAAATGATTGGCCGCACACCCCAAACATTGCGTAACCTTGAAGACTCCGGAAAAATTAAAACATCCCGAAAAAAAGAAAATGGCAAGCGCACTGATCGTGTTTATAGCTTACAAGAAATAAATGAACTGCGAGAATTTTTTAAATTACGACCTTCAAAACCAGTGGGTGCAAAACCCGTGATTTTGGGTGTCGTGAATTTTAAAGGCGGGGTAGGGAAGTCTTTTACTTCATTGACTGTTTCACAAGCATTGGCGTTGATGGGCTACAAAGTATTATTAGTTGACGGTGATAGCCAAGGCACCTCAACACATCAAGGTGCAGGATTTATTCCCGATTTGCATGTCAATACCGATCAAACATTGTTAAATATTTTAATCGGCGAAAGTGATAATTTATCAAATTGCATCACTAAAACACATTGGGATGGTTTGGATATTATTCCTGCCAATTTAACGCTTTATAACGCCGAAATGATTATTCCCAATCAAATTTATCAGCACCGTCAAAAAACTGGCAATGTACTGACGTTTTATTCGCGCCTTAAAAAGAGCTTAGAAAAATTATCCGATCAGTATGACGTTATGATTATTGATACACCACCATCATTGGGTTTTATTACACTGAATGTTTTATATGCGGTTGATGGCCTGATTATTCCACTGTTGCCTTCTGAAGTAGATTATTGCAGCACAGTGCAATTTTTAAATATGGCACAAGAAGCATTGGGGCGTTTACCTAAAATTGATTATCATTTTGTGCGATTACTGATTAGCAGACACAAGCCATCATCAGTACAAGCTAAAACAATGGAAGGTGCGATACGTCAAGTATTTGGCTCATCTGTGATGACAAATTACATGATTGAAACAGAGGCTGTCTCAAAAGCATCTGCAGACATGAAAACATTGTATGAAGTAGAGCCACATCCAAATGACAAACGCACTTTTAAGCGTGCGATTGATCATGCCAATCAAGTGGCAGAAGAATTAGAATTATTATTGAAAATGGTGTGGAATACACAAACACGTGGGACCCATCAGGCTGTTAATTACAGTGAGGTCATGCAATGATGTCGCGCAAAAAACCGCAATCTGCCATGGCCGCATTATTAGATTTTACAGAAACGTCTGTGAGTGTCGCTGAACCACAAATTATCAATACTTATTTGGAATTACAAAAAGAGTCGGGAAAAGAGTCGGTGCAATCGTTCGGAGATCAATCTAATCAGCTTATCACCATTGATCCGAACGATTGTATTTTATGGCCCTTTGCAGATAGGCCCTCAGATGAATTAGGTGATATTGAATCACTGGCGCAATCTTTAAAAGAACACGGTCAGCAAGAACCTATTTTAGTGCGAGAAAATAAGCAAAATACACCGCATCGTTATGAAATTATTTTTGGTAATCGACGTTGGCGTGCAGCCCATTTAGCAAATATTTCTTTATTAGCCATTTGTAAAAATATTTCTGATCAGCAAGCATCATTATGTCAAAAAGAAGAAAATGAAAATCGAAAAGAAATTAGTGATTATGCGCGTGCCATGAGCTATCGCGCGCAAATTGATGGCGGTGTTTTTAAAAACGAAACGGAGCTGAGTAAAGTATTGGGCATTAGCAAACAAGCACTCAATGATTTAATGGCTTATTTGCGTGTACCTGAAAATTTGCGTGAAGCAATTAGCAATTATAAAACATTGTCTAAAAAAATGGTGATTAAAATCGCAACGCTTTCAAAGAATGCAGAGTGCTTAGATGTGTTAATGCATTTGGCGCCTAAAATATCAGATCAAACCGTCACCACATCGAATATTGATCAGCGCATGCAAAGTTTTTTATCACCTGGCAGTCAAAAAAAGCCATTTTTAAAACCAGAATATGAAAAGCGTGATGCAGCTGGCAATTTATTATTTAAAACAAAGCCACAAGATAATGGCGATGTTCTTGTGCATATTAATCGCCGCGCCATCATGATGACGGATATTGAATTATTTCAGATAAAATTAAATAGTTTTTTAATGGAGTTATCTAAGTAGAAAAAGTAAAAAGAAGTAAACAATGGACGACACAGAATTATTACCACATATTCCGAATGATAAACGCATTATCCCCAATGATATGATTCGTTCGGCTTTATTTACAGTTGGCAATCACAACGCCGCAAGGCCTTTTTTAAAAAACCAAAAAATTGGCTCTTTTCGATCCTCTGAAATTATTTATACGGGCGAAGAATTACGACAAGATGATGAAGATATTTGGCTACAATTAATTTATTCGGCATCTGAAGCCAAATCCAATCAAATTGAATTTAAACCCTATACTTTTTTATCGCAAATAGGATGGCCGCAACGTGTGCAATATTGCGAGCGATTAAAAGCTTCTTTGTCGCGTTTATCGGCAACGACACTATCAATTTACAATCCTTATTTTGAGAAAGGCATTGGATTTTCATTGGTGAGAAAATTTGAATGGCACACCGATGGCGAACAACTCAGAAGCTGGAAAGTATGGCTGGAACCTGAGGTGACTAAATTATTTGGTGAGCTTGGAAAAATGTATTCAAAAATTCATTGGGAACAGCGTAAAAAATTAAAGCCGCTGGCCAAATGGTTGCACGCATTTTATTCTTCACACGCAAAACCAGAACCGATTCATTTAAGTCGTTTAATGGAATTGTGCGGCTCAAAAATGAAAACAGTTAAGCATTTTAAAGCTAATTTGCGTGAATCATTAATTGAATTGGTGCGCATTGGCTTTTTAGACCCCGATGTTTTTATCGATGAAAATCAATTTTTGCATGTGGTCAGAACCAAAGAATTATCGAGTGGACTATGGACGAAATTATAAAATCAACAACTTCTATCTCACGTGGCTTAGATGCTATTTTTACGGCCAATAGTGATGGCGCGCCTATCAATAAATTAGCTGTTGCGAAAATTGCCGTCTCTCCTTTTCAACCCAGAAAAAATTTTGATGAAGCGGCAATTACTGAGCTCTCAGAAAGCATTAAATTATACGGTATTTTGCAGCCTTTGTTGGTGCGCCCCTGTGATGATCATTATGAATTATTAGCAGGTGAAAGACGTCTTCGCGCAGCGAATTATTTAGGATTACAAGAAGTGCCTGTTACGATTTGTAAAGTGGATGATCAAACAGCGATGGCATTTGGATTAATCGAAAATATCCAGCGCGAAAATTTAAATTGTATCGAGGAAGCAGAAGCCTATTTAAAATTACTCAATGATTTTCAATTATCTCATGATGAGTTAGCCAGTCGAGTTGGAAAGTCACGCTCACACATCACCAATATCATGCGATTAACTCGCCTGGCTGATTTTGTAAAATCCGCTTTAATGACAGATAGAATTTCAATGGGTCATGCGCGCGCCTTGTTATCGTTAGATTTAGAAAAGCAATCCGCCATAGCACAAATAATTATTGATCAAGATTTATCGGTGAGACAAACTGAAGTTTTAATTAAAAAAATAGGTGAGAATAAAGAAGGCGCATTGAACACGCATTTTTATGTGCAAAGCGACGCGTTGAAAGACAATATTGCCACTTGGCAAGCGAGGTTATCCCAACAGTTTTCACTTAAAAGCGCTATTTCTTTTGATTCAGCCGGCAGAGGGAAATTAACATTCACCACTCCTTCTGCAGAAGCAATGCAAGCACTGATCGATCAACTTATTTGATTGAATTTAATGAAAAAATGGCCTTTATTCAACGACTCATGATAATCTATCTATTTCGTTAAATGACTTTGCATTTTAAGAAGAATAGCAAAAATGGACATTGCTGAAAAAATAAAAAGCATTTTGCAAAATGCAATCATCAAATTAACCGCTTATGCAAAAGCTGTTATGGCTTTCACAAGCGAGTCAATTGCTGCTGTGGGCGCTTATTTAGCCACACGTTTTTCATCCCAGTTTAATTTTATTAATACCCGGGTTATTTTACCGCTCGAACAATTCTTTTTAACAACAAAAAATAAAATCGTGTCATATTGGCTACCGGTTCAACAATATTGCAATAATATTGCCTGGGTTAATCAATTATCCGATGCGTCGGTGTCAGGCGGGCGCAAGACCACGTTGCTTGCAACTTCTTTTGTTAATATTTTATCACTGGCTTTTCCATTAACGTTGATGCAAGTGTATGACCGCATTATTCCGAATCGTTCGTTTGACACCATGTATTTACTTTTTGCCGGTGTTATTTTTGCGTTATTATTTGAGATGGTGTTGCGCATGTTGCGCTCTTATATGAATTTATGGAGCGATGCCAAATATGAATATAAATTAAGTGAAACGGTATTTGAAAAATTAATTAATACCCCACTGTCTGAGTATGAACAATTTGGCGCGGGCGAGCGATTGCATCAAATTAGTATTCTAGATCAGATGAAAGGATTTTATAACAATCAATTACTGACCGCTGTTTTTGATATGCCGTTTATTATTTTATTTTTACTGGTGATTGCGTATCTTGGCCAGTGGTTGGTATTGGCGCCGTTGGCGGTTATTGTTGCACTTGTTTATTCCACCTTCTATTTTTTGGATACCTGGGAAAAAATTCTCAAAGAAAAATTTATTCAAGAAGCGCGTGAAAATAATTTAGTGATTGAAACGATTAATAATATTCATACTGTCAAAGCGATGGGCATGGAAAGTTTATTGATGCGTCGCTATGAGCGTTTACAAGCAACCGGTATTTTAGCGAATTTTCGCTCGAGCGTTCATTCTGCTGATTTGGCAACGATCAAAGTGGTTGCCAGTCAATTGGTTGTGATGTTAATCGCCGCTTTTGGTAGCTTGTATGTCATTTCAGGTTCGATGACACTGGGGGGATTGGCTGCCTGTACTTTGCTTGCAGGCCGTATTATTCAACCACTCAATCGTGCCTTGGGCGTTTTAAATCGATGGCAAACAGTCAATATTGTACGCACGCAGCTTAAAGCAACGTGGGGTTTAAACAATCCTGAAGAAATCACCAAGCCGCCGTTCGGAAAAATACATGGCGAAATGGAGTTAAAAGAGATTAGCTTTCGATATGGACCACAATCTAAATTAATTTTAGATCGTATTAGTATTAAAATTCCAGCGGGCAGTGTGGTGGGTATTTCGGGCAGAGAGCAAATTGGTAAAACAACACTACTGAATATTTTGGCTACCGTCATGAATCCGACATCCGGGCAATATCTTATTGATGGGCGCGATACAAGTCAGTTTCAATTAAATGATTTACGACATCAAATTGCTTATTTAAGTCAAACAGGTGATTTATTTCGTGGCACGATCATGCAAAATTTATCAGCGTTTGATGAAAATTATGTGCCCACGGCGCACCGCATTGCGCAATTACTCGGATTAAACGACATTATTTCAAAATTGCCTAATGGCTATGACACGATGGTGGGTGATCGTGCGGTAGATATTTTATCGCTCGGCGTGATTCGTCGCATTGTGATTACGCGCGCCTTGGTGCGCAAACCAAAAATTGTTTTATTTGATGAAACGAATATTAATCTGGACATGCAAAGTGACATGCGATTGCGCAATGTTTTATTATCGCTTGCTAAAATTTCGACTATTATTCTGGTGTCGCATCGACCCTCTTTATTAAAACTGACGACAATCAGTTATGAATTAAAAGAGGGAAAATTAATTCAGGTGGATTATGGCAAATAAAAAAATACCTATCGGGCCTGTTAATCCAGCACAATTGGCGCGCTGCTTAAATCCATTGCTAAAGGCATTACAGTGGCGAGGTAATCGCCGCATGTTATTTGAAAGTATGCCGCATTTTTTCCCCATTTCATCTGTTGAGGATTTTTGCTCAACAATGGAAAATTTAGGCTATGACAATCATGTCAGCGCAACGAAATTAAATATTATTGATCCTGTGTTGATACCCTGTCTTTTTATTCCAAAAGAGGGCGGCGCACCCAAAATAATAGTGCGAGTAGAACCTACGGGCCTGTTAGCGTTTGACAGCGAAACAGAAAAAACAGAGTTGATATTGCCTGATCATCAAGAAGGTCAAATTGTCGCTTTTCAAAAAAGCGAGTCAACTCAAGATGCGGCTGAAGGCATGCATTGGTTTAAACGAGCGCTGGAGCCCAAAAGAAAATCGCTTTATTACGTCGGATTTTTAACTTTTTTACAAGTTGTCTTAATGTTGGCCTCTCCGTTTTTTATTATCAGCGTGTATGACAAAGTGGTGACAACAGGATCTATTCAAATGTTGGTGTCGTTTTTAATGGGCGCCGCGCTTGCTTTAACAGCATTGTTTGTCATCATGATGATTCGTTCGCGCTTAATTAGTTATTTAGGTAGTTTTGTGCAACGCCGTGTTGGGGACGCGATCTTTAAACAATTATTGGAGTTACCTGCAGCCTACACAGAATCGGCAACAACCGGAACGCAAATTACGCGCTTGAGTGATTTTAATAGCGTAAGAGAATTTTTTAGCAGCCCCTTGCTTGGCACATTAATTGAAGTGCCGTTTTTATTAATTTATTTGGTGGTAATTTGGATTATTGGTGATTGGTTGGTGTTGGTGCCGATTATATTTTCAGGCATATTTGCCTTAACGGCTTATATTTTGTGGCATATTGCCCAAAAGGGTATTCGAGAAAGCGCCTCATTGCAATCCAAACGCCAAGAATTTTTAGTGGAATCCATTCAGCGCATGCATTCATTGCAATTGGCCGATATTCAAGATAAATGGCAGACGCGTTTTCGTCGCATGAATGGACAGCTGAGTTTATTTAATCAGCGCGTGGCTTTTTTAAGTAATGCCAATGAGTATATTTTTGATGTGTTAACGATTGTGGCAGGATTAGCGACGCTGGCTGTCGGTGTTTTTTTAGTGTCTGAGAAAACAATACAAATTGGCGCATTAATCGGCGTGATGTTTATTATTTGGCGCGTTTTATCGCCGCTTAAAGTGGTGTGTGTGTCAGCGCAAAAATTAACACAATTAAAACGAAGTGTTTCACAGATTGATAATTTAATGCGAATTCCAAAAGAGCAGCAGTCAAGATTTTCGCGTAAAAATGCGCCAATTAATATTATGGGCGCGGTGACGTTTTCACAGGTGACTTTCCGTTATCCGGGATCGGATTCTTCCGCCTTATCTGGGATTAATTTCACTATCCAACCAGGACAAATGTTGGCAGTCATAGGACAAAGTTCCGCTGGAAAAAGCACGCTGGCAAAATTAATGCTGGCTTTGTATCTGCCTCAAATTGGCCACATTTTTATTGATGGACGCGATATACAGCAGTATGATTTCGCCTTATTGCGAACACAAATTGCGTATGTACCACAAAAAGCAGAGTTATTTTATGGCACGGTTGCGCAAAACTTAAGATTAGCGGATCCTACTGCATCAGACGAAAGACTAGTTCAAGCAGCAACAGATGCTAATTTGTTAAAAGATATTTTGGCTTTAAAAGAGGGTTTTAATACGCGCGTAAAAGATTATGGTGATAAACGCATGGCGTCGAGTTTTTGTCAAAAGTTATCATTGGCGCGTGCTTACTTAAGAAACGCACCCATTTTAATTATGGACGAACCTGTTACCTCACTCGATAGCGGTAGTGACAAGGCGATGACAGATCTTATTATGCGTGCCAAAGGCAAGCAAACCGTTATTTTAATTACACATAGGCCGTCCCAAGTTAGATTGGCAGACCTTGCTATGGTATTGTATGAGGGTAGGCAAGTGCTTATGGGTAAACCCGATGAAGTGATGGAAAAGATGCCCAAGGATTTAATTTAATATGAAGCATGATACGAGAAAATATTTTCCTGAAGAAAATCTGATTGAAGAAGGCGGCTATTCGCGTCTCGTTAAACGCAGCATTATTTTTATCGGCGTTATATTATTTCTTTTTATTATTTGGGCTACGTTTACTTTGGTGGATGAAGTGGCGGTGACTTACGGTGATATCCAGCCGGTAAAAGACGTAGAAGTCATTCAACATTTAGAAGGCGGTATTGTTTCAGAAGTATTTGCAAAAGATGGACAAGAGGTTGAGAAGGGAAAAATTTTAATGCAGCTCAACCCAACTGCCGTGAAAGCGCAATTGCAAAAAGAGCAGGGCATAGAATTGTCTTTGATTTTAGATAAAACACGACTCAATGCATTTGTGCATGATGTGCCTGTTCAGAATGTGGATTGGTATAAAGATCTTGCTAATCTGCCTTATAATTCACCTGAAAATCAAAGACAGATTGTGGAGTCTATTCAATCTGATGTTACTGTTTTGCAGCAACAAATTCAACAGCGTGAAAATCAACGCATCGTTTTGCAAGAAAAAGTCAAACAAAAAGAGTCGCAATTAAAGCAATTAACAGACAGCGAAGGCGATCTTCAAAAACAATTAGACTCATATATAAAAGAAGAAAATATGCTGGGCAGTTTAGTGAAACAAGGTTATGTTTCTGAGCGCGAATATATTGTAGCACAACGAAAAACAGCGGATGCACGCACGCAAATTGAGCGAACGCAAAATCAAATTATCGAAGCTAAAAGTGCCATGAAAGAATCCAGTGATAATTTAGCGCAACTGGATAACAGCGCCGATGAAGCAGCCACTAAAGAGCTGGATAGAATCGATGAACAATTAATTGAAACGCGTCATAATTTGCAACGATTGGTTGATGTCAGCTCGCGCCTTACCATTAAGACGCCCATCACAGGCTTGATTAAAGGATTAACGGCATTACCCGGTACGGTTGTGGCGCCCGGTGACAAGCTCATGGAAATTATTCCAACAGAAGGCGAGATGCAAGTTCAAAGTAAGTTGAGTACGCGCGATATTGGTTATGTGCGTGTCGGCGATCCTGCGGAAGTGAAGGTCACAACTTACGACTTTGCGCGTTATGGTAGTGTCAAAGGTAAGGTGACAGAAATTTCGGCATCGACTTTTACCAGTAAAGAAGGCTTGCCATATTATCAAATAAAAATTTCGTTAGAAAAAAACTATGTCGGCAAGAATCCAAAAGAAAATATTCTAAAACCCGGGATGACCGTTCAAGCAGATATTGTGACTAACAAGAAATCAATCATGTCTTATATCTTAAAACCCATTACCCGAGCCCTGGATTCTTCTTTCAGAGAAAGATAATCAGAGAAAGATAAAATGTCACTTTTGTACACTTTTTCGTACCAAAAAGTGTCATAATGTGACATAATTTTTAAGAGCATATCGGATATAACGCTGAATGATATTTTTTATAATAATTTTTTAATTTCAGAAATCGAAAGTCCAGTCATTTTAGAAACTTGCTCTACAGAGAATCCTTCTCGCAGCATCGTTTTTGCAATGCGATGCGTTGCAAGATTTTCGCCTTCTGCTTTTCCCTCTGCTTTTCCTTCCTCGATGCCTGTCATCTTGGCTTCACCCAACGCATAATCTAACGCTGCTTGTTCATCTCGAATTCGTTTCTCTTCAGCATCATAGGTTAACATTTCGTTTTGTGATAAGGAAAAACGATTCAAGGCTTCATAAGCACGTTCTATAATTTGATCAGTGCCGATTATTTTTTTTAGATCAGATTCTGTGGTT